>CAZAJO010000006.1:0-81145 GCA_964485575.1 uncultured Gammaproteobacteria bacterium | reverse complement strand
TGGACCCAAGGAGATTCGAACTCCTAACCCCTTCCATGCCATGGAAGTACTCTACCATTGAGCCATGGGCCCTTATTTCAACTATTTTACTAAACGAACGGTTTGAAAGGTAGTGGTACAATGTTCTCATGCAGACAGTTCCTCTGGCAGAGCGGATGCGCCCCACAAGCTTAGATGATTTTATAGGTCAGGATCATCTTGTTGGGAAAGACAAACCTATCAGACGGATGATTGAGACAGGCAATATTACGTCAATGATATTCTGGGGCCCCCCAGGATGTGGAAAGACAACTTTAGCAACTGTAATTGCCAACTCAATTGATGCGGAATTCATATTCTTCTCTGCGGTGACTTCAGGCGTTGCTGATGTTAGAAATGTAATAAAACATGCTACACAGCTAAAAGAAGAACAAGATAAAAAAACCATCCTTTTTGTTGACGAGATCCATAGATTTAATAAAGCCCAACAAGACGGTTTTTTGCCTCATGTAGAGAATGGAACAATAATACTTATCGGTGCTACGACTGAAAATCCGGGATTTCGCATCAACGCTCCGCTTCTTTCAAGGTCTCAACTTTTTGTTTTAAAGCCTCTTGAAAATAGTGATATTGAAAAAGTTGTTCTTCGAGTACTAAAGCTTTTTCCTAAAATTAAATTCGAAAAAGAAGCGGTTACACATATAGTCAATTACTCAAATGGGGATGCCAGATTTGCCATCAACGCCGTTGAGGTTGCAGTAAGTATTTCAAAAAAACTTGACCTCAAAACTGCAGAAGAGGCCATGCAAAGACGGGCAGTCTATTATGACAAAAAAGGGGACTATCATTATGACACCATCTCAGCTTTTATAAAATCTATGAGAGGCAGTGACCCTGACGCAACGCTTCACTACCTGGCCCGCATGCTAAAAGCAGGAGAAGACCCTATGTTTATTGCCAGAAGAATGGTCATATTTGCCAGTGAAGATATCGGCAACGCTCAACCTACCGCCTTGGTCGTTGCCACTAGTGCCATGCAGGCAGTTCATATGATAGGCCTTCCTGAAGCACAACTTATTTTGGCCCAGACTGCTACTTTCCTTGCCTCTGCAAAAAAATCTATAGCTTCAACTGTAGGTATTTTTGAAGCCCTGAATGATGTTGAAATAGACAATCTTCCTTCAATTCCATTGCATCTTCGCAATGCCGCAAACAAAGTTATGGAAAGCCTTGATTATGGAAAGGGTCACATCCGATATGCATGGAAGGAAGAAAAAGAAGGAAAAAAGGTTGATCAGGACTATTTGCCAAAAGAATTAAAAGGAAAGAAATACTTCAAAAAAGATTGGTGACAGTGTACACTTTTAATATGAACATAAAATGGATAGTTGCAGGAATTTTGGCGATTTTAGCTCTTGCAGCTATCGGATACGCTGGGATCACAGCTTATATTGCCTACTCACTCACAATTCTGAATCCAAGCCCCATAACGGTCGACAAGCATACGATAGGGGACAGAGCAGCTGATGTAGTTTTTCGCTCTACTGACAATACACAACTTGCTGGGTGGTTTTTCCCGGGCACAAATGGAAAGGCAATCATGTTTGTTCCAGGAGCAGGACAGAATAGAACAAATATTGACTATGGAGGTACAGAGATAGCTAAGCATTTTGTAGAAGAGGGATACTCAGTGCTTTTATTCGACCTTAGGGGGACAGGGGAATCTCAAGTTACTCGTCAAAGCTTTGGACAATATGAAAAAAACGATGTTGCAGGGGCTTTCCAATACTTAGTAAAGCAGGAATATGCTCCTGAGAGCATAGGTATCGTAAGTGATTCTTTGGGAGCCATATCAACCATCATGGCATCAAGGGAAATTAAAGATGCCGGAGCTGTTGTTCTTGATAGTCCAGCAACTGAAGTTGTGACCGCAATTTCCCATCTAATGGAGGGGGAGCACAATATACCAAGATTTTTACATCCAGGTGTATATTTCTGGGCAAAAACTCTGTATGGTATTGATGCGCTGAGTGTAAGGCCAGTAGACCAGATATATTATCTTGAAAACACACCGTTACTGTTCTTGCATGGAGCCAAAGATGACCTGATACCACCATTCAATTCAGAACAGCTATTGTCCAAAGTCAAAAAAGGAACCCGTGTAGTTTTTCCTAACTCAGATCACGTGCACACCTACAAAAGTGACCACGCCTTATACCTAGACACAGTTTCGACATTTTTTACAAATAACCTCAAATGACAGGAAGAACACATGATCTAGCCGCTTTTACTGCACTTAATGTTATTGTTGCAACTCAATCTATCCCGAATATGACTTTAGCCACAGCATTTGTGGCTTTCTCGGCAAATATGATAGGAGGGCTTGCCCCGGACATTGATCAGTCAACAGGAGTCGTTTGGAAAAGAATCAGGTTTGGGATAGTTCTAGGTAAATTACTCTCACCTATTTTTGGGGGTCACAGACACATCTCGCATTCCATTCTTGGAATCGTTTTTTTCGGGGTTATCTCAAAATTCCTCCTTCTTCTGATACATAACGTACTTATCGTTGATGTAGATATCGTATGGTGGGCTTTTATGATTGGGGTTTTGTCACACTTAGTCAGTGATACATTTACGCACAGTGGAGTACCTTGGCTGTTTCCGCTTCCAATAAACCTTGGTATACCTCCAATCAAAGCATTGCGATTCCATACGGGTAGTTTTATAGAAAAGGGAATTGTTTTCCCTGGATTGTTATTGGTTAATATGTACGTTTTTTATACTTTCCATAACCACATAATAGAGTTTCTCCGTAGTAATATTAAATAGGGTTTAGATATTAGCGTTTAGTTCATTTTGCTTGTGTTTGAATTCACCGTGCTTTAAAATAATAAAACGTTTGCCTGAGTGGTGGAATGGTATACACGCACGCCTTAAGAGCGTGTGGCGCAAGTCATGCGGGTTCGAGTCCCGCCTCAGGCACTCAACTATGTGGCGGTGGCGCTATTCCTAACGATTTCAGACTATAGTCGAGTATCTCTGCCATCTCAGCTCTCCTATTCTGACTGTTAAGTAAAACCGCTATGATTTTGTGCCCTTGGTAGTCAAGATACGTCACCAGACATAGCCCAGCCTCATCAGTAAAGCCTGTCTTTACACCTTTAACCCCAGGATAGGTAGTCAAAAGATTCGTTTCATTGAAAAGCGTGTAGCCCTTGTGAGTTGGAGTAACTTCAATGTCATGCTGGTAAGTCGCAACAATTTCCGAAAAATCCTTCTTTTGTAAAGCATAATTCGTCATAACAAGCAGTTCTTTGGCAGTACTATATTGTTCTCCATCTCCCTGAAGGCCGGTTGGGTTAGTAAATCTGGTGTTAGAAAGTCCCAAATCCTCAGCTTTTTTGTTCATGAGGTGGATATAGTCCCTCCTTTTAAATTTACTAGCTTGAGCTATTGCTTCTGCCGCATCATTACCAGACTGTAGGAGCATGCCAAACATGAGGTCAGACAATTTTAACGTTTCGCCTTCGGATAATCCCATTGAATCTTCTCCAATAGTTGCTGCTGATTTGGTTATGGTGATGACTTGGTTCATAGACATATTTTCAAGTGCTATTACTGCAGTCATTATTTTGGTTAATGAAGCAATCGGTAACTTGTCGTCAACATTTTTCTCATAAAGCATCGTGTTTGTCGTTGTGTCGTAGGAAAGCGCTGCTTTTGCTGTGAGGTTAAGTGGTTTTTGGGAAGTACCCAGCACTCCAAGACGGGGTTGCCAGAAAAATGAGGAGTTTGATTCGTTGTAGATGACATTTGTCAGAAGCTTTGGCAATGGGGACACGACATCTGAGAGGGCTCCAAACTTTCCTACATCGATATATGAAAGGCTGAAAAGAATCAGATTAAAAGAAACAAGAATGATGAAAAACCAAAAAAGAAACTTTCCAACAATTTTCATGTAGTATTTAGTATAATTAACACTTATGGCGGAAACAACAAATTATCAAAAGCACGCAAATACAAACCCTATTCAGAAGTTATTAATCAACAACTTCTACAAAGCCTTCTTTAAAATGATAAAGCCACTTCGAGCAGCAACTATTCTTGATGTTGGTTGTGGAGAAGGATTTACGCTTAAAAAATTGGAGGAAAAAAAGATAGGAAAGAAAAATGAAGGTATAGACTATTCAACTGACGCAATAAAAATAGGTAGAAAGATATACCCAGAGCTTGCGCTTAAAAAGGGTGACGTATATAAGCTGGACTACAAAGATAATTCATTTGATCTTTCAATCTGTACTGAGGTATTGGAGCACTTAGAAGATCCGGTAAAAGCTGTTGCTGAGATTAGACGCGTTACGTCAAAATACATTGTTTTCTCAGTACCCAATGAGCCATTTTTTATTATGGCCAATTTTATACGTGGAAAATATTTAAAGAACTTTGGAAATCACCCTGAGCATATCAATCATTGGACTTCGTTTGGATTTGAGAATTTCTTACGAAAACAAGGGCTCGCGGTAGTTAAGTCCAAGCACCCCTTTGCTTGGAGTCTGGTTTTGACAAAGAAGGTCTAGTGAAAAAACAACCCCGCAAAGCGAGGTTGTAATTTAAGGCAGCCCAAAACTATTCCCATAATAGAACGAGATACATTACCTGTCAACATCCATAAAACTATATACATATTTTTTTTGACTTCCATGAAAATAATAACGCTTCACAGCTAAATTTGAAGCTAAATATTGAGTACAAAAAATCTAGCAAAATGCTTAGAGGATATAATTACTTGCATTTTCAATAAATGTGGTACAATATACCTAGCTAAGAGGAAATTGAAAGCCGCATTTAGCCCCAGATATAGACACACACATTATTTATAATCCCACAGACAGGAGGTGAAACTACATGACAAAACTTTACATTGGAAATTTACCATATACAACAACTGAGGATGATCTTAAAACATTATTCGCAGATTACGGAACAGTTCTTTCTGCAACTCTTATCACTGATCGTGATTCTGGACGTAGCAAAGGATTTGGATTCGTAGAACTTGAAGACGACGCAAAAGCTCAAGAAGCAATCACTGCTCTTGATAAGTCGGCTATGGGAGAGAGAACAATATTCGTATCAGTTGCTCGACCAAGAGAAGAGAGACCACAAGGCGGAGGCTTTGGAGGTGGATCTAGAGGAGGATTTGACCGAGGCGGAAGCCGAGGAGGCGGAGGAAGAGACGATAGACGCGGAGGTGGAGGCCACGGTGGAGGTTGGAATAGAAACTAAGTTTCTATTTCGATCCTACTAAACCCAATAAATGCCGTAGTAATTTGAATATTGTGCTGAACTTGCTTCAGCTTATACGATTCTGAAAGTGTTTCAGAATGATATTCAGACACTACGGTATTTTTGTGGGTTTTTTTTGATTCTGAGGTTTACCCGTGTGCGAGCACCCAAGTGTTTCAGAATATTATAAACACCCGAAGCAAATGGAATTTTTTTGGCAAAAAACTAGGCGGCTTTTCTTCGGAGTCTTGCAACGTAGACTATTTCTTGTATGGTTCCATCCTCAGCCTCAAAATAATTCTGGCCTGAGGTAGTTGCATATTCTTGGATATAATTAGAAAGTTCTTCACGAGTGTCCGCGAGATTTTCCTTCAACTCATTGAGCTTTTCTACAACATGCTTAACATCAGGTCTTTTAAATATCTCTTTTTTCGTGTTTGTCTTTATTCTTGACGCCTCTTTAGCAGCTTCAGCATGTTGCTTGTAGGTGGCATCATTGTCAAGAACTGTATCAACCATCTCCTTGTGCTTTGCCATTTCTTCTTCAATTCCATTAATCTCTTTTAGATTTGCGTTTATGAGGTTTGTAAGACTTACTACTAATTCAGCTGCAGATTGAGGTTCATCGCTTACTTCTGTTGAAACCTCAACTTCAGGTGTGACAACAGCTTCATCTTCAATTTGGCCCTCTACAATATTCTCGTCCTTATTTGTTGCATCATCCATAGAGTACTAATATATATTAGCCGGTAGACAATAGTCAAGAGACAGAAGGGGGTAGTGATATAATTACTTGATGAGGGATTTATTGGTTCGTTTTGTTTTATTTTACTTGCGGTTTTGGGCTCAAGTCGCCTTAAAAGTTCACAGACCGTACGTAATAGGCGTAGCTGGATCTGTAGGCAAATCTTCGACAAGAAACGCTCTTTTTGCGGTTCTTAGTGAATACTTCAAGACAGGCGTTGTGAGCGGAAACTCAGAGACAGGTGTTCCATTAGGTATACTCGGGCTTTCCCTGGATGGATTTAGTAATAAAAATTGGTTCAGAACCCTCATAAAAGCCCCATTAAGTGTTGGCAATTTACGTAAGTATCAGTATCTCATTGTCGAAATGGGTATTGATGATCCATATCCACCAAAAAACATGTCATATCTATTGACTATTGTAAAACCCGAGATGAGTATTGATCTCAACGCGACTGCTACTCACACCATGCAGTTCGAAAAACTCTTAAAGAAGCACACGAAAGACAGCTTGGAATTTATTGTTAATAAGATTGCAGAAGAGGACAGCAAAATCATCACAAATGGATTTACTAGAGTCGGAATTTATAATAATGACGACGAGCGGTTATCTGAAGTTATTCATAAAAGGACAAAGAAGGAGTCGTTGACTCTTTTGACCTTTGGTTCAAAAAAAGGTAACTCAATCATTTACGATGATTACGCAATCTATAGTAAGAAGACTAAATTTTCTTATAAAGTACAGACATCTAAGGGAGAGAGGGTAATTGAACTTTCATTTCCTGGTCTTATCTTGCCTCCGGCTTCAAAAGAAAGCTTTGCTGCAGTTATATTAGCAACTCACAGTCTAGGTCTCAAATATGCCCAAATCAAAGAAGCTTTAGAGAAGAATTTTACAATACCTAAAGGTAGATCCTCACTTTTTGCAGGTATAAAAAATTCACTTGTGATCGACTCTTCATATAATTCTTCAAAATCTACTGTTCTGTCTTTTCTTGAGATGCTAAGAACCTTGAAAGAAAAAACGGGTCGACCAGTGCTTTTTCTCATGGGGGATATGCGTGAACTCGGAAATGAATCAAAGCAGGAACATGAAGAAGTGGCTAAGGCCCTTCTCAAGGTAGTTGATGAGCTTTATTGTGTTGGGCCACAAACCCAAGAGTTTGTAGTACCTATCGTAAAAGATGGGCTTGGCAAAAAAGGAATGACCACAAAAGTGGAGTGGTATAAGAATGCAATTCAAGCAGGCCTTCACATAAAAGAAGAGATGCCGGAAAACGCGCTTATCTTGGTCAAAGGCTCTCAAAATACGCTTTATTTAGAGGAGGCAATCAAGTTTTTGCTAGAGAATCAAAATGATACAAAGAGCCTGACAAGACAAGAAGATTATTGGATGAAAATAAAGCAGGATTTCTTTTCAGTTTAATCGAAAACTTCAACCAAAGGTGAAAGCATACACCGAGGCATTGTCATCAAGAAATTGAAGCTTTAAAATATGCTCCTCGGCTTTTGGCAACTTGATGAGATGATATAGTCTATTTGACTCAACCACAACTGTACCTTGTTTTACATCTTCCCCTGCAACAGTTGGATCAACAACCTTTCCGTCAAGACTCACTTGAATTTCCGAATTTGACGTAGTATTTATGACTAAATAAACGTCTTTAGCCTGAAAATGATACTCTATTGTGGAACCTTTATAGGCTTTCGTTGTCTGCTCACCAATCATCCAACTTCCCCCAAAAGCAAAAGTATTAAGAGCGATAGAAGAAGGAATTGAATATGTAGTTTTTACATCCTGCGATATCTGTTCATTTGAAGAAAAACCGGACATTCTGGAGTATCCCAAGTAAGTTTCCGGACTGAGAGAATCAATTGAGTAGGTAGGATTTGCTATTTTGTCCTTTACGCTTGCCCCAGTTTCTTTCAATAACTTTTGTATCATCTCCTCTGTTTCGTCGTATGCTCCCTCTCCAAAGTGAGTATCACGAACTGCTCCGTTTTTATCTATCAAATAGTGTGCAGGCCAATAATGGTTACTGTAAGCATTCCAGGTGGCGTAGTCGTTGTCTTGCATGACCGGATACGTGATCTTAAAATCCGCAACTGCCCTTTGTACATTTCTTAAATTCTTTTCGAATTCAAATTCGGGTGTGTGAACGCCAATAATAACAAGTCCTTTGTCCTTATATTTTTCATTCCATGACTTTAAGTAAGGTAGTGTTCTAATGCAGTTGATGCAAGTGTATGTCCAAAAATCAATGAGAACGACCTTTCCTCTCAGGGAAGACAAAGTAAGTGGTGTGCTATTGAGCCATTCCCCACCCGCTATGAGTTCAGGTGCTTGGGGGAAAGATCCTTCGTTTGGCATCGGCTTTCCAACCAAATTCTTGTCCAGTAGTGAGTTGTTCTTTTTTAATAAGTTTTTGACTAAATCATTGTCTTCAAGCTTGGTCAAACCAACACCATACGAAGGGAATTTATCTAAGACTAGCACCTGAAATTGCCTATCAAGATTGAAGAAGATGCTTATTGCAACAATAATCATCAGAACTCCAAAACCTTTTTGTATACGCGCTGTGTTGCGAAGTAACCAGGGGACTTTATTGAGTAATGAACGCCCACCATACGTGATAGCAAACATAGGGATGGCGGTACCTAAAGAGTAGGCAAAGGTTATTAGGATTGCGCTTCCGTTAACTGAGCTTGTAGCAGCAAGCGTGATAACAGATGCAATGATAGGTCCAACACACGGCGTCCAGACAAGTCCAAGACTCATTCCAAGGACAAGACCACTCCAAAAGCCGGATGCTTGTGTCGAATTCCTACTCACAATAGATGAGAGCTTTGTAAAAAGCTTTTCCATAGTTAGTTGAAAATTCGGCAAAAGCAAACTTGCTCCGAAAAGAAGAATAATAACTACTGAAAAAGCTCGCAAAACATCCGCAGATATTCCAGTAGTCTTCACGATCGTTGCGAGGAATAGTGTAAAGAGGGAAAAGCTTAATATAAATCCAACTACAATTCCAAGAGGCCTTCGATGACCCCCTGTTAGGGATCCAGAGAGTACAATGGGTAGTATTGGAAGGATACAAGGAGATAGAATGGTTATAAAACCGGCTAGAAAGGCAAAAGCAACGAGTAGAATCATATTTACTGCACGATATTCCCTAGAAGTTCGGTTAAACCTCCTCCATTCCATTTTCGGATTTCTTTCCCATTTGAGTCAATTTGAACATAAGTATGTTGGTAGGTAACCGCATATTTTTTGGCAAGATCCCTTTCAGACTGGTCAGTTTCAGGATCATTGTAGTTGACTCTTACTACAGTGAAATCTGAAGGTATTTTGTCTAAATTTGCCTTAAAATCGGCATCCGCTGGCCTACACGTGGGACACCATGAAGCATAAAAGAACAGCACTCTTTTTGACTCTAGATGCTCCAAATCAGTTGCGTTTGTATAAACGGTGTATCGTGAACTTTCTACATTTTCAATATCCGTTTTATCCATTTTTTCACTTTTCACAGCCATTTCTTCTTCCCCATCAAGCTCTTTAGACATCATAGCAGAGCCAGTGTCTGATGAACTTTGAGAGTAAGCAAATGCTCCTATAGCCACCAGAACTATGACCGCGAGTAGAACTACAATAAGAGTTTTATTCATTCTGAATTAATAATAAACAGTCAGTAGAATAATGTCAAGTCGACTTTACATTGAAGCCTAACTGCGCAGTGCAGAGTAGAGTCTCGCAGCGGTTTTTGCCAATATCATGCCTATAACTGTATATACGAGCCATGGATCAATATTGTGGGAAACGCTTTGAAATAATATACCAATAATTGCAATAACGCTTCCTGTCAAAAAGGAAATTCTTCCCGCGTTCATCCTAAGTATGTTTTCCCGCTCATCCCGTGATTTTTCCCGAAAGACAAGCGCTGAAAATATTAAGAATAGAACTGCGATTAGCAGTATTGACATCGAGCCTGTTGTCATCGGCATGAGAAGATCAACGGGCGATAAAAATAAAATTAAAAGTGCAATTAGAAGAAAAGCGACAATCACCTCTATGATAGTTGTTTTATTGTTCATGATTAATCTGAAATATATCCTCAACCTTTACATTAAAGAATTTTGCAATACGTAATGCAAGAAGCACAGACGGGGTATAGTTACCTTTCTCTATAGAAATAATGGTTTGTCTTGTAACCTCAACTCCTTTAGCTAGCTCTTCTTGGGTCAAGTTTCTCCCAGTTCTTATTAATAATAGATTGTTCTCAAGCATTTGAAAAGTATTATACAGGAATTTTCTAACAAAACCGTCATTTTGACGACTCAACTAAATATATGGCAGGCACACCATAGAAGACTATACTTAACAATTGTTAAGAATAGTCAGTATCGCACAACCTCATCCTATAGTTGACATCTATATCAAACTATGGTATAACCTATCACTCAATACAGCTCATAGCAATATGTTATGGGCTATTGTTTTATTTTGAGCATAAATACGTCAGATTTTGCCATAAAAAATGAGTTTCTAACCGTCCATGAAGTGGCGGAATTACTTCGCTTGTCGGTTCTCACTATTTACAAGTACATCAAGGAGGGTCAACTTGAGGCTGTAGAATTTGGTGGGCATTATAGGGTTTCAAGTGATTCTCTAGAAAAATTTATAGACATACACAAAGTGGGAGGGAGTAGGTAAGCAAAGCTTGAAACTTAAGTTTTAGTATGAAATACACATTTTCAAGGCAATTATCTGTTGTTGTTCCAACTTTCAACGAGAAGAAAAATATTCGTGAACTAATAGAGCGGATTAGTAACTCACTTGTTTTAAATGGGTTTTACTATGAAATCCTTGTTATAGATGATGGCTCTAGTGATGGAACAGAGGAAATAGTGAAAAGACTTTCACTAACATATCCTGTTTCTTTCTATACAAAAGTAGGAAAAAAAGGGAAGGCATACTCGTTATTTGAAGGATTTGAGAAGGCTTCTTTTCAGAATTTGGCCTTTATCGACGCAGATCTTCAATATCCACCTGAAGAGATAGTAAAAATGGCTCTTAAGTTAAGAAATGCCGACGTGGTTGTAGCCAATCGCAAGTCATATCAAGACAATTTTGTAAGGAAAGTTTCAAGCAAAGTATTCAAAATCGCCTTTGGCAGAACACTTTTTAAGTTGCCCCACGACATTCAATCAGGGCTTAAAGTATTTAAAAAAGAGGTAATTAATACAGTTAAGTTCACACCTGCCTCTGCATGGACTTTTGACCTCGAATTCTTACACCGTGCATCAAAGGCAGGATTTTTGATTGAAGATCACAATATCGTGTTTTCAAAAAGGAAAGAGGGAGTATCAAAAATTGGCCTTCTGAAAACAAGTATTGAAATCGGATCAAAAGCTGTTCTTTTGAAGGGCAAAAAAGTGAATCCCTTTGCGATCCCATCTCTAAAAGAAGGTTCTATGAAAGGGGCAGGCACACGCCACAATGGCAAAAAATATGTAACTCACACAACCCTTCCATACAATGATTCGGCACTGATGACTTTTACAGCTCTTCAAAAGACTCTTATTACCGTAATTGTTCTTTCAGTGTTCCTAGGCTTATTTGTTAATACACTGGGTACTTTAAGCTTTCTTGTATGTATTTTGAGTCTTATTTACTTTGCAGATACGCTTTTCAATCTCTATATCGTTACTAAAAGTCTTAGACATTCAAACGAAGTTCATATTACGGGTAAAGCACTTTCAGGTATTGAGGAAGGTAAGCTTCCTATCTACACAATATTGTGTCCACTATATAAAGAGGCTCATATAATTCCTCAATTCGTAAAAAATATCTCTGCTCTTTCTTGGCCAAAAGAAAAACTTGACGTCATGTTGCTGCTTGAGGAGGATGACAAGGACTCTATCCTAAAAGCCAGAAAATTGAACCTGCCTTCATATGTGAGGATAGTTGTTGTTCCAAATTCCCAGCCAAAAACAAAGCCAAAAGCTTGTAATTATGGCCTTTCATTTGCAAAAGGTGAGTATCTCGTAATTTATGATGCTGAGGACAAGCCAGACACACTTCAGCTAAAAAAGGCCTATCTTGCCTTTAAAAAAGGTGATAGAAGGACTGTTTGTTATCAAGCAAAGCTCAATTACTACAACCCAACACAGAATTTGCTTACGCGCTTCTTTACAGCTGAATACTCGTTGTGGTTTGGTATAACGCTTACCGGATTCCAGTCTATCAACACAAGCATACCTCTTGGTGGTACTTCAAATCACTTCAGAACAAAGGACATAGTGTCCCTTCACGGATGGGATCCATTCAATGTTACAGAGGACGCAGATCTTGGGATGAGGCTATTTAAAGCGGGGTACAAGACAGCCATTATAGACTCGACAACTCTTGAAGAAGCTAATAGTAAATGGGGCAACTGGGTAAGACAACGTTCACGTTGGATCAAGGGATATATGCAGACGTATCTAGTGCATACTAGAAGATCATTTGAATTTGCGAAGAAAAGCAAAGTTCACTTTCCACTGTTTCACCTCATTGTTGGAGGAAAAATTGCATTCATTCTAATAAATCCCTTCTTATGGCTAGCAACTATCGCGTATTTCACGTTGTATGCCTATGTTGGGCCAACGATTGAATACCTTTATCCATCCTACGTCTTATATATAGCGATGATATCCCTTACTTTTGGTAACTTCCTTTTCTTTTACTACTACCTCGTGGCACTTGCAAAAAGAGAGGATCTAGCACTTATGAAATACGTTTTTCTCATTCCTTTCTATTGGTTGATGATTTCAGTTGCCGGGGGTATGGCTCTTTATCAACTTTTCTTCAAGCCTTTCTACTGGGAAAAGACAGTTCATGGTCTTCATCTTTTAAAACCTAAGACTGCAATAGCAAAGCCTCAAAAGCAAAAAAGGGTTGTAGAAAAACCTGCATTTGGATGGGCAGGAGCTATTGGAGCTATTGCTATGCCATTTGTATTTGTCGGAAACATTGAAAGAAAAATTGTCGTGAATGCAGTGGGAGCAGTCAAGAGAACAGTTTTGGCCCCATTAAAGTTTGCCATGTCTTTATTTATCTAACTATGAAAATTTTACTAAATAACTTCTGGAAAGACAGTTTGAAGAAAAGAGGAGCAATGCTTATTTTAGCTACTGTATTTTCAAACTTCTTTAATCTCGCATTCAATGCATTTCTTGGAAGAAATATCTCTTTAGAAGATTTTGCACTCGTTTCTCTGATTGGAAGTATCCTAAGTCTTGTTGATATCCCAATTGGAGCTCTGGGAAGGACAGTAACCCATAGAAGCGCGTTCTACTTCGGGAAGCATAATAAACCAGCAAAGAAATTTTGGCAAACAGTTAGGAAAAAGGCTCTTATCTTGTCAATCCTTGTAAGCGTTTTGTGGGTTATCATTTCCCCATTCACAGCACACTTCTTTAGATTGGAAAATCTCCTACCGGTTCTTAGTTTTACTCCGGTTCTTCTTCTCATGATCGTTGCCTCAGTTGACGGTGGTTACTTGGGTGGGAATATGAAGTGGGGGTTAGTTGCCTCAATTGTTGCTGTTGAATCTGTTTTAAAGCTCAGTCTTGCAATTGGATTTTCGCTGGTTGGGTTAGGTCAGTATTCCTATGTTTCTATACTTATTTCTTTGCTTGTTTCTTCATTCTTATTTATTATTGCTGCAAAACACCTTAATAAAGGTGTTAAGACAAAAGTTACAGAAAGTACTAAGTTTCCGGCAAAGTTTTACTTTTCAAGTGCTATATCCAAAATTTCAATAATCGTGTATCTGTCTATGGATGTAATTTTGGCAAAACACTTCCTACCACCTGTTCAGGCTGGCGAATATGCCCTACTATCATTAGCTGGAAAAATGGTCTATTTTGCTGGATCTCTATTCTCCCAGTTTATTTTGCCGGTTTTAAGTCATAAAGAAGGAACAGGGATAAATTCAAACTCTACATTTTATAAATTGTTAACTGCTTCATTCTTATCTAGCATGGCAGCATTCGTTGTCATCGGAGCTTTAGGAAGTTTTACAATGCCATTAATTTTTGGCTCAAAAGCACTGACAATAACACCATACTTATTTATGTATTCGCTCTCAATGGTTGCATTTACAGTTGCGTCAAATATAGCCTCTTTTCATCAACTCAAAGACAAACACCTTTTATCTGTATTTACATTCCTCATTTCACTTACTCAGATATTGGCCATAAATCTGTTTCATGCTTCCATAGGACAGATAAGTCTCGTTATGGTCTGTATGGGTTTTTTGAGTCTTATTGTTGTTGGATCCCTACATTACCTTGAAGAGTCTCTTGAAATTATCTTCAAAAATATAAGGGATTTTGTGGAAGCCTTTTTGCCACAAAGAAGCCGCGTCACAGCGAAAGGCATGAGGGTTTTAATTTTTAACTGGAGAGATACGAAACACATGTGGGCTGGTGGTGCTGAGATGTACGTTCACGAAATAGCTAGAAGATGGGTAAAAAGCGGAAACACTGTGACACAATTTTGTGGAAATGACGGGGTTAGCAAGCGGAATGAAACTGTAGATGGTGTAAATATCGTAAGACGTGGAGGATTTTACACAGTTTACCTTTGGGCAGCTATTTACTATATCTTAAAATTCAGAAAAAATTACGACGTTATCATTGATTCTGAGAATGGAATACCTTTCTTTGCACCGTTATTTTCAACAAAACCCGTTTTACTTTTAATTCATCATGTTCATCAGGATATTTTTATTGAACAGATGAAATTTCCTTTCTCATATATTGGCCGTTATATCGAAGGAAAGGTAATGCCTTTTGTTTACAAAAATAAAACGGTAATAACTGTTAGTGAATCATCAAAGAAAGAAATAATAAAAGCAGGAATTGCTAAAGAAGAGAATATTCAAATAGTAAACCCAGGAATTGACCTCCCTGAAAGAAAATTTGCGAAGAGTCAAACCCCAACGATCATATACTTGGGCAGACTTAAAGCATACAAAAATATTGATATAGCTATCAGAGCATTTGCCCAACTTGTGAAAAGAAAAGCAGCTTTAAGACTTTGGGTTGTTGGGGACGGAGAATATATGGGAACACTAAAAGATTTAGCAATAAAATTAGGACTTGAGAAAAAAATTGCTTTCTTTGGAAAAGTCAGCGAAGAGGAAAAGGTCAAACTTCTTTCACAAAGTTGGGTTGCTGTTCAGCCATCAACAGTTGAGGGGTGGGGAATTACCGTTCTTGAAGCAAATGCCTGCAAAACACCGGTTGTAGCTTCTGACACTAACGGACTGAAGGACTCTGTGGTTAACGGCGTTACAGGTAGGCTTGCTAGAGTTAGGGAAACAAAGAGTTTTGCTAAAGAGCTTAATTTCTATCTAAAAAATCACAAGGATCGGAAAATAGCATCACAGAAAGCATACAAATGGGCTCAAAGATTCAGTTGGGATGCTTCCTCAGATCAGCTTTTTGATGCTGCAAAAGTTGCAACTACTACTAAGACCAGACTTATTACTTTACCAAGAGTGGATTACCTTTTGAATAGAGTCACTTCACTTTTTTAACTATGAAAAAACTTAACATAATATTTTTGGACTTTGACGATATAAAAAACCCACTACTTGGTGCAGGTCAAGCGCGAGCAACAGTTGAAGTAGGTAGCCGTTTGGTAAAAAAAGGGCACAAGATAACTGTCATTTGTTCGAAGTATCCGGGATACGAAGATAGGGTTGAAAATGGTCTCACCTATAAACACATCGGAGTAGGAACAAAGAACATCAGACTCAACAATCTCCTATACATTCTCCTTCTTCCAGCGACCGTTATTGGGTTGAAAGGAGACATTATAGTTGAATGTTTTACAGCTCCTATTTCAACTCTATTCTCACCTCTTTTTACAAGAATTCCTGTCGTTGCTCTTACGACATCATTTGAGGCTGAGAGATTTGCGAAGCTCTATAAATTACCTTTTGACCTCATTGAAAATTTTGGACTGAGGTTCTACAAATACGCACTTCCTTTTACGGTCCATCAGGATAAAAAAATACGCAAGGTTAACAAAAATGTAGTTTCAAAAATAGTGCCTGAAGGAGTAGGTAGCGAATTTTTTAAGATCAAAAAGAAAAAGCCAGAGTACATTTTATTTTTAGGAAGGTATGACATGGGTCAAAAGGGCATTGATTTACTGCTTAAATCCTACGCGAAGGTAAGTAAAAATTGCCTCCCACTTGTAATGGTAGGGGTTGGTCCAGACAAAGAAAAAATCGAAAAAATGGTAAATTCACTTCAACTTCAGGACAAAGTCAAAGTACTAGGTCCATCCTATGGAAAAGACAAAGAACAACTTCTATCAAAAGCTGCCTTTGTTGCATTTCCGTCCAGGCACGAAGGATTTTCACTGTTCTCTCTTGAAGCATTAGCTTCAGGACTCCCATTGGTTAGCTTTGACATCCCGTCTCTTTCATGGACAACTGAAAAAGTGAATTTGAAGGCTAAAATGTTTGACATTGCCGAATACGGGAATTTACTCATCAAGGCGTCTAAAAAAAGTGTCTTTACACAAATGGGTAAAGAAGCAAGGAAAATAAGCAAGAAATATACATGGGAGAACGTTGCGAATAAATATGAGCAATTTTCACTAGACATTTTGAAAGGAATTTAATATGAAAATTAAATTATTCAAACCATATATTACAGGCAACGAAAGCAAATATATCCACGACATTCTGGATAACAGAATGGATATGTCCGGGGATGGCAAATACACAAAACTAGTGCACAGTTTTCTTGAGAAAAGGTATGGCACCAAAAGGGCACTATTGACTACATCAGGAACATCAGCCTTAGAACTTGCAATACGACTTCTCAACTTAAAGCCAGGCGATGAAGTGATAGCACCATCCTTTACTTTCTCTTCAACGATTAACGCTATCCTTCTTGCTCAAGGTGTAAAAGTAGTTTTTGCTGAAATAGAAAAACAGACATTAAACATTGATGCTAAAGACATTGAGAGAAAAATAACTAAAAAAACGAAAGCAATTATGGTGGTCCACTACGCAGGTGTTGCTTGTGATATGGATAAGATTATGACTATCGCTAAAAAGCACAACTTGAAGGTGGTTGAAGATGCAGCACAAGCGATTGAAGCAAAATACAAAGACAAATATCTTGGAACTATTGGAGATTTTGGATGTTTTTCTTTCCACGATACAAAAAATATCACCTGTGGTGAAGGTGGTGCGCTCTTTATCAATAACGAAGAAGACAATGCTGTTGAAAGGGCAGAAATCATCCGAGAAAAAGGGACAAACAGAAGTAAATTCTTTAGAGGAGAAGTAGACAAGTACACGTGGGTTGATGTTGGCTCAAGCTACTTGCCAAGCGACATTCTTGCAGCATACCTCCTTGCCCAACTTGAGAGTGTTGAAAAGATAACCCGATTGAGACAAAAAAATTATGACTTCTATGCAAGAGAGGTAGGGAGATTTGCTCACAAAAAACTTTTGGATATACCAACAATTCCAGACTACGCAGGTCATAATGCCCACATTTTTTACATAATCATGCCAAGTGCTCAGGATCGCAATTTTGTAATGGATTTCATGAGAACGAATGAGATTTCTGCAACATTTCACTATATTCCTCTACATAGTGCGCCTCAAGGACGCAAATTGGGAAATGTAGCATCAGATCTACCTATCACTGAAGAGTATGCAGAAAGACTTTTAAGACTTCCGCTTTATTCTTCAATGACGTCCATTGAGCGCAAAACCGTTGTAAAAGTACTTGGAGAAGCCTTGGAACAACTAAAAATCGAAAAAAATAGTGCTAAAGAAATACCTACAGTTATTAAGCAAAAATCGGGTATTTGGAGACCTTTTCTAAGTCCTATGTCTGTATTTTTTACAACAGTTAAATCATTCATTATTTAAATATGGCTAAAAAATTAACACTTACAATCGGAATTCCTGCCTACAACGAAGAGAAAAATATTAAACACTTAATAAAATCTATTCTCAAGCAAAAAACTTCAAATTTTGTGCTAAAGAACATTATAGTTGTCTCTGATGGGAGTACTGACAATACAAACAACGAAGTAAAAAGTATAAAAAGTAAAAAATTAAAGTTAGTTACAGGTCAGAAAAGATTAGGAAAAAGGTTGAGAATTAACTTCCTTTTGAGAAGTTTTAGTAGTGACGTGATACTTTTGCTTGACGCTGATGTGACCTTAGAGAACGATAGTGTATTAACAAAGCATGTAGAGAAATTTTTACAGAACCCAAAAGTTATGCTTGTAAGTAGCAATTCTCATCCTAGTAAGCCCTCAGGTTTTATAGAAAAAGCAATCTACTCAACATTAATTGTATACCTACATACAAGAGAAAGCTTACAATCGGGCAACAATATCTATGGATGCACAGGTGCATGCTTAGGGTTAAGAGCCGAATTTGCCAAAAACCTAACTATACCTGAGATTACAGCAGATGACGATTACATATACCTTGAATGCATTTCAAAAGGGTACCTCTTCAGATATGCAAAAGAGTCAAAAGTTTCTTATAAACTCCCCAAAACAATTAGGGATTATCTAAGACAAGCTTTTAGGTCCACACCTCAAGCGACGAAGCACGATCTTGGATTACTGCACCAGAAACAACTTTCAATAGAGTTCTCTAGGCCAAAAAAAGTTATTCTCGAGGGTGTTGTAATAGCTTTGAAAGCAAACCCAATTGGGACTATATACATTTCGCTAGTAAAGCTTTTGTGCATTCCCTTCTATTCGTTTTTCTCAAAAAACTACAAGCTTGAGTGGTTTAGTACAAAGACAACAAGAACATGATTAATAAATATCTAACATACAGTAACGCAATGAGGGGTTGGATAGTAGCTCCAGTCGAACAAGCTTTACAAAGCAGAATAAATGGTGCAAACCTGCTTAAAATAAGCAATTCAGAAAGCATATCTGCTGCCGCTGATAAAAAATTAGGGTACTCTGTAAATCTTATTAATAACAACTCTAAGGGCTATATAGAAAAAAAACTTAGTTTTAAATTGAAAAATTTAAAATACTTTCAGTTGCTAAATGAAGCAAGCATGCTAGAGGTTTTTTCTAAATACGAAGAGAAAAAAACTAATGGAAATTTTTCAATAACTTTTCCAAAAATCTTAAAATTTCAAAATATGGACGGTAGCCTGATTTTACAAAGGGAATTCATTGAAGGTGAATCCGTTTCAAACTTGAAGAGTGAGCAACTCTATAGGTTAACTGTCGAAATACTAGATTATCTTTACCAAAACGGCAAAACAAAATTTTATAAAAAGGGAAATTTTCCTAAAAGAGGAAAAGCATACATCACAGTCTCTTTTCTTCTATATTTAATAAAATCAATTCTTAAAAAACCAAGCGAGATAATGTTTTTATGTAGTACTGCTTTTTTGTTTTACAAAGCCCGTTATGATTTAAGAAAAGTTAATTCAAATTTGACATTGGCTCACAGGGATTTGCATCTGGACAACATTCTGTATTCAAAAAAAAGAGCGTACATAATTGACACAGAAATTGCTTGCCTAGCTGAACCTTACACCGATCTAGCCATCACTTGTAGGTATCTTTTCAAAAAATTGGGTAAAAGCTACACTGATAAGATTGTGTCTACGTTTGCAACGACAGACACCCAAAGAAATTTCTTCAAGAGCCTTAGTATTTATTACTCGGTTCAATGTGTAGCCACGGAAAGTTCTACTGACCCGTTTAGCAAAGATGCAATGAGATACATGAAAAAGTATTTAGCAAGCTAAAACCATGAAAAAGAATGTCCAAAAATTAATTTTAAAACTCTTGAATTTTGTAAATAAAACTCAAAGCAATGATCAAAAAGTAATCCTCTGCTATCATTCAATTGATGAAAGCGATTGGGAATTTTCGACAAAAGAAATAGAGTTTGAAAGACAATTAGCATATTTGAAAGATAATTATAAAATAGTTTCTTTAGATGAAATTATCAAATCTGTATCGAAAAAAAGACAGGTTGCAATAACTTTTGATGATGGGTACACGACCTTTGCCAATAATGCATTACCACTTATTAAAAAACATAATGTCCCCGTAACTCTTTTTGCCTTAGGAAATTCAGGTAAAAGAACTTTTGAAGGTTCTAATCCCAGTTTTGCCACCTTGTCCCTAGCAGATCTAAAAAAGATTAGTAGTGACAACATTGTAGTTGGCTATCACTCAGAAAATCACAAAGACTTGTCAAAGATTGACAAAAAAGAGCTGGTAAAAGAAATAACTATATCGAAAAGAACCTTTGAAAAAAAGTTAGGTTCTACAATCAGATACTTTGCTTACCCGTTTGGAAAGTATAATAATGCTGTTCTAGACGTTGTTTCGAAAAGTGGCTATGCAGCTGCTTTTACTACGAAATCGGCCCTATATACCAATAATTCTCTTTATGAAATTCCGAGATATTGTATTGGAAACGATGTGTCTATTGAAGAATTCAAAACGTTATTAACCCCAGCTGGATTGACCTACTCAAGAATTCTTTTTTTTCTATACAATATTAAAAGAGTCATATGAACATGAGTAAATCGTTATTTAAATCAATAGGTAAGGTCTTTAGTTTTGTTGTAATTGTTGTGGTTTTTGCAGTGCTTTTGACATCAACTCTTAAAGGAGTTGCTGGTAACCCAAGTGCGAAATACATTGAAGAAAATCTAAAAAGTGCTGGGGCTCCATTTGAAAATTCTCCGGAGAGGAATAGGTACGCTCAATTATTGGCTCTTATGGAATACAACTCAACAACTCTTCCTGTTGAGGTGGCAAGAATAGTTCTTCCGGATCTTGGATACCACAATGGTAAGTACGTTGGGTTATATCCGCCGGGATTCCTGCTCCTTTCAGCACCATTCTATGCGGTTGGAAAAATCTATGGATACGCTCAACTGGCTACGGGTTCTATCTCTATTGTTATTGCAATGCTTTTAGTTGCTGTTGTTACAAGTATTGGTAGAAAACTTAATATGGGTGTTCTTCCTAGCCTTGTATCAGTAAGCCTTTTCCTTTTTGGAACAAGCGCTTGGGCTTACACAACTTCAATATATCAACACCTTCTGACAACATTGATTCTTTTGACAATATTCAGACTCATTCTTTCTAAAAGAAGTATCGTCAACGCTGGATTTATTTGGCTTTTGGCATTTTTTGCTTTTCTTGTAGATACCCCAAATGTTCTGTTTGTCACCCCATTTGTTCTTTTTATGATCTTTCAGAAGTGTGGGGTTGACTCAAAAATAAAAAGGATAAAGATATCTGTCTCAAAATCCATTATTTATGGGGCGCTATTTGTACTTCCCTTGTTTACCGCATGGATGTTTTACAATCAGACAACCTATGGTCAACCCATCAAACTTTCCCAGGCAGTTATTTCTGTTGGGAAAATAGACAAAGCAGGTCAACCTGTAATTCCAAAGGGTAAAAAAGAAAATAATACAGCAGCTTTTTTGAACTATAACGATCTTATGAAAGGAAGCGCTGTTCTTTCTATGAGTTATGATCGCGGAATATTTCTTTACTCCCCATTTATTATTCTTGCGTTCTTAGGTATCAAGAGTTTACTCAAGAAGGCAAGGAATGAGGCTATTGTGCTTTTTGTAACAATTGTTACAGTATTTTCAGTCTATTCCGCGTGGGGAGATCCGTGGGGAGGATGGGCATTTGGACCTCGGTATCTGATTCCTGTTTTTGGGTTGGCAAGCATACTTTTGGCACAAGCCATCCAAGTCTACAGAAGAAATTGGCTGTTTTTGCTAGCTTTGATCTCAACCGGGGTATATAGCATAGGGGTAAATACGTTAGGTGCTATAACGACAAACCAAGTTCCTCCATACCATGAGGCAACTGGACTTCACATGAAATACAATTACTTACTCAACTGGGATTACCTTCAAAAAAACGTGTCCGGCTCATTTGTCTTCAATACATTTTTTAGAAAATCAATAAGCCTTTATCAGTACGCCCTTGGTCTTTTTGGAGTAGCAAGTGGTCTATTTTTAACACTTTTGACAGGAACAATTTTAACAAGAAACAAAAAATAGTATGAAAAATCTACTTAAAAAAATATTTGGTGGCAATATAGAAATAAAGTTGCCCTATATTACAATCAACTTACCTGATCTATGGGTGCCTCTATTGGCAGCAATACTAAGTATCATCAGCTATCTTGTCTTTCTCAAGCTTGATACGGTAGTTGCCTATAATGATGCTCGTGCCCATATGAATATGGCACGGTTAGTTGTTGATAATTTGAAGCCAGGACTTGCTCAGATTGGTTCTGTTTGGCTCCCGTTAGATCATCTACTAAAGCTTACTTTAGTCTGGAATGATTCGTTGTGGCAGTCGGGGTTTGCAGGATCCATCTGGTCTATGTTGTCATATGTTGCCACAGTATATGTTGTCTATCTATTCATAAAGCACACTTTGAAAGGAAAAATCACAGCGCTACTTGGCACTCTGCTTTTTGCAACAAACCTTAACGTACTTTACATGCAGTCAACTCCTATGACTGAGCTTCTTCTGTTACTCTTCTTTACAAGTGCTAGTTACTCTTTCTACAAATGGACTGAGGACAAAAAAACTATCAATTTGATCCTACCTTCTTTCTGGGTATTTTTAGCGACATTAACCCGCTATGACGGATGGTTCTTGTTGTTTGCGATGCTTGGGACTTTGTCTCTGATAAGTTACAAAGATGCTATTTTGTATTCAAAAGAGTCTTTCAAAAAAAGGCTAGGTGGTCTAGTAAGGCTTCTTGAGGGTAGGCTTATTCTTTTTGGTGTACTTGGAGGACTTGGAATAGTAGCATGGCTCATCTGGAACTTATTGATCTTCAATGACCCGCTTTACTTTGCCTATGGTCCGTATTCTGCTCACGCACAGCAAGCAAAGATTGAAGCTGCAGGATCTCTGGTCTCCAAATACGACGTGCTCCTATCTCTTAAGATCTACTGGTTAGCCATGGTAGACAATATTGGTTTTGTGCCTATGGTTCTTTCCGTCATTGGTCTTGCGTTTTACGTACTGCGAGAAAAGCTAAAAGATGGAGCTCTTGCGGTTTACACACTTTTGTCTCCCTTTGCCTTCCATGTAATCTCCCTCATATTAGGGTTTTCAATTCTTATTGTTCCTGAATTAGGTGTAAAAATTACGCAGGAGGCTAGTGCATCTTGGTTCAATGTGAGATATGGACTCATGATTCTTCCGGCTGTAGCATTTTTTGCTTCATATATCGTGAGAAAGAGTGCTCTTTTGAAAGTGCTTCTTTTGGTCATAATTATGCTTCAATTTCAAAGTTTTTATATCGGGAAAAATATAATTACCCTTACTGATGGAGTTTCTGGTACTAGCTCTTTGAATGTGAAGGATGTTAGAGATCACCTGATAGCAACTGCAAAGGACAGAGATGGTCTTATTTTAACCTCAATTGCATTTAACAATGCGCTTGCTTTTTCAACAGGAATCCCTATGAAACGCTTCATCCACGAAGGAACAGGGGATTATTGGACAAATGCCCTCACAGACCCTCGGCGTCAAGCCAAATGGATTGTCATGGCAAATGGTGATGTAGGTGACCAGGTGTACGAATCTTTGGTCAAAAAGAATAAAAGTGCATTTTTAACACACTACACCTTAAGCTTCCGTGGTAAGCATACAAACGTTTACGTCAGAAAGGAAGATCCAAAAGACTTTGTTGTTCTTGATGGTTCTTCATTGTCCTTAAACAACAAAGAATTTAAGTTCATTGGTGTAAATTCGTACGATCTTGCCTATAGAAGTGAAGAAGAGATAGATTCAACCATGAAATTGGCTTCCCAAAACGGAATAAAAGTAATGAGGTTCTGGGCTTTTGGTGAAGGGACTGAAGACGGATTTCAACCCCAACCGGGTGTTTACAATGAAGAGAAGCTTCAAAAACTAGCGTATATTGTCGATAGAGCAGAAAAGTACGATATAAAGCTCATCATAACTCTCTCAAATTATTGGGCAGATTATGGAGGGGTTCCTCAATATTTAGCTTGGAATAATCTTCCAAACTCCACAAATAGCAATTTTGACGCATTTTTTACAGACAAAAATGTTCAAAAAAACTTCCAGGACTACATAAAGCATGTAATAACGTTCAAAAGCCAATTCAACGACAGACCTTTAAGCCGTCAACCCTCAATTATGGCTTGGGAACTTATGAATGAACCAAGAAGCTCAACAACTTCAAAAACCGAAACAGTGACAAACTGGATGAAGCAGACAAGCGAATTTATCTATTCATTAGATTCAAATCATATAATAACGCTTGGAACTGAAGGTTTTACTCCTATATATAACACGGGAGACGCAGGACCTTTCCTTTCCGATATAGGGGACATTGCACCGGGTGCGCTTCCAACAGCTCATTATTACGTACAATACGAAAAGCAAAAGACTGCAACTGTCATCAAAGACTGGGCCATACAGGTCAGAAGAAACAATAACAAGCCACTTATTATTGGCGAGGTTGGATTTAGTAAATCTGATGATAATGGAAATAGGGTGAATAGAGAGCTGGAACTGTCAGAATTCCTAAATTCAGTTAAAAAAGAGGGTATAGATGGGGTAGTTCTTTGGAACTGGGCTCTAAAAGAGGATGATTCTTTTGGAATCTCACCTTTAGACAAAAACGACTCTCAGATAATAAAGATCATCAAAGATTACTCCTTGTCGGTCACAAAGTAGAGCTTGACAATCCTATAAGTATATATTATAATCCTAAAATTGATTTAATATGAAGTTATATTCTATATTATTGACGTCTGCAATTCTTCTCGGCACAGCCGGAGTTAATTCCGCTATGGCAGCAGAAGTTACTCCTGCATCATGTTTAACACCTACAGGAACTGTTAAAGCTAGCTACCCAAGTGGACAACACGGAATCGCCGGAGACAATGCTCTTCACTCAGGTTCTGATACCGTTTACACATTATCCCAAGATACATTAATGCAGTGTTTTTGTGGTACTGATGGAGCTGGAATTCAAACCAATTGGAAAAGATTGACCGAAGTATCTGAGCAAGAAATTGCCGTACTTGAAAGCCAAGGATGGATCTATGTTCCATCAGGTGCTGCATGGGGACTTGATGACGTACCATATGTTGCTAAAAACATCTCATATTCATGTAATTCAACAACTACTACTTCAGGTGGTGGAGACGGTAGAACTGACGGAAGAACAGATGGTAGAACAGACGGCCGTTCTGATGGTCTAGGATCTATCGTTCAAGCTGCTAAAGGATCTTTCGGACTCGCTTCAACAGGTAACATTACTTTTGTACTCTCAGTCTTCGGAGCTGGAGTATTAATGACTCTGATTGGCCTCTTCATGCGCAAAAATACTAAGTAATTAGTACCATGCAAAACTTTTTTTCCAAGTTATTTCTGATAGTAGGAGTCTGTTTTTTGGCTTTTGCCGCTTATTTGCTGTATCAAAGAAACTTTTCAAATCCACTAACCTTCAAGGCAAAGCCTCAAGTTATCCAAAATACTGGTGGACAATTCCCAAAATCTATTGAAATCCCATCAATTAAAGCTAATTTAGCTATAGTACCAGCATCAATTCATGGTAAATCTTGGGAAACGACAAGTAATGGTGTTTCGTACCTTAAATCAACTCCTTTGCCAGGAAGTAAAGGGAACAGCGTGATATATGGTCACAACTGGAAAAGTATTTTAGGAAATCTTCCACAGGTAAAGCCTGGTCAAAAGATATGGATCACGATGAATGACGGTGTAAAAAAGGAGTTCAAGGTTGAATATACAGCAACTGTTGATCCATCACAGACATACATAATTGACAACACAAAAGACAGTAGAGTCACTATCTACACCTGTACCGGATTTTTGGATTCAAAAAGATTTGTAGTTGTAGCTCTTCCTGTTAGTTAATGCGTAGTGTTTGAGGACCCGGATGTTGTAACTGTCACCGTATTTGAAGAACCACTTGTTGTTGTATTTGTCCCACCTGTATTTCCATTCTGAGTATTTCCCCCAGTGTTTGAGCTTGTATCAATATTAGTATTCGTAGTTGTATTGTTGGTTTGAGTAGTAGTTGAGTTATTTTCGCAAATTACCGTCGCTGAAGTATTAGAACCTGTACCTCCTCCTGTAACGACAACGTTATTTGTGCATCCTGTTCCAGTAGGCGTTGGAGTAGCAGATGGTGTCACAGTAGGAGTTGGTGTTGTTGTAGGGACTACAGTAGGCGAAGGTGATACTGAGGGGGTTGGAGTACCAAAGACAAGAGCTGTTGAAAATGTATTATTTGTTGCCGTGGCAGATGTCGTAAACTTTGCAAAAGAAGTACTTACCAAAGTGAGACAAAAAGCTACTAACAATGACAGTCCTATCAGTCCTCGCTTCTTATTCATAATTTTAATTCATGAAATGGATTTATTGTAGTAAGGTTGTCTCTAACTCTTTTTTCAATTATCTTTTCCCACTCCTTTTTCATCTGCCATGCTTCAAAAAAGACAAAAAGTAGAGTTGGGATACCCAAAAGTAACCCAAACCCGATTGGTGTTTTGATAAATCCTGTCAGTCTTCCGATGAAAGGAACAACAGCTACATCGTGACCAATTATATCGGATTTACTGACAATTTGAGTGTCGGTAGAGCTATTTGCATCCCCTTTTGTAATATAGTTCCCGTCTTTTACATCATTGATTCTGTGTGTAATTGTGATATTTCCTCTTTTAAAAGTTATGATCTCACCGATATTGTAGGTAGCTTTTGGATAGGTAAATACCATACTTCCTATAGGCAGTGCTGGAGTCATACTTCCCGTAACTACAACATAAGAACGAATTCCAAATAGTATTGGTGATCTTGAAGTAACAAATATAAATAAAACTATTGGAACCAGACTGAATATAAAAACAGCTAGTAGTATATTTGATATTTGTTTGAACGTTTTCATATGTATTTATTTTCTTACCGGTGTCGGTGGCGGGAAAGGCAGTCTCCCACCACCAGACGAAAAACTAAGGTGCAGGAATAGGTGATGGAGCTACCGTTGTTCCATTAAATTCAACTGTAAAAACAGATGTTCTATTTTTATAAGTATCGTCAACTGAAACAGGTAGTGTAACCTTTACATGACATGTTAGCGCATTTGGTGCTCCAGGTTGGATAGTTCCCAAACTAACAGACCCGCCTTTCATGGATGTAACACTAAAAGCACTTGGATCTGCAGCATTACTACAGTCAAAATCAGTTACTAAAACGTTATCAAGAATATCTGCAACTCCAGTAAAATGTGCATTTACATCAAGTGCAGAATTACCTGTGTTTTTTAGGTAGAAAGTAAAAGTTCTTTCATACCCTGGGACAATATTGGCATCATTAAATGGATTTACAATATCACCAAAATAATTTGCGCTGTCTGAGGAAATCAGAAGTGCAGGATTGTCGGTTGAAAAAGTATTACCAGTAGCTGTTGCTTGTGTAGTAAATGCAGCGAAAGCTGTGCCTCCTAAAAGTGTGAGAGCTGAAATTATTGAAAGTCCGCTCATCATTATTTTTTTATTCATATATATTCACCTCCTTTCGTATAGTAAGCCTACAAAAAAAACAGCTCTGCCTGAGCTGTTAGTCTTCGGGCAGACAAAAGTTAGAATCGAAAAGTTATTAATATTGGACTGTACAGAGGGGCAATTTGTAGAGTCCTGCCAAAGAATCATTATCATTACACTGCGTGAAAATTTTTGTTGCAATATATCACTTCTATATAAATTGTCATCAAACATGACTAAAATAGGAAATAAATATTTATGAAGGATTAAAACTACAGAATTTCCTTTTTGGAAAGATTAGTATTTTCGTAGATAATTGAAAGAAGTTCTTTACTTTGTTTTTCAAGATCACTATTAACCACAACTGCACTTATGTATGGGTGCTTAAATTCCATTTGCTTCAACTTTGAAAGCTCAAGCTTTCCTTCTTCAAACCTTTTCAAATCGACATCTCTTCCATCCTTACGCAATCGACTCTTTAGAACGGCAAGAGAGGGTGGAGCAATGTAAATCCCACAAACGTCTTTTTTAAAATCTGATAAGAAATCCACTCTGTCCAATGGAAAATCGATGACTGGCACTACACCTTTTTTTATAAGACTATTTATCTCTGTCTTGTTTGTTGCGTATCGATATCCATATATATTCTTTGCGATAATATATTGAGCTTTTGATTCTAACTGATCGAAGTCTTTTCTCGAGATACTCCTTCTGGAAAATTCGCCTTGCCTTTTGGGCCTATCAGTAAAAGGAATAACGGCCTTAATTCTTGGTTCGAGCTTTGTAATTTGTCCGATCAAACTGCTTTTCCCCACTCCGGAGGGTCCAAATAAAATTACTAATTTTTTTTTCATAATGAAAGTTAAGAATTATAAGTACGAGCCTGATACAGGAGAGCGTCGTAAGATCTGTTCACAACTGTTAAGTCTTCCAGCCCAAGAGCTTGAAGACTTGCGATCATATCCTCCTTTATCGGCCCTGCGTCTACATTGTCATCAACCAACTTTTCAATTTCCAAGAACTGTCCTAGATCCTGAACATCATCAAAAAAGAGCAGATACTCTCCGAAATTCATTTTTCTTCTTCTTTTTTCTATTGTTATAGCCTCTGAAAATCCTAACAACTCAACTATCCTTCTAGTCTTAGAACTATCATCAACCAATATCTCTTCTTCGGCTCTTTCCGAAGCGTCTGCTGAAGAGATTTTAAGAGTTAGAATTGTGGCCCCATCAACTTCTCTCAGGCGGAAAACTGGTGAACCATCAGTTAAATTACCAAAATCCATACCTACAGGAAGAAAAATTGTGTCTTTCTGGTCGACAGATTCTTCCCAACGCAAGCCGGTCCTTGCTTCAATCGACTCAGGACTATCATGCATACCATTTAATTTTGCTTTTATTTCTACTTCCTTCATATTAATTTTTCATGTATGTCAAAAAAGGCGACTGTTGGTAAATAGTGCTATTTGCAAGTTGCTTCTTCAAAGCAGCCAAAATAGGGCTTATCTCCGAGATGTTACGTCTCATCCCTAGATATATACATGCATCTTCTGCTAGCCTGAACTTCTGTTTTGCATTAAACACATCTTCTTTTGATTCATATATCAATCCGAGCACAATATTAATCCAAATCCGATTAAGAGTAAAGCTTTTAATGCTTTCTTCCATTTCTTCACTTTCCATAAACAACTCTTTAGCCCTTTCAAAGTTGTTCTCAAGATAGAAGATAGCTGCAAGTTCTGTCAAAGATACACATTCTTGAATCAGCCGAACCCTCCTATTTTTCACCTTTTTAAGGGCATCCCTTGATTTCTGGATATACTCTTTTGCAACCATATAATCACCCAGCATCAAATAAGTTTCTCCCAAGTGACGCAAATTATTTGAAATTCTTAAAGAATCGTGTATTTCCTCAAAGTAAGCCAAAGATGAAAGAGCTAAAGAAATCGATTCTTCATATCTTCGCATGCCTTGATAGATTTTAGACAGCCTTTCTTCAGTATAAGCTGTGTAGTAGCGGTCATTAAGCTCAGCTGCAAGTTTATTTGCCTCAAGTGTATACTTTAAGGACAACTTAATATCACCAGTCCAATAATAAACCCAGCTGAGTTCTCTGTTGCAAATAAGCATCCTACTTTGATTGTCATTTATTTTACTGGCACTTTTATAAGCTAAGAAAGCAAAATTTTTCAGCTTTTCCCATTGACCTGTTTCCCACAGAAATACACCAAAATTCTTAAATAATTTGCATACGAAAGCGTACTGTTCGTTCTGAAAGCATTGGGTTAAAACCCCGGAAATATTATCTTGCTCGTACACAAGGATCTGGTGTTCTATTTCTGCTTCCTTGATATTATTAAATAAAGAAGTGTAATACTCGGCTGCTTTTGTATAAATCTCGAGATTAGTATTCTTTTCTCTAATAAAACGCAAGATAAAGGGGTTGAGCCTATATCTTGAGTCAGAAGAAATTTCAATTAACGAATTATCAACAAGTTCCAGTAAGTAGTTTTTTATCTGTGATCTTGAGTAATTATGTAATGAAATCGCAGCCTCTAACGAGAAGTCTTTACCAGAAAAAACAGATAAGGAGAGCAGAACTGTTGCCACATTTTTATTAAGTTTTTTAAAACTTGCCTCAAGAGTCGATTGTAAATCTTTGTTCTCATACTTTAGTTGCTTCAGTTCAAAGCTATCGTTCTTTAAATATTCAATAATTTCTAATGTGCTATATTTCTTAGCAGCGATCTGTCTTGCAATTATTTGAATAGCCAGAGGCAAATAATCAACGAGTTCTGCAATCTCAAGCAGTTGATTTCGGACTAACTCAAAACTTTTGCTCCCTAATATTAATTCAAAAAGTTCTTCGGTTTCAGAAATGTTAAATTGAGAAGCTGTAATAATAGATGACTTTTTAAAACCTGAAAGTTCAGGGCTTGTTGTCGTTAGAATGACGGCATTTTTTTCAAGATTGGGTATTAATAGGGAATGGTCAAAGTCTGTTTCTACATTATCAAATATATAGAGGACCTTTTTATCTTTCATAAATGACCTAACATAAGCAGCTCGAGCCTCAAGATTATTAATATGAGCAACATCTTTCTTATAAATCAAACTTATTGCCATTAAGATGTCCATAGCTGTTGTTGTATCAGCGCGAAACCACAAAACTCCATCTGGATAACTGGCTGCATACTCGTGGGCCATTTCTATTGCTAAAGCAGACTTCCCAGACCCTGGTCTTCCTGAAAGTATTAGGATATGTAGTGAATCCAATGCTTCTCGAGAGTTTTTTTGAATTTCTTTTCGTTGAATATAATTTACGATTTTATTAGGAGCTAAAAAAGGAGCTATATCCTTTATATTCTCAGGCAATTGATCTATCTCTTCTGTGGTTAATGCAGAAAGTCCAGCGGCCTCAAGAAATTCATTTGACTCTGCTATTGAGTTAATGCCATGAAGCTCGGAAAATAAGGATATGATTTTAAGTAGCAAGGTACGGTCACTTGGTACACGAGACCCTTTTTGCCAGTGCGAAAAAAGACTATCTTCGTATATTCTACCTTTTTCTGCAAGTGCATTTCCGAAATCTGAGAGAGTTTCAAATTCTGACTTTAATCGGTACTTTCGGAATAAGTAAGAAAATTTGTTTTTCTGTGACAAGTTCATAAAAGAATTATATATACGAAATTGTCAGATATTCTGACAATTAAGGTATTATAATCCTTTTATATGCGTGAGACAAACAAACCAATGGAAGAGTGGGCGGTATGGAGATCGAGGGAAAACGAGATTGATGCTCTCACCAAATTAGGTGAACAGTTCGTTTTTGAATACAGGACAAGTCCTTTTCGCGAGCAATGCATAGAAAACGGTTATTTAACAGTAGCTGCAGATAACGCAGTGCTTAATGGCAAAAAAGGGCTAACCATTGACGTAACTTCAACTATACATACACACGATGACCCTGAACAAGCTGAGTTACCTTTATTTATTAAAGAGTCGATTTCGGGAACAACTACGACAGGAGTTAACAGCGAAGTTGTAAATTCATCTCAAATGCATATCCCAGGCTTGATAATTACAGCTTCAGGATTACTCAGTGGTGAAATCAAAGCACCTAAGGATTTCAGGGAAAAATTTACATCCCGCTTAGGAGCCTTATTTTTTAATGAGGCAAATATTGGTGATTTCCTTACACAGGCAAAGAGCCAAAAAATGGTAAGCCCTACCGTAAATGGTGAAAAGCCAACTAATTTTATGATAATGCCCGACTCTTTTTACGCCCTGATGGCAAAGGGTTACATACCAGCAACTGATATACATGATGTGGTACATCACAGTTTACAGAGAATGATTTGGCCCGAGGAGTTCGGTTTGCTGTACGATATTGCCCATAGTGCAAGTGAGCTCAAGAAAAAGGTTGCAGATAGACCTATAACTGAACGGGGCAATGTGAATAGATTTAATGCTGCAGTTAATTATGTCTCTATGGCAATGGCTGAATATTCACTTGTTGGCTCGGATGTGGAAAATCTGTTCAGTTTTGGTTGTATACCTTGGCAAAGTCCAAGAAAAAGTCCTGTTGAAAAAGTTGATCATCAGAATGAACATATCTCTGCAAATGAATTTAACAAATGGAGTGGACTTAGAATATTGATGTCTCTTAAGAGGCGAGAACTTGAAGCTAGTGAAAAAAATGGTAAAGCAAATCTCAACTGGTTTGGTGCTCTGGGGTATTCGACAGACCCGTCTTACATGCCATCAAGGAACCCAGACGGAACTTTTGGTGAGCCTGTAGCACAGCTGGAACGTGATCACGAAGTGAATTTAGGTAAATTACAGGTACCCGAAAGCCCAGAGGAACTTTTTTATAATTCTATACAACTACTCAAGTCTGAAAAAGAACTTCTAGGAGACTTAGCTGACAGTATTAATCTTAATTGATATTCCTCAAAGTACAAGCTTCACATTAAAAGAGCTTTGCGTATTGTCAAAAAATCAAAATGGCCCTATAATATCAACCTTATGCCTGAAATGGAGCCACACGAAACATTTGATGGGAAGCCAGCAACTTTCGAAGTCCCTGATTTTTTACCTGCCTTTGAAGTGCAGAAAATAAAGGTTGGAGTTTATGATCCCTCGCTGTTTGATGCGTTAGAAGAAGAAGCAAAAGCCAGAAATACTGACAGAAGAACTTTTGTTGCTTGCTGTAATCTCTTGGGGGCTGCTCTATACGAATTATACGATGACACAACGATGGTGCTAAGAGACGGATTAGGATTCAAAAAGCCAATTGATTACATGGCTCCTGAGTATTATTTATCTGAGGAGGCAAAAAAAATGAATGCTGCAACGCATGTTTTAAATATGGGTGGAGAAGCAACAAATCTCCTTATGCGTATCAGTAACAAGCATAGAATAAGTACGGACGAAGCGTTTGAGCGAAATATGAGAATTGGTTTGGAAGTTTCTCGAGCGCAAAGAGCAACAGGTGTACGAACATACACAGAAACACCACTCGGAGCGATGGAAGAGCAGGCGTTCTTCTTTAAAGTCGATCAGGAACAATCTTAGTTTTCTTTCCAAATTCTCACATTTCTCTTCTTTGTCTCATATGTTGTTGCTCTAATATGGGCATATGACATACACACAAGCAAAGTTTCACAAAGCACTTTATCTTCCTCACCACAACGAGCAAAAAGTAAATGTTTTCTTCGGAGTTGCTTTTGAGATAGAAAAACCAATCCTCAACGTTGTTCGTAGTTTTTATGGAGTTCTGACTGCACCTGTTGAGGCAAGCACTAAATCTTTTATAGGAAAGGAGGGCAAATAGTATGGGTATATTATTATGGATTGTTTTTGGAGCTATTGCTGGATGGATTGCATCAGTAATTATGAAAAGTGAGGGAGGACTTTTAATGGATATTATATTAGGAATTGTTGGAGCAGTTGTTGGCGGTTTTTTAATGAACATGTTCGGACAACCTTCAGTTACCGGTTTTAATATCTATAGCATTTTTGTTGCTGTATTGGGGTCAGTGATCCTTATATGGGTTGGTCGCAAAATGCATTTTGGCTTCTAAATTTAGCTTATAATACAGGCATGTGTGTCAGAAATGGTATACTGTGCCTGTATTAAGTATTATGATACATAAAATTTTAATTGTAGAAGATGATAAAAATATCAGCGGATATCTTGAAGAATCGTTAAAGGAAGCTGGTTACAGAACGAAAGTGACTTCTGACGGCACGGTAGCTTTAAATTTTGTGAAAGAAACACCTCCGGATCTTATTTTGCTAGATCTTGGTATTGAAAGCATTTCTGGCGAAACAGTGTGTACAGAGGTCAAGAAAAACTATCCAGACTTACCCATAATCATCCTTACCGCTAAAGATTCAAAGAGTGAGATAGTTCATGGGCTAGATCTTGGCGCTGATGATTATCTTCCAAAACCTTTTGATACAGACGAACTTCTAGCTCGTATTAGAGCCAGGTTAAAACAATCTGTTAATCCCCAGCTTGTACTAGATGACCTTGTTCTTGATACACACACCATGGAAGTGACTAGAAGCGGCAAACCTATCTCTTTGACTGCAAAAGAATTTAAATTGCTTGAGTATCTTTTACTGAATCGTGGCACAGTACTTAGTCGAGAGACAATACTTGATCACATATGGATGTACTCACCGGATATTGAGTCAAGAGTTGTTGACGTATATATCGGTTACCTTAGGAAAAAAGTAGATGGGGGATTCCCTACAAAGCTTATAAAAAGTATCCGCGGTTTTGGGTATACAATACGGCAATGAGAGACTTTGCAGACAGTGAGATTCTGACCCGTCTCTATCATTCAACGCTTTCATTTCTTGAACCCTTGAATCTTGAGGATCGATTTAAGATTGCAGTCTCAGAAGCAGGAAAAGTAGCAGGAGCTGATTATGGATCAATATTTTTAGGTGGCAAAGACGGAGAATTGGTAAGGGTTTACACCAATGTTCCACCAAAAAGACAAGTAGAACCGCGTGAGAAAGGATATTCCCACAAATCATTTATCAATGGAAAACTATATATAATAACTGAGCAAACTTTAAAGAAAATTCACAAGGAACTTTATGATGTCGGAGTAAGATCACTCATTATTATTCCCCTAAGCTTCAACCATGAAACAATTGGCGTAATGACTCTACAGTCTAAAATACCACAGATAATGGACAAAAGAACTATTAATGTCATCAATCTCTTTGGATCACTCATAAGTCTTGGTATCCGAAATTCGCAACTTTACGAAAAAACAATGGAGTCGGTGGAGGAGAGAGATCTTTTCATCTCGCTTGCTTCCCACGAGTTAAAAACACCGTTAACAACCATATCTGCTTACGCTGACCTTATCGCAAAAAAAATAAATAGCAAGCAATTCCCATCAGAAAAATCAGTTGAGGTTCTGACACAGGAGATAAAAAGGCTAAAGCACATGCTCAATGAACTTCTTGCTATAGATCAAGTAAAGACTGGTCAACTATCGTACCGCTGGAAGGAAATAAATATTCTAAAAACCATTAAAAGAGCGGTCATAAATTTTAGATTCAGTTACCCTGGATACAAAGTTTTTTTGGAAATGACCTCAATCTAAAATCAAGAATGATACAGGGAGACACAGAAAAGTTACAACAAGTTTTTACAAATCTTCTCAATAATGCAGCAAAATTTTCAACAAAAACTACTCCTATCGTTGTAGCTTTGGTTTCTGAAGGAAAATACATCAAAATTACTGTTACTGATTATGGAAAAGGAATACGCAAAAATGAACAAAATAAAGTCTTTCATGAGTTCTTCAAAGCAAAGGGTAATAGAAAAGAAGGTATGGGACTGGGGCTTTACATCGTGAAGGGAATTATTGACAAACATAAAGGAACTATAGAAATATATTCCAGACTAAATAAGGGAACCATTATGACAATAAAACTGCCGAAAAAGCTGTATGGGTAAAGAGCTAATAGGTCAAACAAAATCAGAGATTCTTCTTGGAGAAATTGTTGTAAATCCAGAAAAATATAATGTATTGGCTTCAGTTTATGACGTCAGACCATTTGGCAGGGACTTACCTAAATTTCTTATTCAAAAGGCATTAGAAGGAAAAAGACTTGGATATTTTGGGTCATCAGGGGTTGGAAAAACAACTTTGATGACTCAAGTGATTGCCTGCGCACGGGAAAATGCAAATACCATTGGTGTAGCATATGATCACTCGATGGCTCAATATGACCTCGTGTTATCTGCAACAAATGATAAAAATGAAGGAGACCAATTCAATGAAGAACTTGAAGAAGCATTTTTAAAAGTTAAAAACTTTGAAAATGTCGGTGTAGGTAGAACAGATGTAAAAAACAGAGGCAAGAAAACATTACATAACTTTTTGGGGAAGATGTCATCGGGACAAGACAATGACACGATCTTAATAGGACTACCGCAAGTTCTAACCAACCAAATCCACAGCGGTTATCTTCGTGCGGAAATTGAAAGTATGCAGCCAGATGAATTATTTGAATATATGGAAAGACATAATATTGATGTTCAAGGCATACCAAAAACAAGGATGTATGCTTCAGGCATAATAGAAAAGTATCAAGAGATGGGAAAAAGAGAACACATTCAGGTTATTGGAAAAGAGGAAGATGAGCTTATAGCTCAATGGGCGCTTGACAGACAAGTAAAAGCAATGCGATTCAGTGGAGACAATCCTCCTTCTATTCTTGAGGCAAGAATGCCAGGCCTTGTTGTTCCTCCAACACTTAATCCTGAGGTTATACAAAAAATATATCGTGATTTTGGGATACCTGAGGATTTTAGCGAATTTACAGTCAGAAAGGCTGTTGAAAGTTTTACATCGCAAGCTATCCGAATTGAGTATATGTTCCAAGACGAATATGGACTAGGACCAGACAGGGGCATAGTTGCTGCAAGTCCATGGCAGTCCGGTAAAGTAGTTTTGGACCTATCTCCATATTTTCCACTTGCCGCATAAAGTTTCATACACATTTCTCACATTTCTCATCTTCCCCTCTTATGTTGAAAAGGTTAAATGGAGATAGCAAAAAAAGGAGGTGACTATGACAAATCAACTTAAAGATTCCACAGAAAAAACTAATCCGGTTGTCTCTACAGTAGCTGGAGCCGTCGTCGGGGCAGGAATAGGCGTAACAGGAGCTTTGATCTTGAGGGATAAGAAAAATCGTGAAATGGTCAAAGAAGTTCTTACCCAGTTCAAAGACAGTGTAACTGGATATACCGAGAGGAAGAAAAAAGAGGTTAAAAAAAACCTTAGAGAAGGAGAAATAAAAGCTAAGAAAATTGGCGAGATCGCAAAGGATTCTGTTGCTCAAGGGGCACTTGAGAGCAAAAAGGTTGTTTATGCGACCAAGTAAAAAGACAGACATTCTGCAGGAGGTTTATGCCTCCTGCAGAACTCAGAAAATATATGAATACTCCAATATCAGACATCAACGAAATTAAAAGCAGGTTAACTTCCATAGATACACGTTTATCTCACGAAATCGAGACCGTGAACCAAAAGCTAGACGCTGACATATCTCTACTGCAACAGGCGGCTGAGCAAGAAATCGATAGACTGAAACAAACGGCAGAGAATGATCGGGAACAAGAGGTAAATCAAGCAACAAGGCAGATTGAATCACAAACACAAATACTAATATCGCAATTGCAAGATATTTAATATGGAACTGAAAAAAAACATCTCAAAAAAAGTAGAGCCATATGTAGTAGTAAAGAAAAATTTCGAGCGAACGGTCGTTGCAGCTTCTCAGGTTTCGGCTTTTCTTTATAAGGCTAAAGGAACCTGGCCTTTTGATCTCATCCCCGACGAGCTGGTCGTTGAAGAGAAGAGATTGGTAATTAAAAGGAGATACTTCCCATTTTTTACTGTTATCACTACCGTACCCTTGAGTAGAGTGACAGTTTTTGAGCTAACGCAATCTATCTTCTTTTCGGGTATCCGAATAAAAGGAAGCTATGGAGATGGGGTTGACACTGTATTCCAATGGCTCACGCATGATAGTGCGCAAAAACTGAAAAGCGTAGTTGAGGGGTTGCGTCTTAAGGAGACTGAGTCAGTTGAACTTTTGAATCAAGACCGTAAGAGCAAAGTTCAGGCCCTACAACTTATAGGAAGTTTTTAAGAAGGAGGTGAACAATATGTTGGAGTTAATAATAACAATAATATTTGGGATAGCAATAGCTTTTTTTGCACTGCAAAATGGAGGTTTGGTTACGATCCATCTCAGCTCATATAGCATTCCGGGAGTACCTCTTTACCTAGTCGTACTTGGAAGTGTTTTGCTTACACTCGTCTTCTCTTGGATAATCTTTTTGGTGAACTCTGTTGGTACTGCATTTATAATGCGGGGCAAAAACAGCACACTAAACTCAGAAAGGAAGAATAATAAAGACCTAAAAAGAAAAATTCAGGAACTTGAAATTGAGAACGCAAGACTTAAAGGTAGAGCAGATGTTATTGCAACAGCCTAATACAAACAAAAAGGCCTGCTATTACACAGGCCTTTTTGTTTTTTTTGGATCATTTTGTTATATAAACAAACTTTTTTACGGTCTGTTTTAACAAAATAGTCCTAACTATCCCTACTGATACTTCTCCAGAATCGCCTTCTAGTAGACTCTTCCTTCAATGTACCGTCCTTCCTAGGAATCGGATCCAATTCTTTTGGTTGGACTATATTAACGTTAGAGCTTTTTTGAATTTTTGTCAAGTTAAGTGCACAACCCTGTGGTATTTGTAATTTAGCCTCAAGAGTACTATAATCGCAAAATGGAAATAAATATGTTCAGAGGCGACAGTTATCTGGCAGAATCGGGTAGAGCAAATCAACAAGCAGAAAGATTTGCCATTCTTGAAGCTGAATACTTAACTGCTGGTATTCTCCTTGAGAGAGAGGGCATAGAGTGGTGGACTCCTTCGCAAGCTAGTCAAAAAGTGAGGGAAATCCGTGCAAATTTTGAGGAGGGTCGCATAATCGAGGATTCTGATATAAGGTCTGGAGTAGGTTATACAGCCATTAATCATTTGGTCGAGCAAGAACGAGTTAGGAAAAAAGTATCAGAAGAGAATCCAAATATCGATCTTTTTCAGACAATTCCACAAGGAAGTCTCGAGGTTCCCGCTTAGAACACTTCAACCCTAGTTCCTACTTGTGCCCAGTCAAACACCCATTTTGAATCAGCAACTGACAAATTTACACATCCATGTGAGGCGCGTGACCCAAAAAGACTGTGCCAATAAACACCATGGATGGCATAAGCTTGATAGAAATACATAACATTGGGAACATCTTTTCTAAAATATGGCTCGTAGGGAGGGTAATTGCCCTTCATATTTTGCTTTTCAATTTTGGAGCGGATTTTAAAGCTTCCTTTCACGGTAGGTGTGTAGCGCATACCGGTCGATACCCTGAACTCCTGAAGAACTTTGCCACCTTCCCACGCGTACAATTTTTGTTTTCCTATATCAACAGTTATGAGTTTGTCTGTCGTACTTATGTCCTGAGCACTTACCTTGCCGGGTACAACGAAAAAAAGGATGAGGCTGACAATAAGAAGAACTTTTCTTTTCACACATTTAGTATACAAGAAGTGCTACTATATATTAAGTGTCGTAAAAGTGAAGGGAGGTGAGTAAATATGAAGTGGTTACACATGCTCGCTTTTATTTTAGTAGTAGTTGGAGGTGTCAATTGGGGACTTGTTGGTCTTCTTAATTTTAACTTGGTAACAATGCTTCTCGGATCTATGGGAGGCGTTGAAAAAGTTGTTTACATCCTTGTTGGACTTTCAGCTGTTTATCTTGCAGCAACTCATATGAGTGACTGTAAGGTTTGTGCTAAAAAGTAATTTTTAACTAAAGGTATCAAGACTTTTTTATACTATAAACTTTGACACCATTGTCAAAGAGTATAGTTACACAGTCACCTATCTTGTATTGCGAAGTTGCAATATTTTTGAACCAGAACCCTGGTAAAGCTATGCCTGGTCCGTCAACTCCAGCTCCATAAGCTAGCTGCCAGGATGTGCTGTTGTCTTTTCTGACTATTTTACCTGATACCTCGGCAATGTGACCAGAAGATTGTTTGATGTCTGTTGGTGGAAGGTATAGTGCACTTCCAACAGCAAGTGCTGGTCCTCCTTCGTTCAGAGCAATTATTTCGGTAGTTCTACGACTGTCTCCCAGTTCTTTTTCAGCAACAGACGTTACTGAATCACCCTCCTTCATGTAATACGTGACCAGATAGTCCTTTTTCTGCGATGGTCCTGTCTTGTCACAAATTTCAAGCTCCGGTGAAGGAGAAGCTGTTTTTGTTGGTGTTAAGCTGAGTGGGGGAGCGGTCGGAATTTCCTGTAGCGAAGTAGTCGGAACCGGAGAAGGTTTTAGGGCTAAATTGGGTCCCCCTTTACCCATTCCGTAACTTATTACTGCAACTATTCCTAACGTTAATAGCCATACCAGAACCCACAATATTTTACTATCAAACCCTGAATCATTGTGAGTTGGAGAACTGCCGTACACGAATGCAAGGATATATAAAAGTCAGAAAAGAATCAAGAGGTCTTGCGTTTTTTAGATACTGAAGTTTTGGCTTGTGTTGTCGAAGTAACCATAGAGCTTGCTATAAAACAGATGACTCCAAATGCGACAAAAGCCATGACCCCCAAAACCTCAACCTGTAAGTATTTCTCAGCAAATGCTCTGACAACAATGGTACTTATCGAAGAAATAATTCCTGAAATCTCAGGGCTTTTGACGTCAAATTGAAGAGGTGCTTTGGAAAGTCCAATCGCTATTACTATTGGCAAACAGCAAAAGAATATAGAGGAAATAAAAGTAGCCCCAATCCACTTAAGCTTACTTTTTACTCCTGAAGAAAGAAGAGCAATAAGTCCTAAAAGTACCAACAGGTAAACCGCAGTTAGTGGAAGAGCAAACTTGAAGAAAGCGTAGATGGACTTTAATGGTTTTAGATTTTCACCTACCGGAATTGAGAAATCACTTTTCATCATTTTGTTAAAATCCATCGAGTCAGTTTGTGATGTAGGCAACCCCCCTTCTTGCATTGCTTGTTCCTGCTGTTGTTGCTTCATCTCAACTGACATTTGCTGCAATTGAGATATTAACTCTGGGTTCTTTTGCTCAATCGAATCTTTAAGCTCCTTGAAAGAAAGAACCGGAGGCGTTGAGGTCTTTCCATCAAGCCAGGAGAACGTGTCATCAATAAGAGTCTCGCTTTTACCCCTAACATACGAAGAGGTAAATTGCTCTTTAATAAAAGGCATGATCATATCCTCTGAGTCTGAAGATTCGATCGCTAACGACTCAATTTTAGAACTTACCGTACCGTAAACGTTACTCTTCACCAAAGTGTCTTTAAGAAAGGCAGGGGTAAAGCCACCTATCGCAAAAACGAGAAATAGAAAAAGAAATTGCACAGAGAATCCGAAGCTTAATATTAGTAGTATTTTGAGTGCTGCTTTTATAATTTCTCCTGCCTGGAATAATCGTAGCACAGATTACTTTCCTTGAAAAGCGGTTGGAGTATCAACAGTTAATGTCTCCGAACACGAGTCGTAATTACCAGTGGCATAATATTCGATTTCTGGTGCTTCATTTGGAGGCACCATCTTATTTTCAAAAGCAAGGTGAACAATTTTCCCGTCACTACCTATCATAAGAACACGATTAGATAAAGGTTTCATAAACATCATGTTCAAAATTGGTATTTTATTAAGAACACTTACATTCTGCTCTTCTAGATAAGCAAGTTTTTGAATTCTCCCCAGCTTTGTCTGTACCCCTTTGCTACAAAGCGCCTTCGTTCCACCAAAAATCCCAAAAGCTCCAAGAGTGAGCGCAATGCCTGCAATACCAAGTGAACCCTTGATATCAAAAGTGAAAGCTTTTTGCTTTTTGATCTCTTCAAGGATTTGAGTAATTCGACGCAAAGGATTTCCTATATGAATGTCAATCAAATCATCTTTCTTGGATTTCTTAATAGAAGTATTGTCCTTAATTAGGTCCGAAAGCGGGTCGTGATCTACTTGATGTTCCTCCATAGAATCCCGCCTTCATTTACTATAAACATATACGTTTCTCCCCGTCAATAAGCTGTGCTACAATCCATCTACTAATAAAACAAGCTCGAAAGGAGCTTTCGGGCAATGAGTTTATTCGTCTCTGTCGACAAGCTTGTCGACTGCACCTTAACTTGGAGTTTTGAATGGCTGTTGTTATCACCGCGTTACTGGCATCTTTCTGGCTGGCCGCAAGTGGACTTTTTCTGATTACCATTTCGATGAGTAGCCAGAGACTGTCCCGCAGTTTTTTCAGAAAGGTAGTCTCAACAACTCTCTTCCTGCTTGCAGCAGTACTGCAGGCTGAGTTTGGCGTCTTCTAGACCCTTGTGGGTACAAAAACTACTTCCGGAGGGAAGAAATGTCTATTCGCACCAAGGTTTTGACTACACTCGACGGGTGGCGATTTCCGGTTGTTCTGGCATTGGGAATATTAACTTCCTATAGTGTTCATTCGTTCTGGGAAGGGTTTCGGTATGTTGCCGTCCTTGCAGGTCTAGCAGGATTTTTCCTGTACCTTACGAGTCAGATTTTCGACGATCAGAAACCAATCAGGGGAATGATCCTGTTTGTCGGCTTTCTGTGGTTGGCGCTCTTCGCCCTCGGGCTACCGTGAGAGCGGGTACTCCAAGAAAGGTGTATTTTGACCCCTCCGCGTCGAAAGACAAGGAGGGGTTCACCTTGTTTTGTAGAGGATTGTAGTTCCCTCAACCTTAAACCTAATGAGTTCTCCTGATTTTTCAACATTTGATAAAGCATCAAGAAAGACTGGTCTGTCTGCCAATAAGTGTCTGATGTCCCAATCCTTTGCAGTATCTACTATGACAAATTCCGGGTGGTCATACCACGACAACCAGTTACAGACCTTCTTGCCACAAGGAGAAGACGATTCGAAGGTTTTTTTACTAGGGTACAGAGTATATATCTGATCGCGGTGCGAAAGATGGGGGGTTATATTGTTTTGTAAAGCAACCGACACTCTTTCTGGTAGGTAGGTACGGATAATTTTGTTTATTGTATAAGCAGAAGGTGGAACAGTCCAAAACCATGACTTTGTTAGATAAGAAAGCGGCAAATGAAGCGTATATTGGACAATCAATGCACAAATAAATAGGTATACTGCAACGTATTTTTTATTTAGGAATTTAAAAGTGGCAATAGTCATGATAGTGGACCACGTAAGAAGGGGTCCCAATGTCACCCGATAGTGTCCAAATAGACCTTGTGCTCCGGGAAGATCGCTTGCTATCACAAAGAAAGTTGCAAAATGAGTCATGATAAGTGGAACTGTGAGAGGATTTAAGAGAGGCAAAAACCCAACTGAGAGAAATGTATAGAATAAGGTCCTTAGCTTTTCAGCTGAATTGAAAAGATAGAGTGGGTTGATATTTGAAAGAAGTCCATCCTTATTCTGATACAGATACGGAACGTGCATTATATGAGGGAAAAAGACATAAAAAATAAAAAGCAGGTACGCTACGGAAAACCCTGCGAAAAAAAGAACAATTTTCTCGCGTCTCCTGATAAGATAAAGAAGAGCAATAGCCAAAGTATAAAGCGCCATATTTTCTTTAGAAGTGATTGTCAAAAAGAAAAACACTAAAGACAAATATTTATTTTTCTTGTCTAAAAACAACAGAAACCACATGAGAAAAGCTGCTCCAAATCCTGTGCTATGGACGTCAAACCAAACAGCAAACTGCAAACCATAGAACAATAAGTAGGAAAAAGTCAGCGAAAAACTAATGAGCTCACCTTTTAACCTATACTTCGCTAGTAAATACGTTGCTATACCACCGGAACACAGGACAATTGCTGAAATAATCAAAAGAAATCGCCTTGTCGACCACAACCAATAGAAAGGAGAAATGAAAGCATAAACAAGTTCCACATGAAGCTCTAATTTTGACCTATCCGGGAAAGGGGCTATTGTAGAAATAGGAGGCTCAAACCTGCTATACCTCCACACAGTCTGATCATTAATGCCCAGATCATAGCCGTAGGAAGCATATTGCGTGTGTCTTACGATTGAAAGCGTGCTGTAGCAAGTAGCAAACAAACCGCAAATAATTACAATAGTTAGTAGAAGATAGTGCTTTTTTCTGAAAAACAAAAGAGGGGATAACACAAGATCTATTCTAACACTCAAATCTGGTTGTAGCGACCCTTCTAAAATTATGAGCTAGAATGGGTCCCACTTCATCTTGCAGCTCTTAAGGCGTTGAGGATGACAGCTACGTCTATGCCTTCTTGTATCAAAGATCCGGCCAGTGGGGGAATGTAACCTAACGCTGCTAGGATCATACACAAGATACTAAGTCCAATTCCCCACAAAATGCTTTGCTTTGCTATTGAAATTGTCCTCTTCGCACTAAGGATAGAATAGAGTACGGAGGAAAAGTTACCACCGAGAAGTACAATATCAGCTGCTTCTGAAGCAGCAGTTTGCTCATCATTTGCAAAAACCATTCCTACATCAGAAAGAGCAAGTGCAGGAGCGTCATTTATTCCATCTCCAACCATAGCAACAGTCCTTCCTTCGCGCTTAAGATCTTCGATACCCTTTTGCTTGTCCTCAGGCTTTAGACCTGCCTTAACTTCGATCTCTATTCCTATCTTTTTTACCAATTCAACCGCTGTACGCAGCTTGTCTCCTGTAAATATTTTTATAGTCATGTTTAAGTTTCTTAAGCTCTCAATCGTTTTTTTTGACTCTACCTTCAGTTGATCTTCAAAAACAAATTCTCCTAAAACGGTTTTATCCTTAAAGATCCCAATTCTCATTGCCGCATCTGAGGAATCCATTTTTGCTAATAGATATTTTTTCCCATCAACAACTCCTGAGATACCTTTTCCCACAACCTCTGCTACGTCAGAGACTTCTATTGTTGGACCTTTGGCAGTATAGTCAACAATTGCTTTTGCTAAGGGGTGTAGTGAATTGCGTTCTATTGATCCGGCTATAGATAAAAGGCGATTTCTATCAATTTTTTCGTGCAGAACAAATTTAGCAACGTGTGGTTTTCCAAGTGTGAGAGTACCTGTTTTATCAAAAATTATAGTGTCCACCCGCGACAAGGATTCGATGCTAGCAAGTTTTTTAATGATGATTCTTTTTCGAGCTTGAGCATTCATTCCACCAATTAATGCGATTGGGGTTGCGAGTATCAATGGGCAAGGAGTCGCAACAACCAATACAGCTAGAATTGCTTCCAAGTTAGGATGCAAAAGATATGCAAAGCCACTAATGATAAGAGTTATCACTGTAAAATACAGACTATATTTGTCAGCAAGTCTCACAAGTGGTGCTTTTTCACTCTGTGCCCTTTCAACGAGTTGCACTATTTTTTTATAGGTTGAATCTTTCTCGGACTTGGTGACTTTTACGCGTATCACTGACTCAAGATTGAGAATTCCTGACCTTAATAGGTCCCCACTATATTTATCTGCCGGAAATGCCTCACCGGTGAGACTTGATTCGTCAACAACAGCTGTTGGAGAGAGCAATAAACCATCAAGAGGTATTACTTCCCCTTTTCTCACAACAATTATCTCGTTAATACTTATTGAACCTACTGACTTACTCATAACAGTTCCATTATCTTCAACTCCAATATCATGAGGTATTCTTTCAGCCAAACTACTGAGAGACTTTTTAGCAAGTTTTGATGCAAAATCCTCTAAATTTCTGCCGGTCGCAAGCATGAGTCCGAGAATGATCCCAACCAAATATTCATGAGTTATAAGGGCTACAGCTATAGCTAGTATCGCGATGTAGTCTAATCCAAACTGTCTATTTTTTATGTCCTCAATAGACTCAGCTATGAGAGGGTATGAACCTAAAAGGATTGATGCATATGCAATGATAATTGATAAGGTTGTGAAATTTCCAAAACTTAAGATAAGGTACGCGATAAGACCGACAACTACCAAAAAAGGCAGAAAAAAAGACCTGACATAAGAAAGTAACTTGGGAAAAAACATATTAATGGACTTTAAGGCAATAATATCATAATTAGTGTATTGACTGGAATTAATTCAAAAGATTAGAATGGTTCAATGAAAAAAAGAGCGAAGAATAGTAGAAAAAAAATAAAAGACAACTCTTTTCTTTATACATACATCGTCCTACTTCCATTACTTATTGTGTTTAATTTTTCCGTATTTTTTCTGTCTCCCCAAAGCTCCAGTCTTCCTTTTTTTATGACTAATTTATACAAGCAACAAGAATATGTAAGAGAAGTGGACTGGAAGAAAGAGTTGATCTACCAAAACCACTTTCTAGCACAAAAAAAGGGGATGGTTTTTCATGGAGACCGGAACAAAAGGATGATTGCTTTGACTTTTGATGCGGACATGACTGAAGGGATGGTTCAGTCTCTTAAAGGTGGGCACGTGCAAAGTTATTATGACTCTAAAATGATTGAAACGTTAAGAGCTCTTAAAACCCCCGCAACGCTGTTTATTGCCGGAATGTGGACCGAAGTTTATCCTCAAGAAGCGAAAGACCTTGCAAATGATCCATTATTTGAGATTGCTAGCCATTCGTATGCACACAAGGCATTTACCAACGACTGCTTTGGATTACCATCCCTTGAAGATACTGAAAAAATTCAAGATCTGGGAACGTCACAATTTTTACTCCAGCATTACACAGGAGTAAAAACAAAATTGTTCCGATTTCCGGGAGGATGCTACAAGATTGAAGACCTTGACCTTTTAAAAAAAGCGGGAATGACTGCAATCCAGTGGGATGTGGTTGCAAATGATGGATTCAATCCGAATTCGGAGGCTATAATAAATAACGTCGTGAGTAATACAAGAAATGGTTCAATAATAGTCATGCACATGAACGGATTTCCCAATGAACCTGTCGACTACATTGCAGTTCCACAAATCATAAATATTTTAAGAGAAAAAGGTTTTGAATTTGTTACGGTAAGTACACTTCTCAATTCATACGGTATAATCGAAAGATGAAAAAAATAATTTTTCTGTTTGTCCTCTGCATTTTCCTTTTTAACAAAGAGAGTGTGCACGCCCATACCGCTGAAGGAGTGGGATCTATTAAAGTTCTCATGCACGCAGAACCCGATGATAGACCACTTATCAATCAAGAAACCGTTTTACACTTCCAGATTGATGACTCTTCAAAAGAATTTAATGTAAAAGACTGTGATTGCACAATTACAATTTACAGAGATCGCAAAAAACTTCTCACAAAACCAGTTACGGAGGTAAAAAGAACGAGTAGCCTCTACAATGCATCAGCTACTGTGACATTTGACAAAGAAGGCACTTATTACATTATCTTTGACAGTAAATCTCCTGGGTTTTTTACCGAACTTGAGCTTGAGGTAGGGAAAAGCATTATGGACACAAAAAACAATTCAGGAATAGCAAATTACGTCACTTATGTGTATCTCGTGTTGATCGCGGGTGTAACCATATTTCTGGTATATAAACGTATTAGTTCTTGAGGTTTTGTAGTGCTTTTAACTTTCGTGCAGCTGTTGCTATATCCACCTTTTTTTGCTTTTCTTGCTTTAATTCGTCTGACTTCTGTTTTTGCTGTTCTAATTTTTCTTCAACGATTTTTTGACACTCCGGATCAGGGCAAATAGTATCTTGATGAATGATTGTAGAGGTTCCAAAAAAAGTAGCTATCTCTTCTTTCCACTTTTTTCCTTCAATTCTTTCTTTCCCGCAACGGGTACATGGATTTGAATTATGGGATTGCATAGTTTGAGAGGGTTTGAAGTATTATAGCACATTTCGTGCTCAAAAGCAATCGATTTATGCTACTGTTTCTTTGTAGCCAGGGAAAAAATCGGACTTAATGTTACTTTTTCTGACACCCATAGTTCTAAGCATTTTTTCGAAATTCTGCACCATAAGCTGTGGCCCAGAAATAAAGAAAACTCTTTTCTGAAAATCAGGCAAGAGTTTTTTAACCATATCACTATCAATATGACCTCTGAGCCCATTCCAGGTCGACGGAGTTTTGTCTTTGTCAGTCAAGATATAATGCGTCTTAACTCCAAAATTTCTCGCTTTCTCCAAATCTTCTTTAAAAACAATGTCACTCTCATTTTTATTAGCAAAAAGCAATGCGATATTAACATTTTGTTTTTTTTCTATGATGTCTTCGATCATGCTTCTGAAGGGAGTTATTCCAATTCCACCTGCGATAAAAACGAGCGGAATAGATGGGTTTTTAGGGCGGACAAAATCCCCAGCAAGACTTGTTGCTATCATCTTTTCACCAGGCTGCAAATTCAAAAGAGCATTTTTATAACTACTTGAAGGCTTGTAGAATTTAACTGCCATCATGAGATTCTCATTCTTGCCTGAGGCAATACTGAAGTATCGACGGTTTCCCCTTGAATCTACATGCGAATGCGGAAGCGTCCATTCCAAATATTGGCCGGGCACAAACTGGAATTTTTTTATAGAACCAAAATCAAAAAGGAATGTGTCATCAGAAAGTTTAATTTTTCTTTGAAGCGTTAGAAGAAGCCTATATTTTGGACTTACGATAAATGAAAATATATTTCCACCAACAAGTGCCATCTCCGGTGTAATAGCAAAGATTCCAAGTCTCAGAAGGGGACTACTATACAAAATAGCAACAATAATTGCGTAAAATCGTTGAAACTTTTTTGTAGTAGGAGAAGTAAGTGGTTCTGTGAGCATCACGAAAGCGAAGAATATTAGAGCAGAGGAAAGAAGACTTTGCCTCCAGACGTTTAGAATAGAATCTACTGAACCATTGTTAAGATAACTTCCGATTCCGCTCATGAGTAGGAATGTAAGAAGAAATGACAATACTAGATCTTCTCTTCTTATTTTTCTTATGATCAAGAACCCGCCAATAAAGACAGGTATGATAATGGCATTTGATCCGATCCACCAGATAGCTGAGTAGTCGGGGGCAAAATAACCAACAACAAGGACAGCAACTGCTGCTGGGTTAAATATATGTCTTTTTTCGATGGTCAAAAGATATTTTGATGCCATAGCAATTACTGATACCACAACAAGTGGAGCAAGACTTGAAGGGAAAGCTATTGGAAAAATAAGCGTCAGGATAAGTGCGGTCACAAAAACGGACTCTATATTAGTAACTGCATTAAATACCTTTGAGAAGAGGTAATTTGTTATAAAGCAAGAAATGACTGCTATTGAAGCTGTCATTAAAATATCAAATCCTTTGTATGGAATGCTGTCTAAAAATCCCAACACAGCACCAATCCCAACCCACGAGATTAGAACATAGAGGACTAGCCTATACATCGTAATTCTATTGAGAAGTGCGTCTATATATTTCATCTTTTAAGATAATTACGAAAGCCTTCAGTCAAATATTCTTTTCCGTCACGCGCGATCATATATCCTTCAACACCTTCTATTGTATCTAAAAAATCAATTCCTTTCTTGCCCATAGCATACGCGGCCGTTGCAAATCTATCAGCTTCATATACATCCGGACCAATAACAGTAAGGCTTGAGACTTCATTTGCTAGCTTCTTTTTAATAGGATCATATATATGCATTCCACGTTCGTAAGTTCCCGAAGTTGCTATCCCAACGTTAGTCAAATGCAAAACTCCTTTAGTAGTAGTTGTGTCTCTTGGGTCCCGCACTCCAACCTTCCATTTTTGTCCATTCTTCAACCCATGAATATCGATATCTCCTCCGATTTCAATATAAAAGTTCTTGTAACCTTTTTTTATCAGTCTTTTTGACGCTTCGGAGATAGCATACCCCTTAACAAGGCCGGATGGATCCAGAACTCCCTCTACGTGAATATCAAAATACCCATGAGTCAGACTCCTTGTCTCTTCACAAAGTCTAAGAATTTTTTTAACATCTGGACTCGCATCCTCTATACGAAGCTCCTTCCTGTTGATTTTACTTATCTCGCTCGTTCTTTTGTATGTGCTGAACATCTCGTCAACTTCATGGAAGTAATCCAATATTTCATCAACATCAGAACCATCACATTCGTCAAGTACTTCAACAGCAACACTCATTCCCATGATTCCTTCTGTTACCTTCATAATACGAGTTCCTATGTTATCAAAATATAAGTCCTTGAACGAGTATTATACCGAGAGTCTCAGCTCAAATTTTCAGTTGGAAATTTGAGCAAGAGTTATCTGGTATAGAAAAACTCTACAAAGCTTTACTTAGTGCTACTTCCAACGATCTTGCAAATGCAGGAGCTGAGTCAGATGCGCCAGTAACTATATCTACATCAAAACTTTGTCTATCAATAGCCTCTTGTTTTAGAATAGTAAGAGCTTGTTTGTTTATTGCAATTGACGTGTGATTATCGTCAGGGTACATCAACTCACTAACATCTGTTATCCTACCACCCGCAATAACAACTTCCACTTGAAGATCTCCATAAACTGCGTCTTCTATGCTTCCATCATATACCCCATCTTTGTATTTTGAAGAGCTAACCGAAGTAGTTGGACTTACAGTAACAGTTGAGACTGTTGTTGGAGAAGGTGCTTGAATATTTATTTTTTCGTCCTCATCATTATCTGGCGTGTTTTTAAAATATGCGGCAAGAAGGATAATTAAAATAACTACTGAGATCTGTAAGTATTTTCGCATATTTGGATTATACTAAGAATCAACTATAGAGAGGTAGACTGAAAAGAGGCTTAATATATTCTATGAAAAATTACTATGTTTATATTGTAGAGTGTAACGACGGAACTTTCTACACCGGCAAAACAGTAGACCTTGTCAAACGGTTGAAATCACATAACGGAGCGATATCTGGAGGTGCAAAGTATACCTCTGGTAGGCGTCCGGTTTTTTTGGTCTACTATGAAATGGTAGATAACCAAACAAAAGCTCTTCAACGTGAATATGAATTAAAACAATTGACAAGAAATGAAAAAAGGGCTTTAATCCAGGGTAAATGAAGGAGCAAGTAGATCAAGGCGTTCTTTTTGGCTTCGAACATTTTGTTTGTAATCCTACAGACCCACAATTGATCCGCAAATTTCCTGGAGCGTGGACAGAATTGCCTGAAAAAGAGTGCATCGAAGCAGCATCGCAATCTGGTATTCAGTTACTCAATAACGCATGGGAAGCATTATCACCTGAGAGTAGGGACAACGCTGTAGTTTCCGATTACGACAAAAGACAAGAGGAACAAAGACAACTCCTGTGGAACTATTGGGCAGGAATTATTTACTTAGCAGTTAGCGACAACAGACCTGAAGGAATAACCTATTCGTGCGAGAAAATAGAGGAAGACGCTTCTTACAAGTATACTTTTTTTGAAAGAGAAGGGGATTATGTTAGTCGCTTTCAATTTAGGTATAGTCCGAAAGGAAACTCTATAGATTGGGCCTTTCATTTCCCAGTGCTCACAGCAGAATCGAGAAAAGGAATGTATTCAAAAGATCCGGAATATAAATGCGTATTCAGAAAAGGTGACTTTACGACTTTTGAGCGAAAAAGCGCTGTTTTTCATCCTGAAAACCACGACGATCCTCATATTGCAGGAAGAACGAAAATTTGGAGAACAGAAGCTTTGATCATGCAAAGGCCTTAGCTAGCCTACAAATGTAAGAGCAGTACCTTTCTTGTTGGCGCGTCCAGTACGACCTATTCTGTGAATATAATCCTCATAAGAAGCTGGCATATCATAATTTATAACGTGTGAGACATCATCAATGTCCAAACCTCGAGCAGCAACGTCTGTTGCCAGGAGAATTGAAATCTCGTTTCTCTTGAACATAGTAAGAGTTCTTTGTCTTTGATTCTGATTCTTATTACCATGTATTGCACCAGCTCTAAATCCGCGCCTCACTAATTCATCACTGACTTTTTGTACTCCCCATTTTGTTCTTCCAAAAATAATAACTTTCTCATAATTCTTTTGGATTAACAGATCATGCAGTTGGTCAATCTTTTTGTTTTGACTTTCTACTTTTATAACATCCTGCGAAATAGCATCCACCGTGTCATGGGTTTTGACCGATACTGTAACTGGGTTTTTAACGAATGCAGCCAATATTTCCTTAACGCTACCATCAATTGTTGCAGAAAAGAAAAGCGACTGACGGTTATGCGGAAGTAGAGATATAAAGAATTTTACATCGTGGATAAATCCGATATCAACCATATGATCTGCCTCGTCTAAAACAACGCTGTCAAATTGATCAAGTCTCAGTTGTCTTTCCTTAATCATGTCTTTTACGCGTCCTGGTGTTCCTATGACAAAATTGAATTCTCGTCTTAGATCTTGCTTCTGCCTAAAACTTTTAACTCCACCGATAAGAAGCACTGAGTACATATTCATTCCACGACTAAACTCTTCAAATTCATCCCTTATCTGGACGGCAAGTTCTCTTGTCGGAGCAAGTATTATGACTTTTTTATTCCTATTTTTAAGAACTTTATCAATTAGGGGAATAAGGAAAGCCGCCGTCTTTCCAGTTCCGGTATTTGCTATCCCAATAACGTCTCGTCCCTCAAGCATTGCAGGGATTGCCTGATCTTGAATAGGAGTAGGTGTAACATAATTTTTTGCATTTATGTTGAGTTTTAAACGGGTATCTAGATCGAAATCAGCAAATTGGTGAGTTGGCACAAATACTTCCTGGGGCTCAAATTCCTTAGCTTCAGATACGAGATGGGAAGGGTTGAATGTGGACATCTTCCGACCATTGCTTTGTCCAAAAGCAGGTCTTGGACCACGGTTGTATCCACCTCTTCCAGAGTTATTGTTATTGTTTCTTTGCTTTTTGTAATATGGTCTATTCATATGTAAGTAAAACGTGCTTTTCCCTAAAAAAGCATGTTCCTAAAATTTTTGAAATGTTGGGCAAGATGAGGAAAAAAAATCTTTATTGAAGTCTATCCTCCAGGTTTGACAAATTCAAACCCGTAATGCTTACAAAACTTTATTCATTATACACTATTATGTTCCAGTAAGCAAAAAACTATAGGTTATGAGGAGTACGGTCTTTCGTTTGTGGGTTGTTGATTGGAAGGCTTATTGTATTTATCGCTGTTTGAGCTAGTCACATTTGAAAAAAGAAGATAGAGAAGTCCTATTATCAAAGCAAAAATTTTGATAGCTTTGTGATTCATGGAAATTTTATAGCTAGGTACTGTATCTGAAATCCCAGCAAAGTATAGATTTAGTGAAAATCCAAGTCTAAGTCCATCCACGATCATCTCATGCGTACTCTCAGGAAAGTAGCCTTTAAAAAGTACTGAAAAAGAAGATAGGGCTGATAAGAAAAAATAGCCATAATATACGACCCCATACCAAAACATGAAAGGAATCATGATGATGAATCTTACGAATATCCCAAAGAGGGGAAACGCGTACATTCTATTTGGAGTAGTGGGGAAGGGTATCGTTATCGAAAATTTATCCTCGATGTTTGAATTAAATCCCGGATATTTATTTTTTACTCCCTAAATATTTAGTGTTGTTTTTTATGTATACTTGTTGTAAAAGTCACACAGCTCAACTGATGTTCTCCATTATCTCCCGGTAAAAAGAACGACAAAAGCATTTAAAAATACGGTAACTTGCCAAACAAAACTAAGAACAGAAAGAAATATGATTGCAGGTATTAGAAGTATCAGTTTTACCAATCCTCCAACAATAGGAAAAGCATAGAACCGGGAAGGAAGTGTATTTCGAGGAATAGTAAGAGTTGGATAAATTCTTTTTGAACCTGCAGGAAACTCCATATTCTTACTGTACCACAAATCCTAACGTTTTCATGATTTCTTTGATTGTTGATGAATTTTTTGGGTCTTTGGATGCCTCTTTCAGCATAGAAAGCACATCTGGCGTATTAAAATCATCGTTCATATGTGCCTCAAATTCTTCAAGTAATTTTAGGTTTTCGTCAAACTTCAAATCAGATTCAATCATTTTCAAGAGACTGTCTACCTCTCCTTGAGAATCTCCTATCATATGATCAAAATATTCCCACTCGTACCGGTAGTGGTGAGATAATAGCATCCACCGGATTGCATTTTGTGAATTCTTAAAAAGGAGGTCGTTAATCAATATGAGATTTCCCAATGATTTCGACATTTTTTCTTTTTTGTACCTGAGCATCCCTGCATGCATCCAATATCCTACAAAGGGCTTTTTTCCGGTAAATGACTCGCTTTGAGCGATTTCTGATTCGTGATGTGGGTAAATCAGATCAAATCCCCCTCCATGAATATCTATCTGGAGTCCCAAAGTCTTATGGATCATCGCCGAGCACTCAATGTGCCAACCGGGTCTACCTTTACTCCATGGACTGTCCCACGACGGTTCTTCAACGGCTGCTTTCTGCCAAAGAATAAAATCCAATTTGTTTCTCTTCTTGGGATCGTCAGGATCCGCACCCCTTTCTTTTGAAAGAATAATCATCTCATCATAGGAGTAAGCCGAAAGCTCTCCATACGGTTTATATTTTGCAACTTCAAAATATACAGTACCATCCACTTCATACGCAAATCCATGTGTTTGTAAATGCGATACGATTTCAATGATTTCAGTTATTGAATCCGTCGCTTTTATGTAATTTGTGGGAGTAGCAATGTTTAGAGCAATAAGATCATTAAGGTATTTCTTCGTCCACCTCTCACCCAGTTCTTTCCAGTCAATATGCTCTTTTTTAGCACGATTTAGAAGGTCGTCATCAATATCAGTCACATTTTGTGTGTAATTCACGGCAAACTTCAGATACTCAAAGTAACGCTTCACCACATCAAAAAACATGTATAGAAAAGCGTGTCCAAGGTGTGTTGTATCATATGGAGTTATCCCACATACATACAAAGAAACTTTCTTGTCGGAAAGAGGGACAAAGGGCTTTTTCTGTTTTTCCAAAGAAGAATATATCTGCACAGATATCTATTTTAGCACGTCAATATCCTAACTGTTGAATGTTTATTTGTTGATTTAATGTTCTGTTGACGCTATTTACAAATCCTATTGTTGCCCAGATAGTCAATATAGTTGCAAGTATAGTCAAAAAAATCGCGACAAGTCCAACATGTTTTGCTTTGTCGTCAGGATTTTTAAGCAATTTGATACCGGGGAACAATCCAAGAGGGGGTAGAAAAAAACTCAGAAGGTAAATGCCAATCTGCTTTCCTATCGAGATTTCGAATTGAACGTCTTTTAATTTTGCACCGCAATGTGGGCAAAAAATATAACCGTCAATGATGCCAAATTTACAAATTGGACAAAATTTCTGCTCCATACAAGTAGCATCTCATAGATCAAACTGGAAATTCAATGGTGAAAACCGACCCCTTAGTGCTACTTTTGACTGATATATTTCCTCCATGTCTTTGAGTAATTTCTCGAGCGATAGATAGACCAAGCCCGTACCCTGGAACTGAAAGAGAGTTTCTGGATTTATCTATCCTATAAAATCTGTTAAACACCTTATCAATCTCTGAGCTATCAATTCCTATTCCTTGATCCGTAACTTTTACATACATCACCTCATCCAAAATACCGGAAGTAAGGGTCACTCTCTTACTTCTCGTGCTATATTTGATTGCGTTATCAAGAAGGATCGTAAACAGTCTGACAAGACTTCTTTCATTCCCCATTATTTTCATCTTGACAGCTCTATTTACGATTTCTATCTTCTTTGCTTTGGCCATGGGCTCCACATTCTTTATTGCTTCCATGAGGATATCTGAAAGTAATACTTTCTCAAAACTTGAGCTCAACCCAGCGCTTTCAAATGACGTCAACTCCATGAGACTGTCTGTAAGGCTTTGCAGACGCATCACTTCCTCGAGATTACTTTTTAATATTTCATTCGCTTCCTTTAATGTACTTTTTTTGGATCTAAGATGAACTTCTATTTCCGAACGGAGTGATGTCAAAGGAGTCTTTAGTTCATGAGAAGCATCGCCAACGAAACGCGACTGGTCATCAAGCATGTCCTTGATAGGTTTTAACGTTCTTCCCGCTAAGAAGTAACCTGCAACCCCGGATCCTGCAAATATACATGCATTAAGAATTGCAAGGCTTGCAATGAGCCGAGCTCTGGCTTCCCGTATTAGTTGCATATCAACAGCAAGACTCATCGGGGGAAGTTTTAATTCTCCAAAGTCTTCCTTCATCCTTTCCTGACGGATTTTTTGGAAATTTTCGAATCTTTCCAACTCACGATTGACATCTATATAGATAACGACGCTAAAAACCATGCTAATAAAAACTATGATAATGAGGTACCAGGCGGTTAATTTGAGGCGAGTTGAGTGGAACATAGCTATTCGATTTTATACCCAAAACCTCGGATGGTTGAGATGAGATTTTTTGAATTTGGAAAGGGTTTGTCTATCTTATTTCTCAGATGAGTTATATAAACCTCAACAGAATTAGGGAGAACATCCGCATCATAGCTCCAAACATGATTTATTATCTGGTCTTTTTTGATGATAGTTCCTTTATGACGCATCAGGTATTCTAAAAGGGAAAATTCCTTATTTGAAAGAGAGATCACAATACCATCTCTTTCAACTCTATAAGTGACGGGATTGAGGATCAGGTCGGCAACCTGTAAGTGTGAACCCAATGAAGATTTTGGTCTTCTAATAAGAGCTCTTATCCGCGCTAGTAATTCAATAAATGCAAAAGGCTTAGAAAGATAATCATCAGCGCCACTATTAAGGCCTTCGACACGCTCAGATATCTCCCCACGGGCGGTTAGCATAAGAATAGGAGTGTGTATTGATGAAGCGCGTAGCTTTTTACAGATCGTAAGCCCGTCAATTCCCGGTAAAAGACGGTCAAGAACTATCGCATCATATTCTTCAGTTGAGGCATAATCGTAACCTTTTGTACCATCATAAGCTACATCGACAGCATAAGACTCCTGCTCTAAACCCTTTTTAATGGAATTTGCTATCTTATGTTCATCTTCGATGAGAAGTATACGCATAGTGGCATTATAACCTCGTAATACTTAAATTTCACTGAATAAAAAAGTTGGGCGACTACAGACCTTGTATCATGGAGCTGTTGTTTTCGATAAAGGATTTAGTCGAAACGGTTAAATTGAGTTGTGTTAGTTCTTTAAGAGCAAAAAATTGAAGAGTCTCACCATCTTCCCTATGCATACTGTTCACATTGTCGTCGTTTAATGAAGCGTGAAAAAAATGCTTATTATTAACATCCGTTACCGAATCCAAGAGAAGAGTAGCTCCGTCAAGTTTTATCCCCGTTTCTCTTTCCAATTTTGCGATGATGGAAGTTTTTAAAGTTTTATTTTTTTCCCGGGAAACACTTAAAAAACTCCAGACATTCTTTTTGGAATTTGATTGTATGCTAAGCGCAAGAGGATCTGTGTTGTGAAGCCTTAACAATACTTTATTTTTGTAGGTAAGGATTATAAGACTTAAGTCGTTTTTATTTGCCACACTCTATTGTACCACGAAATGTTTTATTTTTGAACTTGAGTAATGATTTTTTTTAAATTTTCGAGGCTATTTTCGTCATATATTGATATTGCAAAAACCTTCTTGTTAAGCTTTTTTAACTCCTTAAGTTTTGTATCTACCGTACTTTTATCAACCAGATCAACTTTAGTCAAAAGCACAACCTCATCTTTCTCAAGAAGACTGCTGTCAAACTCTCCAAACTCTTCACGGACAGTTTTATAAATACTAGACACGTCCTCTTCACTAGCGTCTATGCAATGAAGAAGGACTTTAGTCTTTTTAATATGTTTTAAGAATTGTATCCCAAGCCCACGGCCCTTTGATGCACCCTCAATGAGCCCCGGAATATCGGCAAGAATGATGTTGCCAAGCGCACCAAGATTTGGTTCAAGTGTTGTGAAAGGATAATTCCCTATTTTTGGTACAGCGTTGGTAAGGGCTTTGAGAAGGGAGCTTTTTCCAGCGTTTGGAAGTCCTACAAGACCTATGTCGGCAATCATATTTAGAACCAGATGAAGCTTCCGTTCCTCTCCCTTTTCCCCTTCAAATTTGCGGCTCTCAAATTTCTTAAGTTCCGGCTTGTAGTCATGATTTCCCATTCCGCCTGTTCCACCGTGAGCAACAGCAAAGGGAAGGTCTGTAAGTATCTCAACCCACTCACCGGTATCCTCATCCCGTACCGTAGTTCCAAAAGGAACAAGGACGGTAACATCCTCACCCTTAGCCCCATCAAGATCCTTATTCAAACCATTAACCCCATTTTCAGCTCTGATCATCTTCATGAACTGGAATTGGGAAAGGTCTGAAATATTGGAGTCCCCTTTAAAATATACATTTCCACCGGTTCCCCCATTGCCTCCATCAGGAGCAGTTTTTTTGCTTCCAAACATTTGTTTTTTAGCAGTTCCGCCATTTCCACCATCGCCGGCTTTCACTGTTATGTGAACGTCATCTATAAGTGCCATATCCTATATTATATATTAGCTAACAGCTATAAGCTAGAAGTTGGTAATATAAAGATATGGAAATTAAAGTAAGAAAACTTTCTGGATTTTTAGAAGCATGCGTAGGGCTTTTAGGTGCAAAAGAACCACAGGCGGTTTATTTTAAGACTAGATGGGGAATTCACACTTTTTTTATGAAATTCCCAATCGATGTATTGATTTTAGATGACAAGGGAAAAGTAAGAAAAATGAAGGAAAATTTAAAGCCTTACAGAATTTTTATATGGAATCCAATATTAAGTCACGTTTTGGAGCTACCTTCGGGGACAATTAAGAGTAAAAATATCCATGTAGATAGTTTGATCAAACTGGAAATCAAAACAAAGGAATAGTAAGATGGATTAATGAACACGTTAACACAGGAGGAAGAGGATGTCATCGTACATAAAGGTACCGAGCGTCCATTTTCCGGTGAGTATGACGATTTTTTTAAGGATGGAGTTTTTGTCTGCAGGAGATGCAACTCACCTCTTTTTTCATCCAAGACTAAATTTGACGCCGGTTGCGGATGGCCAGCATTCGATGAAAATTACCCTGACGCAGTCAAGAGAATCACAGACGAAGATGGTCATAGGACTGAAATAAGATGTGCCAACTGCGATGCTCATCTAGGTCATGTTTTTGAAGGAGAGGAGTTGACCCAAAAAAATACAAGGCACTGCGTAAATTCATTATCAATCCGGTTTTATCCGATTGATGAAAAGCTGCCTCCCGTACTTCATGATTAAATTTAAAAAAATTTGGAAAATAGTAGTTTTAGGAATTGTCGCAATACTCCTTCTGTTTGCCTCTTATGATTTTGTAAGAAATATCTTTGAGGGTAGTACGGATAAGTCGTTACAGTCAAAAAACGTCATGGTGGAAGATAACCCCATCTCTCAAGGGGAAACTCCACTTATTCCTTTTTCTTTGCCAAATGGATACATAGTCCATGTCTTTGCAAGAGATTTAGGCAATCCAAGATCCCTCCTTTTTACCCCCGAGGGGACTCTTCTTGTTTCAAATCCAACCCAAAATTCAGTTGTTGCACTTCCAGACAAGAATCGGGACGGAATAGCCGATGAAAATAAGACGGTAATAACATCAGAAAATCATGTCCATGGACTTGCTATGCACAATGGGGAACTTTTTGTGGCAAATGTGGATAGTGTCGTGAAGTATGGATGGGATGAGGCACGAACGACTGCTACCAGAGGACCCGTTTTGTTTTCACTTCCCCAAAACGGCAATCACAACAATAGGAGCATTGTTTTTGACGAAGAGGGCAACATGTTTGTTTCTCTTGGATCCACGTGCAATGTTTGTAATGAGCCACCAACAAAAGGGGGTTCCGTCCTTAAATCAGATTTTAATGGCAAAACTCCGACAGTTTTTGCAACAGGTCTTCGAAATGCAGCATTTTTAGCTCTAAATCCTGTTTCTAAAGAGCTATGGGCAACAGAGATGGGTCGTGACAACCTGGGAGACGATACTCCCCCTGATGAGATAAATATTGTAAGAGCGATGAATGATTATGGTTGGCCAAAGTGCTATGGCATAAGAATCCACGACACAAATTTCGATAAAGGAAAAGTAAATCCTTGCGCAAATACTATTTCACCTATCTATGAAATACCGGCGCATTCAGCCCCTCTTGGACTTGCATTCATAAATTCCACGCAGTTTCCAGAAGAGTGGCAAGGAGATCTTTTGGTTGCTTTACACGGGTCATGGAATAGAACGATTGCAATCGGTTATAAAGTGGTTCATCTTACCGTGAGAGGAAACACTATCACCGGATCTGAAGATTTTATGACTGGATTTAACCCTGGAATATTTAAAGATACGAGTCTAGGCCGCCCTGTTGGCCTTGCGTTTGATAAGAGAGGAAATCTATTTATATCGGATGACAAAAGTGGACAAATCTATATTGTCCAAAAGAAAAAGTGATTTAACCGCGACAACCACTGTAGGGCGCAAGATATTCTTTCCAAGCTTTATTTGAAGCATTAGCACCGTCCCTAAGATAAACTCCTGCTAAAGTTTCGTGTTCGAGCGTCCTTAACTCCGGAACTAGAGCACGCTCATATAAATATGCTTCGCATTCTTCAGCAAAAGCTTGCGCCTCTTCTCCATTGCATCCCTCAAACTCTCCAAGTTTTGCATCAATTTTTGCAACAGCAGCATCTATAGGCATACCAGCTTGAACACTCTCAGTGTAACTTTGCTGTGCTGTTCTTACGTGGAACATTTCATGAACAAAAGTTATGGCAATATACGCTTCTGACATCGAGGACAGTGGATCACTAAAAAGGGTTAGGTTGTGAACTGGCACGTTTCTGCTGTGTTCATAAACAGTATTTGTATTCATATAAGCGCCACTTGGACTTATGGTTGCACCGTTCACTTTCAACTTTCCTGCCTGGATCATGTCTAGGGCGTGTGCAGAAGAATTCTTAAAATAAGGATTTTGAGAAGTGGCCATCTTGGAGAGAAATCGTGTGAGAGATTCTTGAATAGGCACTCCCGCTTTTTCCAGAAATAATGGTCCGGAGGGGGATGCATTTCCCCATATTCTTGCTTCATTTTCATTTCTTACAACCCCTTTTTTGTTCAAAGAAGAAACAGCTTTTGCAATAGCTTTATCATTTTCATCTGCTTCAAGATCGGGATCCACACCTACCAGCATTTCTTTTTTACCCTCGCCACAACCCACTAACGCACCAGCTCCTATACCTGGGGCAAGCCACAATAATTTTCTTCTGGACAAATTTTTAGATAACAAATCTCCCTGACGTTCAAACATGGAGTGCATTATAGGATAAATGAGCGTGTATAGCAATAGTGAAGCAATTGAGAAAGTGGGTACTAAAATTTTAGGTTGAGGGATTCAAGTATGCCCTTAATGAAATCTTTTATCTCTTGAATAATTGAATGTTCCTCCTGCTCTTGAATAATTTTTTTCTCTTGAGAAATTATTGTTTTTGCAGAATTTGATGCAAGAGGAGTAGGGGTCACTGTTTCTTTGACTTCAGAGACGCTTGTAGGCTTTGCTATAGAACCATTATTTATATTTACTTTGGAAGATCCATCATCCGACTCCATGTAGGTACAATCCCCATCTTTCGAGTCACATTCCTTAACGACTCCATTTGTTTCAATTCTGATATGTGTATTGCCTGTTGTTGTCGTTGTTGAATTACTTGATGTGTTTGTTGTGGATTGCACATTTACCGTAGCCGTAGATGCAAAGCTTGGAATAGAAGATGAAAAAGATAAGATGGCAACAATAAGAAAAATCTGCCTAAAATTTTTCATACCCCATACTAGCAGACTAGCTGAAATGAGTCAAATTATCGTAAGTTGGTGGTATACTCAAGGCGGAATTATGGTAAAGGGGAAAAACAAAAGACTGCTGTGGGTTGATGTAATGCGGGTAATTGCTATCTTTCTTGTGGTGTTGGTGCACACCTCAACACTTCCTGCAAATTTACTTGATATACGTAGCTCTTTTTTCTATCTTGTCTCTTTTACTTTGGTGAAAGTGAGTGTCCCACTTTTTATCATGCTAAGCGGTGCACTGTTACTTGGAAAACAAGAATCCATATCGAATTTCTTTTCAAAAAGAGCTGTTAAAGTTCTCGTTCCTTGGATTTTGTGGACTTGTATATATATGGCATGGAACTATAACGTGCACTCATATCACCCGGCCAATGTCCCACAATGGAAATACTTTTTTGAACTCACATTTTTCTCCCAACTTTGGTTTTTGCCACTCATATTTTCGTTATATATTCTGACCCCCATATTAAGACTTTTTGTTCCCCAAATGACTACGACGCAGAGAGTATATCTGATGATTATTTGGTTTATCTTTGTGAGCGTTATTCCATATGTTCATACCGGAACTACTTTTCCAAGCGCTTCAGAATCCGGACTAGTTCCAGTCTCTCTATATTATTCTGGATACTTCATGTTGGGATATTTCTTGACCAACATGTCACTTCCCAGAAATTTGATAAGACGCTCCTTTGGACTCGTACTAATAGGCATTGCGCTCACCTTTGTAGAGCTGGGTTTGTCAAAAGGGCAAAATATTTTTGACTACTTCGCTCCAAGCATAGTAGTAACCTCGGTAGGAGTTTTTTTACTTATTTATTTCTATTTTTTGAAATTAAAAACAAGGAAAGGACCAAGAGAATTTATTGCCCGTGTCGGAAATGCTAGTATGGGGATATACATAGTCCATGGACTGATAGCTGAGATATTAAATTCTGCCACACCTGAACTGTCAGAAGTTTTGAAAGGCATTCCCTTACTTCACGGGTACTTTTATGCAACCGTACTATTTGTTGCGTCTTTCTTTTTTGTAATGCTTCTTAAAAAAATACCCGGAGTGAGACTTCTGGTTCCTTAACCTAAAGAAAGTATTTCAAGATCTCAAAAATCCCGTTCTGGTCAACATGAGGCGCTACAATAAAATTTCCGTCACCTTTTGTCTTTACCAATTCTTTGATTTTCTCATCAGCATTTTCAAGTGTCGCAACATACCTACAATGCTTCATGAAGTTCCAATCTGAAGAAGCATCCCCAATACCCAACATGTCATCGAAAGACAAAGAAAGACTTTCTAAAGTCTCTTTTATTGCATTCTCTTTTGAAACATTTGGAGCTGTTACGACTCCGGACTTGACACCCGGTAAAAAAGGGTGGGTTGACCAGATGAAGTTTATACGATCGCCAAGTGAACGTGCTATGTCAGACAAAACTTCTATCTCATGGTCTTCTCGTGCAAAGCAAAGTATTTTGATGATATCTTTCTGACTTGCAACCAGTGATAGTGATTCAACAATAGTTGGCTCTTTCTGAAGAATTTCTATCCTTTTTTTTGTAAATTCACTTACCTGACTTTTATCCATAAAATAAGAATCCGGCACATATAATTCAACGTAGATATCACGACTCAAACATTTAGATACCAACTCAAGAAGGACATCTTTTTCAAGAACGTGTTCGCGTATGATTTGTCCTTCAAGTGGATTTATAACCAAAGCACCACCGTCAGTTACATGAGGGTTGTTGAGGTTTGCCTTCTTTATAATGTCTATGATTGCGTATCCGAATTTTGCGGTACAAAGTATGATAGGCATCCCTTTTTCGTGGAGTTTGTAAAGAGCATCAATGACATCGCCATTTGGATAGGGGAAATTAACACCGGGTTTGTCTCCAACTATCACTCCGTCAACATCTAAAATAATTCCTTTGACCATATATTGATTATACCAATAATGATAAAATACAGATATGTCTCCAGTCGAAGAAAAAGTTTTAGCTTTTTTCTCAAAATATAAAAATCAGAAGTATAAAAAAGGGGAGCTTTTGATAAGAGCCGATGATCAGCCGCAAGGCATTTTTTATCTAATGAATGGTAATGTCAAAGTTTATGCAATCTCAAAAAAAGGGGATGAACTTGTTGTAAATCTGTTCAAACCCAAGGCCTTTTTCCCGATGTCTTGGGCAATCAATGATACACCCAATACCTATTTCTACGAAGCGGTGACTGATCTTGAATTGTACCGTTGTCCAAAGGATGACACATTGGATTTCATAAAAAATAATCCTGACGTATTGTTTGATCTTCTTTCAAGAGTATACCTTGGGACTGAAGGGCTTTTGGGCAAGATGACTCATCTGATGGCAGGAAGCGCAAGCACAAGACTCATGTCAGAACTTGGCATCCTCGCAAAAAGATTTGGCAAAAAAACAGCCATAGGTGTTGAAATCCAAACATCTGAAAAGGATATTGCATCACAAACGGGCATGACAAGAGAGACGATCAGCCGCGAATTAAGAATCCTTAAGGATAAAGGGCTTGTGAAGGTCGAAAGAAATAAGATCGTAATCCATGACGGTAAAAAGTTTCAGGATGAGTTTTCGGAAAATGTCTAGAGTGTCACTTTCGTAATGATTTCATTTGTTGGGATAATCCTCCTTCTTTTCTTTGTTGTTGTTGGAAGACCTGTAGGAAGAAGATATCCTTGCCAAATGCTGTCGCCAATAAATAGTTCCAAATGCAGAAGGTCGGTAAAATCCGGCTCATCTTTTACCTTGTACAGGCGGTAGTTACCAATGGAAAGAAAGTTTTTTATTTTGTGAACTGCTGTAGTCAGAACTATTATCTCTCCAATTCCTGGTGCTAAAAGCCAAATATATTTGTCTTTCCCAAGTTCGACAATTTTTACATGGCTTTTGGTCTCGTATAATCTGTAGCTCCCATGTCCAGTCGATTGAATCATATGTCAACACAATATAATACTTGTGAGCTTTTTTCTATGATATGAATCACAGAGTAATTTGATCAATATCATTTATTGAAAAAATCATTTATTATTTAATTAAGGGGCAGGAAATTCTTATGGATAAAGCACAAAAATTCGTACTTTGGTTCGACGAAGTGAATAAAGATGACATTCCTCTCGTAGGTGGAAAAAATGCCAACCTTGGCGAAATGTATCAAAATCTAACCAACGCAACGAGTCAACTTTTTCCCGATGAACACGTTAAAGTGCCTTTTGGTTTTGCGGTTACTGCATATTCCTACAGATATTTCATTGAAAAAAATCAGCTTGATGCAAAAATCAGGGAATTTTTGCAAGACCTAAATACTTCAGACATTAAGCAATTAGAGAATGTGGGGAGCAAAATCAGAGATCTTATCATTGCCTCTCCATTCCCTGAAGAATTGAAAAAAGAAATATATGAGGCATATCATCAATTACCTCAAAAGCTCGGAGAAGGAACAGATGACTGTGATGTAGCTGTCAGATCATCGGCAACAGCTGAAGATCTGCCAGACGCTTCATTTGCTGGCCAACAGGAATCATATTTGAATATAAAAGGGGAACACGCTCTTGAAGATGCTATTAAAAAAGCTTTTGCATCTCTTTTTACGAATAGAGCGATCTCTTACCGGGTAGATCAACATTTTGACCATTTTAAGGTTGCGCTTTCTGTTGCTGTACAAAAAATGGTGAGATCAGATAGAGGCTGTAGCGGTGTTATGTTCACTTTAGATTCTGATAGTGGATTTAGAGATGTCGTTCTTATCAACGGATCATGGGGACTTGGTGAATATATCGTGAAAGGTATTGTGACTCCCGATGAATTTGTCGTCCACAAACCAACTCTCATAAAAGGGTTCTCCTCTATAATAAGCAAAAGATTAGGCACAAAAGAGAAAAAACTCATCTATTCTACAGAGGGTACAAGTCCAACAAAAGACGTCGCCGTTTCCCCTAATGAAAGACAAACCTACGTTCTTACTGACGAACAGATACTGCAACTTTCAAGATGGGGAGTAATTATTGAAAATCATTACCAAAAACCAATGGACATAGAGTGGGCATATGACGGTGAACAAAATAGTCTCTATATAGTCCAAGCAAGACCGGAGACCGTACAAGCAAGGAAAGATGGCATGACGCTTGAGGAGTATGTTCTTGAAGAACATGGAACAATCCTGGCACAAGGTGCTTCAGTGGGAAGAAAGATTGGAACAGGAACAGCACATTTCATCAAAGATCCATCTCAATTATCTGAATTTAAGCAAGGGGAAGTATTATTAGCCGAAATTACTGATCCTGACTGGGAACCTATTATGAAAATTGCAGGGGCAATTGTCACAAATTCGGGTGGCAGAACTTCCCACGCAGCAATTGTGTCTAGGGAACTTGGAATTCCTGCAATCGTAGGCACTGGAAATGCCACAAATGCAATTCCCAACGGGAAGGAAATAACTGTAAGCTGCGCTGAGGGTGAAGTTGGCAAAGTTTACGAGGGTATTCTCAAGTATAGGGTAGACAAGACTGACCTTACAGGATTTGAACTCCCAAAGACCGCAGTAAAGATGATAATTGCAGACCCGGAACTGGTATTTAGCTACTCCTTTATCCCAAATATGGGAGTAGGACTGGCCCGAGAAGAATTCATTATCTCAAACTACATAAAAATCCACCCAAATGCACTTCTTGATTATGATTCGTTGACCGATATGGATGTAAAAAGACAGATAGATGAGTTGACTGTGGGTTATCCAAATAAGGTTGATTATTATGTTGACAAGCTAGCATACGGCATAGCAATAATAGCTTCAGCTTTTTATCCACACGAGGTGTTATTGCGCTTCAGCGATTTCAAGTCAAATGAGTACGCTGGACTTATCGGTGGGAAATTATACGAACCTCATGAGGAAAACCCCATGATAGGGTGGAGAGGGGCTTCCCGATATACTGACGAAAAATTCTCAAGAGCTTTTGCTCTAGAGTGTCAGGCTGTTAACAAAGTAAGAACACTGATGGGGCTACGTAATCTTCAAGTCATGATCCCTTTCTGTAGAACTCCTGAAGAAGGACGGAAAGTGATTGAGGAAATGGGGAAAAATGGTCTTTATCATGACAAGGGTAAAAATCTACAATCAACTGGAGAGCTAGACGAAAATTTACACATTTGGGTCATGGCTGAGGTTCCCTCAAATGTCATTTTGGTAGATGAATTTGCTGAGATATTTGATGGTTTTTCAATCGGGTCAAATGATCTTACCCAGCTTACACTGGGCTTGGATAGAGATTCAAAACTCATTGCTCATATCGGAAATGAGAACAATCAAGCGGTCCATACTCTCATAAGCACGCTCATTAGAAAAGCGCATGAGAAAGGACTGAAGGTTGGTATTTGTGGACAAGGACCCTCTGATTTTCCAGAACTTGCAGAATTTTTGGTCCGTGAAGGAGTGGATTCTATTTCACTAAACCCTGACACAGTACTGAAAACCGCTCTGAAAATAAAGGAAGTAGAGCAGGGCATCCAATCTTCTTGATCCAGATCACACCAAGAACTTGTCACACCTCAACGACTTTTTCACTACCAGTGTTTACCCTGATTGGGGTGAATAAATTTGGCATTAAAACATAAACTAAAATTAGTGATTTTTTTGATAGAGTTTTTTATCGCAATCTCGACAATGATTGGGGGCGTAAAGCTTTTAACCTCAAATGGGATGGGTATGCCCGTTAGTCTTCTTCACGGATGGTTTGATTCATATCATGTACCTGCAATTATGTTAATGCTCATTGGAACGCTAAACATCTATGCGGCTTTTACTCTTTTTACGAAGTCAAAGATAATTCATGAACTTTCTGTGAGCGCCGGCTTTTCCATAATGATATTCGAGTTCGCCCAACTGTATATCATAAATAAATCAATGTGGCTTCAGATATTTTATTTCGGATTAGGAATGGTGATAGTTTTATTATCAATATTACTTAACCGATATGAAACTCATAAATGAATTATTGGTTATTTTCTTACTGATTCACGGTCTGATCCATCTGTTTGGCTTTGCTAAGTCAGCAAAACTGAAGGAATTTGATCAATTTTCAGACCCTGTCTCAAGGTTTGAGGGCATTATGTGGCTAACTACTTCAGTGTTGCTATTAACGTCTGGGGTTTTGTTGATTCTTGGATTTAGATATTGGCTAGCATTTGCCGTGCTATCAATTGTTTCCTCCCAACTTCTCATTTTAAAGTACTGGAAGGACGCAAAAGCAGGAACTATTGTGAATATCGTTATACTTATTGCCTTATTTGCCTCCACAAGCGTAAAATAGTTTAGAAGTTATTTCATATGCCAAGCCTTGACTACAAAGAAAAAATGATGGGCACAAAAAAAGAGAATGGTACTCATCAAATAATTGTCACACATCTGACCATCAGACAAAGTATATTTTTTCTTCATTTGCGCCTCGTGACGATTGAAATCTTAGCAGCGTTTGGCCTCATATTGTTCCTTACCCTCGTCTTCTCACCAGAAGTCAGTCAAAGATTGGGAGAGAATATCCTTGTTTTTAATATCCCGATTTTTATAACGATGCTTGCAATAAAATCCTTCCTTACAATCTTTGTTATTGTTTCCTGGCTTAACCAATATTACGAAATAAAACCAAAAGAAATCGTCCTTAAAAAAGGTCTTATCTTCAAGCAAGAGGAACGTTTTATGCTCATGCACATTGGCTCTGTTGAATTGGATCAAGGTATTTTTGGAAGGATGTTCAATTTCGGGACGTTAAAGCTTTTCAATTGGACATCTGAAAAATATGAATATCTTTACCTTATCCACAATCCATTTAAGTATCAAAAAATACTTGAGGATCTACTCCCTGATGCGGATAAATCAGAAAATATTGTAAGAAAGCACCTTATTGAGACTGACAACGAATCTGCATAGATTATTAACTTTTTGAATTCAATCTATGCTCAACTTCTGACCATAATTTTTTCAGGGCTTGATGATTTTAGAAGCTGAAACTATTAAGAAAATACCTATCGCATTGAGAATAAATGAAACTAATAAAAATTTGTAAGTTTTCATTTTCGATATCCCCATAAGGCTTACTCCAATTTCGTCAGGGAAGGGAGAAGCGACTATTATTGCTCCAATTACAGGCACGCTCCAACTAAAATATTTTGAATGAAAAACTCTTCGTATGTGATGGTCTCCGTCGATATGGTTATAAATTGATTCAACTTCGTTAGCAAGATTATCCTTAACGAAACGGAAAATAACAAAGTCTCCAAATACAGCTCCCAACCCTGCAATAATACCTATTTCTATTGGAGATAAGCGCTCGGCCAAAACAAGTAGTATAATTGCACCAGTTGCAACTGTGAAAGTTGATACAAATAAAACTCCAGCAACGAATGCTCCGATATACCCAAACCCACCAAGTTTTAGCAAAAATTCGTGGAACGGCTCGTAACGGGATAAGAAAATTGCTGCAATAATCGATATTGCAAGAAAAATGAGATTCTGATATTTCCACCTATGGAAGTAGGCCATTTATAAAGTATAACAAAGCTGGTGATAGATTATTCGAACCAAAATACACAGTGTCCTGCGGCTGTGCTATTCGAACTTTTTGGTTGTCTTCAGTAGGGCAATTTTATATTCCGAATTACCATGCTTGCGTTTGTTAACTACGTAAACAACTATACAATATCTTCGGTTTTGACATCTCCCGCACGTTTATAATAGCCAAAGAAAGTACCACTCGGAGTAACTTGGGATTTATATAGATTGAAGGCAGCAGGTATTGTACCTTTTTCAAACAATCGTTTTCCTGTCCCTAGTGTAATGGGAAATATTTTGAGCCAAAATTCATCAACTAAATCATGCTTCATAAGAGTCTGAATAAGATCTGCACTTCCATAAACCTGAAGATCCGGACCATCAGAATTTTTCAATTTTCTTAGTTCATCAATATCGTTGATAACTTCTGTATTTTCCCAAGTGGGGTTTTTTAACGTTTTGGACATTACATATTTTGGAATTTTGTTAATTTGTGGCCAGCCTTCTGTTTCTGTAGCATGATGCGGCCAAAATCCCGAAAAGATTTCATATGTTTTTCGTCCAAGAAGTAATGCCGCGGTCATTTTCATCTGATCTTCCATTTCCTTACCTGCAATCTCATCACCGCCAAAGAAAGGACCCATCCAACCACCAAATTTAAATCCCTCACTCGTATCTTCCTTAGAGCCCCCTGGAGCTTGCATAACACCATCTAGGGTAAGGAATTCGAGGACATAAATCTTTCTCATAATAAATCTAGTATAGCAAATGAATTGCAAAAAAAATGTAATGATACAATGAGATTATGAAAATAGACGAGAAGAAATTACAACGGATATATAGCATGACTTTTTCGCGTGTTTACCCTTTATATGTTGCAAAAGTTGAAAGAAAGGGTAGAACAAAAAAAGAAGTTGATGAAGTGACCTGTTGGCTTACAGGATATTCACAAAGGCAATTACAAGAACAAATTGAAAAAGAGACTGATTTCAAAACATTTTTTGCAAATGCCCCTCATTTAAATCCTGATAGGAATAAAATAACCGGAGTCATTTGTGGGGTGAGAGTAGAGGAGATTAAAGAACCAACAATGCAACTTATCCGGTATCTTGATAAATTGGTAGATGAGGTAACAAAGGGTAGAGAAATGGACAAAATCCTCAGAAAATAATATGCTGGGACGCAAGAGTTCTGCTGCGGTCCTTCGCCGAGTTTTACTCGGTGCGCTTTCATTTGACGACCGAAGGTTCAGTGCTTTGCTGGGACGCTTGGATTCGAACCAAAATACACAGCTCCAAAGGCTGCGGTCCTACCATTAGACGACATCCCAATATAGTTCTTCTGAGATCAAACGTCTAATGGAGCGATCATTAGACGACATCCCAATAATTGTTTTCGAACCTTACAATTATAACTTACTGGTCCTTTAGCTTCAACAAAACTTTGTTAATTACCAAAAGTGAGGCGGTGAATTTGATTAGATTAGAATCAAATTGAAGAGTATTTCTCCAACTATTTAATTAATCACAATAATAGATTTTCTTTGGGTTAGAATATCGAGGTTAAAAAATGTATAATTCCGTTGTATGAAAGCGTATATTTCAGCTTCGACAGAAAATACCGAAGCCAATCATGGGCTTTTTAAAAAAGTATTAGATATTTTGGATCAATATGATATTGAAAATAGCAATCCATATTTTACCGGAATAATTGAAAACAGAGCGAAAATACCTTTACCAAAAGACCTATATGATGTAGCAATTAAGAGTGTAAGCAATTCAGATCTGCTAATTGTTGATATCTCAGATCAGTCAATATCACTCGGAATTCTCATTGAATATGCCAGAAATAACAATATCCCAGTTTTGTGTCTATGCGACAAGAATAGTATCGAGAAAATTCCACGAATACTTATTTATAAGAGAAATACACACCTTTTTTCTATTATTAAGTATAAGAAAAATACAATAGAACAGGATCTAAGACACTATTTAGATAATTTTAAAAAAAACAAAATTAAATTTAATGTATTTATCACTCCTGAAATTGATTCATATATGAAATGGGGAGCAAAAAAGAAAAAATTACCCTCAAAATCAGATTACTTTCGACATTTAATAGAAGAACAGATGAAAATAGACCCCGAGTATTCCAAATAAAGAATTTCAGATTCACCACAATTGTTGCATTTTATTGTATAAATGATATGATGAGTAAGAGTTACTCAATGATTGATAGTTACTCATATGGAACGCTTAGTTAATCCCAAACAATATATATCAGGTCTTCAAAGTCCCGAAAATAGACCTGATTTATTATTAGTAAATTCCCCTATTAATGACTACACTAATGTTGTTCGGCCAGATACTGAACAGCTCCCTGCATTTGGATTAGCACATATCGCAACTGAATGTGAAAGGGCTGGATATAATGTTGGAGTTGTCGATGCTGAGGCTCATGCACTTTCCCCAGAACTTGCAGCGCAAGTAATTAATGAGGCAAAACCCAAGTTCGTTGGAATTAATATGCTAACTCCCACCTTCCCATTGGCTAAAAGAATTCTAACAAATTTGGATAGAGATATTCCCGTTGCTGCTGGGGGTGCACATGCCAAAGCAATGCCAGAACGAATTTTAAGAGATGTTGAGATTGGAGGAAGAATAATCACCTTGGCACTTGAGGATGGCGAGTACATTATGAGAGGTATCCTTGACGGAGTTTCACCACAATCAATGGGTGGAGTAGCTTTTTTAAAAGATAATGGCGATTTTGTCGAAGTCCGTCACGATGTGGAGGACAAATGGGTTCCTAAGGATCTAGATAAAATGTTTTTTGCTGATAGAAAATTTCTTCCGTTAGACCCATTTCCTTCTCAGGGTAAATTAGAAACAAATATGGTAGGTTCACGTGGGTGTCCATTTAATTGCAGATTTTGTGCGGGTGCAAGTGACCAATTACTATTTGGTGTACGTAACAGAACACCTAATAATTTAGTAGCTGAACTTAGTGAACTACAGGATCAAGGAATAAATGCAGTACGCTTTATAGACGACTTATTTTTAGCTAATAAAAAAAGAATGACTGGCTTTTTTACTCAAATGATTGAAACGGGTCTTAGCAAACACTTTGTTTGGGATGCTACTGGAAGAGTAAACACTCTCTCAAAACTTGACGATGAAATGCTAGCGTTAATAGCAAAGAGTGGAGCTAGAGAGATATCAATTGGTGCAGAATCTGCAAACCCGCGTGTCTTAGACATTCACGACAAATCAATTACTCCTGAAATGGTAGTTACCACTGTAGCAAAACTAGCTTCAGTTGGTGTTAGAACAAAAGCATATTTTATTTTGGGGTCTCCTACTGAAACAGCCGAAGAGATGCAACAAACTGTAAATTTTATGCACAAATTAAGAAGAGTGGCAAGGCAAGCAGCAGCGGAACATCCAGTTACCCCAAATGGAACAAAAAATACCGCACAGTGTAGAGGGAGTATGTTTGAATTTAGACCGTATCCGGGAACAACACTTTACAACTATATTACAGGTAGAGAACCATGGCCGCAGGATGACTGTTTCAAGGGAAGAGAAAAATATATGTATTCAGAAGAAGAAATACTTGATGGCTTTCAACCTGTAATCATGGAGGGCTTAGAAGAACGTCAAAAACATAACTATACAACATCTCTTCCATTTTCAGAGGTTGCTCCTTCAGAAATTCAAGCAATGATTGCTGATGCAATGAGAACACAAAGAGATGAAATGAAGCGTGAAGGAGAATATTTACCAGGTATAAAAACGTCGTCAGCTGGACAAATTATTTTTAGTCGAGAAGTTGAATCACAATAATGGTAGAGAGTAAAGATCAGCTTAACCTTGATAGACTCATGTCCTCGGAGGAAAAAGAGGTAAAATTATCTGTTAGTGAAGCTACTTTCAATAGGTTGCTTGCTAAAGTAACACCAGACGCTAAAGAAAAGTTTCAATTCCAATTAACCGATACCTACTACGATGACTCCTCCTTTTTACTAACAAACCTGAATAGGGGACTTCGAATAAGATCCGGGGCAAAGAAGCCTTCCGTACTAGAATTTAAGTCTCTTTTTTTTATTCCCGAGATTAGACCAAATAATCCTTGGCTTATAGAAGAGAAAGCACTTAGACTTCCTATTGATTCTTTTGGAATAGAAGTTTTAGCACAAATTTTTAGAAGATTTAAAATGCCATTCGTATGTGATGTACAAGCTCCACAGTTTGATGAAGACAGTATTAATGCATTACTTAAAAGAAATGGCCTAGATCCCAGAATTGTGGTTTCTAAAAACCGGACAGAAGTTTATTATGAACAACATACTTTTTCATTTGACCAAATACAAGATCTTGGATTTTTCATTGAAGTAGAAACACATGACGCGAGTGACCCAATTACAGTACTCAATAATCTTGGAGATTTCACCGACTACAAGATGGTTCGAGAAGGCTACAATGATATGATTGCACAACAATTTCCTGAAGTTACCCCAGCACATCTAAGACAAGCTCGTTTTGTAGAAACACCATCCTGGAATATATTACCGGGGGAAGAAGAGGTGATTAGGTCCCTGATGCAAATATGAGCAATTTGATAACCATAGACGGACCTACAGCTTCGGGGAAGACTAGTATCGGATCTATGTTGGCAAATCTCCTTGGCTATCAATTCATTGATTCAGGCTCGATATATAGGGCTGGCTGTTTCTTTTTACTAAGCAGGGGTCTTCCTGTTGATAATGATTTATATGCTGCAAATGTATTGGGAAACCTAAATTTATCTTTCGAATTAAGAGATGGAAACTACGGAGTAAATCTTGATGGTGTAGATATAACACCTCACTTAGAAACACCAGAAGTAACCGAATTAGTGCCCATTGTTGGTGGACGCCCCGAGGTTAGGAGAATCGTCAAAGGAATACAACATAGGCTTGTTTCTGCTAAAGATACGGTAATAACGGGTAGAGATGTTGGAACTGAGATATTCCCTTTTGCTCCTATTAAGTTTTTTTTAACTGCCTCACCTGAAGTTAGAGCATCAAGAAGATTTAGTCAACTTCGAGAAAAAGGATGGGGTTCCTACGAAGATATACTTGAAAGCATTCGAAGAAGAGACTACCTAGATTCATCTCGAGAAGTATCTCCTTCAAGAGAACCTAAGGATGCCATACGGATAGACACAGACCTACTAAATATAGACTCTGTACGTGACCTGATATATATTAGGACACTCGAGCAACTAGCAGAATTACATAGTCCTGAAGGTAGTTACCCAAGCTCAAGAGAGATGCTATAATCCAAATATGAAAATACAAAGTATCAATACTAAGGTAAAAGGTGGAACCATGATTTCGTGTGCGAATTTGCTTGTTAAGCATGAGCTGGAATATATAGTATTAAAACGATCAGCAAAAAAACAGTTCGCCCCTAACTTAGTTGTACCATTCGGAGGCAAGATATCTCGGGGTGAATCTCCTTTTGAGGCATCGATAAGAGAACTTAAAGAAGAAAGTGGGCTGACAGCAAAAAATATAAAACTTGCTGCTATAGTTACAGAGGTTCACAATGATCCAGAAATGAAGGGTGACTGGCTTGTTTATTATTTCGTAGGAGATTTTGATAAAGGTGAGTTGAATCAAAATCCGGAAGGAACAAGTTTAAAACTCACAAAAAAGGAGTTAATGAAACAAGAGCTATTTCCGACTTTCCAAATATTACTCCCTTATCTAATGAAGAAAGAGCTTCGTCCTATTGTTGCACGTGTTTCATTTGATAAGAATAGAAAGATTACGTCTTATTCGCTAGATATTTGTTAAGTAAATAGCACTAAGCAACTAGTTTCCAAAAGTAAGACCGGTGAATTTGAAGGTAGTTACTGCGTGTTGGAAAAGTTTTGAATCATTTACTTTTGACTGACCGGCATTTATATCAAGCCCGATTTCATACACATTATTTAAATGCTCAATTGCCAATGTATTATCACTGAGAACTCCTTTGTTTTCTCCTAATTGTATTCCGGCAAATCCTTCTTTTTTGCCAATATTGCTCATGCGCGCCTGAAAATCTTTGTAATAATCGGGATCAGTCGTCGCGTTGTAAATACGCACCGAATAATATCCGTTATGAAAATAAGTACACGTAGAGCAGGGGAGTTTATCAGGTCCGAAAGCAACCAAAAATCCACCACCGGGAGGAGGGGAGGGATATTCTTGCTGATTCCAATTTTCAGGCACATCTATTGAAAAATTGTATGTTAGATTTGAATATGTGCGCCAGGATGTAACAACCGGTTCTGTTCCATTTGTAGCTACTTTTGGAGTAGGATTAAGATCAAATGATGACTCTGGCTTTATATCTTCCTGTTTTCCATAAATTAAGCCTAAAATTATAAGAAGTACCCCTAAAAAAAGACAGGTTACGGTCAGGCTCTGCCATTTATTCATAACACTATCATACTACACAGAATTTATTCACGGACGTAAAGTCCGACAAGCTCGGCTTTTTCGATGATATGATTCTCCATAGCGCGCTCAAGTTCCTCTCTGGTTATATCTTCCGTCTCATCTAAAATGACATCCAAAGCATAGAGCTTGAAATAATATCTGTGGGTTCCATTAACCGGACAGGGGCCTCCATAACCTATTTTTCCAAAGTCGTTAACACCCTGAACAGTTCTAGAAGGAACACTTCTTTCAGGGATAAAAGAGGTCGCCGGATTTATATTAAATAAGATCCAGTGAACCCATGTTTTACCGACTGAATCCGGATCCTCAACTATTAAAGCCAGACTTTTAGTGTCATGTGGAATATTATCAAAGGCAAGAGGTGGGTTAATGTTTTCACCATCACATGTATATTTTGAGGGGATAACATTACGGTCTTCAAACTGTGGACTCGTGATTGTCAAATGTGTCATAGATATCCGGCTAGGACAGTCTAACAAAATTCATAGACACAATTCAATTATTCTGTTAAAATAATGAGCCTAATAAATAAATTTGGGCTTGTGGTGAAATGGTATACACGCAGTCTTGAGGTGGCTGTGCCGTAAGGTGTGGAGGTTCAAGTCCTCTCAAGCCCACCAATTAATTCTTTATCAGGGCGGTTAGCTCAGCTGGTAGAGCGTCGCATTTACACTGCGAATGTCAGGGGTTCGATCCCTCTACCGCCCACACTTTAGCAAACTCAGTTTTTTCTGAGGTTGATGAAGTGCTTGGCGGCAAGCTCTGCTTACCGCCCACAAAAAAGACCAACAAACTATGCCAAGATTGCCAAGTTGGTCAAGGCGCGTGTCTGAAGAACACGTTATCCGGGTTCGATTCCTGGTCTTGGCACAATCAATAATGCATTTGCGGATTCAAGATGCTTGCCCCTTGGGGTAAGAACCTTAGCTAACACTAAGAACCTTGCCCCCGCATATGCAATGCAAATGCGGGGGTGGCGGAAAGATAAAGCTTTTCTTCCCCCCGCTCGCGAAGCTCGCGGGGGTAGTTCAGTGGTAGAACGCTTCCTTGCCAAGGAAGAGGTCGCCGGTTCGAACCCGGTTCCCCGCTCAGATTTGATACAATAAACTTCATGAATCTTTTCATTAGCCTTTTTATTATCATTGGGCTTGCTTTCTTTGAGATCATAACCAGCTTAGACAACGCAATTATCAATGCAGAAGTTTTGAGCGGAATGAGTAAGCGTGCAAAAAGATGGTTTTTGACATGGGGAATTCTTACTTCGGTTTTTTTAGTGAGGGGATTGCTACCATTTCTCATTCTTTTTGCCACTAACCCAAAGCTGGGTATCTCAGGAACACTAACCGCAGCCTTTTCGAAAGACCCAAAAGTTGCAACCATAATTCAGGATTCATCTCATGTATTGCTGATTGCCGGTGGAGTTTTTCTTATATTCCTATTCTTCAATTGGTTATTTCTGGAACAAAAAGACTTTGGACTTCGTGGTGAACGCTTTTTTCAAAAACAAGGTGCATGGTTTTTTGCAGTAGTTTCAATACTTTTAACATTTATAGTTTGGTTGGCTTTTAAAAATGGTCATGAATTGCTTCAATTTGGAGCGGTTGTTGGATCAACAGCATTTTTTATCATTCATGGCTTTAGAACATATGCAGAACAACAAGAGAAGAAATTGATGTCCGGAGGCATGTCGGATTTTGCAAAAATTGCCTATCTTGAAGTGCTTGATGCTAGCTTTTCGATTGACGGAGTAATTGGAGCTTTTGCTTTCACTTTTGCTATACCTCTCATTCTTATTGGAAATGGTCTGGGTGCAATTGTCCTTCGTCAACTTACTATAAGCAATATTGACCGCATTAAGAAATACAAATACCTTAAAAATGGGGCAATGTATTCGATTTTAATTTTGGGAATAATAATGCTTCTACAAAGTTTTGATGTTCATCTTCCTGAGTGGCTGTCCCCGGCAGCGACAATAGGAATAGTTGGTGCTTTTTTTATAAAATCGCACCGCGAGCTAAAAAACAATTTATAACTTGACCTTTATTAAGCCCAGGCTCCGAAAATTGCTCCGGCTACACCTAGGAAAATAAAATAATATCCGCATTCAATATAAAACAATTCCCATGCTTTATTCTCAAAAAGAACCTCAGATAGCTTGACAGCCACAATAAAACCTAACCAAAGCCAAAATGCAGCTGTCATACCTGTCATGACAGATCTCATAGGAGCCAGGCTAATTGTCACAGAAAGCACGTATGAGGTCACAAGCGAGCCAATAAACATCATGGTATAGGTTTTTGGCATATTTGCTTTACCTTTTTCCATGTCTTCTTTAGACATTTTGATCAATTTCATCCAGCGCTTACCAAATAAAGGACCGTACCAAATTGACCCAATAACCATACTTAAAATTGCACTAACTAAAACTGCGAGAAGATTTACATTTGCCATATCAATTCACCTCCTTTCAAATTAAATTTTAAACTATAAACTTAAAACCTAAAAATAGTGTAAACCTACCATCTAATAACTATCAACTATTAAATACTGTGGTTGCTTGCACTGAGCTTGTCGAAGTGTGCCCGAGAGAGGAGTCGAACCAGCTATCTCGCTTCGCTCATGAGAGGTTCGTGTGCCCGAGAGAGGAGTCGAACCAGCTATCTCGCTTCGCTCATGAGAGGTTCATGTGCCCGAGAGAGGAGTCGAACCTCCACACCATTGCTGATACAGCGTTCTGAACACTGCACGTCTACCATTCCGTCACTCGGGCATGCGTTTTATTGTAACAAAAGCTATATAGTTTGTTCTATTGAGATTGTTTTAATTCTTCTTGACACAAATATTTTCACATGTTTAAGTAAGGCATGGACTCTGGAATTACTCTTATTAACAATAGTAACACCTCGGTTTTGCCTCAAAATCTTCCAAGAAAATCATCGACAAAAAAATTAGCTTTTCTTGCTCTGTACTTTGGAGTTATACCATTTTTCCTACTTTTTCTTGTTCTATTTTCGCTTGCATTAAAATATGAGAGCAATGGATATATATCGCGTCAAGCACACAAACCCCAATTCCAAGCTTTACCTTCTGATAATGATGTGAGTTCAGTTAAAGTAGATAGTCAAGACGGAAGAGTGCAGGCTCTTGAATCTTTTTTTGCAAAGTATAATTCACCGCTTCAGGGGCATGGGAAATACATTGTTGAGCAAGCCGATGAGCATAAGATCGATTACAGACTGATTCCGGCAATAGCTATGCAGGAAAGCACACTTTGCAAAAAAGTCATTAAAAATTCCAATAATTGCTGGGGATTTGGAATATACGGAGGCAAAGTAACCCGTTTTGCCAATTATGATGAAGGAATAGCAAAAGTAACCTCAACACTTGCTAAAAAATATGTACAAAAGGGATATGTAAGTCCTGATGAAATAGTGCAAAAATATACCCCTGGGGATACAGGACGCTGGCCTGAGGTAGTAAACCTTATGATGCAGCACATCACCGACGCACTATAGCCTCTGCTATATAGAATCCTAGCTCTGCTTTGCTTCAGATAACAAAAATTAAATAAAACCCATGAAAATGTTTCGCATTGTTCTGTGCTTATCAAGAGGTTGAGGTCAATTGAATATATAGACCTATAATTTACCTCTTGACAAGCCCATAGTTAACTGATATACTTTGACATAGATCCTAAGGTAGCCCAAAACTACTTTAGGATTTTTTTTGCCTCAATCACATCAATATGTGATTCGGTTTAAGTCTCCATTAAACCGCATATCTAGGATTACTAATTTTTAGTAATCCCAAATATGAAAAATATCATTACAACAATATTACTTTTAGCTTTATTTGCTCAATTTACCCCTGTGGCAAATGCCGCAGAGCCAGATAACAAAGCAGTAGTTATGGCTATTGGAAACTCTGATATGAGGGTTCATGCCCTAAGAAACGTGCTTGAAAAGTACGACTCACCACTTGCGCCTTTCGCTAAATCTTACGTAGATACAGCCGATAAATATGGTATGGAGTGGGAACTTTTACCAGCCATTGCTGGTCTTGAATCTTCGTTTGGTAAACACCAATTAGCTGGTTCTTACAACTCATATGGATGGGGTGGAGGAAGACTTTACTTTGATTCAGTTGATGATGGTATCGAAACAGTGCTTTCAGCGCTTAAAAACAAGTATATGGCTCGTGGTGCTACAACTGTTGAAACCATCGCACCTATTTATTCCGAAAGTGCAACTTGGGCACCTCGCGTAAGACGTTTTATGTCTGAAATTGATAAAGAATATGCCAGACTTGGCATGCACACACTAGACCTAACGATTTAAGTGTGCCCAGGAGAGGACTCGTTCGACTCCGAAGGAGGCGTACGCAGTACAATCCACGCGCATGCTTTAGTTCAAACGAGATTTAATTGTGCCCGAGAGAGGACTTGAACCTCCACACCTGTAAGGGTACTAGTTCCTAAAACTAGCGTGTATACCATTTCACCACTCGGGCAAATTTAAATCTCTCGCAATTCCATGCTGGAATTGTAAAACTAGCGTGTATACCATTTCACCACCTGGGCTTGCTTAAAGAATAATTATACCCTATATTCCTTTACTTTTCAGCCTAAGTTCGCTATAATTTACCTTCATGTCAAATTCAAAAGTCAAAAATCAGAAGTCAGAAGCCAAAAGTAGTCCGAAGGAAGGTTTTGTCCGGAAAGAGGATGGAACGCTAGAGATTACCGTTATAGTACCTTGGAATGAGGCTAAAAAGGCTCAAGAGGAGATTGAAAATGATCTCATAAAACACGTAAAAGTAGCTGGTTTTCGACCTGGACAAGCTCCAAAAAACGTTTTAAAAGCAAAGCTCAATCCTGAGCTTGTGAAAGAAGAAGTTCTTAAGAAAGTAGTAGGTAAAGCCTACAATGATGCACTTACAAAACACGACTTAAAGCCTCTTATAACACCTCACGTTCATATTGAGGTCTTTACTGAAGGGACAGATATCGTATTTACTGCAGAAACCTGCGAGGAACCAGTTATTGAACTTGGAAAATATAAGGAAGAAATCAAAAAAGTTACTGCAAAAAACAGAATAATTGTCCCTGGCAAAGAAGAGAAAAAACCAGGAGATTCAATTGATGAGATTTTGGATGTTGCTTTAAAAACAGCAAAAATTACGGTTCCACATGTTCTTACCGAAAATGAGTCCGGAAGACTTTTAACACAGCTATTGGAAGAACTTAAAAAGCTTGGTTTGACACTTGATCAATATTTAAACTCAAGAAATATAACGGCTGATCAACTTAAGTCAGAATACAATTTAAAGGCAGAAAATGACCTCAAATTAGAGTTTTTCCTCAGAAAAGTTGCAGATGAAGAAAAAATCACAGTCGAAAAAGAAGATGTAGAAAAAGCTTTAGCCTCGATTGAAAATCCAAAAGAACGTGAGGAGATAATGAAAAACCCTTATCTAGTTGCCTCAATTATTAGACAACAGAAAACAGTAACTTTTCTAAGTGAGTTGTAA
>CAZAJO010000005.1:67671-84361 GCA_964485575.1 uncultured Gammaproteobacteria bacterium | reverse complement strand
TAATAATCCCTGCCTACAAACAAGAAAGAACAATTTTCAAAGACATAACAAATCTTAAAAAAAGTCTGGATGATTTGAGACAACCATACGAGATAATTGTTGTGATAGATGGTGTACTTGATAAGACCTATCAACAGTTAAAAAAAATAAAGACAAAAAAATTAAGAATCTTTAAATTTGATCAAAACCAAGGAAAGGGATCCGCGATAAAGTTTGGAGTCGAAAATGCGAAAGGGGATATCATTGGGTTTATTGATGCAGGGATGGATATAGATCCCACCGGGATTGCAATGTTGATCAACCACATGCTTTGGTATGACGCAGATATCATTGTCGGCTCTAAATTGCATCCAGTCTCACAAGTAAATTATCCAACAGAAAGAAAAATATTATCATGGGGGTACAGGACCTTTACGAGAATCTTATTTGGTTTTAAGATCAGAGATACTCAGGCTGGAATAAAATTTTACAGAAGAAGGGTTGCTCGCGATGTATTTCCAAGACTTTTAGTTAAAAAATTCGCTTTTGATGTGGAGATTTTGGCGCTGTCTTACGCACTTGGATACACAAGAATTTATGAAGCTCCGATAAAACTCAAATTCCGGGGAGTAAACTCAATCACTTCAAAAAACCTTTGGAAAATTATTTTTCTTATGATGTGGGACACTGCAGCGATATTTTATCGTGTTAGAATTATTAAGTTCTACAAAAAAAGTAATAAAAAAAATTGGAGTAAAGTAGACAATTTTTTGTCGACAAAGAAAATAGCTCGTAGAAAAAATTGGCGTTCTCCTACAAAAATTGAAAAGAAGTTTAGTAAAAGAAAGAAAAGAAAAGTCCTAAAAAATAAAAAATGAAAGTACTTGTTCTAAATTGGCGAGATCCAAAACACCCACTTGCTGGAGGGGCGGAGATTTCACTTATGCACCACGTTTCGTATTGGAAAAAAAGTGGATATGATGTAACCTGGTTCTCATCAGGATTTCATAAATCTAAAAAAGAAGAGATTTATGAAGGTATAAAAATCATAAGAGCGGGAAGCCATTTCACTGTCTCGCTTCATTTCTTTTTCCAGTGGATGAAAGGAAAGTTTCGTGATACTGATATAATTATCGATTGTTTTCATTTTTTCCCTTTTTTCACACCACTATATATAAAGGACAAATTAATAATTGGGTTAATAAATGAGATTGCTGGGAATGTTTGGTTTGATAACCTCGTTTATCCTCTAGCATTTATCGGATATAAGATAGAGCCATACATAATACGTTTTTATAGAAAAACCAATTTCATAACTGGGTCAAAATCTGCAGCAGAAGATCTACAAAGTGTAGGAATAAGTAAGCAAAGAATTACTGTAATCAATCATGGATTCAATCCACTGATCGTTACGAAGAAATGGCCAAAAGAAAAAAACAAAACAATATTGTTTCTTGGGAGGCTAGCAAAAGACAAAGGAATTGAAGATGCTCTTCTGATGCTAGAACTTCTGATAAGAGATGATAAAAATATCCAACTATGGGTAGTTGGAAAATTTGAAAGTAAGAATTATGAAAAAAGACTAAAAAAATTAATAAGTGAATTTAAGGTGAAGAAAAATTGTACATTTTTTGGGTACGTGGATGAGGAAAAGAAATCCGAATTGTTACAAAGAGCGTGGATAATGGCGCACCCATCTGCACGTGAGGGATGGGGTCTAAATGTTATAGAAGCAAACTCGGTTGGAACTCCTGTTGTTGGATATAATGTGCAAGGGCTTAGGGATTCTATAATCGATAACAAAACGGGTCTTTTGGTCGAGCCAGATGCAATAAGTCTTGCAGACGGAGTAGAGAAGGTGCTTGAGAACAAAAAATTATTGCGAATGTTTTCTTTAGAAGCGAAAAAGTGGTCAAAGACGTTTAGTTGGGAAAAATCAGGACGTGAGAGTTTTTTGTTTGTAAATAAATGCTTTGCTAAATTTAAATAGCATCCAAATTAGTGTCAAATACTGATATAATTTGAAAATCTTATGAAAAAGTACATACATTTTGCACAACCCTTATTTGGAAGTGAGGAGAAGAAGGAAGTTATAAAGGCTATGGATTCGGGATGGGTAACACTAGGGCCGGGAACACGAGAATTTGAAGAGCAATTCGCAAAATATACCGGAGCAAAATACGCAGTTGGGTTAAGCTCATGTACAGCAGCCCTTCATCTTGCACTTATAGCTGCTGGTGTTGGTAAGGGGGATGAAGTTATCACAACAATTTTCACTTTTGCAGCATCAATCAACCCAGTACTTATTCTGGGAGCAAAGCCAGTTCTTGTTGATATTGATGAGAAGACAATGAATATTGATGAGAAGCTGATTGAGGCAAAAATAACAAAGAAAACAAAAGTAATCATGCCTATGCATTATGGAGGGTATCCTTGCAATATGGATGCAATAAGAAAGATAGCAAAAAAACACAAGTTAATCATAATCGAAGATGCAGCGACTGCAATCGGTACATCTTACAAAAGTAAGAAGGTCGGAAACATAGGGGACATGACTTGTTTTTCTTTCCATCCAATCAAGAATATGTCTACAGGCGATGGTGGTATGGTGACTACAAATAATAAAGCATTCGCTGATAGAATTATGCTTTTAAGACTTCACGGAATGAGTAAGGAAGCGTGGAAGAGGCATACTGCAGCCGGTTCATGGAAGTATGATATTGTCGAGCCCGGATTTAAGTACAACATGACAGATATTCAGGCAGCTCTTGGGAGAGTTCAGCTCAAAAGATTAGATGGATTTATCAAAGTTAGAAAGCAATACGCGAAAATCTTTGATCGTGAACTATCAAAAATACCGGAGATAACCGTCCCTATCCACTCAGAGTCATCAGGAACAGCCTACAATTTATATACGATAAGGATTGATACCTCTCGTCTTTCAGTGACGCGGGATGAAATAGTTGAATTACTGAAGCAAGAGCAAATAGGGGTTAGTGTGTACTACATACCGCTTTACGAGTTTAGTTACTTTCAGAAGCATTTGAAATTGAAAAGTTCAGATTATCCACACGCAAGTGCCGTATATCAGAACATGATGTCCCTACCTCTTTATCCTAAGATGACAATAAAAGATGTTGACAGGGTGATACATACACTTTCTGACATCATTAAAAAACACCGAAAATGAATCCTAAATTCTCCTGGAAGATTGATAAATTCGATTCTGAAATTTTAGGATTTTCGTGTGCCAAGATACAGTGCTTGAGTAGCGGAGGTTTGGATATTTCAGAACTTATAACTGACTTGGTCAAAAAGAAAGTTAAGTACGCGGTCATCAGAATCCCAGGAAGTGATTATCCGACAGCTCAACTTCTTGAAGAAAACAATTTTAAAATTGTTGACTGTCTCGTTGAGATGACTTTGGATTTGGCTAAGATCAAGGAAGTTGTACCACCTAACATACGAATAGCTTCAAAAAATGATATGAAAAAAATTGAAGAGATAGCCGCCGAATCGTTTCAGGATACACGTTTTTTCCATGACAAATTTATTCCAAAAAAAGCAGCAAAAAAAATATATTCAGAATGGGCAAAAAATTCTATTTTAGGAAAAGCAGCTGACCGGGTCATTGTTTGGGAATCGGATGGAAATATAGAAGGATTTGCTACAATCCAAAAAAATGGTCATATACCGCTTGTTGCTGTTGCCAAAGGTGCACAGGGTAAGGGTATAGGTAAAGATCTATGCATGGGAGCGATAACTATCTGTAGGGAATTTGGAGTAAAAAGAGCTGTAATTGAGACACAAACAAATAATATTCCCGCAATGAGAGCATATATAACCACTGGGTTTAAAATTGTAAATACTTATTTCACTTATCGTTGGTATGATAAATCCTAATCTATTTCTACTCAGTTTCATCATTCCAGTCATAGCCTTTTTCTTTGAGTCGTACCCACGTTTTTTTAATAGAAAATTTGGAGTAGATATATGGACACACCTTTTGTATCTGAAAGAGTATCACAAGCAAAAAGGCGTACCAAAGGTTATTGACAAAGGATTTCTTGTACCTGGTGAATATGATTATCCGCCGGTATTTATCTCAATTCTTTCAAAATTTCCCATTAGATTAGTAGAGAAATATGAATTTTTCTTTTCACCTTTTTTTGATTCTCTCCATTTGATTATTATGTTTTTTATTGCATATTATCTGTCGGGAGATCTTATTGTAGCCATCTTAACACAGATCCTTTATCTTCTTACACCAATAATAGTTCTTGAGAATTCAAGTGCTACTCCCCGGTCTTTAGGGTACACGCTATTTACTGTATTTATTTTTTCCCTTTTTATGTTCGTTCAAACAAATCTCGTTCTATTCTTTGTATTGTCACTTATTGCCGGAGTATTTATTTTTCTTTCTCATAGATTTACAGCACAGGGTGCATTATTTTTTGTTCTATTCTTTTCAATTATCGAAAATAACAGCATCTATTTCGTTTCTTATATTGTTTCATTTTCACTCTCTCTTATTTTTACAAACGGTTTATATTTGAGAGTCCTTCGGGGACATATTGGTAATCTAAAATTTTGGTACAAGCAAATAGATTATCGTTTTTCTCATCAAATACTTGGGAATTATAAGACACACAAAACTCAAGATTTTGTATTCAAGCTCTACAATCAATTCTTGAAATTTCCTCCATTCGTCCTTGCTATAACAAACCCTTGGACGTTACCTGTCACTTTTTACTTATGGAACACACACCTTCTTACTCCATTATTAAAACAAACCCTTGAATTAGTCGTTCTTTCATACGTCGTTTCACTTCTTGTCATATGGATTCCAAAATTACGGTTCTTAGGTGAAGGACAACGTTATTTGGAGCTGACTGCTTTTCCGGCTGCATTTCTTTCTGCAAAACTATTGGTGTATATGATGGGTACCAGTTATTCTAGTATGGTTGTTGTCATTTATCTTGCGGCTGCATTACTATCTCTTGTGACAATTTTAGTTATTCAAAGGAAGGCAATTATAAAAGATACGCTACGAACACTTACTCCCGAAATGGAACTGATGTACAAATACCTTAAATCCTTAAATAAAAAGCCTCGTCTATTATGTATTCCCCACCAAATAACTACAAACACAATTTATCACACCAATTGCCCTGTTTTTGTAAATGCTGATTATAGACATATAGAAAAAATTTCAGAAATTTATCCCTATCTTAAGATACCTGTTAAAAAGGCACTTGATAAATATTCACTTGACGCTGTTCTTCTTAATGAAAAATACGCAAAGATAAAGGACTTAAAGGTTAAAAATTATAAAGAGGTTAAGAGATTTGGATCATTTGTTCTTCTAAAGTTTGATTAGTAACATCCCGTTAGAATTGTACACAATCTTTGTCCTCTTAAGTCTTAGATCATCAAGTTTTGCAAAAGACTCCTTTAGTATAAGGTAATCCAATTTGTATTTTGATTTTAATTCTTCTATCGATAGTTTTAGGACTGGATAAAACTGCATGATTTCCATTAGCCCCTTGTTGTCCGCGTTTACAAGTATTTCTGCTTTTGTGTGATAGACAGTCATGGTTGTTATCTGATGTGGAATGCACATGATCCTAGGGTTACCGGGAAGCTTGTTAATGAATCTAAAAAGATCTATTAATTCACTTGTCAAAGATCTATTTTTATCTTTTATTATTCCCTTTATCTGGATGAACAATATCATGCCTAGATTTCCCAATGCTACTATTAGAAATCCAATAACAACAACTGTTCCGTATGAATCATAAAAATGGCATAACAGTAGAGAGCTTAGTATGGATACGGGAACTGTTGCCATCTCTAGATATCTTTGCCCTTCTCCGATTGGAATAAGTATCTTTACCCTTAAGATTACAGCGCCCAGTACATAGAAAAAGATGACCCAAAGAGACATGAGATAAAACATACTATTTTGAATGGCAAGATTTGTTCCCGTCAGGAAGTAGTAAAAATAAATAAATGCAGAAATAACCCAAACGTCAGTTACCAGCAAGAAGATGGGTGAAAATTCCGAAAGTAAAAAATATATTGTCCCAACCCAGTCTAATTTCTTTCTTGCCGTAAGCCCATGTATTTGATGCGAGAATCTATATTTGTAGTTTTTGGTCCAAAAATAAATGTTGTATAAGTGTCCTTTTGCGACTCTTAGGTAGTACCCCTTAGTTAGTAAGGTTGCTAAGATAAATCCGAGAATTGGAACGAAAAGAAAAAATGGGGAGGCAGTTGTGATTGAAAAAAACAGGCAGATAAATATGAATGATTGAAGCGCAAATCTATGTGTAAGAAAAAGAACGGTTGTAAAAACAATAGACAAAACAATATAGATTGGTCCTGATGTTATATAAAAAAGCAAAAGTGGATAGAAGGAAAGAGTGAACATCAGATATCCAAGCGATCGAGGTGTAAGGTAACTATTTTCTACAGGAATCATCGGGATCAACGAATATACAACCTGAGAAACGAATGCTATCGGAACTGAGTGAGTAAGACTGAATGCAATATAAAACACCAATATATTCTGAAGTGCATCAAAAAAAGGAGATACAAATCCTTGAAATTTCAGAAGATTTTTCTTAGGAAAGAATGAAAAAATCCATGGAAATAAGATTGGATAATCGAAGGTCCCGTCAATGATAAACCCCTTAGTTATTTTTCCCGGAATTTTGTGACCACTTTTTTTGACATGATTTATCTCAAGAAGTCGGGTCCATACATCAACACCGAAATATCTATTGAATAATCTTGGATAAGTCTGAAGCAGGTAACTTAAGATAGGAATAATAAGAGCCGTTACAATCATTGACAATACCCGATAATAGCATATTTACAATCTAAATAAAAATGAGTAATATCTATTATCATGAAATTGAAAGACCGCAAATATCCATATTACTTCGAAGGAGAGATAAAGCCCAATAATTCAAAGATTGTTGAGTCAGGTGTCAAAGAAATCATAAAAGCTTCAAAAAAATATTTAGGAAAAAATCCCGAAGAAATATCTGTCTTGGATGTAGGATCCGGTCGTGGTGATTTCTCGATCCAGATGGCCAAGGCATTCAAGAATGTCGTTGCAGTAGAACCATATAAAGATGCTTACGAATATGCTAAGAAAAATTCTCCAAAGCAACTAAAAAATATTGTTTTTAAGAACTCGACTATTGAAAAGTTTGAATCAAAGAGTAAATTCGACCTAATAGTAGCCCTTACAATATTTGAGCATCTAAAAAATCAAAAAAAGGCCTTCAACCAAATGTTTTCCTTATTAAAGGAGGGTGGGGTTATATACATAACAGCTCCTAACAAGTATTGGCCAATAGAGCAACATTATGGCCTTCCTTTTTTGGCATGGTTACCACTTCCACTCGCAAATATGTACCTTAAGATGTTCCGGGGAGTTGCATCATATGAAGATAGCTCATATTCCAGAGGATATTACTGGACAAGAAGTTTTTTCGACAAATACCCATGTACGTATGAATTTATTCTGCCTTTCAACACAAAAGGTGCATATATCGGTTACGGCAAAAAGGGATTTTACTCAGTGATAAAAGATTTAGGAATCAAACTCATTTCAAGTAACCCAAATTTTTGGGCGATTTCTAAAGGATTTATTATCGTGATCAAAAAGAACTCTAAAAAATAAAGAAGTTAATAAGCATCTTTTACCCACCCGTGTTTTTTTACAAGTTTTAAAATCTCTTTTATTCCGTCTTCGATATTATACTTAGGGTTAAACCCTAAAAATTTTCTTGCCTTTGAGATATCCAATGCTCCTCTAAATACTTGTTGCACTGAAGGTTCTCGGACTTCATACGAGAATTTCGGAAAGTACTCTTTGAGAACTTCGGCAAAGTCGCTAGCGGCTCTAGGTTCCCCCCTGGAGATATTGAATGTCTGGTACATTGCGCTTGGAGACTCTATGCACAGTACAAATCCATCGGTGACATCCTCGATATATGAAAGGTCTAAAGTTTCACCTTGAACAACCCACGCAGGTTTTTTGGTGAGTGCAGCATCGAGAAGTAATTGGGTAACTCTATTTGCTGCATCTGCGTATCCATAGACTGAGGTAGGTCGAACAATTACCCATTCCTTCTTTGATAATTTTACGAAATATTCTCCGGCTGCTTTTGTCGCTCCGTAAGAATTGATTGGGTTAAGTATTACATCTTCCGGTTGGGGATTTTGCGTAAAGTGACCATACGTCATACTTGAGGAGGTATAGACTATCCTTTTACAGGAAGGAGATTTCTCAAATTCATCTAGAACATTTAACGTTCCATACATGTTTACCGGAATCATTTGAGATTCGTATTGTGGTAGAGGTCTTGCCATAGGAAGTCCAGCAAGATGCACAACAACTTCCGGATTGAATTTTTCAAATGCTTGTGCAAGTGCTTCTTTATCTCTGACATCAGCGTCAAAAAATTTCTTGGGTGCGTGTGGGAATAATATTTTTCTGTGCTTGATGGATGCTTTGGAATATTTTGGTTTATCTATGAAGCTCAAAGTGGAATCGTAGACTGCAACATCGTGTTTATTTTTTATAAGTTTTGCAACCAGACTGGTTCCGATGAAGCCGTTTCCCCCAGTCACTAAAATTTTCATACTTGAGAGTGTAATCCTTTCATGTACAATAATCAATATTAATATATGGGAAATTCTCACATGAAATTTATCAAGAAGAGAGACAAGAACCCATTAGTCCCTGGGCATTATTTTCTTTTTAACTGGGTAAATCCATTTATAAAGAAAAAAACGAAAATACTGGATATTGGATGTTGGACAGGACCTCTTGAAATCCTCTTTGAGAAAACTGAAGCTGCCGTTACCGGAATTGATATCGAAGATGGTCCTTTAAAATACGCATCTAAAAGATTTCCTCAATATAGATTTAAAAATGTTTCGATAATAGATAAGTTACCTTTTAAAGATGGTGAATTTAACATCGTACTTTTTTTCATGGTCCTTGAGCACATTCCAAGAGGAAGCGAACTTGTTGCTCTTCGGAATATAAATAAGGTAATGAAAAAAGGAGGAAGACTATGCATGAATACAATGAATTCAAATGTTTTATCAAACCTTCTTGATCCTGCTTATTTCTTTGGCCACAGACATTACTCTGAAAAGCATCTTCGTGATTTACTATCACTTGCAGGATTTAAGGTAGAAAAAATAACATTCAACGCTGGATTTTTTACAACAGCCTACATAATAACGTTATATTTTTTCAAGCATGTTCTAAGACGTGCTGAACCAAGAGGTATATTTGATAAGCTTATGGAGCTTGACTACAAAAATCGTGGATTTGCAGAAATTGACATTCAAGCAATAAAGGTTGCACACATTGATTAGTATGAAAATATATGAAAAAGTTTCAGTGATAATTGTTAATTGGAATGGAGTAGAGCATCTGAAGAAATGTTTTCCAACTCTTGCAAAAATCGATTATCCGAATCTTGAAATCATAATCGTTGATAATGCGTCGCATGATGACTCTATTAAGCTAATCAAGGAGTTTGCTAGAAAAATGCGAGCGCATAATGTAAAGGTTAAAACAGTTATTAATAAAAAAAACCTAGGATTTGCGGGGGGTAATAATGCAGGTCTTAAATCGGTTACCGGTAAGTATATTCTGCTTCTTAATAATGACACTACTGTTACGAAAAACTTCATCAAGGAACTTGTTAAGGTGTTAGAAAAAAATCCGTCCGTTGATTGTGCTCAATCAAAGATCTTATCCATGAACTATCCTGAAAAACTCGATTCTGTAGGAGCCTATCTCACTAACACTGGTTTTTTGTACCACTACGGATATTTCCAAAAAAATAAATTGTCATATGACTCAACCCGTGATCTCTATACAGCCAAGGGGGCATGCATGATGGTGAAGAAAGAGGTTGTAAATAAAATAGGGCTATTTGATCCTGACTTCTTTGCGTATTTCGAGGAATCTGATTTTTGCCATAGGATATGGCTGTCAGGAGGGAGAGTCATGTACGCTCCAAAATCGATAATCTATCACAAGGTAGGTGGAACTTCTAATTCAATGAATAATGCATTCATTCAATTCCACTCATTTAAAAATCGCATCAATTCTTATTTAAAGAATTTGGGAACGCTCGAACTGATAAAGATAGTGCCATTACACTTACTACTTTGTGAGGTAGCTGCGATTAGTTTTATTCCAAAAGGAAGAATCGATCTTTTCTATGCAATAAACAAAGCGATTTATTGGAATATAAGAACAATTGGCAAGACTATTAAAAAGAGGAAAAAAATACAGGGTAAATTGCGTACTGTACCGGATTCTAAATTCATGAAAAATATTAAGCGAAGTCCGGGAATACGTTACTACTATTATTTATTTGCAAAAAGCCTCGTGGGGTATAGGGAATGAAAAAACTTATTGGAGTCTGGTTGTTTTACTTTGTAATTATTGCTTTTTTCTACAGAAATTCCCTGTACTCATATTTTGAAGGGGACGAATGGTACTATTTTTCAATTTTCTTGCCTTTGACTCATCATCCCTTTGGACTGCTCGAAACATTCATTAAGAGTTTTACAGAGTCCAATTCTATTTCAGGAGGTGGACACGTTGCCCCCCTCTACAATGTCATCTGGTTTTTGCTGAATAAGTTTTTTGGTTTGAATTTCAAATATTACATTATTTTTAGTCTTCTTACGCACACTTTTAACACTTTCTTCTTATATATATTTACAAAAGGAATTATTAAAAACAGAATCGTGCCACTTCTTGCAGGTTTTATCTTTGCAATATCATGCGTGCACTATGAAGCAATAACATGGGTAATGGCTGTTGTTCCGACTCAGATTTCCTTACTTTTTACTCTTCTTGGATTAATATTTTTTATCCGTAAATCTTTTGTAATAAGTTTGGTATTGTTTTTGGCAGGGATTTTTACCAAAGAGACGGTGATTCTTGTTATGGTGCTTGCGCCACTTCTTCTCTTGCCCTCAGGGAAAAGAGAGTTTTTGAAAGGAACTGCCCTGAGTGTAATTGGAATGGTGATATATTTACCTATTAGGTTTGGTATTCCTTTGTTAGTTGATAAAACACCCGTCCATTCTCTTCATATACCCATCCAAAGCCTCTTTTTTTACCAAATACTTCTTGTAGAGAGAATGATAACCGAAGTATTTGTGTCATCAAATATATTGTTAGTCCTCTCAAGGTTCGTGTCAGAACATACTTATCAAAAAATGCCATCTCATCTTATTCCAAAAGAGTCGCTTGAATTATTTAGTCAAAGTATTGGGGCTGATATCCTTCTGTTGGCATTAAGCCCTATTTTTATTGGCGTTTGCGTTGTTGTTCTGCAAAGGACCTTTCGGAAAAAGAAAAACTACGAGGTTTTACTTTTCGCAGTTACTCTCATTGTGACAAGCGCATTTCCTTTATTGTTTGTCCTGAATTATGCACCTTGGTGGATTGAAGGTGCTTTTATTGATTCACGCCATCTATATTTGCCTTCAATTGGGGCGTCACTATTATTGTCAATAGGTGTTTACCACATGTATAAATACTTATCAAAACATCGGGCAAAAGGTGTCACTATTACATTTTTTTCAATACTATGTGTGTTTTGGATTTGGGTTCAGTATGCTGTCATTCAAAAACAAGCTGACAAATTCGAGAACTTGTCTGTCATGAGGCAGAGCTTGCTAAGATCTATACATTCGTACCTTCCACAGTTACCCCAAAAAGCGGTCATTCTTGTAGAAAGCGACACTCCCTATTTTGGGTTCGGGGCAATTCCTCCTTTCCAGACCAATCTCGGTCAAGTCCTTGCACTGACATATTATGAAAAAAACCAACTGTCCCCTTATTTCTTTACAAAAGCTAAATATATGGAAAAAGGGATATTGGGGGAAGGCGTCGTTTCATTAGATAATAAAACTTTTGGCTACTACCTGAATAAGAGTAGTATGTTGAGAGATCTGACACTTAATAAATTCTCAATAGAAGACGTTTATGCATATTATTGGGTTGGTGGCAATAACGAATTACAAGATAAAACAAGAGAGATAAGAGAACTGGCGACAACATACACATATGAAGTTGTGAGGACAAAGAATTGGAGCCAGATTGTGGTAGAAGGCGATGTCAAGTTTTCTTACCCTCCTGATAGTCAGTTGACTGACGTGACAGATAACAGTGACGCATTAAAAAGATATGAGTTAGAGATCGATGATAGTTCACTTATAACGATCAGCCTTGAAACCAAAAGTGACAAGCTCCCATTTCATGAATTTTTGAAATCCGAGAAAAAATCTGATCAGATCCCAAAGGATGCTGAATACTACATCAAAAACATTTTTAGAGCTGATGGTTCTGCCGTTACTGCAGTCTATATAAAATCAGGTGATTATGCACGGTATTTTGTCCCATTCGGCAACGGGATTGGTTATTTAGAATTTAGTGCTCCTGCCAATCCTAAAGAAATAGATAGGGACATAAAATATATGAATAAAGAAATAGAGTTAATTATAAGTACTGCCCACTTTTAATTTAGAAAGACAATGTATACCAAATTGATTATAATGTTATGAATTAATTATGCTTTTCACAGATCACTTTTTTATTCTTTACTTCTTCCCAATTTTCTTTATTTTATATTATCTATTTCGAAGATCACTCACACTTTCAGACGTTATTCTTATAATATTTAGCCTTTTGTTTTATGCATCATTTGGAATAAATAATCTTCCAATTCTCATTATTCCCCTATTTATTGATTACTTTGCCGGGATATATCTCCAAAAACAAAGATCAAAAAGGAAAAGAAAAATTGTACTGGCTATCTTGATTGTAGGGAATTTATTACTACTCGGATACTACAAATATGCACTATTTACGATAGATAGCATTATATTGCTTCATAAAGATAATTTTTTGACTACCTTGACCTTCTACAAGAACATAATTGTGCCGGTTGGTATATCTTTTATTACGTTCCAAAGGATAAGTTATGAAGTAGACATTTATAGAAGAAAGATAAAAGCCTGCAAAAATCTATTACAGTACGCCTCGTATGCGCTTCTCTTTCCGCATCTTATCTCAGGGCCAATAGTAAGGTATTCATTTATCCAAAAACAGTTAAAAAAAAGAAAACTGACATCTCTAATGATGTTTGATGGAATGAAGTATTTTGTCATAGGACTTTGTCTCAAGCTATTGATAGCTGACAAACTTTTCATCGTAGAAAATGCACTTTCAACGAATCTTAAAAACATTCATTCCCTAGAGGCTATTTGTCTTTTGTTCTACTTCTCATTCAGGATATATCTGGATTTCTGCGGATACTCGCTTATAGCCATTGGACTCGCAAAGCTTATGGGATTTGAGTTTCCACATAACTTTAACGCGCCTTACCAGGCTATAAATATAACTGACTTTTGGAGACGGTGGAATATCACACTTTCAGGTTGGTTGAGGGACTATCTGTATATTCCTTTGGGGGGAAATAGAAAAGGGAAGATCAGAACTTATGTGAATTTAATAGTAACCATGCTTTTGGGTGGACTATGGCATGGAGCTAGCTGGAATTTTGTACTATGGGGACTTTTACACGGAAGCTATTTAGCAATTGAGCGGTTGTTAAATGACAAGAAAATTACTATACCTTTACCACTAATTATAAAAAGATATGCTACTTTCTTATTGGTCACAGTCACGTGGTTAACATTCCTTTTCAAAAGCCCTGGTGAGGCCGCCATGGAAGTGAAGAAAATTTTAGAATTGAATTTTACTCTTCCTGACCTAAGTCTTAAGTTATTGATGCAAGAGAGTATTGTTGTTTTATTACTTGCTATCATCTGGTCATTCTTCCTTAAGGAAGAATATATAGAAAAAATAAAACCAAATCTTTTCACCTCAGTTTCGATTGTGATACTGTTATTGGTTTGTATCTATAGCGCCCTTTGGAGTACTGGTGTTCCATTCATATATTTTCAATTCTGACATGAAAAAAAAATTACTTATTCTCCCTATATTTATCTGGTTAATTCTTTTTTTTGTTGAGGTGCTTTCATTTTTCTTTCAATATCCAAAGCCGATGTATTTTAGGGCTTGGGAATACGTGCTTAATCAAGGGAAGGATTCATTCTATGTCCCTTTTCAACCCAGAGCCTATTATGATGGGCCGATGACAGGTGATCTTTTGTTCACAACGAATTTTTTGCCCAAAAAAAGCGAAATCAGAAGACAAGTTTTTATAACAGATGAATATGGTTTTAGGAATGAAGTTGGAACCTATGCTAAAGGTGTTGACGTGGTGCTTATGGGGACATCATTTGTTGGGGGAGCAGCGGAAACCCAATCCAACCTCGTTTCCACGTTGTTAACTGAAAAGTACAAAATCAAAACATATAACTACGCAACACTTCCATTGCAGCATTTTTGGGAAGACTCACGATTTATTAAAAAACCACCTAGATATCTCGTCGTAATTGCTAATGAAACTGAGGCGCTACAAAACATTTGGACAGAGTTTGTTAAGCCTTCGACAGTCAAGCGTGATCTTCCTTCTTGGAAATCAAATGAGCAGTGGCAGAAAAAAGAGGGTATCGTGGATCTTAGTTATTCTGGAGTGACGGCACTTTTGAAAAGGTTTTCTATAGTTAAATACGAGCTAAGACAAATGTACTTAAACATCCTTAACACTATTTTTCCAAGAAGCGTTATTGCAAGTAAGCTCATAAAACTAAATATTTATGATCCGGATCTAGATATGCTTTTTTGGGATTCGAATAGCTACAACCCTCTCACCAACAAGAAAGCCGTTGATGAAACTATAAAAACTCTTAAGCAGTCGCAAGAAATGCTTAAGAGTCGTAATATTACATTGGTTATGGCTGTTATGGTCTCAAAAACTACGTTATATTCAAAAGACTTTAAGAACATTGATCAGAAAAAAGAATCCTTGTATCTCTTAGAAAAAGAAATGGAAAAAAATGGAATCCAACATGTTAAACTACTTAACATTATGAAAAATCAGAAAGAGTTGTTGTATACGAAAGATGATGGGCATTGGAACTCTCTAGCAAACGAAATTATTGCATCAGTACTAAGTAAAAAAATAAAGGAACTAGAGAGCTCGCGGAACGAATCAAATTATGAAGCAAACTAAAAAGGATAAATTCGAAGAGAGCTATTTTCAGGGATGGTACAAGAGTGCTGTAGGGACTTTTAGCCGTGAGGATCTTAGGTTATCAAAGAACTGGTTTCATGCTTGGATCACAAAATTAAATCAGTACGTGCCCGTCAAAAAAGGACACGGAAAGAAAGTACTTGAGATAGGGTGTTCTATTGGAGCAGTATCAAACATTCTTTGTTCCCGGGGGTTTGATGTATGGGCAACTGACATTTCTGCTTATGCAGTCAAAAACGCAAGAAAATTAACTCCAAAAGCACATTTTTCAGTCGTTGATATACAGAAGAAGATTCAGATCAAAGAAAAATTTGACATAGTGATATGTTTTGAAGTTGTTGAGCATCTTGAAAAGCCAGAAGATGGAATAAAAAATATGGTCGAAAAACTAAAAGATGGAGGAGTTCTTGTTGTATCCACTCCATTTCCTTATAGATGGAATTATCATGACCCAACGCATATAAATCTAAAGACACCGGAAAAATGGGTGAAGATCATGAAAAAAGCCGGTCTTAAAAATGTTACCTATCATAGATTTACTCTGATTCCTTATTTCTATAGATTTAATAAGAATTTCCAAATTATCCTTCCATTTCATATCGCTCTTCCATATGTAAATAGTCCAATCTTTTTTATAGGAACTAAATGAATTTATTTATAAATTAATTATTGGTACCAAATGATCATTAAATTTATTAAGAAGTATTACGAAATTATTATCCTTTGTCTTTTGGGGTTTACTCCATTGTTATGGTTTCATGGGACCGAAGTTATTTTGGGTCATGATTCGGGTCTTGTGATCTCGCCGGTTACTCATTTTTTTGACAGGCTATATTTGTGGACGTATAGGTTTGGGTTGGGACAGGACCAGTCCTATGCTCTGTCCGGATTTATGATCCACGGTCTTGAGGCATTAGTCTCAAGTTTGAATATGGGTCTTCAGGCAACTCAAAAGATAGTCTTTGTCTTTTGGTTTCTACTTCCAGGACTCACGATGTATGTATTTGGCAAATACGTAGAAAAGAAATTGTCGTTGAAAAATATTGCGCTTCCCGCCTCCGTTCTTTTTATGTTCAATCATTTTTTGCTCCAGGGATGGTTCATAGCAGAACGTACTAAGTTTTCTTTATACGCTGCATTGCCGCTCATGCTATTGTTTCTCTGTCAGTGGGTCGATAAAAAAAGGTCAACACTTAAGACATCCTTATATATCTCTATCCTTTTCTTTTTCCTCAATGGGAATGCAAGCTTTCCGCTATTTGGAGGAATATTTGTTGTCCTTTTTACTTTTCTACTATTTTTTATACCTTCACTTTTCAAAACCGGAAGGATAAAATCTCTTATTTTGTTGATAGTTCTTACCGGAGTATGTAGTTCTTTGCTTAATTTGTATTGGTTCTTGCCATACTACAATTTTGTTAAGAGCACTTATTCACAGGCAGTTGCCCAAGTCGGAGGGATCTCAGGTGTTCTGACGTGGGTTA
>CAZAJO010000005.1:0-67661 GCA_964485575.1 uncultured Gammaproteobacteria bacterium | reverse complement strand
ACTACATCAGTAAAGATAGCTCCATACTAAATTTAATAAGGTTACAAGGAATTCCGGAATGGTACCAGAATCCTGATCACGCTTTCGCAAATATTTTCTTAACAAATCCCTTTTTGATCCTGATTAGTTTTTGTGTCCCAATTTTAGCTTTTTTACCACTTCTTTTTCTCAGATCCTTCAAGAATGTAAAACTTGTTCTTTTTATGCTTTTTATTGCCGTTATCTCAGTCGTTTTTGTCGCCGGTTCCCATCCTCCATTTGGGGCGATATATATTCTCATGGTGAAATTCATCCCGGGTTTTGTGGCTTTCAGGACTCCATTTTATAAATTCGCACCTTCACTATGGTTTTCTTATTCTTTGTTACTTAGTATCTCAGTCTCATTTTTAATGACTAAGTATCTGAAAAGAGAAATATATAAGAGAATAATTGTTATCTCCCTTGTCTGTGGAATCGTATTGTATAGTTTTCCTTTTCTGACAGGATCTTTCTTTAACTATGTAACCAACAAAAGAACGATGAAAGTTGAGATACCTTCCTATGTTCTTCAATTTAGGGATTGGATAGATAGAAATGACACAAACGAAAAAATAGTAGCGTTACCATTCTCCAACAGGTCTTTTAAAGTAGACGCCTATTCCTGGCATTATTGGGGGTTGTCACCTGTAACCTCTCTTCTTACAAATGCACCGATAATCAATAGAACTTTCATGACTGACAATGAACTAGATATTTTTGACCACTTGGACCTACTTATGAGAAGAAATGATCCTGGATGGAAATCACTTGCCCGAAGTCTTGATGCAAATTTATTTTTGACCAGGTCGGATTTTATCGCAGACTCGGAAGGCTCTGCTACGTATCCACTCCAATCCTATATGTCTGCTATGAAAGATCCGGAGGTTTCCTTAGTCAAAAAATTTGGGGAATGGAGTCTTTATAGACTTAGTAATAAAAAAGATGAGGACAATATCCAGTTGGTAGAGCTTATTGGTGGAAGTGCTGACATCGGAATCATTGCAAGTTTGCCAACCTTTGGGCAAAATAACATTGTTTATCAAGGTGATATAGATATAAAGACGAAAGAGGTGCTCAAAAAACACACCGTAGAAAAGTATATTGTCGCCACATGTGTATTCTGCAGTCTGGAATATGCTGCATTCAATAAAGATCTTTATCGTCCTCTAATCACGAAAGGGTCGATCTTTTATCCATTAGCAGCGATGAAAGACAGAAAGCAGGAAAAATCGTTAGTAGGTATTGATAAAGCGAGATACAATCTATACAAGACGTTAGAAAATCTTTTGGCTTTTGATAGAGTAGTAATCGAGGAAAAAGATTTGGATCAGATTCCAGGCATTCTTGATGTGTATGATCAAAAAATGGATCTTTTTCAAAAAGAATTAAATTTACTGTTGGCATCAGGATCTGGTAATAACGATTTCTTACTAGATACTGAAAATGTATTTAGGATAGAGGAAGAGTTGATCAATGAAAATGCAAATAAGATCTCAGACAAAGTCATGCTTCAACGCCTAGCCACAAGCTTTTCAAGAATGAGGATGGTCAAAGATTATGTGGCAAATAATATTTGGAGGACCTTAAATGAGCAAGATAAAAGATTTCTTGTTAATGTAGATGAGCCTGGAGACTATTTAGTATACCTTCGTCCCAATCAGGTTCAGAAAGAAAGCTCTATCTCATATGAAATAGATGGTAATGCGTCAACAAAAGAAATCGTCTTTGGGGATCTACCATGGGTTGAATTGGGGGAAACAACTTTAACTAAGGGCAACCACAGAGTGCAGGTTACTTTGCCGGTCCAGAATCTTTTTGTAGGAACGGATAGTGCAACGATAAATTCGAGTAGATGGGGTTCTTGTTATTCATCAGATATCATAAAGGGTGAGACCGGAGAAAGTTATAAGATCTCATTCGATCATAGAAGACTGAAGGGCAACAAGAAATATTACTTTAAGATAGGACAATGGGATGAGACTCCAAATATCATCGATACGACAGAAGGGGATATCAGATCTCAAGGCCAATGGGATACTTATGAGACAACCTACAAATCAAATAGCCCAATCTTAAATAATTTTTACTTTTCCATATGCAATCCCCCAGATCCTCATGAGACATTTGAAACAAGAATTGAGATCAACAATATAAGCGTTAGAAAGATTTCTGTCCCCCAGATGGTATTAGTTGAAAAGAAAAATGGAATTCCAACTGTTCTTGTTCCGATAGTAAAAATTGACCCAACGACATATTCCTACGAGAAAGGAAAAAGTGGGTTAGTATTGCTTCCATTCTCATTTAGTAAAGAATGGGAAACAACTGGGAATAATGCAAAATTCTTGGCAAATGGATATGCAAACGCATGGATAGTAGGAAAAGACGCTTCAGGGAGTATAACGTATAAGTCCCAGAGACTGGTTACCCTTGGATTTATTATTTCTGGCCTTTCACTTTTGAGCATACTAGCTTTTCTTATCTATGAAAAAGTTAAAAAATAAGATCCACTCATTTCTTAAAAAAAGTAGACAACTATTCGCGTGGTATAGGCTTTTCTTACCGGAAATACTGATCGTAATTGTTGGTTTTAGCGGGACCTATCTTTTAAAGTCCGTTCCATACGCAAGTATATTGCTTGGGCTTATCCCGACTTTGCCCCTTATAGTGTCGATTGTATTGCTACTAATTCTTCTAAAACCAAGAGTCACAAAAATTCTTAAGTTTGCCTTCCTTCTTCTTATCTTTGCGATGCCTTTGTCATACCTACATCTATATGATGTTGCCGACACATTTGCCCAAATCAGTTATATGTTATTCTTCTCGATAATTGTCATTAATTTCATTAGAATAATAAAGGAAGAAAAATAAGTCAAATGAATATAGCCGGTGGTGATTGGAGATTTTTCTTTCCTGAAAATGTTATCAATTTCTCAGGCATTCCATCAGCATGGGATTCCAGTCTTAATACAGGAGTAGGACAACCGCAGCTAAATACGCTTTGGATAACCGGATATCTCTATATGACTTCCTTGCTTTCTAGGATTGGATTTTCTTGGGATGCAATAGGCCTTTTGTGTTGGATAATCCCTTCAATACTTATTGGCTTTTTATCCATGTACCTACTGTCAAGATTTTTGTGGGACTGCGATAAAAAATCTGCAATAATCTCTAGCCTTGTCTATATTGGCAACACTTATTTCCTGATGGTTTTTTCCGGGGGGCAATTAGGCGTTGCACTTTCCTATAGCATGGTACCTTTAGTGGTCTTTAGATTTCTTAAAAATGCAAGAAAACCAGACCTAAGAAACTCTATTTTCTTTGGATTGGTTTTTTCATTTCAACTTCTTTTTGATCCGCGCATATTTTTTATAACTTGTATCTTGCTTGGATTGCTTCTTTTCATGGGAGAGCTAAAAGCATTCTTTAAGGCATTTAAATATACGATATTGCTACCACTAATTTTGATTTTCTTAACCCATGGATATTGGGTAGTGCCAATATTACTTTATTACGCGGGTTCAAAGATCACTCCTACTATTTATGCTTCAACCAATGATTTTTCATTCTTCAGTTTTGCAAAACTTGAGAACACCATTTCTCTACTTCACCCGAATTGGCCGGAGAATATTTTTGGAAGGGTACATTTCATGCGTCCTGAATTTATTCTAATTCCAACAATAGCGTTCGTTTCATTACTAAATAATAATAAAAAGCAAACTAAAAAAATTGTTACTATAACGCTTGTTTTGCTGTTGTTTATCTTCCTGGCAAAAGGTGTTAATGATCCTCTTGGTTTTGTATATCTTCAATTTCTAAAAAGTGTCCCCGGGTTTTCCATGTTTCGAGATCCTACAAAATTTTATATTCCTATAGCTTTTTGTTATGCACTCCTCATACCAATTGGTCTTCAATATCTTGTTTCAATACTTTCCAAGTTCAAAAAATTAAAAAAGAAATCAAATAATATTGTCTTTATCTCTTTCACCATATTATGGATTGTGTTATCCTTCCCTCTTTTCCAAGGGAAAATAACTGGAATATTTAAATTAAGAACAGTCTCCTCAGACTATATACAGTATAAGAAATTCATAACTCAACAGCCAGAGTTTTATAGAACATTGTGGATTCCACAAATCCAAAGATTCGGGTATTTCTCAAACAACCATCCGGCAATCGGAAGAGGCGAGATATTTAAAGATCAAAGTATGAAAGGGATGCTTCACGAACTATCAAATCCTAACATGGAGCAAAGGTTGTCAGAGCTTTCTGTCAAATATATTGTTGTGCCTTCAGACACTGAGGGGGAGATTTTTGTTGACGATGGAAAATTTGACAGGGCACAATACAATCTTTCAATAGAAAAACTTGAGAAGATTCCCTACCTTACAAAAGATAGAGCTTTTGGATCGATTATTCTGTTCAAAACAAAAGGTTATGAAGAGCATTTTAGATTTGCTGAAGAAAATTCTAATGGAAGGATAAAGATAATTTCAAGCAATCCAAATTTTTATAGACTTTCAATACTTCCCTCATCAAACGATGTCTTAATTTTTGGAGACACTTACGATAGCAATTGGATTATGAGAACGGGAATTGAAACAATCAAGTCAAAATCTTATCACGGGCTCAATAGCTTTGTAATACCTAATAATGACAGTTATAATATCGAAATTAGTTATGAACCACAAAACTGGGTGTCAATATTATTTTTAGTAAGTATCAGTACTTTTGTTATTGGATTGGTATATATTTCAGTTAAATTCACCAAGAAAAAAAATGATTAAATTAGTCAAATCCACATTCTATAAAGAAAGAGAGACGAAGCAAAAGCTCGCAAATTTTATTTTAAAGGCAAAATTTTTAAGTTTTGGTCAAGAGTGTCAAAAATTTGAGGAAAATTTCGCTAAATATCAGGGAAGCAAACACTGTATATTCGTAAATTCAGGAAGCTCAGCAAACCTAGCGTTAATACAGGCACTGCTTAATTTAGGGAAGTTGAAAAAAGGAGATCTTGTAGGATTTTCTGCTCTTACTTGGTCAACTAATGTAATGCCTCTTATTCAACTAGGTCTAACAGCAATTCCGATTGATGTTGAGTTAGACACCCTAAATGTATCTAGTATAAAAATTGAAGAAACATTAAAAAAGTATAAATTGAAAATGATTTTTCTTACAAACTTGTTGGGATTTACCGATGATATAGATAGGATACGTGATTATTGCAAAAAAAATAAGATAATCCTTATTGAAGACAATTGTGAAGGGTTAGGAACAGTCTACAAAGGTACTAGACTTGGTAATTTTGGACTCGCTTCAACTATCTCTTTTTATGTTGGGCATCATATGTCAACTATAGAGGGTGGCGCAATTTGCACTGACAATGACAACCTAGCAAACCAATTACGCCTGGTTAGAGCTCATGGTTGGGATAGGAACTTAACTTCAAAAAAACAACAGAAGATAAGGGATAAATTTAAAGTCAACTCTACATTTTACTCACGGTACACTTTTTATGATTTGGGTTATAATCTTCGACCGACAGAGATAAATGGATTTGTAGGAAACACTCAAATAAAATATTTGCCAGAAATAGTAGAAAAGAGAGAGTCCAATTTTAAGGAGTTGGCAAAGAAAATTTACTCAGACCCGAGATATTACCCTGTCAGATATAGTCATCTGGATACATTCTCAAATTTTGCCTTCCCAGTTATCTGCAAGACTCAAAAAATTAGAGATGAGCTTGTTAAGAAGTGTAATGAAAGAGTCGAGATAAGACCAATCGTTGGGGGAGATATGGCTCAGCAACCATTCTTCAGTAAGTATATGAAAAAGTATCTAGAGCAGAACTCAAATGCGAAATTAATTCATGAGCAGGGACTTTACTTTGGAAACAACGCAGAACTTACTCGTTCTGAGAGAGAAGAAATTATCAAGATTTTCACTGAAAAATAATGAAAATACAGGATATCGTGTTTATTGTATTTACTCTTTTTCTACTATATAGGCAAAGATATGAGTGGTTGGTTTGGGCCGGTATAATTTGCTTGATTGTCTCTATACCTTTCTTCGCTTTTTGGGTTTTCTTTACCGGTCAAAGGCTTATTATGTATGCCTTTTTCTTTTTTCTCCTTGCCAGTCTTCTTTTCTTCATAAAAAAACGGTATCATTAATACATGGAGTCTTTTGAGCCTTCTGAAATTGCTTTGATTGGTATTGTATATCTACCTAAATGGTATAGCGGTCCCCTGAAAAGTATAAAACACACTGATAAGATTCGGGGTGACCTTATTTTATATTCTGTAAAATTTGCTGCAGGGGTAGGATACAAGGTCGTTTTGGTAGATGGTGGAAGCTCAAAAACTCTTTATGCAGAGCTTAAAAGAATTCCTGGTGTAAAGCTTTTCAAAGCGAAGATACCTAAAAGATCGCCAAATAGGAGAAAGGCCATCTTTGAGGCATCAAAAATTCCTGGAGTAAAAGCGATTGTGATGACAGAGATTGAAAAGGTATCTCTCGTGACCGACTGCATGAGAGAAATTGTTGCCCCCGTATTGAATGATCAGGCTGACTTGGTTATCCCAAGGCGGGAGGTTACACTCTTCAAAAAAACCTACCCCTCTTACATGTTTGAATCAGAAGTTGAGGCAAATCTTCTTTACAGTGAAGCTTTGAGAGCAAACGGACTCTTATCACCACACGCAGAGGACCTTGACGTTTTTTTTGGAGCCCGGGTATTTAAAAATGACCCAAAGAAGTTGAAATATCTCTTTTCGCATTACGATGCAAATCCATTTGATACGCTCTTAGAGCACAAATTATTCAACCTTGAAGAATATTCAAATGCTCAATTTTTCCCTGTCGTTAAGGCCCTTTTTAAAGGGTTAAGAGTAGTGTCAGTTACTGTTCCATTTAAGTACCCCGAAAAACAGAAAGAGAACGAAGAGGTAGGGGATAGGGAGCATTTCATGTTAAAGAGACGATATCAAAGGCTCACAATCATTGTGGAATTAATGCACTTCTTAGGATACTTGGGCAACAAAGAGACAAGGAAGATCAGTAAAATAAACGTTAAAGGGTTAAAGGGTTAAAGGGTTAAAGGGTTAAAGGGTTAAAGGGTTAAAGGGTTACATTAATTAGATTATGAAAGTACACAAATTTGAAGAACTTGAGATTTGGAAACTGTCCACTGAGATAGCTGTAATAATTTATAAGATGACAAAAAAAGCACCATTTATAAAAGATTACGGTTTGACTGATCAACTTCGACGAGCTTCAGTTTCAGTAGCATCAAACATTACCGAGGGATTTGAGAGAAACAATAATAACGAATTTATTTATTTTTTGAGAATAGCAAAAGGTTCATGTGGCGAACTACGAACTCAATTATATATAAGTAAGGAAATTGGATATATTACTGAGCAGGAATTTTTAGCTATAAGTGATCAGCTTGTAAAACTTTCTAGTATGATAGGTAAATTTGCAAGATATTTACAAGCAAAAAAAAGTGATGGAGAATTTTCCACTCGTTAACATTTTAACTTTTTAACTTGTTAACAATTAATTAATATGAAAATAGGAATTGATGTAAGCCAATTAGCATATTCAAACACCGGCGTTGCTAACTATTTAGAAAATCTGGTTCGTGAGCTTATCAGACAGAATGGTAATGAATATGTATTATTTTTTTCGTCTTTAAGAAGGAGTGTACCGCCCTCAGTTGATGAGTTTGTGAAAAACCCAAACGTTTCATTAAAAACTTTTAGATTCCCACCTGCAGCTCTCAATCTTATGTGGAATAACATCCATAAGTTCCCGATAGAATCATTCATCGGACCTGTTGATTTATTTATTACTTCAGACTGGACTGAACCACCGACAAAAAAAGCAAAAAAAGCAACAATTCTTTATGATCTAATCATCTATAAATTTCCAAAGGAGACAGATGCGAAAATAATAAATGTGCAAAAGAAAAAACTCTCTTGGGTCAAGAAGGAGAGTGACTTAATATTTTGTATTTCAGATTCAACTAAAAATGATGCAGGCAAACTATTAAATATTGAAAAAAGCAAACTCAAAGTTATTTACCCGGGGTTACCTCTTTTTTAATTGTTTAGCGTTGCAGCTTTCGTACTCTCTCTTAAGGAGTAGATTGTGTGTGTCAATTCCTTCTGTTTGTCAGTAAATTTTCCGATTCTGTCTTTTGAAACATGAATGCATGTCACATTCTCTCCTTCAAACACTTCAAGATAATTATTTTTGATGTAAGTCGGTAAAACACCTTGGCCACCTTTGCAGTCTCCATAATAAAAATCCGGAGGATAATTCATAAACATTTCTTCCCGTGCATCGATGTATTTTGGTACCTGATTCATGAAGGATGTGTACCAGCTGTATTTGTAGGAAGGCGTCAATTTTGCTTCAAAATATACAAGATCGTCATAGTCATCAAGAAAGAGAGTGCTTTTACTGTCTGAAAGGTCTCTAATAATTGTTCCTCTTCCCATGACCACACTGTAATTTGTGAAGAATTCATTTTGAAGATCCGTTTTTTCGTATCCAAAATATCTAAGGTCTGAGATTATATAAACACCGAACAGTAAGATAAAAACTACAAGTGCTAAAGCAATTTTTTTGGATTTGAGATTGATTGTCTTCACAAGAAAAATAATTGAAAAAATCAGAAGTCCATACCATGGTGCAATATGAAAACTTTCATAGAACGTTTGATTGGCAACGGGGGGTCTTAGGTTAGATAACGCAAGAATACCAATAATAAGAAATAACACAAATGGTTTTTTTAGATACTTCAGAAATACAACCGATGTGACTATGAAAAAGATTGAAAAAGAAGCAGTTATTGTCCTGAAATAATTCCAGTTTTCACTACCAACAAGAAGATAAAAAGGATAAAGTAGGCTTTTTATAAGTCTGACAGGTAGCGGTTGTCCTTGTGATTCGGAATTAAGAATTATTTTGTTGACCGTCACCATATTGAAGAAATAACCGGGAAGATATGTGCAAAGTAGGGTGATTATTGTTGGAATCGCAAAAGCTGCTAAATATGTTTTGGCCTCCTTATCTACAAGCTTTGGGGTTGAAAAAAAGTAGGATACAAACAATACTGCCGTAACAAGCGTAAAAGGTTCACGTAAAAATATCACCGCCCACGTAAACATTGGTATGAGGAAGATATCTATTTTGTGAACTTTTTTGAAAAGCATTTTTTCAAGATTTGCTCCAAGTTGATAAATCAGAAAGTATCCAACTATTCCCTCTGCCAAAAATCTATCACCGAATACATAAAATTTTGTTAACTCATAAAGAATAGAAAAAAGTATGAAAAACAGGCCAAACCTTATTGTAATGATCAAGGTGGCAAGAAAGGATATGAGAAAAATGACTTGTCTATGGCGAAGTATCAGTTCTGGGATAGAATCAGGATGAGTAATTGCTTGAATGGCAGCACTTAATATAGCCATTCCCGGTTGGTGGTTGAAGAAAAGATCTTTGTAGAGTGTTTTTCCACCCAAAATGAAATAACCACCGACTATGTTAAAGCAGTCATCAAAGCATCCAAAAGCATTTATTCTTGGGATATAGAGTTTGTATAGTACACCAAACAAGAAGGCAACAATTAAAACAGTTAGGATAATTCTCAGTTTTCCCGAAAATACTAATTTAAACATGTTCTAAGTATAATAGTTATTATACAATTAACAGTATGAATATCGGTATTGATGCAAATGAGGCAAATGTTCTCTCCCGCGTCGGAATTTCTGAGTACGCATATCAAATACTGATAAAGCTTTATGCATTTCGTGAGGTAAATGATAATGACTATAACTATACGATCTATCTGAAGTCTGATCCTTTGGAGCATTTGCCTAATAAAACTTCGTGGTGGAACTATAAAGTTGTAAAACCGTCAAAGCTTTGGACTCAAATCGGGCTTCCAATCCATCTCATAACGACATCAAGAAAGCCTGATGTTTTTCTGACATTGACACACTACGGACCACGTTTTTCCAGAATCCCTACAATAGTCTCTGTCATGGATTTGTCGTATCTTCACTATCCACAAACTTTCAAGAAAAATGATCTGTATCAATTGACAAAATGGACTGAATATTCGGTTAAGAAAGCAAAGAAAGTCATAACCATTAGTAATAGTAGTAAAAATGATATAATTAAGTACTACAAAGTAAGGCCGGAAAAAGTAAAAGTTGTACATTTGGGACTAAAGAATTTATCTATGAATGCACCCTCTGAAAAAGATCTAAAAGAATTTGGAGTCAATCAAAAATTCATCCTTTTTGTCGGAACTCTTCAGCCGAGGAAGAACATTTCAAGACTTATTGAAGCATTTTCAAGACTTCCCAAAGAAATTTCATCAGACCACCAATTAGTGATAATAGGTAAAAAAGGATGGTTGTATGAAGACATTTTGTCTGCTCCTGAAAAGTATAACGTAAAAGACAAGGTTGTGTTTCTTGATTACATCTCAGATGAAGATCTTCCGAATTTCTATAGAAAGGCTGAAGTTTTTGTGCTTCCAAGTCTTTACGAGGGGTTTGGATTACCAGTTTTAGAAGCAATGCGATATGGATGCCCTGTAATTACAAGTAACGTTTCTTCTCTTCCGGAAGCTGGTGGGGATGCTGCGCAATATTTTGAGCCGGAGGATGTTGATGATATCAAGAAATCAATCGAAAAAGTTTTGACAGATAGATCTTTAAGGGAGAAAATGATAGAGCGTGGACGGGAACATTATAAGAAATTTACATGGGAGAAAGCAGCAAAAGAAGTACTTAGTGCAATTGAAGAAGTAGCGGGAGTTAAACTATGAAAGACAAAACAGGACGCGAACTATCTGGAAATGAAGTTTCAAGCAAGGCATTATTTAGAATTAAAACAATTCTTCTTGAATTCTGGGTTTTTAAACTTCACATCGCAGGATTTGTTCCTTTCCATCATTATCGAAGGTTTTTATACAGAATATCCGGTGTCGAAATAGGAAAGGGTTCAGCACTTCATATGGGAACAAGATTTTACAAGCCTTCAAACATTAAAATTGGAAAGGACACAATAATTGGTGAGTTTGCTGTCCTTGATGGAAGGGCCCCACTTACTATTGGAAATCACGTTGATATTGCATCAGAGGTTATGATTTACAATTCACAACATGATATAAAATCCGCAAATTTTGCGACAGTTGAAGATACTGTAAAAGAGTCAGTCGTTATTGAGGACTACGTCTTTATAGGTCCAAGGGCTATTATCTTGCCAGGGGTCACTATCGGACGCGGTGCTGTTGTTGGTGCAGGAGCAGTCGTCACAAAGGATGTACCACCGTTAACAATTGTTGGAGGAGTTCCGGCAAAAGAAATTGGTACACGTGACGAATCAACATTGACATACAAGCTTGGAAGGGCAGCTTGGTTCCGCTAAATTTATGCCCATCTCATTTCTAATTCTTACCTATAATTCTTCTTCCTATATATATCCTCTTTTGGATTCTCTATCTGAAAAAATTGATTCAAAATTAAAGAAAGGGGATTTTGAGATTGTTATTGTTGACAATGATTCTTCAGATGACACGATCCAAAAAATCTCAAAGTATCTTTCCGAAAAAAAAGAATGGGAGGGACATGTTCAATTTGAAAAAAGTAAGGAAAATCTAGGATACGCAAGTGGTATCAATCTTGCCGCTAAAAAAGCGAATGGAGAGATTTTAGTCATAATAAATCCGGATTCCCAACTTTTGGAATCGGATTTCGAGGCATTGATTGATAGATTTCAAACAGACAACAAATTGGGTGTTGTGGGGTTAAGACTTGTTGATTCGAAAGGGCAAGATGAAAAAACAGCAGGAAAATTCTACAACGCGGTAACATTCTTTTTGTTTGCCATTGGGTTGGAGAATATCTTTTCGCTGCGGTTTGCTCCCAAAAAAACTACCACAGTCGACTATGTGAGTGGTGGGTTTGTCGCTATCAGAGGCGAAGTTTTCAAGCAGTTGAATGGATACGACGCGGACTACTTTATGTATGTTGAGGATATGGACCTTTGCTTCCGCGCAAAAGAATTGGGATTTAAGACTATTTATATGCCATGTGCTGTGATAAGACATCAAGGTCAAGGTAGTTCTAACCGGGAATTTGCCATCGTAAATATTTATAAAGGTATTCAGATATTCAACTCAAAACACAGTAGTCTTTTTATGCAACAGTACGTCAAGAACTTGCTTAGTTTGAAGGCCGCACTTATAATTTTTATTGCAAGTGTTTTCGGAAGACGGACGCTAGTTGAAACCTATCAAAAGGCCTTGAAGAACATATCATGAAGTTATTTAACACTATCCTGAAATATCTTTTTCCATCCCTAGTCCTCCTTTTGATGCTTTTTATACCGCTCTATCCAAAATTACCCTTAATTGACGTTAAAAATACTTGGGTTTATGTTAGAGTTGAGGATTTCCTCGTGCTTTTTGTCCTTCTGGTTTGGTTTGTGATGCTTGTCAAAAAGAAGGTTACCCTCAAGTCTCCTTTGACTATCCCAATTATGGCCTTTTGGATAGTTGGTGCAATAGTAACAGTTCATGGTGTCGTTATTATCTTTCCTCAGATCAAAGATGTATTCCCAAATGTCGCTTTACTTGAATATCTTCGTCACATCGAATACCTCAGTTTATTCTTCGTTGCTTTCTCCGCAGTCAAAAGCAAAAAATTTGTGTTTGCTTCGATATGGACCGTCATAGTAACACTTCTTGGAGTTATTCTTTACGGGTTTGGACAGAAATATCTATCATTTCCAGCCTATCTCACCATGAATGAAGAGTATGCGAAGGGTATTCCAATACTTATTTCACCTCTCAACAGAGTATCATCAACTTTTGCAGGGCATTATGACCTCGCCGCTTATTTGGTTCTAATTATCCCAATTTTAGTGAGTCTTTTCTTTGGGTTCAAAAATATTTTTATAAAAATTTTCCTTTTGATAACCGCAGCGTTAGGGTTGGCGCTTATGTTTCTGACCGTTTCTCGGGTATCCTTTTTTGCTCTAGCTGTCGCTCTTCTTGTAACGTTTCTCTTTTACAAGAAAAAACTTATTTTTCTGTTTGTTCCTTTGATACTCATAGTTGGAGCTGTATTTCTTTATTCCCGTTCCTCACTTCTGGCACGGTTTGATAACACCGTGAAAGAGGTTGATGTTTTGGTTGATGCTGCAACTGGCGCACCAATTGGGCAGGTCAGATTTGCTCCAAGAAAGTACTTAAGCGAGAGAACACTTCTTCAAGAGAAAGATAAAGTGGACACTACGACAGAATCACTGACCCCATTGTATAAATATCCAGCCTCAGATCATGTTCCTTTTGCCCTGAGGAAATACCTACTACCAACAAATGTTGCCATCATTGATGCTGTAGTCACCTCGACCGGTGAGACATTACCGCAGGGAAGTTCATATATAAATCTGTCATTGTCCCCGGTTACAAAAAGACTGCCAAACTTTTTCTATGAATATCCTCCAGGAAAGGCTACCGATTCAGCTGCAATCCAGATCGTCCAAGGTGACTACCTCGTCAAGAAGGCATCTGCATATGATCTATCATTTACGACGAGATTTCAGGGTGAATGGCCAAAAACATTGCTCGCATTTACGAGAAATTTGTTTTTCGGAAGCGGATATGGATCGGTCAGCTTGGCTGTTGATAATAACTACCTCAGATTGCTTGGAGAGACTGGGTTATTGGGTACGGTATCTTTCCTTTTGATATTTATCGTTCTTGGAGTATATATCAAGAGAGTACTTCCAAGCGTTGATTCACCGGTCATTCGGTATTTTATCTTAGGATTTAGTGCTGGGGTAATTGGACTTGCCCTAAACGCTACCTTAATTGATGTTTTTGAAGCATCGAAGGTAGCTTTTACTCTGTGGTTGCTTGTTGGAGTTGTCGTTGGCGCATTGTCTTTGTACCAGACGAAACATTTCAATTTATACAAAGAGCTTGTGAAGATAGCATCTTCAACTTATGCCACGATAACTTATTTTATTCTCATGACTACAGCTATCTTTTCAACAACAATCGGGAGTTATTTTATTGGTGATGACTTTACCTGGTTCCGGTGGGCAGCAGATTGTAAGTATCTTATGCAGACTTGTGGTAGTGTCCCATCGACGATATTCTCATACTTCTTCAACTCGGCCGGATTCTTCTATAGACCCGGGACCAAGGCATATTTCCTTGTTTTTTATCATTTCTTCTCGCTCAATCAAGTTGTCTACCACATGGTTTCGATTGGGCTTCATCTAATTGTTGTAATTCTTCTATATCTCGTCTCAAGAAAAATATTTAAGAATAACATGATGGCAGCTGCATCAAGCCTGATGTTTTTGGTTGCCAGTGGTTACATAGAAATAGTACTGTGGATATCGGCAACCGGTCATTTATTCAATGCAGTATTCATCCTTTTAGGACTTCTCATGTTCATAAAATGGCACGAGACGAAAAATATATTCTTCTTATCAGTTTCGCTTGTGTCGTCATTGATAGCCCTCACTTTCTATGAGCTAGGGATTGTAACACCATTCTTGATGATGGCATATCTTTTCATTGAACTTCCAAATTACGGTCTGAAATCTATTTTCGAATTCCTGAAGAATAAATTATTCTTGCTCATCTTCATTCCTGATGTTATTTATTTTGTCGTAAGAGTCATGTCTCATACCCACTGGTTTAATGGGGACTATAGTTACAACATCTTAAAATTACCATTCAACGCAGTCGGGAATACTATTGGGTATGTACTTATCTCACTCTTCGGACCGTTAAGCTATCCTTTCTACGAAAAATTGCGTGATGCTACAAAAACCAACATACCTGTTGCGCTTCTTATTCTGGTTATCTTTGGGGTTTTAGCATATTTTGGAGGGAAGATACTTATCAAAAATCTCTCACAAAATGAAAAAAGGATTATCTTATTCTCTTCCCTTTTTATCATCATATGTCTTCTTCCGTTCTTAGGCCTTGGTAACATAACATTCAGATACTCCTATCTTGCTTCGTTTGGGGTTATTATGATTTTCGTTGTTTTTATAGCGAAATTATATAGATACCTTCTGTCTTATGGTAAAGATGTGGCGATTTCTGCCATAGGGACTCTTGTTGCTGTTTTTTGTCTGGTGCATGTTGTCCAAGCCCAACAGGCGATAATTGAGTGGAATGGGTCCGGTGAAAAAATACAGCGCTTTTTAGCATCAATCGATTCACTGTATTCTGATGCATGGTCCGAGCAAAAAGTCGATCTTTATTTTGCAAACGTCCCAGTAAAGAGTGGTAACGCATGGATCTTGCCAGTTGGACTTTCTGATGCGGTGTGGTTTGCTTTCAAGTCAGATACCGTAAATGTCATAACTGTTCCTACCGTCAGTGATGTTCCTCAAGATGTCTTTTCATCTCTGACAAAATGGGCATTTGAGTTCCAGCCGGATGGAAGTCTAAAAAGGATAACCAAAAAATAAATGAAAAAAATACTAGATATTCTTTTTGATTCAAAATATACGATTCTTTTGCTGATTCCAATCATTCTTGGGGCAATTTTTGTTAGGACATATAGGATCCACAACCCTGTTGCAGATTGGCATAGTTGGCGTCAAGCAGACACTGCTGCTGTTTCTCGGAATTTTGTGAAAGACGGATTCAATCCTTTCTATCCTCAGTATGATGCTCTAAATCCTCTCAATGAAACAGGGCAGCCAAATCCTAACAGATACTTTTTTGCAGAATTTCCGCTCTACAACATACTTACTTACTTCGCGTATCAAAAATTTGGGATCCATGAAGAATATGCCAGGATGATCAGCATTTTCTTTTCAGTATCAACGATTCTTTTCATGTATCTTCTGGTGTCTTTCTATTCTTCAAAGAGAGTTGCTCTTGTTGCTTCGTTGGTGTTTGCTTTCTTGCCATATAACATCTTTTATGGACAAGTCATCCTGCCTGATCCCATGTATATATTCTTTAGTGTCACAACGCTTTATCTTGTAAGCAAATGGTTGGAGAAAGAAAACATCATATTTATGATTCTTTCAGGAATAGCCGGGACATTGGCGATTCTTGAAAAACCGTATGCGCTAGTTCTTGTAATCCCGATTTTCTATCTTTTTTACAGAAAATGGGGATGGAGGTTGGTTCTGAAATGGAGTGTGTACGTTTTTTCACTTTTGGTTCTTGTACCATTCTTATGGTGGAGGCATCACATCTATCAACACCCTGAGGGAATGTTTGGAACTACGTGGTTATTTAACCAAGGGAACATTCGTTTTACTGGTGCCTATTTCAGATGGCTTATATATGACCGAATGAATAGACTCATCTTTGCGACAGGTGGATTTGTTCTTTTTTGGTTGGGGATTGTTGGCAGTCATAGAAAGAAGGAAGGATATTTTTATATCGCATGGCTCCTGGGGATTTTTGCATTCTTTGTCGTTATCGCTAAAGGAAATGTGACGCACGATTACTACCAAATGCCGATTGTGCCTATCGGGTGCGTTTTGATAGCTCTTGGATTTGATTTTTTACTGACTCACGGCATAGGACAGGTAAGGCGGGGAGTAAACGCTTTAGTTGGAGTTGCCTTACTTATGATGATGTTTGCATTTGGGTGGTATGAGGTTAGAGGATACTTTAACATCAACCATCCTGAAATTGTTGAGGCGGGTAAAGCAGTCGATAGGATATTGCCCAAAGACGCAATAGTTATTGCTCCTTACGACAATGATTCGGCATTTCTGTATCAGACGAATAGACACGGATTTACCTATGGGGGAGACAAGATTCCTCAATACATAAAAGAAGGCGCGACTCACTTAGTGTCTGTAAATTTTGATGATACTACTAACTATTGGATAGCAAAGTGTACAGTCGTTGAAAAAACCGGAACATATGTGATCATTGATCTTCGCAATTGCCAACCCGATATCGTAGCCACACTTTCCAAATAAATGAGGGTTCTTTTTGTAACATACGATTTTCCTTACCCAACCACTTCAGGTGGTAAAAATAGGGCGTATCACCTCTTGAAATATACGGCAAAAAAAGCTGATGTATTTCTCTATTCTTACGTCCGGAAAGACTATAATCCCGATTCAAATAATGAAATATTAGCTTTGGGGGTCAAAAGCATAAAAGTTAAAAAAAGGGCAAAACTTTCCGCCATAACAAATTTCACAAAGACTGTGATCAGGAATTCGTCTATTTTTCAGACTCTCTATAAAAATGAGGAAGTATTCTCTGAAATAATTGCCCTTGTAAAAGAAGAGAAGATTGATATCGTTCACTTCGAATCTACTTATACCGGTTTTTTCATCGGTCCGGAGTTAAAACGCTTGGGGGTAAAACAAATTTTAGGAACTGAAAATATCGAGTTCCAGCTGTATTTCGACTATGCAAAAGAACTCTCAAAGTTTTATCTAAAACCATTTGTTTATTATCAAGCGAAACGTTTGAAAAATGAAGAACTTTATATGGTCAAAAATGCAGATATGGTAACCACGATAACTCAATCAGAAGCTGATTTTTTAGGGGATCTGACAAAAGTGAAATGCCATATCGTGGCAAATGGTATAGAGCCAAGTCTTTACAAGTATGAATACGACCCGTCAATCAAAAAAAATATTTTGTTTGTCGGTAATTTCAGTTATTTCCCGAATGTTGATGCAGTCCAATTTTTTTACAAGAACGTTTTTGAAAAGCTTGACGACGATGTGAGACTTACCATAATCGGAAAGAAATGTAATGAAAAATTTAAGTTCAATAATAAAAGAATTATTATGAAAGATTTCGTTGAAGATCTGATAGCAGAATATAGAAAGGCTGATATGCTTATTTTTCCGATAAGAATAGGCGGAGGAACAAATTTTAAAGTTCTTGAAGCGATGTCGTTGGGGATCCCTATTGTTGCCCAGCCTGAAAGACTCGGTGGTCTTAGGGCTTTTGAGGGAGAACATTTCTTGGGTGCCAGAACCGGTGATGAATACGTACAAAAAATCAAGCAACTATATGATGACAGTATGCTGCGTGAAAAGCTTGCCAGAAATTCAAGAAATCTTATCGAAAAATATTACGACTGGGAAGGGATTGGGAATGAGTTGATGTCAGTCTGGAAAAAATCTTTATGAAAAGTCTTGACGTATCCATAGTAATCGTTTCCTACAATTCAACTGACACTATTGTCGGTTGTGTTAATTCAGTTCTGGAAACGACCACTGATCACACGTTTGAAATCATCATATCTGATAACAGTGAAAATGATGAGACAAAGAATGTTGTTTTGGAAAACTTCAAAGACAATGACAAAGTAGTTTATATTCATAACGACAGGAACTATGGATTTTCTAAAGGGAATAATTTAGGAATAAAGAAATCCTCAGGAAAATATCTGCTTTTCCTAAATCCTGACACAAAGATGTACTTAAAAACAATCGATGGAATGATAGAATTCATGAAGGGGCACCCTGAATGTGGAGCAGCAACATGCTTTATGAAATTGCCGGATGGAACCTTAGACGACTCATCACATCGGGGTTTTCCGACTCCTTTTAGGGCATTATCCCATTTCTCAGGACTATCAAAAGTATTTCCCAAGTCAAAGAAATTTGGAGGATACAACATGACATATCTCGATCTTTCTAAAACGCACGAGATAGATGCTTTGGCTGGATCATTTATGATAGTGCCTCGCGGCCTTGGTGATAAATTAGAATGGTGGGATGAGGACTTCTTCTTTTATGGGGAGGATATTGATTTTTGTTATCGTATCAAAGAGGCAGGATATAAGATCTATTTTGTCCCTGAATTTGCGGCATTACATATGAAGGGAGTCTCAAGCGGAATTAAGAAAGTGTCAAAAGGTATAACAAAAGCATCTAAATCTACAAAAAAACTTGCAACTTATCACAGGTTTCGAGCTATGGAAATATTTTATGACAAGCACTATAAGAATAAGTACAATCCAATAGTTACTGGTTTGGTTAAAATTGGTATCAAGCTCAAAAAATTAACATCGTAGTTTACGGGTTCACTTGTTAACGTGTTAACGCGTTAACACTTTAACTTTTTAACTCGTTAACTTTATAAATGAATAAACTATGAACATAGGTATCGATGCTCGGTTATGGTATGAAAGCGGTGTTGGCCGCTACATCAGAAATATAGTTACTGGACTGGAAAGTAAAAAAAGTTCTCACACCTTCACAATATTTCTTACTCGTAAGGCATTTAACGAAGTGCAATTTAAGAACCCGAATTTCAAGAAAGTTCTAGCTGATGTGAAGTGGCATACGATATCAGAGCAGTGGAAATTCAAAGAGATATTAGAACGGCACGATCTTGACCTGGTTCATTTCCCTTATTTTTCTTTCCCGGTTTTTTATAGAGGAAGTTTTGTCATAACAATCCACGATCTCATAATTGATCATTATCCGACAGGGATATCAAGTTCGCATGCACTTCCGGTTTATTATGCAAAATATTTAGCATACAAGCAGATCACAAAGTCAGCAGTTAAGAAAGCAAAAAAAATAATCGTTCCCTCAAATGCAACAAAGAACGAATTGATAGATCATTATAAGGCGCCAATAAATAAGTTAGAGGTAGTGTATGAGGGATTTGACCCTCTTATAAAAGACCGTATATCAAAAACAGATCTTGTTTCACAAAATTATATTCTCTATGTCGGAAACGCTTATCCCCATAAGAATTTGAAGAGACTTTTATCATCGTATCTACTTCTACGCAAAGAGATGGACATAGATCTGGTTTGTATTGGAAGAAACGATTTTTTCTACGAAAGACTTGAGAGTAGTTTTTCCGACGTTTCCTTTCTCCACGATATTGATGATCAGGCACTTTTCGATTATTATACTAATGCGAAGTTAGTTGTATCCCCTTCTTTAATGGAAGGATTTGGTTTGCCTATTTTAGAAGCAATGAGTCTTTCCTGCCCCGTGGTTTGTGCTGATACCAGTTCTTTTGCCGAAATTGGGGACGATGCAGTCATGTATTTCAATCCTGAAGATAGTCAGGATCTAGTGCAAAAGATGAAGAAGGTCCTTCAAGATGAAGCTTTGAGAAAAAGTCTTATCAAAAAAGGACTATCACAAAGTAAAAAATTTTCTTGGGATGATGCGGTTACAAAGACATTAAAAATATATGAAAGTTGCAATAGTGTATGACAGGGTTAACAAGATTGGAGGCGCCGAGCGTGTCTTGGAATCCTTATCAGAATTATTTAAAAAACCAATACTTTTTACCTCAATCTACAACAAAAAAAATACCCCTTGGGCCAAAAAATTTACCGTAAGAACCTCCTACTTGCAAAATATCCCTATTCTTAACAGAAAACACGAACTTATTCCTTATCTTATGCCTTTTGCATTTGAATCTTTTGATTTTTCAGGATTTGATCTTGTGATAAGTGTCACAAGTGAAGCAGCAAAAGGGGTTATAGTGCCTCCGAATGTACCCCATATATGCATTTGTCTTACACCGACAAGGTATTTGTGGAGTGGTTTTGATCAATATTTTAGGGATCCAATACTAAAATTTATCGCCTATCCTCTCATTTGGTATCTGAAAAAATGGGATCTAGCCGCTTCAACTAGGCCGGATATGATGATTGCGATATCCCGTACGGTCCAAAGGCGCATAAAAAAATACTATAAAAGAGAAAGCGTTGTAATATATCCACCTGCAGACAGACTATTTAGCGAAAAAGTGGGTCCGGTCGGGAAAAATTACGGAAAAAAATATTTCTTGGTAGTATCCCGGTTGGTGGATTACAAAAAAATTGATCTGGCGGTAAAAGCCTGTACGAAATTAAAGTTAAATCTTATCGTTATTGGCGAGGGGAATGAATTGGAGAAACTATCAGCCATTGCCGGGGATACGATTGAGTTTAAAGGAAAAGTGACTGATCAAGAGCTTATTTATTATTACCAAAACTGCAGGGCCTTACTATTTCCCGGCGAAGAAGATTTTGGAATAACTATGGTTGAGGTACAGCTTGCCGGAAAACCGGTCGTCGCATACAAGGCTGGTGGAGCCCTTGAAATAGTAAAAGAGGGTGTTACGGGGACATTTTTTGATCAGCCGACTGTTGGTTCTCTTTCTCAAGTCTTGATAAATTTCAAAGACAGTCGTTATAATGGTAAAGATTGTCGAAAGAACGGGCGCCTTTTTTCTGAAAAGAAATTCAAGACGTCATTCATGTCTTTATTGAAGAGAAATAAATATATATGAAAGTAGTAATTTTTGCAGGAGGAGTCGGAACGAGGTTATGGCCTCTTTCGCGTAAGCACACACCAAAGCAGTTCGAAAAAATCGTTGGCGATCAATCAATGCTTCAGATAGCAGTGCAGAAATTATTTCCTGAATTCTCTTGGGAAGATATCTATATTTCAACAGGAAAACACTACGAAGAGACAGTCAGGGAGCAGCTACCTCAGCTTCCCCACGAAAATATTTTGGTAGAGCCTGAAATGCGTGACGTTGGTCCGGCTGTTGGACTTGTTACCGCGCTTTTTGCACGTAAATTCCCCGATGAACCATTTGCCATCCTGTGGGGAAGTGACCATCTGGTAAAAGATGAACAGGCTTTCAGAAATGCTCTCAGAAGTGCCGAGCAGGTAGTCAACAACGAGCATGAGGTGATCGTTTTTGTTGGTCAAAAGCCACGGTTTGCAAATCAGAACCTTGGATACATCGAATTTGGAGATGAGTTGAGACGGATCGGAGATACCCCGGTATTTTCTTTTACAGGATTTCAATATAGGCCACACTTGTCAGTCGCTGAGCGGTTTGTCAGTGACGGTCATCATTCTTGGAATCTCGGATATTTCGTCACGACACCACGATTCTTGTGGTCTTTATTCGAAAGATACGCTCCTGAGCTTTATTCTCAGTTGAAGCAAATTCACGATAGTATCGATACTCCCGATTACGACAGTACTCTTTCTTCTATTTATCCAACGATCGAAAAAATATCATTTGATAACGCAATCCTTGAGAAGATGGATACCTCAATGGGAAGAGTTCTTTCGGTAGACATAGGATGGAGTGATATCGGGGCATGGGAAGCACTGAAAGAGGCTTTGTCAGAGACGCAAGATGAGAATGTCACAAAAGGAAAGGTTATGGTTGAGGATTCTACCGACAGTCTTGTCTTTAACTATACCAATCAGTTAGTCGTTGGAATCGACCTTTCTGCATATCTTGTGATTAATACGCAAGATGTAGTCCTTGTTTGTCCTAAAGATTCGGTCCCCAAGATCAAAAAACTTGTCGAAAGTCTATCAGGCACAGAACATGAATCACTAACCTAAATATGCTGTATGATGTCTCAAAACGTCTGCTTGATATTCTCATCTCAATTGTCGCTCTTATTTTTTTCTCACCTGTTATTTTATTGACGGCAATTGCTATACGCCTCAACTCTCAAGGGCCACTTCTGGCTGACACTCCACCCCGTATAGGTGAAGGGGGAAGGTCTTTTCGTATGTATAAATTCAGATCTATGGTAGCAAATGCTCATGAGATATTGGTCAACGACCCAAAATACAAAGATCTTCTATCAGAATATAAGAAGGGTGGATACAAACTGAAGGATGACCCAAGGATTACATCGGTCGGACGTTTCATACGAAAATATTCTTTTGATGAGATTCCACAATTCGTCAATGTTCTGAAAGGGGACATGAGTGTTGTTGGTCCCCGTGCATATTACCCGGATGAGCTTCGTGATCAACAGAAAAAATACCCCTTTACCAGAGACGCTGTGAAAGTTGTGTTGTCTGTAAAGCCTGGTATCACCGGTATATGGCAAGTAACAGGGCGGAGTCAGATAAACTTTGATAAGAGGATTCAGCTGGACGCTTCATATGCAAAGAGAAGGTCAATACTTTTCGATTTCTATCTGTTATTAAAGACTCCTATCGCTATGTTCTCCGGAAAAGGCGCAATGTAATCATATTTGGTATAATAACCATCTGAGTTGCAATCAAACTTTTAATTGTGTTTAAATAAATTACCGTAGGTATATGGAAGAAAAAGGTTTTCAAAAAATTGATTTAGCACGTCCGGAAGAGAAAGCAGCTCCAGAATCTATGACATCAAAAACTATTCGTAGAAATAGAAGATTTTCATTCAAGAAGCACAAGAAGCTTTTTACGTCCACTGGGATTATCATTGCCGTTCTTGTCATACTGACCGTATTTATTGGGATAAAGGCTTTTGCTGTTTATAAGCAGGCAATGGTCACAAAAACTCAGGCAAGTGCAGCTTTTGCAAAATTGAAAGAGCAGGATATTGCAGCTGCTCGTGAGGAATTGGCAAAGACACAAACCCAAGTTGGAGTACTTGAGTCAAAACTTCATGGACTCGCATTCCTTAAATTTGTCCCATTGGCATCCGGCTACTATAACGACGCTGACCATCTCATAAGAGCAGGTTCTTACAGTATTGACGCAGGGATTGTTACAGCTGACGCGCTTATCCCCTACGTTGACGTTTTGGGTCTTAAAGGAAAAGGGACTTTTACTGGGGGAACAGCACAAGACCGCATCAGAACTGCAGTTAAGACCATGGGTAAAGTTGTGCCTCAGATAGATAAGATTGAGGAAAAATTGAAATTGGCCCAAAAGGAAGTAGACCAAGTAAACACAAAACACTATCCCCCAATAGGTAAATTAAAGAAAGTACGTGAAGGTTTGGAGCAAGCAAGAAACGTCATGGATGGAGCTGTTATTGCTGTAGGGCAAGGAAAGCCTCTCATCAAAGCACTCCCATCACTTCTTGGTGAGAATGAGGGTAGAAAATACCTCATGCTTTTCCAGAACGATGCAGAACTACGTCCGACTGGTGGATTTTTGACATATTATTCAGTCTTTAGGGTAGAAGAGGGGGATATCAAAGTCGATAATTCTTCAGACATCTATAGTCTTGATAATAGTATCGGTTCTCACGGGGCAGCATCTCCTATCATCAAAAAATATTTCCCAAGTGTATCGCAGCAGTTCATAAGAGACATCAATCTGTCTCCTGATTTCATCGTCTCAATGAAAGACTTTGACGCTTTATATCAGAAGTCGTCTCAAAAATCAGATGTTGACGGGATTATTGCAGTCAATACCCATTTCTTTGTTAATATCATAAGGATTCTTGGGGAAGTTGAGGCAGATGGCTTGAAATTCACGGCCGATAACGATCCTGCATGTGATTGTCCACAAGTGGTTTATGCTCTGGAAAATGAAATATCTCGTCCGGTAAATTATGTCAAGACAAATAGGAAAGGCCTGTTGGGAGATCTGATGCTAGCAACTCTCAATAAAGCTCTTAAGTCTTCACCGAAATTATATTGGGGTAGATTATTTCAGCAATTCATAATCGATGCTAATGAGAAAAATATTCTCTTTGCCCTCAATGATAAGAACGCACAACAAGGCATAGAAGCCCTCAATTGGGCAGGTCGGGTAAAAGACTTTAACGGAGATTATCTCTATGTGAATGATGCAAACTTTGGTGGACAGAAATCAAATCTTTTCGTCGTAAAATCTATGGAAGTTGATTACACGATAGGATCTAATGGGACAGTCAAGAAAAAAGTGACTATAGACTACAAGAATCCAAAGCCACATTCAGACTGTAATCTGGAGCGTGGAGGTCTTTGTTTGAATGCGACATTGAGGAACTATCAAAGAGTATTGGTGCCAAAAGGAAGTGTTTTGGATAGTTCAAAGGGTTCTCAAGTAAAAGTAGGAACTTCTGAAGATCTAGGCAAGACCGTTTTTGATGCATTCTTCACGGTAAATCCATTGGGTAAGGCGACTGTGACATATGAATATACACTTCCATTCAAGCCATCAGGTGGCGTGCTTCCGCTTTTGATCCAAAAGCAGCCAGGAGTAGACAATATCCCAACAACAATCAAAGTTAACGGCAAGAAGATGCCTGTAATTGATCTGAGGACTGACGTGGAGTTGAATCTTAGTTATTAACCCCAATGACATATCTTAATGATGTAGGTTTTATCGTTAAGCGTATAAATCTAGGAGAAGCAGACAGATTTGTTACTATTTTTACCCAAAACAATGGAAAGGTTGAGGTGCTTGCCAAAGGTGTCCGGAAAATAACGAGCAAAAGATCTTCTCATATAGAGCTTCTTAATTTGGTACGCTTCAATTCCATAAAAACATCCAAAAACTTTATACTGACCGAGACATCTCTTCTTAACTCTTTTGAAAAAAGGAAAGATACACTAAAGCAGTGCGAGGTTTCATTTCTTGTATGCGAACTTATAGACAATCTTTGTCCTCAAGGCCAAGTAAATGCTGAGATGTTCACGCTCGTAGGCACTTTTTTACGGGATGGAGAATTTAGTGACGAGGCAATCCTGAAATTTGAGACTGACCTTCTGACAAACTTAGGGTATTGGAATATGAAAAATAAATTTTCGACGGAGGCAGAATCCCGGCAATTTATAGAAAGCATTATAGAGCGAAAGATTAAATCCAGAGTCATCGGCAATTTCGACACTGTTTAACTTGTCGTCCCTGGCCCGCTTCGACAAGCATTAGCGAGGCGAGCTTGACCAGGGATCCATCTCAATTATTGTTTGTTTTGCCTCATTTTGTTATACTCCTCTTACCTTATGGAAAACACAGGTCTTTCAAAAATAGTAGCGTTAGCCAAGCGTAGGGGTTTTATTTACCCTGGATCTGAGATCTATGGAGGAGTAGCAAACACCTACGATTACGGTCCGGTTGGAACTGAGCTTTTGAGAAATATCAGATCACTTTGGTGGGAGACATTTGTTCATAGACGAGATGACATAGTAGGTCTTGAAGGGTCTTTGATTTCACATCAGGAGATATGGAAGGCTTCAGGCCATGTGGGGGGATTTGCTGATGCTTTGGTTGATTGTAAAAATTGTAAGTTAAGAAAGAGAGCAGACCATCTTATCGAAGAAAGTTTGAGTGGGGAAAAAGAAGTCAAAGTCGAAGGTTTGTCTGATGAGGAATTGGATAAGATAATTTCTGAGAACAAGATCCTTTGCCCAAATTGCGGTAAGCATGATTGGACGAAAGTACGAAAGTTCAATCTTCTATTTCCCGTACATCTTGGAATAGTTGAAGGAGATCAAAGTCTTGCATATCTACGGGGAGAGACCGCTCAGGGAATGTTTGTCAATTTCAAGAATGTCATGGAGAGTAACCGCGTAAAGTTGCCATTTGGTATTGCACAGCTTGGAAAAAGTTTTAGAAATGAGATCACTCCAGGAAATTCTGTTTTTCGTACTTTGGAGTTTGAACAAGGAGAAATAGAGTTCTTCTTTGATCCGGAAGTGTCAAATTGGGAAGAATTATACGAAGATTGGAAGAAGAAGATGTGGGAATTCATCACAAAAACGATCGGAATCCGCGAGGAAAATCTCAGATGGCGAGAGCATAGTGACGAAGAGAGGTCATTTTACAGTAAAAGGACAGAGGATCTCGAATACAAATTTCCATTTGGATTTAAGGAATTGTGGGGACTTGCTTATAGGACTGATTATGATCTTTCCCAGCATGAGAAGGGATCGGGGAAGGAACTGAAAGTTGTAGATAGCCAAACAGGAAAAAAGACGCTCCCTCACGTGATAGAGCCTGCAGTTGGTATCAACAGGATATTTTTGATGGCTTTGTCTGACGCATACGAGGAGACTGATTCAAGAACGGTACTCAAGCTTTCCCCGAAGTTAGCTCCTTTTAAGGCTGCTGTATTTCCACTGCTTGCCAATAAGCCAGAGCTCATGTCAAAAGCACAGGAAATTTACCAGGATCTTTCACAAAGTTTTTATATAAATTTTGACGCACGGGGAAATATCGGAAAGCGTTACCTTGCTCAAGATGAGATAGGGACACCGTACTGCATTACTGTAGATTTTGATACCTTGGAGTCTGATACGGTAACAGTTAGGGACCGAGATACTATGGAGCAGGTCAGGATGAAGATATCAGAGCTAAGAAATTTCCTCGCACAAAAACTCGTATAAATGTTTTTCTGTCATCCCGCACTCGATGCGGGATCCATTTTCAATTTAATCCTTAATTTCTTGTTCTTTTCTGCCGAGAAAAGAACCAAAAGCTCTCGTCGAGGAGCAGCCTTGAACGTTCGATTTTTCATTCTCTCACTGACAGCCCGGACTTCGCGAGTACGCTTCGCCTTTCCGGCTGTTTACTTCGTTCGCTCATATAAAATCTCAAGTACAGACCTGCAATCGACGAATAATTTACTCATAAGTCTAACCCATTGACTTATCATTTTCCCTATGATTACAATGAACACAATGAAGAAATTGATGAAAAACAAATGGGCGATGCTTGGCATAGGAGCCGTTATTGTCGTGATTCTTGTTGCAGTAGGTGTATACATGATGAATTCAAAAAAGGCCCAAGAGGGGACTGGTCCTGAGATAACAGCTGAGGAGGAGGCGATAGAGATGAAGCCTGAGGAAATTGGACTTGAGCTGATACCAAATGCAGCTGTTACAGAGGTTACGATGAAGATAAATGATGTTAGTAAATTCACCGCATTTGACTACGAGATGAGTTATGACGCTTTAGTAAATGATGAGTTAGTTCCGAGAGGTGCAATTGGCTCAGGGGAATTAAATCCAGGGGATAGTTCAATTGAGAGAAAGATTACGATTGGTACGTGTAGCTCGGGTACTTGTAAATATGACAAGGGTGTTAAAAAGATTTCATTTATTATCCGTCTTACCCTCAAAGATGGAACAACAGCAGTTGTTAAAAAAGACCTCGATATAGCATCTGACAATTAATTTTCATGGAAGAAGGAGTAGCAGAGCAGGGAATTTTACCTCTAGATATCCCCGGTGAGATATTGCAGAACAACCCTGAAAGTCAAAGTCGTTTTTTTGCAAGTATCTACGATAAGTCAGTGGGTTTTTTAAAAAAGTATCCTCACCAAACCTCAGCGGTTGGTGTTTCTCTTGCCTTGACGGCTCTTAATCATCTCGTTTCGTTGCCACTTGTTGCTAGTGAGGTGAGTGATCTTCTCCCGGCGGCGGCGGGTGGAGTTATAGCAGGTGTTGGCATAGCAAATGAATCGGGTAAAGGGATCGGGGGGAAAGTTGTGGGGGCGGCGATAGGTGGAGCTGTTGCTGCTGGTCTTACGAGTGGTGCAAATAGATATGTAGAGAGCAGTCTGATAGGAGTAGGAGTTAGTATAGTTGATGATATTCCTGCTGTTATTGCCTCTCCTACTGCAAAAGGTGCCAAATCCATCTACAACGTCTTAAACAAGAGTAAATAATCTCTTGTTTTTCTTTTCCCAATTTGTTTAAATAATATCTGCATCAAGAGTTTCGTATAGCTACGAACGGCAACCGTAAATTTATCGGTGCCAAGCTTGCCAAAGCGATGCGTCCTTGCCCAAGGAAAAAATTATGTCAAAGAATTACCTTTTTACTTCAGAATCAGTTTGTGCAGGACATCCCGACAAGATTTGCGATCAGATAAGTGACGCAATTGTGGATGCAGCTCTTGCCTCTGACCCAAATTCCAGATGTGGCATAGAGACTGTTGCCGGTGCAAATCAAATTTGTCTTTTTGGTGAGATAAGAACTAAGTCAAAAATCAATTTTGAAAAAATAGCCAGAAATAAAGTAAAGGAACTTGGGTATACTGTTCCCGCATGGGGATTCAGCCAGAAATCTTCTTTCACCAACAGTATACACGCTCAATCTCCAGAAATTGCAATGGGTGTTGACCTTGATGGAGCAGGAGATCAAGGCATGATGTTTGGGTATGCCTGTAATGAAACACCTGAGTTGATGCCCTTACCCATAAGAATGGCACATGCTTTAGTTGAGCGCATAGATGAGGTGAGGGAGAAGAAAATATTGAAATGGCTACGCCCAGATGGGAAAGCTCAAGTGACAGTCAAATACGAAAAAGGTATCCCGATTGGGATAGAAAAACTCGTTGCAGCAGTTGCCCATGATGAAAAGACGGAAGCTGATCAAGTTAGGGATGAGATCATCAAAAATGTCTTCAGACCCGTTCTTAGAAAATACAAACTAGAGCTTCCGAAAGACTCAGACATAACTATTAACGGTACAGGATTGTGGCATATCCCAGGTCCGGAGTCAGATGCTGGACTTACGGGTAGAAAGATTGTCGTTGACACATATGGAGGATACGCGCGGGTTGGTGGTGGCGCTTTCTCTGGAAAAGATCCTAGTAAAGTCGACAGATCAGGAGCATATGCTGCCCGTTATATCGCAAAAAATATTGTAGCATCTGGTCTTGCTACAAAATGTGAAGTTGGTCTTGCATATGTCATAGGGCAGCCAAGACCTCTAATGCAGACAATTGAGACCTTCGGTACATCTACTGTGAGTGAGAAGGCGCTATTTGATTTTAAGGATAAGCTCATTGATACGTCAGTCAGGTCTATTATCGAAACGTTAAAGTTGGCACGACCGATTTACAGCTCAACTGCTGCCTATGGTCACTTCGGTCGCACAGGTTTTCCTTGGGAAAAGATCTCAACTGGAAAGAGTGGTGTATAATGACGTTATGGGAAAAAAGAAAAAACAAACAGTTGGCGAAGCAGTTGCTGTAGGATCTGCAATTGCTGGCGCAGCATTAGGTGCTGCTGCAGTATACCTATCCAATAAAAAGAATCAAGAAAAAATCAAAAAAACGATCGATGAAGTCTCAGATGAGGCAGTAAAGATTGGAATGACTGTTAAAAAGAAAGTTGAAGAATTTGCAGGCTCTCAAAGTAAAGAGAAAAAGACCCCAAAATCGTCAATGCCAGTTAAAAAGAAGTCTACAACAACCACTAAAAAGAAAGTCTATACTCCGCTTAAGAAAAGCTGATCTATTTTTTGAAGAGTTTCCCTTTTTTCCAAGGAGTTCCAAGAACAGGTAATAAATAGCGGTCGACTCCTATCCAGCCAGCCGTTCTCCATGCAAGGACTAAGAGTAGTTGAATTATAAAAAGTAATGGGTTGGTGCTCACGGCTCCGGCAAAAAGGAAATTCATATTCATAAATGCTCCAAAGAATGCGGCAATTCCGGTAAAAATACCCAAGATTAATCCAATTCCGACGAGAAGCTCTCCAAGTGCAACAACATGGGAAAACACGGCAGCGTTAGGAAGTGCAACGCTTTTGATGAATTCTGCGTACCAACCGCTTACGTCAGGATGAGCACCTGATGTTTTTTCAAGAGAACCCATGAGAAATCCAGTAAGTGCCTTTCCTGCCTCAGGCCCAAACCAAGCAGGATTTGTTACTTTTCCCCAACCTGCACTAAGCCACGCATATCCTACATACAAACGGAGTAGAAGCCATAGCCATGACATTTTTACATCCGAAAATATATATCTTGAAATCGGTGGCTCAGGAAATTGGATGGACTCATTTTGTGCCATAATAAATGATTGCACTTCTTATGTATCAAGTCAAATGATCTAGATCACACAACGGATGTGAATGTAGGTATACAATAAAGAAAATATGTCTATCTCAACACAACAAGCATTTTCAAATATAGAGCCCCATGCTCAAAGCACGGTAGGCAAACTCAACTGGCTTCGCGCATCAGTTCTTGGAGCAAATGATGGGATAGTATCTATCGCTGGTCTTGTCCTTGGCGTAGCAGGTGCAACAAGCTCATCTGGTGCCATTATAACTGCAGGCATTGCAGGAATCATTGCTGGTGCAATATCTATGGCTGCAGGGGAGTATGTATCAGTCAGTAGTTCAAGAGACACAGAGCATGCTCTACTTAAAAAAGAGAGGGATGAGTTGAAAAATTTTCCTGACGCAGAATTACTAGAGCTTATCTCTTTGTATGAGCGTAAAGGTTTGAGCAAAAAGACTGCAACAGTTGTTGCTAAAGAGCTTACAAAAAAAGATGCTTTTGCAGCTCACGTTGATATAGAGCTTGGTATTGATCCAGACAATCTGACAAACCCGTGGCACGCGGCCATTGCATCAGCCTGTGCGTTTTTAGCAGGAGCACTTATCCCACTTGTTGCAATAATTCTTCCACCGGCAAGTCTTCGGGTGCCGGTTGCTTTTGCTTCAGTTGTCGTTGCCCTTGCAGCAACCGGGGTAATAAGTGCAAAGATTGGTGGGGCTAGTTCACTTCGTGCAACGATTAGAGTTGTAGGTGGGGGAGTTATCGCAATGGTTGTGACGTACTCTATCGGACGCCTCTTCCACGTCTCAGGTATTTGATTTTGGTAAAAGTTAAAAGGAAATTTTCTCGAGGAAGTTGTCAAATGTTGGTTGCTCTGTCTTCAGAATTTTACCGTTATCCGATGAAACAAAAACTTTCTTGGTGAATGCTACTGGGAATATACCTAACAGTTTTTTATTTGCCACTCCCTCGATTTCAAATGCCGGCTGATTATCAATTTCTGTAAGTCCGACGATATTATTCGATGCTTCAGCGCTTGCTGTGTTGGAATCAGCGGTAGATAGGATATTCGAAAAAACCTTAAGATCAAGCAGGTTTTGAATAGCATGATCGGGAAGGATAGTCAGTTCATGAGTACCGCTTGGAGTGGTAACTGATAGTTGGTTGGTTGATGGATCAACTGATAGTGGAAAATCGGTATGAGTTTCGACCTTGCCTGCTTTGAAAGTAAATTTGGATGCAGATCCGGTCCCTATTTCTATACCCTGATCTTTAAGTGAATCATTCAGCTTCTCCAATGCGTCGGATTGTTCAAGCTCAACTTCTGTCCCATCCTCATCTTTAGAGCTTATGTGGAGTTTGCCGTCGTCCTCCTTTTTGATCTCTATATGTCTGCCATTTTTTTCTAAATTCACTTCCGTTTTGGTATTTTCTGTTTTTATTTCGAGAGTTTTTGTCTTTGGTTCACTATGTTCTTTGACTTCATTTGCAGACACAATTTTACTAGTGCCTGAGGAGGCGTTGCTAACAACGGTGAATTTAAAATTACTATTATTCCATTTTACGTTCAATTCCTGACAATCGTGAAAACTTGTAACAAAATGCTTTCCATCTGGGCCGACACAATCTACCTTTGTGCTTTGAGAAGGACCACTATCTGTAGTTGTGCTTGCTGAGGTTTGTTTGTCGTTGGTTGTAGAAGGAGAATCTGAGTTTGAATTAGAACTACTACTCCCGGAATTACTGTTATCAGAATGTTGCCCGGACGATTCACTCTCATCGTGCGATTCATCACCACCTCGTGCAAGTAGATTGCTTGTTGAAGTGCCCAGGACATGTACTGTGCTTGAGGCAGAAATGAGTAGGTTTCCTGCGATAATTAAGGCAACAAGACCCAAACCGATACTGATATACCGAAAGCGAACTACAGAAATTGATTTGGAATTACTACGTTTGGCTAGCTTTTTTTTATGTCCGGATTTTTTCATATCATATTAATTAGAACAATTTTATAGGTAGGAAGTCAATAGTAGCAGCAGTAGAGTGAGACTTTTCCAAGTTTCATATATAGGTCGCATGGTATACTATTTGTATGGAAGAGGATAAGGTAAAATCTCCAATAGTTTCGAAAAAACTATTCTCAAGCACTCAAATTATTTTCCTCTTTATTTTAACCATCATTCTCATTAGTGGTATTTATTTTCTATTAAAGCCTAAAAAGCCATCTGTAACCATCAAAAATGGTGAGTCGGTAATAACTCAAATCCGCTCACTCAACAGATACGAGTCTGCAGAATTTAGCGTAGAAAAGATCATAGAGGCAGGAAAAAATGAGGATAACGCATTTAAGCAAGTACTTTTTGGAGATAAAATTTTACTGATAGCAAACGGAAAAGTGACAGGAGGGATTGATCTCTCAAAACTTAGTGAAAATGATATTAAAATTGAGGGATCAACGGTGAAGCTTACACTTCCTGCACCTGAAATACTTGTTGCCAGACTTGATAATGAAAAGACGAGAGTTTATGACAGAAAGTTAGGATACCTGACTCAAGGGGATAAGGATCTGGAGTCAGTAGCTAGACTTTCTGCAGAAAATTCCATTAGAACGGCAGCTTGCGAGGGTGGGATTTTGCAAAGTGCTGCAACTAACGCCCGTAATCAATTAACTGCTCTTATCAAGGCTTTTGGATATACAACTGTAATTATTACAATCCCCGAAGGCCACTGCTAGACCGGTTTTACTTTATATAATTGGATAAGGACTGTGTCATTTAAAGTTAGTCTTTCACGTTCAATATACCCTGCCTTTTGAAGAACTCTAACAGAACCGGTATTTCCATCAACAACAGAGCCAAAAAGCTCTTCATACCCTAAATTTTCGAAAGCGTAGGCAGAGAGTGCTTCAACGGCAGAATTAGTGTAACCATTTCCCTGAAATTCTTCTCCGATATAGTATCCTATCTCACCAACGGTTCGTGTTTCTACCTGTGGAGTTACGTTGATACTGCCAACATATATTCCTTCAGCATTTCTAATGCCAAATCTGAGGCGAAATGGATTTCTAGGGAGAATGATGCTATTTAACATCTGATCATACGTCACGTAATTTCTTGCGGTGACGTCACCAAATTGAGATAAATGCTCTCGATTGCGATCAATCAGATCAAATGCCACGCGAGCGTCATCAGGCGTCAATTGACGCAAGGAAATACCAGTCTCAGACGAGACAATTTCAATAGGGTTTTTGGGTGGCCCAAAAATGGGTTCTCTATCTTTCATGCGTGGATTATACCACTTTTGAACTTGAACATCATCCTGGAGTATAATTTTTATTGATCATGCTATAATTTCCCCTTGCGGACCTCTCTTTCCATCACCTCCCTGCTCGATGTGATAGCAATGTAGGTTTATAATGTGATTATGTGTGGAAGGTATGGATTCATGTTGACAGGAGACTCTTGGCGACGCTTTGAAATAGAAAGTGCGACTGTTCATAACACCACCAGATACAATTTAGCCCCATCTCAAGAAGCTCCAATAATTACAAGAAATTCTCCAAAAAAAGTGCAATTGATGCAATTTGGGATGTTACCTTTTTGGGCGAAAGAAAATAAAGGTTATGTCATAAATGCAAGGGCCGAGACTATTTTTGAAAAGACGATGTTCAAAAAATCAGTTATTGAGCGTCGGTGCCTAGTCCCTGCATCTTTTTTCTTTGAATGGCAGAGAAAACCGGATATTAAGATTCCTTATGCTATAAAACTTGTTGATGAAGATGTTTTTGCATTCGCTGGAATTTACAATGAGACTGAAATTGATGGGAAAAAATTATTATCATTTGCCATAATTACAACTGTTCCAAATAGCATCATGAAGCCAATTCATGACAGAATGCCTGTTATTTTATCTCGGGAAGAGGAGGATGAGTGGTTGGATCCTGACATGATTGAGCAGGAGCGAATAGAAAAATTTCTAGACCCATTTCCTTCAGACAAAATGAAGGCGTGGCAAATAAGTTCTCTAGTCAACAAACCTCAAAATGATTTCAAAGAAATTCTCAAGCCGATCTAGCCTCAAAAGATATTGAATTTCATCCTGTAATCTGCTACTATACCTCCTTGATCTTTTTTGTATGGAAGTAGACTTATCACACATATCACCAAATAATACGGAAGTTTATAGTGCTTCTGAAACATGTCCTCCTTGTAAGCGACCGTATTCGGATACGTTAGAGTTCTTAAATAGAGCTCGCGAATTAGGTGTTTATGATGCAGTACTCTCATCCGTTGAGGGAGACAAAAGAAAAGATAGGGTCCAAAGTTTGCTTGTAGCGGATGATTATTTTAATACACCACTTTCTGCAAAAGATATCGGTGAAAAATATTTCGGTACAGAATCTTACGTTTATGGAAGAAGGGATATTGCAGTTAGGCTTTTACATCAATACAGCCCTGAAGATTTACAAGCTCAATATCCCCTTGAAGAATTACGGCTAGCAAAACCTCGTACAGGTTGGGCAAAAGTAAAATCGTCAATATCAAGAGGGACCGGGGTAGATAAAATAATTCAGAGCGTAAAAACAGGCGCAACTGCTCAAGGAGTCATGTTGGAATTTGGTTTGACGATTGAAGAGGCAAGCAGTAGAAGACGATTATTGAGAGAGTTAAATATCAATATACCCCATCAACTTGTGGGATTGGATATAGCTCGCGAAATCAATGAAGCATTGAAAGAACCCCAAATGTCTGATGAAAGAGCGCAAGAATTATTAGACAAAGTACGGATGAGTTTTTATAGACATAATATTGGTCCTTCCGGGTGCCTTATGACCCTAAAAGAGCTTGTAGATGAAGCAGGGCTTCGATATAGAAATAATCAGACAAGACATTTTGAAGCACTTTCAGGTAAAGTTCCTGTTGGTATGGTAGAAAGTCAGATTGATAAAAAAAATAGAGTATCACATAAAAGGAGATTTCTCTTCAGACATGACAAGGACCGCGCAATAAAAATACTTCAAGGAGATCAATCCTTATAACATTTGAGATTAAAATAATCTTTAACTCTTTAACTTTTTAACTCGTTTTGGTATGACTGCTGGAAGAGCGGAATAGGTAATAGTTACAAGTTCTGACATGAATTCTCTGTCTTCCCATTTCTCCTCCGGAATTAACATATACATTTTTGACCCGGGGTAGGCAGGAGCGTCTTGTGATTCAGGGAAAAATTCCTTTGCCTCTTTTGTAGGTTTGAGAAATAATGAGTCGTCACAGACAAATGCGATGACTTTCCCTTCACAATAAAGTGCATATTCCCCAAACATCTTGCGACTGGTTATCATCCCCGCGTTGTCTATTTGAGAAGTTATAAAGTCCACAGTTGACTGAAGTGTCGCCATAACTGAATTATTATATTAGCACGATTTTTGTACAGACTCCAAAATCATTACATTGTTACAGTGCTACAGTGCAATGTAACAAGGTGGGTATGTAAAGACCTTATGACACAACGAGAAGGAGCTTTTACAAAGATAATTTTGTTCAAAAGTACAGGAAAGGATTGACAGAAAAAAAGAAAATTAACCTCAAAATTCTTGATTGTGTGATATAATTTCTCCTTATGACAAGACCAGGAGAATATTATCAACCACTAATACCGGAAGATTTAGGAAGGTATATAAAGAGGGAAATTGCACCTCCTGTTGATGCTCAAAGACTGGAGTTGGGTTTGTTAAAAGGAGATGAAAGATCTGTTCTTCGAACCCCAACAACCGGGGATTTGAGTCTTATACTTCGATATAAAGGACGTGAGGGATTTGTTGCAAGCATGGGAGACGAGGGCGATGCTCTTTCTATACTCCAATTTCAGGGAGCAACAAGGCAAGAAGGGTATAGAGTAGTAAGTGGAGTTCATGTGGTGCGACTTTTTGCCGATCAAATCCATGAAATTGCTACTCATCCAGAAAGCCCATATAGAGAAATGTACATGCCTCCTGCTTATATGATCGAAGGAGTTGAGGTAGCTGTTTCTGCCATGGTAAAACCAAGATACGAAGCACTTGCTGCCGAGCTTGGAATGCAATATTCGGAAAGAGAACAACTATTTCTTAAAAAATTAAAATAAGCTCAAAAAACTTCTACTCGGGTTCCGACGGGGGCCCAGTCATAAACCCATTTTGCATCCGCCACCGGTAAATTGACACACCCGTGGGAAGCTCGGGACCCAAATTTATTGTGCCAGAAGGTTCCGTGAATTGCATACGCCCCATAAAAGTACATAACATTGGGAACATCTTTGATAAAGTAAGGCTCATAAGGTGGGAAGCTTCCCTTCATGTCTTGCTTTTCAATTTTTGTGCGGATTGAAAAACTGCCTCTGACCGTAGGAGTATATCGCATTCCGGTCGAAACTTTAAATTCTTTGAGAATGTGTCCCCCTTCCCATGCATAAAGCCTCTGCTTTCCGGTATCAACAGTAATTAGCTTATCGGTTGTATAAATCCCTTCCGCATGCACTTTGATTGGAATAACAAGAAAAATAATTGTGAAAAAAAGGATCTTAAGAATTTTCATTATATACATAGTATAAAAAAGCAAAAATATTTACAGTGAGACAGATCACATTTATTTTATAAGGAAAGAGGACAAAAACTCAAAATTAAAAAACTTGCAATAAAGTCTCAAGAAACATTCTTGTTTTAGAAAAAGTTGGTGCTACAATCAGCTTATGAAAGAAATAGATGCACAACCTCAGGAATTACCTACATTATCTGGACTCGTAACTAATGCGGAAAGGAAATATAACGAGGGAGGAATTTATATAAATGAGTATGGATATGAGGAATTTTATACATACTGGGATGCCGCAAGGGATTCGGTAGCAGAATCTAGTGCAACACCATCTGAACTTTTTTACTCTTTGCTTACCCAGACGAGAATCACTCCAAAAGATTTTGACATGGCCCTAGTTGAATCTGTTGAAACATGGGATGAATTATTCACTGAATTATCAGGAATTATTATCAGACATGAATTAGCATTGGCAAACCCTGCTCTGGTAGAGGACTCTAATACTAAATTTGATGAAGTCGAAAACCGACGAAATTTATAGCGAATTTATCTCCAAAGCAAAAAACGCCACCCTCAAAAAAATTAAAATAACCCCACTCACCATTGCCGCCTCGGGACAAGATGCGAGGCGACAATTAGGACACATCCTTTAAAGAATATCTCCCACACTTCCGGAAATGGCATTTATCCATGTTCCATGATGCTGAGTGTTGTATATCCAACCCCACCATGCAAGCTCAAATCCTGATGTAGTTGAGAAATACTTTGTTGTCCAGTCGATTCGACCAGGACAATTTCCTAAGTTATCGCAATTGTAGTCAGTCGTACCAACATTTCCATGTGTTGGCCATAAAGGGGTAGCAAGTAATGTACCCGTAAATAGAGTAGATCTATATCCACCATTCATTTCTCCCTTTATACCTGCTGCAATTGTCCCTGTGTTATTTGGGCTCGCGCCTGCAAATGACACAAACTTTCCGTCATACGCTACGGTCGCGCAATACGTTCCGACTGTTGCAGTTTTGTAGACAGTTATCTCTCTTGTATATTGGTCCATTGCCCAATATCCTGCAAAGCCTGAGTCTGCGTCGTTTTTGACCTTTTGTCTAACGTTAACAATAGGTCTACCAACAGCGTTACACTTTGAAGCTGTCAACTCACGTCTCCAATCAAGTCGCAAATTGTGATGGTCATCACCTCCCTTTGTAGCACATGAAGCTGTGCTTGCAAAAGTGAATGAGCGTGAAAGACTATCTGTTGCAGTACCGGAAATTACTCCGGTATTACTAACTGCCCCAGTTGCATCAAGCGTATAACCTGCACTTGTACCAGTGTAGAGGACATGGAACGTGACAGCGTTGCCCGTTACATTTCCAGTAATTGTTTCGGTGTATGAAGGGTCAGGATTGTAACTTCCTGTTCCTGAAAAAGCACCGTTATTACCATTGGTAAGAGCGTAAGTGTGAGTATAGCCGACATTGTCTAGCGTGTAAGTGATCTCACATGAAGAAGCAATTTTCCATTTGCTTTCATTGTGGTCATCGTTGTCGTGCCAGTTATCTCGGTTCACCCGATGCTCATTGTTATCAGCAAATGATGTGGTAACAAAAGTGAGTAAGCAAACAAAAATCGCAAAAAATCCAATTATTTTTTTCATATATTCACCCCCTTCCCGTGAATAAGCACATAATAAGTTTAGTCTTATTTAAAAAATTTAACAACAAAACCATCCCACCCTCAAAAAAATTCTCCTTGTTATGCTAGTGTCAGGTGGTACAATTTGAGTATGGCAGGCAGAAAAAAGAGTTACTTTCACGACAGGATACGGTTACTAGCTTATTCAATTTTGGGTCTTTCTGTTCTTCTTTTTTATGTATTTATATACCAGAATCCTTCCAACTTCTTTCTCTTTCTTTATTTTGTTGGAGGTACAGTAATATTTTTTAAGCGTAAGGCAATATATAGATGGTTCTCTCACACTTCAATTGGAATTCGAGTACTGGGATTAAAAAAATATCCCATACGCATATTGTCAGCAATTCCTAGAGTAATTTGGGGCGCTTCTGCAATTTTTGGAATATTTCTTTTTGGAGTAATAGCCGGATCTGCAACTTCGGCAAATAGCACGCAGGCTCCTACCGACACTAAAAGAGAATTGGAATACAGGCAGGTAATAGATGGGTATCAAGATATTTCTCGTCTTTTTTATCTTCAACAACAAGATATGGATATTGTGACAGATTCGTCTATTTGGCAAAATAACCCCGAGGTGTTATCAGATGCTATAGCAAGTTACCATCAGAAAAAGAATGAAATCCTTTTTCAATTTGGAAGACTATACGAGCTCCGCCGAAGCGCAGGCCTTTCGGATGACAAATACCTCAAAGTCGATTAGGTAAAATTATTAGCAATCCAGCCTCAGAAAACCTCTCCTTGCTTCGCACTTGTCTAGTGGTACAATTTTGGTATAGACATAAAATTTTTATTTGATATTTTTACTTCGATTTTCTTTCTAATTATTATGCTTCTTCCTGTTACTTTCATTTTTTATCTGCTTCGAAAAAGAAGGAGAAAAAACGATTCCCAATCAACATCAAAACAGAAGTATAAAAAATTTGGCATAATAATTGCTACTATAGTAGCCTTAATTATCGGATTAATCATTAAGGAAATTACAGGGAGTTTTTTTGGAGGAGCAGTAACGGTAGCCATTTCAGAACCCCTGCTCTTAAAAATGTTTGAACAAAAAAATGATATTTGAATTCTCATATAAAAACTTTTATGACTTATCCAGATTTACCCAAAGTAATTAAAGATGAATTAGAAAAAAGTACCGAAATAAAATCTTCCCAAAAAATGCAGAATCTTGGAAGAAACATCATAGGGATAATTGTGGTACTATCCATTGTTCTTTGGACCATTAATTATTGGATATATATAGTTAAGTGGTTTGTTGATATTTTTTCTGGTCATTGTTATTGGTGGTCTTTGGGATTTTTATGTCACACATAGAAGTGCAGCATTTGTTAATAGAGTTATAATTATAGAAGAATCGAGAATCCTCAAAAAATAGCATTTCAGCCTCAAGAGTGGTAGAATACCCTCAAGAAGTTATTTTATGGATAATCAACATGTAATTCATGAGACTTTCTCCTACGGAGTCATTTACGTTTATACCATTGGGGACGGAAGTCACAAGGGACGGCTCAAGATTGGTGCTGCAACGACAACAATAAATTCAAAAGAAGCCATAGAAAAAGCTGCAAGAAAACGCATCGAGCAACAGACAAAGACAGCTGACGTGGCATACAAATTACTATTGGCTGAAATCTTAACCACTCCAGGCAATAAGCCTGAAGATGTTGATAAACCCGTGCATCGAATATTGATGCGTTCAGGTTTCCAGCGAAAATCAGAAAATACAAAAAATTATCATTCTGAATGGTTTGAAATCAGTCTTGATGTAGCAAAAAATGCAATAAACGCTGCTAGAGAAGGCCGGATTTCTCTTAATACCGAAGAAAGAATAAATGAAAAGCATGGAGAATTTGTCTTCAGACCTAATCAACTTGATGCTATAGAAAAAACCACCAAGGCAATCAAGCAAAATCGTAAACATTTTCTCTGGAATGCCAAAATGCGCTTTGGTAAAACATCAGCTGCTATGCAGGTAGCCAAAGATAATGAGATGAAAAAGGTGCTCATCGTTACGCATCGTCCGAGCGTAAGTGTAGACTGGTATGACGACTTTAATAAAGTATTTGAAGGCACAAATTACGAATATTCATCCAGAACTAAGGGTGAAAATATTAGCACACTTGTTAAAGGTGATAAGCCTTTTATTTATTTTGCTTCATTACAAGATTTACGTCTTTCCAAAAGAGTTGTTGTAGATGAAGCAGCTCATTCAGGTGCGCGAGGATTTGATAAAAACGATGAAGTCTTCGATGCAACTTGGGATATGCTTATCGTAGATGAGGCTCATGAAGGTACTCAAAGCATCCTAGGAGAAGCTACTTTTGAAAAAATTCCAAGAAACTTCACTCTTCAACTTTCAGGTACACCATTTAATATTTTACATAAGCACGAAGAAAGAGATATTTATACTTGGGATTATGTGATGGAGCAGGAAGAGAAGTTCTTCTGGGACGTGCATCATCCTGGTAAGCCAAATCCCTATGCTGAATTACCGGCTCTTAGCATGTTTACTTATGATATTGATAAATATGCAAGTCACATCGGAAGTCTTGGTACTGAATTTAAAGATGCACTAGATGGTGCTTTCAAATTCCATGAATTTTTTCGAGTACATAAAGACGATGAAGGTAATGATGTTGCAGAGTTTGTTCATGAAGAGATGGTTAATAAATTCTTGGATTTACTAGTGGACAATACACTCCAAACAAAGTTTCCATATGCAACAGAAGAATACCGTAACTACAATAAGCACTCTTTGTGGCTATTGCCTAATCGAGTTAAAGTTATTGAAGCTATGGAGAAGTTGCTCAAAGAACACCCAATTTTTGGTCAGTTCGGAATAGTAAACATTTCAGGAAATAATCATGTTGACGAGGAAGATAAGGATGCAAAAGAGCGAGTGACAAATGCTATAAAGGCCAATGAGTACACAATTACACTTACGGGTCAGCGTCTGACCACAGGTGCATCGATTCCGGAATGGACAGCAGTCTTTATGATGTCAGATACAAGCTCTGCTACTGCTTACTTACAGACTGCATTTCGATGTCAAACACCAGCAAAAATTGACGGAAAGCTTAAGACCCAAGGGTATGTGTTCGATTTTGCTCCTGACCGCACTCTTAAGCTAATTGCCGAAGCTATAGAGCTAAATCATAAATCAGGCAAGACAAATACACCTGAGCAAAAAGACGCAATGAGCCAATTTCTTAATTTCTGTCCTATTCTTGCAGCAGAAGGAGGATCTATGAAGCCTTACGATGTAGGCTCGATGCTTAATCAGCTTAAGAAGGCGATTATTGATCGTGTAAGTCGCAATGGGTTTGATGACCCCAAACTGTACAATGATGAGCTACTTAAATTGGATGAATTAGCGATCAATAATTTTAATAAATTGAAAGCCATTATTGGTTCAAGTACAAATGAACGTATTAACGAGATTGAGGTTAATAGTCTTGGAATGACAGATCTTGAAATACAAAAAGCCGAGGAAGAAGAACGAAAGAAACAAAAAAGAGAACTATCAGAAGAAGAGAAAGAAGCGCTAAGAAAACTCAAGGAAGCACGAGAGCAAAAAAGGAGTGCCATTAGTATCTTGCGAGCCGTTAGTATACGTATGCCAATGATGGTCTATGGAGCTAATGTTTCTCTTCATAAAGATATTACCCTGCAAGATTTTATTGATCTTGTTGATGAAGAATCATGGAAAGAATTTATGCCGGCAGGACTAAGTAAAGATTTGTTCCGAAGCTTCATTAAATATTATGATGAAGAAGTATTTCGTGGTGTTACCCGCAGCATTCGAGCAAAAACTTATGACTGCGATGATCTTTTGCCAACTGAACGAATACAGGCGATAGCTGAGATATTCGCAACTTTCAAGAATCCAGATAAGGAGACAGTACTCACTCCATGGAATGTTGTAAATATGCAAATGGTTATGACTTTGGGTGGTCATGACTTCCGTGGTGGAATTATTGATCAATCAGGAAAGCCAGAATGGAAAATTCAAGGTGAGGCTACAGAGATTTGGTCACAAGACGACACTAAAATACTTGAGATAAATTCAAAATCAGGGCTCTATCCCTTACTTGCGACCTATAACATATATTCAAGGCAGTTAAGAAAGGCCAAAAATCCTGAGGACAAAATATCTAGACAACTTTGGAATAAAGTTCTATCAGACAATATTTTCGTGCTCTGTAAAAGTCCAATGGCTCAAATGATAACCCGTCGTACGCTAGCTGGATATGGTGGTGCGAGGATGAATGTTGTATATATAGAAGATCTAGTAAAGAAATTAAGGCAAGGAATAACGAATACAGAAGAAGAATTATTAGTTAAATTTAATGAAGACAAAAATATGAAATTTGACGTTGTTGTTGGGAACCCCCCATATCAGGTATCTTCCGATGGATACAATCGACAAGAACCTATTTACCAATATTTTTATGATTTAGCGGAGAGAATTAGTAAAAAATACTGCATAATTTCTCCTGCTCGCTTCCTTTTTAATGCAGGATTAACGCCTGAGCTATGGAATTTAAAGATGCTGAATAATGCTCATTTAAAAGTTCAGTATTACAACCCAAATTCAAAAGAAGTGTTTCCGAACACTGATATAAAAGGAGGAGTAGCTATTATTTATTATGACGAAAACAAGAATTTTGGTGCTATCAAGAAATTTATTCCAGACGCAAATTTAAGAATAATAATTTCAAAGGTCAATCCTGGCAGTGAAAATAATCTTTCATCAATCATGCTTGGGGGAAGATCAGACCTGAAATTTAACGAAGAATTTCTAAAAGAATATCCAAATTCCAAAAAAGATCGACTTTTGAATATTCAAGCAAAGCACCCGGAGGTCACAGAGCTTGGACCAAATGAAGAATACGAATTGAAGTCATCAACTTTTGAATCCTTAACTGATGTTTTCAAGAAGCAAAATCCTAGCAACTCAAGTGATTACTATAGAATTTTAGGCTTATATCGGGGAGAAAGAGTATGGCGATGGATAGAGAAAAAATTTATGGTTCCGCGCTATCCTCAAAAAAATAATCTAGGCAAATGGAAGATTTTTATTCCCAAGGCAAACGGTAGTGGTTCCTTTGGTGAAATTTTGAGTAAACCGGTAGTTGGTGGACCATCAGATTCAGCTACACCGACATTCATAAGTATTGGGGCTTTTGATAAAGAAATTGAGGCAATTAATGCTGCAAAATATATCAAAACAAAATTATTAAGGTGCTTGTTAGGTGTGCTAAAGATTACGCAAGATAACCCACCATCAAAATGGATATATATACCTATCCAAGACTTTACATCTGATTCAGATATCGATTGGACCAAATCCATCGCAGATATAGACAGACAGCTTTATAAAAAGTATGGACTTGATGAGAAAGAAATTCAATTCATCGAAACACATGTCAAAGCCGTGGAATAACATGGCACCGGAAAAAAATGCTGACATCCTTGAAAACACGCTTCGACGGAAAGGCAAGCTTCTAGATATTCTTCTTATTGATAGGACCACAAAAAAGAACATTATCTGGGCAACTGATTCTTACGAAAAATACGGTAAAGAGTTTTCAAAAAAAAATCAGATAAAACCTGAATTGGTGACTGGACTTAATGGCAAGCTGATTCAGCCTCGTGCTGTTAAAAGCCGCGAAGAGCAGCGCTTTCGTACAAGAGAAAAGGGAGAAGTGTTCACTCCACTTCATATTATTGACCAAATGAATAAATTGGTTGATGAGAATTCAGTAACTGAAACCAATTGGCAAAGTTATGTTGCTGAAATAAAACTTGAAATTGCTTGTGGTGAGGCGCCTTTTATAGTAAGTCGGTACAATCCAATTGCTCATGGAGCAGTTATAAAGATTGAGAACCGGGTTGGTTTTCTCGACAAGAAGCTTCATTACGTTTCTAAATACTGTAAAAAGCCAAAAGAATGGATTAAGTGGGCAAAAGTTGCATATCAGAGTTCCTATGGTTACGAATGGCAAGGTGACAATATTTTAATTGCTCGCGAAAATCTACTTTATACACTCATTGATCACTATAAAGCTAAATTTAATAGACGACCACCTCTTTATGTGCTGGAAGAATTTGCTGAAATTATAAGCTGGAATATATTTCAGATGGACGGCCTTAAATATGTCATACCCATGAGCTGTCATCACGAAACAAAGGTTACAATAGGTGAAAAAACTCTTTTTTGGGAAACCCCAGATAAAGTTGAAAAATATGAATGTGAGGGTTGTAAATTAAATCACCCAACAAAACACAATGGTAGGTATGTAAAAATTATGGACTGGGGAAAAAATAAACAAATACATTTTATTGATGTAGTAAGTTAAGTATTAACGACGTAATAGAATTTATGTTAAATAGCAATTTGCTAACTATCTTTGTAAAATGAAGCTATGGAAGAACACGAATTAAAAGAAAGTGAAGATGCCCACTTGTGGATAAAAGATCACAGAAAAGATCTAATTAAAAAATTTGTTCCAGAGAATACCCCAACAGATAGTTATCCTACTACAATTTTCATGGCCGGCTCACCAGGAGCAGGAAAAACTGAGTTTTCTCGAAGACTTGCTGAATCATTTAAGGAAAAGCCTGTAATTATTGACGCTGATGAAATAAGAAAATTCGTAAGTGGTTATAAAGGAAAAAAAGCATATATTTTCCAAAAGGCGGCAACTAAAGGAGTAAATATTCTTTATGACTATGCATGTAAAATGGGATTGAATATAATCCTTGATGGAACTTTTGCATATAATGATGCATTGGGGAATATTGATCATTCCCTCAAGCATAATAGGAACGTAGAAATTTATTTTCTATATCAGGATCCATTACTTTCTTGGGCTTATACAAAGAAAAGGGAATTGAAAGAGTTCAGAAACGTTCCTAAAAAAGTTTTTATAAAGGCCTATATTAAATCAATAGATAATGTTAATAATGCAAAGAAACTCTATGGAAATAAGATTAAACTTAACATTGTAGTAAAAAATTTTCAACAAAATCTCGATGCCCTAGAACTTAATAAGGATAAGGTTGATTATTATATCAAGAGGATGTATACTACAATTGAACTCGAAAAATTGTTAGATTAACTATGGTATTTAGCTTTTTAAAGAAAAAATCGTTTATTCCTACTACAGATTTTTCTAGATTTTTTGTCTTGTCAAAGGCCGACGAGAAAAAGAAAATGTTGAAAGAAATTGTAAAAAAAGCCAACGAAGATCAAATGGCTTTGTATTCTTCTATCTAGCTAATATCCTATAAGCATATATACCCTAGGCTATTGAGTTTAGTGATATTTTATTTGACTTATAGTTTGGCCTCAATTGCTTTTGTTTTGAACTGAGCGTATAAGCATATAGCTTGTATTTGAGCTTACACTCAAATATAATTCACCTCAAATGGCTTTATTTAAAATAAATGGGAAAAAGTTAACACCTGTCCGAGAAGTTGGGTTTGATTCTCATTTCAAAAAAGAAAAAGAACTTCAGAATTTTACTGAGTACAATTTACAAGAACTTTTCGGTCTAGAATTTATAGCAACAGAATTTAATATAGAGTCCTTTTGGCTCGATTCTCTTGCTTTTGATACCGCTATCAATTCTTTTGTAATTATCGAATACAAGAAGGTTGAAAATTTCTCGTTGATGGACCAAGGACAGACTTATCTTAATTTAGTATTGGATCATAAGGCCGATGTTTTGCTTGAATATATTACAAAAACTGGGAAGACAATAGACAAGAAAAATGTCGACTGGGGACAGACACGAGTAATGTTCATCGGTCCCAAATTTAGTACCTATCAAAAAAGAGCACTCTCACCTAATTTGCCTTTCGAGTTGTGGGAAGTGGGCATATACGAGGGAGGACTTATTGAGTACGACCAAATAAATCCAATAGGTGGTGATAAAAAGCTTGAGAAAAAATCATCGAGTAGTCTTACAGGAACTGCAGCAAAGGAAATCGTAACCTATACTGTTGAGGACCATTTAAAAAAGTCATCTAAAAATATTCAGGACTTATTCCAGGAACTGCGTGAACAAATTTTTGGTTTAGATAGTAAAATTCAGGAAAAGCCGGTAGGAAATTACATCGGCTACAAAGTAAGCTGGTACAACTTTGTTGCTATCCATTTTTTTAAAGAAAAGCTTAGAATCACTGTTAGAAAAGAAGTAATAAATGACAAGGAAAAAAGATTTACAAAAATCCCAGCATCATATGCTTGGGGTAAAACTCCTTTGTGGTGGGTTGAGATAAGTAACCCTAAAGATTTGAATTATGTTTTTCCAATTGTTAAGGAATCATATGATGCAGCCCCTGATAAATAATATTGAGGAGAAGATGTTATAGAGTTACAATATAATTATGGAAGAGCAAGTTGGACAATTAATAGCTACTTTAAAAGAGTGCGCTTCGTCAATCATGACCGAGCTTGGTCCGGGGTGGCTTGAAGGGATTTATCACAACGCCATGGAAACAGCCCTTCGAGATAAAGGAATTATGTATGAGACCGAAAGGCCATTACCAATAACGTACAGTGGACATATCATTGGGGACGTTAGGCCAGATCTTGTAGTTTGGCTTAAAAATGATGGACGTAAAACTGCTGTTATCGTAGAGTTAAAGGCGGAGCCAGGTATCAAGGAGGAATTTCCAGTTCAGGTAAAAAGATATATACAAGAGTTGAGGAAACAAGTTAGAGAAAATGAAGAAGTTTGGGGTACTGGAATTTTACTTAACTTTGTTAAAGAAGCAAATAATAAAAGGCTCACTGAGGGTTATGAGGAATTTAATGGAGTGCAAGCCCTCGAAATTTCCTGCTAAATTATTCTTTTTTTTTCAAATTTTCCGATTGATCTCCAATTTTATCTTTTAGGTGGGGGAGGGATTTCCATTTTTGTACCAAAAATTGGTACTTCTTTTATGATGGGGATGTGAAGGGCAAGAAGTAGGTGGTTAAATCCCATCACAACAAACATGATTATTATTCCTCCAATAAATATAAACACCCATCCAAGTAAAAAAGTCAGGATTGTGCTTTTGATTTCAAGACCTTTATTCTTTTTGGGCTTTTTTAGTTCAACAATTTTTCTATCAAGTGATTTTCTATAAAGATCTTTCCATTGCTCCTCAATAAGAAATAGTGCATCCAATAGCTTTTCAAGAGTCTTTCTGCTTTCTTCTTCCCAATTGCTCAAATCAGGTGGAACGACATGATACGAAGCATTATTGTAATACCATTTATTGTAATTGTATTGAGAAATTCTAACGGCTTGACTAGGCGTAAGTCTTCCAAGATACTGCTCATCGGTTTCTGTGTTTTTTCTCTTTTTCGGTCGATCAAAAAAATTACCTATGTGGTATTCCAAGAAATTTTCTGTTTTGACAAATTTAAAAAGAAGAGGAAAGAAAAACGCCTTAAGATGCATGATGATATTTTCCTCAATATTTCTCACAAATTGAGTATACACCTGCTCGCACTTACGGTTTTTCGGGAGTGGGCTTTTGCCAGAGGATTTGGGTTTTTCTAAAATTTCTGGATTTTTGGGTGGTGCCCTTCGAAGCCTTGCGGCTCCGAAGGGCGGATGTCACCGTAGGGTCGTTACGTTCGAGTCCTGCTAGCGGGCTCTTTGTCCGCGATCCATTCGGCTACCTGCTCACTCGTGAGAGTGAACCCCGCGTTGTGCGGGAGCTGGGAGATCACTTCTTCCTTGAACTGCTGCGCCTTGATGTACAGATGGCTGTCGTGCGCAAATGGGTCTGCACCTTGTTCAACGTCGTAGTGATCGGAGAGGATGGAGAGGGACAGGGCGAAAGGCCCGCCTCCTCCGTATCCCCATTCGAACCCGTTGTCGGGGTCGCCGTGCTTGTCGTAGTTGAAGAGTTTCTGGCCATCGACCGTCACTCCTACAACCCAGGCACCATCTCTGGTACCCACGTAAATCTTTCCTGACAAGTTCTACTCCTGAGCTAGACTGACGGAATTATAACAACAATCTAGGTTCAAATCAAACTATAAGATAAATTTATTTAGGAAATGTGGATTTCGAGATTCTTTAGTACTAAAATACCTTTATGAAGGATACAGAGAAATTAATTGCAAATGGATTAACGCAAGGTCTTCTTGGCGGGTACGCTGGAGATGGTCATATCCATGCTATGAAAAGGGGAGGGATAGTTGATGGGAAGGCGAGTCATGTGAAAATAGAGGGTGGAGAGTATCACGATGAGTGGGTCACGGGAAAAAGAACAGGGGCAGGGCAAGAAGTTCTAGTTGTTGGTGACCAAAAATACACTCGAGTCTATGCCGGTGGAGCTCCAGACATTCAAGTTCTTGAAGGTTTCGGCCTTAATGAAAATGCTGTGAGTGACTATCTCGTTGAAAAACTTGGTGAATTGGGGGAAAGAACTAGACTTTTTGAGGACTGCACCCCTGAGCCGGATGACAAATGGCAATATGCGTATAAAGTTACTGACAAATTTGAAGAAAGTGGGACAGTAACTGGAGTTGAGACTATCCATTTTGACTCTGCCCTAGTCCACGTCCACGCTTTTGCGATGTGTCCCATCATCTAACAATTTCAATATCAGTTAATTTTAAGTTTTGTGTGACAAACTGATTTTTGAGAGGAGGTGATATATGAAAAAATACATAATTTCAGCAGTGACATTTCTGTCACTGGGAAGCATGCTAACTGTAACCCCAGCCATGGCACATGGGCCTGGCAAGATGGGTATGCATTTTTCCAAAGTTTCCCCTCAAAAACACCAGACGCACCTTGAGACAAGGCTATCTGCACTTGTTACTCAAGGTAAAATTACTGCAGATCAAAAAAAGTTGATTGAAGATAAATTCAAATCACTTTTTGAGAAAAAGCAGCAATTGAAGTCGGACTGGAAGGACAAGCGAGAAAAAGAGATGACTGAATTACAGTCATGGGCAAAGGATAATGGAATTGACCTCAAATTGATTTTTGGTCATAAAAAGTAGCCCACTGCTCCTGACCTCAGGAGCACGAATTTATCACGAAATTGGACCCTCAATAGAGTCTGGCATAGTAAATCCTGGAGACTGATAGATGATACCTCTTGATGAGCTGATTTGTGCAACCATATATTGAAGCCCCGCATTTCCAGGAAGAAATTTTTCATCAACATCTCTCAATATCTCTATCTCATCACCTCTTTGCAGCGCATATAAATTTTCTTCAAATGCATGTCCCTTAAAAAAGCGAGCAACCCCAGAAGTGCCATATTTTAGCCATACCCACTCCAAGCCATTCAGGTCATACTCACCAAAATCAGTAAAAACCTCTTTATTAGCGAAAAGACAGTGTTCTTTCTTTGCTTGTCTGACAAACAATGCTTGGGCTTCCAGGTCATGCTCAGTGTGAAGTAGATATTCAGAAGCTTCTTCAAATCCTTCACTTACAGTCCGCGGTCTCTGTTCAAAAGCCATGGGACGATTTTACCACAAGAGAAAAGTTATTTACCGAAGACGTTATTTACAATGACTCTGTAACTTGAAGATTCCGTAAACGATGTTGATTCTGATTGTAACGTGTATTTATCTGGAGTAGTGTTTGTGACTATTACCAATCGTGTTCTTGGGTCGTGCTGGATATACATTTTTAACTTTTCATTTCCACTACTTATAATTACTTTTTGGTTGCGTGATGGATCATAAGTAAAAAGGTCATATGGAATCAGTGTATGAAAACTGATAGGTTCTGCGTAGTCACATCCATATCGACTCACTGGGATTAATGTGTATTTGATATCAGAAATAGATGTCGTGTCATCTATGAACCTAACTTCTGCGGTTAATGGATTTTTTAAAGCATGAGAACACGAAATACCAACACTAAATGAGAGATAAACTCCCTGATTACCATAGCTATTTGCGACTGTTATTTTGCCAATTTTTGGATTTTTATATTCATGCGGTGTTACAAAGTAAAATATCAACAAGGCAATTACTGATATGGAAACGATTGGTAGTATCTTCTTTATAATTAGTGAAACTGAGGTCACCTTTACATACTAACATACTTAAATTAATGCTAGGAAGGAATGCATATTGCACCCTCATTGCCCCAATGGAAAAAGAAGAAGAGTAATCTCTAGATGAGTTTTTTTGTTCGGAGTGAATCGTATAATTTCTTTTTGACCTGGACCAAAGCTCCCATGCCGACAAAGAGAGCAAGGGCATTGAACATCCACCCGATGACCGGAATCCAACTGACCACACTATAGACCACCAAGCCTGCAAAAAGTGAAAGTGCATTTCCAGTTGGAAGAAGTTTTTTGCCAAGAGCGTATGCGATAAATATCTGATTGAGTAGTGCAACGAGCACAAATGCTACCCCTAAGAGTGCTGCAAAAGGAATACCTATAAGCGTGATAAGTAGTACTACGATAGCAAATGGGAACAGTAGAATTGTGATAAATCCAACACCCATGCTTTTCAGAAGTGATGTAGTGATCGTATCCTTTATATCCTTCATAAATACTGGGACAAAATGAAGGAGAATAAGACCAACCAGGAAGGATGCACAGAAGCTAACTATGATCCAAAAGACTCCGATGCCAGCAGCGGCTGCAGCGATTTTCTCTCTTGAAGGTTTTTGGTAGTTGTTCTCCTTCAGCTCAGTTTTGTGGAAAGTAACTCCATTTTTGACCGTGAATTGGACAATATGAGCTTGATTTGGACTCCAATAGGTAAGTCCTCCATTTATCTTTGCGTTCTGAAGTACCGTCAACTGCTCGGCACTAACTCTAACATCTCCACCAATGACATTATTTATATTGACCTGTCCTCCGGCAAGAACCGCGCCTTTGCCAATTGGAGAGGCTATCAGAAGATTCCCTCCGACAACAGTTATGGACCCATTAACGATTGCTGGCTGTTGCAATGAGACAGAGCCACCGGCGACAGTCACGTTGCGGTCAACCTGTCCGTTGACAACAACCTGTCCCCCAACAGCCCTTACATTTCCGGTAACCCGTCCATTGATACTGATATTTCCTCCTGCAGTTAGAAGATCTCCGTTGATAAGTCCATTTACGACAACATTTCCGCCTGCTACATACGCATCTCCAACAACAGTCCCATCAATAAAAACAGATCCTCCGGCAGCGTAGTAATCAGAATTGACTGTCTCATCTTTCTGTAGGAATACATTGTCTTTTGATACAAAATTTTCTGAAGCAAAACTAGATAGGGGAAAAATGAAAGTAAATAAAGCTAAGAATGTAAAAATAATCAATAATTTCTTTTTGAAAATACTCATGATATCTGCATGATATTCCTCATTTTATTTATATGCAATGATCTGAATCACCTTCAGACAAAATAATATCCTATATAGTGTTTTCACCCCTCAAAATAGGCACATCTACGTGTTGACAACCCGTGAAAAGTCTTCTATAACTAATAAGCACCTTAAAAAAGTAGGAGGAAGTAGTCTAGTTGATGCAATTGGATATAGATTTTGACGAGGTTTGAGCGTACAATAAGCAAATGTATCTTGGATTTTATAGATCGAAATTCACAATCAAAAATCAGCTGACCTTCCCAAATAAATTCAAAAGAATTACAGGTCAAAAATTACTTTTAGCCAAGTGGTTTGAAAAGTCTGTGATTGTTCTGCCATATGAGACTGGAGAAGAAATAATAACCAAAATCCTGAAAGATAACTCGAGTTTGTTGCCTGAAGTGCGGGATCTGGAACGATTTTTCTATGGTAGCGCGGTCGCAGTTACATTGGACACAAAAAATAGATTTGTTCTGCCGGTAGCCCTTGCGGAATATATTGAGACAAAGTCAAAAGTAGTTTTTGTTGGTGTCGGTACACGCATCGAATTATGGGACGAGGAAATTTACCAAAATTATGGAAAGATACGCGAGATGCAGATCAGGGAAACTGCAGTCAGGCATTACAACCGTCTGACTCAGAGGAAGGAGCAATCAGATGAAGCAATTTAACCATATACCGGTTCTTTTGGAAGAAGCAGTTGATGGTCTCAACGTAACGGATGGTAAGCACTATATAGACGCGACATTGGGTGGAGGAGGACATACTGGACTTATTCTTCAAAAAGGAGGAATAGTCCTTGGGATTGACCAAGACGCAGACGCAATTGAGTTTGTTAAACAAACACAAAACGAAAAACTTAAAACTGAAAAGCTAAAAATTGTAAAGGGAAATTTTGAAGACATCAAAAGAATTGCAAAAGAAAATGGGTTTGAGAAGGTAGACGGGATACTTTTTGACTTTGGAGTATCGTCATACCAACTGGACAACTCAGGACGAGGATTTAGTATTAGACGCGATGAAGAGTTGGATATGCGGATGGACATGGATGCTACGCTTTCGGCTTTGGATGTAGTAAATTCCTACCCGAAGGACAAGCTTATTGAAATTTTTTACACATACGGTGAAGAGCACAATGCAAAAGAGATAGCCGACGCAATAGTTGAGAAAAGGAGAAAAACTGAGATAAGAACGACAAAAGAGTTGAAGGAGATATGCGAGAAGATTTCTCATAAGGATGGCCCTATCCATCCAGCGACAAAAATCTTTCAAGCAATAAGAATCGAGGTCAACAATGAGATTGGAGTCATCAAAAAAGGTGTGAGTGATGCAGTTGAAATGCTTTTACCACAGGCTAGACTTGTTGCGATAAGCTTTCATTCACTCGAAGATAGGGTCATCAAGCAGATGTTTGAGACCTTAAAAAGGCAAGGGGTGGGAATAGTCGTCACCAAAAAACCACTTGTTGCAGATGACAATGAAGTAACCGGAAACAAACGCGCCAGAAGCGCAAAAATGAGAATTTTTGAGAAAATATAAACCAAAAACTTTAAAAAAGAATTAAAAGTTTTAAGTTTGAAGTTTTATGTAAACTAACTATGAACAAATTATTAACAATTATCGTAATTTTATTAGCTGTTTCTGCAGTTGGTTTAGAACTCCTCAATATCCATCTTTCAAGCAAACTCGCTTCAGATAGCGTATCTGTAAAGAATTTGCAGTCAAGAATAGCAGCTCTTGACGAAGAGAACCAAATCCTCAATTCAAAGGTACTTGATCAAACGTCTTTTGAAGCAATTTCGCAAAAAGCCGCTCAGTTGGGATTTGTATCAAATCAGAGTTATATTTCACTTCGTCAGGTTAAGCTTTCTTATAACCAATGAAAAGAGACCAAAAACGTCTCATCACAATCTTTCTAGCATTTGCCCTTTTTTACATCGCCATATTATTTAAATTGTTTTACTGGCAGGTGGTAAAAGCAGAGGGATTGCGCCTTGCTGGACGCGATCAAAGTTCTTTGTCACTTGTAACAACCGCAAAAAGAGGAGACATTTTGTTCCATGACAACTTTCCACTGGCCACAAACAAGATAAGCTATCTTCTCTACGCCAATCCAAAAAAAGTGGATTCAACGGATTCATATTCAAAATTACTATCTCCTGTTCTTGCTGTAGACGCAGCATCAATATCCGCCAGACTTTCAGAAAACTTATATTGGGTGAGTCTTCAAAGCAGACTTTCATACGACCAAAGGAAGCAGATTGAGGCACTAAAGCTTAATGCGTTAGGGTTCGAGCAGCAGACAGAAAGAAATTATCCCGAGGCATCACTTGCCGCACACTTAGTAGGGTTTGTAGGCAAAAATCAGGATGGTGAGGATCAAGGATATTTTGGGATAGAGGGATTTTATGACAGACAGCTTCGCGGAAGACCAGGAAGTACGTATCTTATAAAAGATGCTGTGGGCAATCCTATACTTACAGAAATTCGTGAGGACAAAAAGATAGATGGCAGGAACCTCGTCACAAGCATCGACCGCTCCATCCAATACATGGCAGATACTGAGCTCAAAAAGGGTCTTGAGAGATATGGGGCAGAGGGGGCGACAGTTATTATCATGCAGACAAAGACCGGAAAAGTTTTGGCGGCTTCATCTTATCCAAAATTTGATCCACAAAAATATTGGGAATACGACGGTAAATACTACACAAGCCCCATCGTCTCAAACCTTTACGAGCCCGGTTCTACCTTTAAAGTGCTTGTCATGGCAGCAGGAATAGATAGTGGATTGGTTACCCCGGACACCAGATGTGACGACTGTGCAGGTCCTATAGAGCAAGACGGATTTTCGATAAAGACATGGAATGATGAATATATACCAAATATAAATATGACCCAGGTGATCCAGCACTCGGACAACACGGGCATGGTATTTGTAGCCAAAAAATTAGGGATAGACCGGTTCCTTACCTACCTCAAGAATTTTGGAATAGGTACACTGACAGGAATCGACATCCAAGGAGAAGTAACTGAAGAGCTTCGTTCTCCAAGGAAATGGAAAGATATTGATCTTATGACTGCAAGTTTTGGCCAAGGAATTTCAATAACCCCAATTCAGCTTCTTGCTTCTGTCAACGCCATCGCAAACGGAGGAAAATTGATGAAACCAATGGTTGTTGAGAAGATCTTAACTCCAGATGGCAAGACCATAAATGTTGAGCCACAGGTTGAAAAACAAGTGATTTCAAGTGCCACCGCAAAAGTGATGACCTGGATGATGGTAAATGCTGTTGAAAATGGAGAAGCAAAATTTGCGAAAATCCCAAATTATCATATCGCAGGAAAAACTGGTACTGCTCAGATCCCGGTTGCCGGACATTACGATCCCACCAACACAAACGCTTCCTTTGTAGGTTTTTTTCCTGCTGAGGACCCCCAGATCACAATGCTTGTCATAGTCAACAGACCTCAATCCTCAATTTATGGTGCAGAGACCGCAGCGCCAACATTCTTTGCCATAGCCCGGGATATCATCCAGTACTACAACATTGAGCCATCCAAGTGAGAACTAGTATAATTAAAACATGTCCACCATCAGAAAAATAAAAAATACGGGACACCTGGCACAAGCTTTGACAGCAACCATTTATAACAGGTTTCCCTCAAAGGGCCTTACGGTAATAGGTGTCACGGGAACAGATGGAAAGACGACTACTTCAAATCTGATTTATCATATTTTGCGTACTGCGGGGAAAAAAGCTGCTGTTATCTCAACAATAGGAGCGATAATAGATGGGAAGGCATACGACACCGGGTTTCATGTAACGACCCCTTCTCCATTTGCTATTCAAAAATATATCCGCCTCGCAAAAAAGATGGGATGCACCCATATCGTACTTGAAGTGACGTCTCACGCTCTTGATCAAAATAGGGTATGGGGAGTGAAATTTAATATAGGGGTTCTGACAAATATTACTCACGAGCATTTGGATTATCACAAAGACTACATGAATTATGTTCGGACAAAGTTAAGACTTCTTAAAAGATCTGATCTTGCGATAGTCAACAGTAATGGTCAGTGGTTTTCTGAAGTCCAAAAAGTACTTCCAAAAGAAAAGATGATCAGTTATTCGCTTCATGGCAATAATGACGATGATCTTTCAATGATCAATCTACCCTTTCAGATAAAGACAAACCTTATCGGAGACTTTAATCTTGAAAATATTATTGCGTCCGCTGCTGCATGCATTGCTCTTGGGATAGATCCATTGACGATTGATAGTGCTGTCCAAAGCTTTGAAGCTCCAAATGGTAGACAAGAAGTCATAGGTAGCTCAAAAGGACCTCTTATTATGGTTGATTTTGCGCATACCGCAAATTCATTTGAAAATATTTTGCCTGAAATACGCAAAAGAACCGAGGGAAAGCTTATCCATGTCTTTGGTGCTGCCGGGCTTCGGGACAGTGGAAAAAGACCTGAGATGGGCAAAGTCGCCTCATTTTATGATGACATCATTATTTTGACGTCTGAGGATCCCCGGTCTGAAAAAGTTGAGGATATAAATAGGCAAATAAAGGATGGCATTAGTAACGAATTTCTGAATGAAACTGAAGAAGGTCACTTAGAAGGAAAAACAGTATATGAGATAGACGACCGGAAAAAAGCTATCGAATTTGCCATATCAATTGCCGGACAAAAGGATTCAGTGATAATTACAGGTAAGGGGCACGAAAAATCAATGAATTATGGTAGTGGGGAGGTTGCCTGGAGCGACCAAGAAGTGGTGAAAGAGATGTTAAAAGGTTAATGAGTTAAAAAGTTAAAACCCGTTAACAAAATACAATTATGAAATATAAGACTCAAGAGTTGAGAGTTCCTGAGAAAATAAAAAAAATATTCTTTGTAGGAGTCAAAGGTGTGGGGATGGCTCCGCTTGCCATTATTGCAAAAGAGGCAGGATTTGCAGTTAGTGGATCTGATGTTGAGGAGGAATTTATAACAGGCGTATGGTTGGCAAAAAAAGAAATTGCTGTGTCTTCCGGGTTTGACGTTTCTTCGATCCAAAGTTTTTTTAGTGATACATCAAAAGCTCTTTGTCTAGTCGTGACAACAGGGGCACACAAGGGGTTTGATAATCCACAAGTTGTGTGGGCACGGGAGAACAAGATAGCAATTCTTTCTCAAGGGCAAGCTTTATCAATATTTATGAAAGGTGATATTTTTGGCAAAAATATACAGGGGATTGCCGTTGCAGGGTCCCATGGAAAAACCACCATCTCTTCCCTTCTTGCAACGACCATGGCATCGCTAGATTTGGACCCTTCATACAGCGTGGGTACCGGTGAGGTGTTTCCTTCAGCCGCCCCGGGACATTTTGGGAGTGGGGACTATTTTATCGCAGAAGCCGATGAATATGCCTCAGAGCCCGTGCATGACCGGGTTCCGAAATTCCTTTATCTTGCCCCAAGATACGCAATCTTTAATAATATAGATTTTGATCATCCGGACCTTTTCAAAGACACTGACGAGATTGTTGGTGCTTTTTTGGAACTTGCAGACAACATCAGAAGTGGTGGCAAATTGTTTGTAAATGGTGACGATACATATTTGTCTTCCTTTAAAGACAAGATCACAAAAGACATTTCAGTAGTCTCTTATGGTCAGGGTGTTGAGAATGACTATGTCATATCAAAAATTGTTTCTTTTGGTCTGTCTACTAAATTTACAGTTCACAAAAAAGGACGTGAGATGGGGTTATTTGAGCTATCTATTTCAGGAATACATAACGCGAAAAATGCAATGTCAGTTGTTGCTCTGCTTTCAGAATTAGGTTATGAATATCAAAAAATCCGTCAAGCGCTAAAGGTTTTTACCGGTACGAAAAGAAGGACAGAAATAATTGGAACTACCCCTCATGGAGCACTTCTTATAGATGATTATGGTCATCATCCATTGGAGATAGTAACGACTATTTCATCCATCAAAAAAAGTTACCCAGAAAAAAAATTGGTATGTGTTTTTCAGCCCCATACATTCTCAAGGACAAAAGCGTTACTTTCTGATTTTGCAATGTCATTTAGTGGAGTTGAGAAGTTAGTGCTTCTGCCAATATTTAAATCTGCTAGAGATACGGAGGGTGATACTATTTCTGAAAAAGAATTAGTGGATGCTTTTTCCGAAAATGTTGACGTCATATACAAAGAAAAATTTGATGATGTGATAGAATACTTAGACCAAAACTTCAGCTCTAGTGAGTACATAATACTCACAATTGGAGCTGGGGATGTGTATAAAGTTAGTTACGGGCTAAAAAGTTAACGAGTTAAAAAGTTAGAACGCGTTAACCCGTGAACACGTTAACGTAATCACTATGAAGCAATATATTATAAAAGGAGGGAACGCTCTTTCAGGTGTGATCCGGATCTCGGGATCTAAGAATGTCGTGACAAAGGCAGTGATTGCAGCCTGTCTTACCTCAGAGCCCGTTACTCTTAAAAATGTTCCTGAGATTTCGGATATCGAAGCGCTTTTAGAGGTCATAGAATCAATTGGAGGAACTGTTGAAAGACAGGATGGGGAGGTTACGATAACCGTAAAAGAAATAAAAAACCACACTATTTCACTTGCTGAAGGAGCAAGGGTTAGGACCTCATCGATGTTTATATCCCCTTTGTTACTAAGAACCGGTAACGCTGTAGTCCCCAACCCTGAAGGATGCAGACTCGGAGCGCGACCTATCGAAAGACATATTGAAGGTCTTGAGCAGATGGGTGCAAAAATAGAGTACAAATCTGAAGACGGGTATTATCATGCAACAACAGAAGGACTTACCGGCACAACGTACAGATTTGAAAAAAATACCCATACAGGAACTGAGACTTTGATCATGGCAGCAACGTTAGCAAAAGGCACAACTGTTATTGAGAATGCTGCGGAAGAACACGAGATTGATGACCTTATAGGGCTTCTTAATAATATGGGGGCTAACATAAAAAGGCTTGAGGGAAGAAGAATAGAGATCACGGGAGTTGAGAAATTGCACGGAACATCGTACGAGATAGTGTCTGATGGTAATGAATTAGTAACATTTGCAGTGCTATCCATCCTTACCGGTGGGAATATCTTTCTTGAGAATGCCAATTTGACAAATGTCGGAGAATTTTTGAAAGAATTAGAAAGTGCAGGTGGTACATACGAGGAGATAGATGGAAAAGTAAGGTTTTTCTCAAAAAATGGACTCGCTCCAACAAATGTCACAACAGCACCAGAGCCAGGATTCAAGACCGACTGGCAGGGACCTTGGGCGATTTTAACTACCCAAGCCGTTGGGGAATCAACAATTCACGAAACAATTTATGAAAATAGATTTGGATACGTATCAGAACTTCGAAAAATGGGTGCTAAAATTGACTTTTTTGATCCGGAGGTTTCAAATCCTGAAGAGGTTTACAATTTCAACTACGATCCAAAAGTTACCTACAAGCAGGCCATAAGAATTTCAGGTCCAAAAAACCTTCACAATGCTGTTCTTACCGTCAGTGATCTTCGAGCAGGAGCAACGGTTGTCATTGCTTCTCTTATAGCAAAAGGTGAAAGCGTTGTTTATGGGATAGAGCATATAGAGCGTGGATATGAAAAATTTGTTGAAAGACTGTCTGCAGTTGGAGCAGATATAAAAGAAGACCAAGAGGATTACTAAGATGCGCAATTTGACTGCAATTATTTTGGCTGCCGGCCGTGGAACACGGATGCAGTCAACCGACACGAATAAAGTCGCAATGCACGTTGCTGGGCAACCCATGCTTGCAAGAACACTCTCTATTCTAAAAGAAGCAGGGCTTTCACATATCGTTGTCGTTGTCGGGTTTGCGAAAGAATCAGTCCTTCCCTTGCTTTCAGAAGATATCATTGTCGCAGAGCAGACAGAACAGTTGGGAACAGGGCATGCTGTAGTGTCAGCACTTCCTAAAGTGCCTAGTGACACTCAAGACCTTCTTATATTATATGGAGATGATTCATTTCTTCATACGGCAACAACTTTCAAAAATCTTTATCAGACTCATATCGATGAAGGAGCAAAGATAACTTTTGTGACTATGGATTCTGATGACCCGACAGGGCTTGGAAGAATAATCCGTGACGAAAACAACGAAGTGATAGGAATTGTAGAGGAGAAGAATGCGACAGATGAACAAAAGAAAATTAAAGAAGTAAATTTAGGATGTTATGTCATCAACAAAAAGTATCTGGAAGACAATATCTCAGAAATTCACAAAAATCCTGTCACGGGTGAGTATTACATCACAGACATCATAGATATCATCGCTCATCAGAAAGGAAAAATCGCTGCTCACAAATTGACTGATGGTAAATGGCATGGAGTTAACACAAAAGATGATCTCGTAGCTGCGGAAACACTGCTTTCAGATGGATCAAAATAATCAGTTTCATTTCTCAAATTTCTTTGAAGACCTGGGCATCTTCAGGCAGTTGTTTGAGGAGTCTACTTATCCCTGGGAAGCACTGAAGTCAATTGATGACTTCATAAAGAATTTTAAAGACACTCCTTTTTTCTCCGGATTTGAAGAAATCTCCGAAAACACCTATATCGGGAAGAATGTTGAGATTGACAGTGACGCCAAAATAGTGGGTGGGGCAATCATATGTGATAATTCTACAATAGGTCATAGTGCATATCTGAGGGGTGGAGTACTTATCGGTTCAGGAGTACGCGTAGGACATGCAACTGAAGTGAAGCATTCCATCATCTTATCGGGATCAAAGTTGGCACATCTGAATTATATTGGGGATAGTATTATCGGAAGTAACGTAAATCTTTCCGGAAGTGCTACTCTTGCCAACTGGAGATTTGATAAGAAAGAAATTGAGATAAGAGACGGTGAGACTAGGATATCGACGGGAATGCAGAAATTTGGAAGTGTTATTGGGGACGATTGCTTCATTGGTGTCAACGCAGTGCTCAATCCAGGTACGATTTTAGGTACAAAAACCCTGGTTTATCCACTTGTCCCTGTTAGAGGTGTCCACCTGTCCGGTGAGACCATAAAGTAGATATCTCTTCCTTTTCACCTTCACTTCGTTGTAAAATAGACATATAGTGATATATAATCACTTTCTGTTTAAAAACATATGGACAAAGTATTTGGTTTTGCGATTCTTTCTCTTTTCATAACCTCTATCCTGATCGTTCCATTTATAGACTTCCTCTATAAGATGAAACTTCAGAGACAGAAACAAAAGACAAGAGACGTGTTCAACAATAGGACGTATCTTTTCGACAAGATGCATGATTGGAAAGTCGGAACCCCCATCGGAGGTGGGCTTCTTATTATCTTTGTCGTGACTATCCTTACTCTCTGGGCGTATGGACTTTTTAGGGTTGACGTTAAGCCATGGGAGCTATTTGTTCTCCTTTTTTCTTTCGTTGCATTTGGAGCACTCGGATTTTACGACGACATAAAAAAGATACTAAATGTGGAGCGGACCGGGTTTTTTGGGTTGAGATTCAAGCATAAATTCATCATCCAATGGATATTAGGGCTTCTTATCGGGTGGGTTCTATTCATGAATGGGTATACATTTGTACATATTCCAGCAATGGGAGAAATAATGCTTGGTCCTTTATATATCCTTTTTGCGGCATTTGTTATCGTGAGTTTTACAAATGCATTCAATATCACAGATGGTCTAGACGGTCTTTCTTGTGGAGTCCTTTTGATATGTCTTTGCGCATTTCTTGTCATTTCAAAAACACTTCTCAACGATTTTCTTGCCATCTTTATAGCTATCCTTTTAGGCTCCGTAGGAGCTTTTCTTTACTTCAATATCTATAAGGCCCGATTGTGGTTGGGGGATGTGGGGTCTTTGTCTCTTGGTGCAGCACTTGCAGTCATAGGACTTCTGACCGGAAAAGAATTGGCTGTTGCAGTTATTGGAGGAGTATACATCGTTGAAGTAGGATCATCTCTTATCCAGATCCTTTCAAAGAAATTCTTGAAAAGAAAAGCTTTTCCTATTGCACCTCTTCATCTGTATTTCCTCAAGCGCGGGTGGGAGGAGCCAAAGGTTGTTATGCGCGGATGGCTAATGGGATTTGCTTTTGCACTTATCGGTCTGTATCTTGCATTCATACACTAAATGAATAGACTCGCCCTGTCCCTTCTTGTTGTAACTGTAATTCTTACAAGCCTTGGACTATTTATTCTCTACGAAAGCTCTTCCTATACAGCACAACTTGATCTACACGATAAATACTATTTCATCAAAAATCAAAGCATCTGGATCTTGCTTGGGATCGCAGCTGCTTTTGTAGTGTCTCGTCTGAAAGAGACGTTTCTTTATAACGTCTCTCTTCCACTTCTTGCAGGAACTCTTGTTACGCTTCTTTTGGTATTTATGCCGGTCATTGGACTTGAACTCAACGGTTCACATAGATGGATCAACCTTGGGATCTCAATCTTCCAACCATCAGAGCTTCTTAAAATCACATTGTCTCTCTACCTCGCATCATGGCTTTCGGTAAAGGAGAAAGGACGACTTATGGCATTTTTGATACTACTTGGTATAGCAAGCGGGCTCGTTCTTTTGCAACCGGATTTGAAGACATCATTTATTATCGGAGCGACATCTTTTATCGTTTATTACGTTTCTGGTGCTTCAATGCGGGAAGTTGCGCCGATTCTTATTGTTGGTCTTATCGGAATTGTGCTTTTGGCCGGGGCAAGTCCATATAGGGTAAAGCGCCTAACCGCCTTTCAGAATGTTGACGTCAACAATCTTAGCGCGACCTCTTATCACACAAAACAAATAGTGATAGCGCTTGGGTCAGGAGGATTTACCGGAGTAGGGTTTGGTAATTCTGTCCAGAAATACGCATACCTTCCGGAGCACACGACGGATTCTGTTTTTGCGATATTTGCTGAGGAAGCAGGATACATCGGAAGTGTAATATTGGTTTCTATTTATGTAGCGCTTTCAACAATAGGTATATTGATAGCTATGAATGCAAAAACTCAGTTCGGAAAATTGTTAGCAACAGGCATCACTGTTTTTGTGACGACTCAGGCTTTGATAAATCTTGCATCCCAAGCGATTCTTATTCCCCTAACTGGGGTTCCTTTACCATTTATTTCGTATGGAGGAAGTTCAATGCTTATTAATTTTGTAGCGATAGGGTTACTGTTCAACATCGCTCTTGAGAAAGGGAATTCTCCGCGTAAAAAAAGCTCTTTACATTCCGTAAAAAAAGGTCATTTTGGTCGCTTTGGTAGAAAATAAAATTATGCGTATTGTAATAACCGGCGGACATTTCAGTCCTGCCTACTCAGTCATAAAAAAATTGGACAGATCTGATGAAGTGCTTGTCATTGGGAGAAAGTATGCTTTTGAAGGTGATACCAACGAGACATATGAATACCAGATTTGTAAGAAAGAGGGGATTGCCTTTTCTGAAATTAAAGCAGGGAGATTGCAACGTAAGTTAACCACCCACTCTATCCCCTCAGCCCTCAAATTTCCGAAAGGAATTTATGATGCTCTAAAAATCCTGAAAGATTTTGATCCTGATGTTGTCGTTACGTTCGGAGGGTATGTCGGACTTCCTGTTGCTTTGGCCGCATCAATCCTAAAAATTCCGGTTGTCCTTCACGAGCAGACCCAGAATGCTGGACTATCAAGTAAATTGATTGCAAAAGTGTCATCTGTTATCTGTGTTTCTTTTGATTCATCAATCAAACATTTCAGAGGAAAGAATGTTATTTTGACCGGTAACCCGATAAGGGAAGAAATATTAAAAACCGAAAATATAAAACCTAAAAATACTAAAGATATTATTTACATTACAGGTGGAAGTACCGGTGCTCATGCAATAAACAATCTAGTCTACGAAATCTTGCCTGAATTACTTTCTGAATACGTTGTTGTGCACCAGACAGGAAACTCAAAAGAAACCGGGGACTTTGAGAGATTTGAGAATTTTCATGACATGCTTGGCAGTAGTATTAGGAAAAATTATATAGTGAGTGAATTTTTTACACCGTCAGAAGTTGCTTCTTATATGAGTAAAGCGACGCTTGTAGTATCCCGCTCAGGTATAAATACAGTTTTAGAGTTGATGAGTATGGGCACTATGAGTTTGCTTATCCCACTTCCAATCGGACAAAAAAACGAGCAGTTAGAAAATGCACAACTATTCCAAAATACGGGGCTTGGAGAATACATTCAACAAAACGTACTTACGCCAGATTTATTGCTTACAAAAATGCGTGCTATGATAAAAGAACAAAAAAAATATATAAGTAACGCAAAAAATGCACAAAAATATGTTCATTTTGATGCTCCAGAAAAAATTATAGAACAAATACGTAGATATGGAAAACGAAGAGAAGCAAGCTCAACAACCCCAAGAGAAGAGAGCTAAGCGGAGAGTCTCTCTTTTCAAAAGGAGAAAAAGATCTGATATCCGTCCATTCGTCAAAGAAAGAAAACACAGAGAGTACAAGAAATTATTGATGAGGTTTTTTCTTGTGGTGCTTGGTCTTTTCATGCTGGCTGCACTACTTTTCTTTGTAAGATCATATGTTCTTCCTAGCGTATTTCATAAAGATCTAAACATTCTCAACCCCTTGGGTAATGGATATCCTGACAACGATCAGATTCAAAACATTCTTCAAAATAAGGGTTTGGACATTAGCAACATCGAATTTGCCTCAGATTCTGCGTCTGTAACATTTGTTATGCATGGGTCAACTCTTGTAACACTCTCAAAAGAAAAGGATATAAATGCGCAGCTTGATATGGCCGATGCCGTAGCCCGTCAGATAATAGAAGACGGGAAGCAAGCAATTTCTATAGATTTGAGGTACAATAAGCCAATAGTGCGTTTCTAATTGGCTTCGTCCTTCGGACGTAAACCAATCGTCAAGCTATAATAGACTTAACAATAAGCTTTACTTTGTATAAACCCATTGTAAAGTTTTAGTGTTTTTACTAAACTAGTTAAAATATGAAGAATGCAGATATTGTCGTGGGAATCGATATTGGTTCCTCAAAAGTAGCTACTCTTATCGGTAGAGTAGATGAAGACATCATAAATATACTCGGCGTCAGTGAATCAGCCTCGAAAGGTGTAAAGAAAGGTCAGATTGTAAATATAGAAGAGGCGTCTGATGCGATAAATGCTTCCCTTGATAGTGCTGAGAGGATGGCCGGTCATTCAATTGATAGAGTTTTTGTGTCTGTCTCGGGTGTAAATATCGAGTCCCAAAATTCTAAAGGTGTTGTGGCAGTCAGCCAACCTGATGGTGAGATATCAGAGTATGACGTTGAAAGAGTGCTTGAGGCAGCTGGTGCTGTTTCACTCCCCTCAACAAGAGAGATCATCCATGTCATACCAAAGACTTTTACCGTCGATGGTGAAGGTGGGATCAAGGATCCTGTCGGAATGTCAGGGGTGAGGCTTGAGGTTGATACTCATATCATCACGGCAAATTCAGCAGGCGTCAAAAATGTAGAAAAGATCCTTTCTTCAGAAGCAGGAGTAAATGTTCAAAGCCTTGTTTTTGCAGGACTTGCTTCATCTCTCTCGGTTCTTTCTGATACGGAGAAAGAGTTGGGAGTAGTTCTTGCAGATATTGGTGCCGGTGTTACGAATATCGCCATTTATGCTGATGGGTCACTTTCTTATACAAGTGTCATTCCAATTGGAGCAAGGCACATCACCAATGATTTGGCGATTGGACTTAAGATTTCGCTTGAGAGTGCAGAAAAGATAAAATTGTATCTTTCAAAACATTACACGCGTCGGGTAAGAGTTCCTGATCCTGAAACGGGGCAACGCAGAAATAGAGCAGAGGAAGATGAGTTGGATCTGAATGAGCTTCATCTGCCTGAAGATATTAAAAAAGTTAGTTCAAAAACATTGGTTGAGGGCATCATAAGACCAAGACTCAATGAGTTGTTCACTATGATTGCACTTGAAATAAAGAAGAGCGGATTTGCTACCCAAACCCCAGCCGGTCTTGTCATAACTGGCGGTGGAGCAAAGACAGTTGGCGCTGAAGAATCAGCCAAAAGGATGCTATCTATGACTGTGAGAGTTGGTGTTCCACAAAATATTGCTGGTCTTATTGATGATGTTGAATCCCCTACTTTTTCAACTGCAGTCGGACTTTTGGAATATTCAAGAAATTTCAGGAGCGAAGGTGTGTCTGGGGGAGGACTTACAAATATGATCCCTAACTTTAAGCTGGATTTTAAAGGTATCTCGTCACTCACTAAGATGTTAAAGAAGTTCTTACCCAAGCGTTAGATCCTCATTTTCCCATTCGTTGAAAATTGATTTACTCTGTGATAGTATTGGGTACACTTCTATATGTTAATCAAACCTCAAACAGCTAGTTTCGCAAAGATCAGAGTTATGGGAATTGGTGGTGGAGGTGGAAATGCTACAAATTCGATGGTCCTTGACGGACAGATTGAGGGAGTAGATTTCATTGCAGTCAACACAGACGCACAAGCACTTCTCAATTCTCAAGCAGCATCAAAACTTCAGATAGGTGAAAATATTACTCGAGGTCTTGGATCAGGTGGTAATCCTGAAGTAGGTCGAGCAGCAGCTGAAGAAAGTAAAGAAAGAATCAAGCAATTTTTAGAAGGATCTGACATGGTATTTTTGACTGCTGGAATGGGTGGAGGAACAGGAACCGGAGCCAGCGCTGTTATTGCACAGGTTGCAAAAGAAGTTGGAGCCCTAACAGTTGCCGTTGTTACAAAACCGTTCAACTTTGAAGGTACAAGACGCATGGTAGCAGCAGAGGATGGAATAGAAGAATTGAAAGAATATGTAGATACACTTATCGTTGTACCAAACCAGAGAATTTTAGATAGTGTAGACAAAAAGTTATCACTTCTTGAAGCATTTAGAGTTGCTGATTCAGTACTTGGACACGGAGTCAAAGGTATCTCAGATCTTATTACGCAATCCGGATACGTTAACGTAGACTTTGCTGACGTTAAGGCTATTATGAATGATGCAGGGACGGCTCTAATGGGTCTTGGAGTAGGGGTTGGAGAGAACAGAGCGCAAATCGCAGCAAGACAAGCTATCTCTTCTCCACTTCTTGAAGTATCAATGGATGGAGCACGAGGGGTTCTTTTCAATATCGCAGGAGGCGAGGATCTATCTCTTCAAGAGGTTGAGGAGGCATCTAGAATTATCACTCAAGCTGCGGATCCAGATGCTAATATCATCTTTGGAGCAACTATTGATAAAGGCGCATTTGATTCAATAAGAATTACACTTATCGCAACGGGGTTTGATGAGTCAAGAAAAAGGTTGCAACAAATGGTCCAAAGCACCATGGAAGAACAGAATCAAGACTACAATACTCAACAGAGTGATCCAAATTCCCCATTCGTCAACAATAATATCAGTACAAATAACGCGGGATTTTCTGAAGAACCTAGCAAAAAAGACGACGATGAAGAATCCGTCTTTGACATCCCCGCATT
>CAZAJO010000004.1:0-93083 GCA_964485575.1 uncultured Gammaproteobacteria bacterium | reverse complement strand
AGAGACAGCGATGTCGGCTCATCCTAGCGCGGAGGTGGAGAAGCTTCCAAGCGTCTGGCTGTTCGCCAGTTAAAAGGGTACGCGAGCTGGGTTAAGAGCGTCGTGAGACAGCTCGGTCTCTATCCAGGATTACCGTTTGAGATTTGAAGGGAGTCGCCCCTAGTACGAGAGGACTGGGGTGAGGGAATCCCTGGTGTGCCGGCTGTACCATAGTATGGGCAACGTCGGGTAGCTATATTCCCATGGGATAACCGCTGAAAGCATCTAAGTGGGAAGCCCACCTTAAGATAAGATCTCTTTGAGACCCCTCGAAAACCACGAGGTTGATAGGCTACAAGTGTAAGGCGAGTAATCGTTTCAGCTTAGTAGTACTAATCGGTCGAGAAGTAGTACAGGTTCTTTTAAATCATGTGAGTGCCTAGTGATATTACTAGGTTGTATCCCAAGTTTTGTCTTTTAGCCTTTCGTTCATGAAATGGACTTGATTTGTGCATTTTGCACTCAACAAATTCCATGGATGAATAGCCTAAGATGAAGCTACAGTTTTGTCTTTTAGCCTTTCGGTGATTTGTGCGGTGTGGAACCACCTCTTCCCATTCCGAACAGAGAAGTGAAACGCGCCAGCGCCTACGATACTTTCAAAAAAAGGGAAAATAGGTCATCGCCGGGGGACTAAAAGGCAAAACAAATTGTTTAAAACTAAATTTTACTGTATTCAACAAGGAAACCTAGCTTAACCGCTAGGTTTTTTTGTGGGAAAACAGGTGTTATAATGCCTTCAAGCTTAATTCAATTTATTTTTTTAACTATGGTTAGTGAGTCTGAAGTAGTAATGCTGGCAGGTGGTAGGGGTTCTAGGATGGCTGAGTTAACTGAGCAAACTCAAAAGTGCTTGCTGCCCTTAGAAGGGAAACCCGTGCTTGGCTACGTATTGGAGAATCTAGTTGCTGCTTATGGTTCAGTAGATTTAAAAGTTGCTGTAAGTTATAAAGCTGAAGATGTAATGAATTTTGTCGATCGAAACAAGTCTGAAAAAATAAAAGTTACATATGTTCCCCATAGTTTAGGAGGAGATAGCTGGGGGGCATATTCTTCGATGGAGCAAATAACTCATGGACCTTTTGTAGGAATTCCTGGTGACGTAATTGTCCTTCCGCAAGTTTATCAAAACGTTCTTGATATATATTTAGGAGCAGATACAGTCGATTTGGTTATGACTTTATCACCTAATTTAGAGGAAGTAGATACACATGCACTTGTAAAAGAAAAAGCTAAATATGTTAGAGACATTCAATGGCCGGCAGTAGGTTTTCCTGAAAGTGATATATATAGAGATGTTACAATTTATGGGAGTGATGATAAGTTCTTTGAGTATCTTAACAAATATCCAAATTACGGTAAGGCTGTTGTAAAAAGTTTTGCGGACGCACTGAATGCTGAAGATATTAAAATTGGTGCTTATGTAACAGAATTACCCTGGATACATTTTGGTTATCCTGCTGATCTTGACAAAAAAGCTATATGAAGGAAGAATGTTTAATTTGCGAATTGAACAATAAAAAACAGTTCATCGAGGAAACAGATGAGTGGTTTGTTGATAAATCATGGGATTTTACGTTTCCGGGATTATATTTTATAAGATGTAAACGACACATTGAGAGTTTGGGGGAGATGAATGAACTAGAGAGTAGTGAGATAGGTCTACTGATTCAAAAGTATTCCAAAAAAAGCCAGAATGAGGCTAAAGCACAACGGGTTTTAGCTTTATCTCTCGGACTTTCAGATCCCCATATTCATTTTTGGATACTTCCAAAGACTGAAGATAATAGCGATGATGTTTTAAAGTTAAGAACTGCGATGGGTGAGATTCTCTCAAAATACAAAAAATAAATTTCTCCTTGACAAATTCGGCCTCAAACTGTACTATAAATTATGGAAGGCAACAAGTTTCCCCTCGCTCTCACATTCGACGACATTCTACTAGTTCCTGGTTATTCTGACTTTTCCCGTGACGAAATTGACCTCACAACGCACTTAACAAAGAAAATAAAGCTTAAAACTCCTATCATTTCCTCACCCATGGATACAGTCACTGAAAGCAGGCTTGCAATCGCACTTGCGCAGCATGGCGGCATTGGGATCATGCATAGAAATCTATCAGTCAGTGATCAAGCCTCAAAAGTGAAAAAAGTTAAGGATAAAAATCTTTTGATAGGTGCTGCGATTGGAGTAAGTGAAGGATATAGAGAGCGGCTTGAGGCACTTGTCAAAGCAGGAGCTGACGTTGTTGTGCTTGATAGCGCGCACGGATGGACAAATAAATTTATTGAAGCTCTCAAATTCATAAAAAAGAACTATAAAATTGAGGTTATTGTTGGAAACATCGCAACATACGAAGCTGCAGAAGACCTTTGCAAAGCTGGCGCAGATGGGTTGAGAGTTGGTATGGGACCTGGCGCGATTTGTACGACAAGAGTCATTTCTGGAATGGGTCTGCCTCAGGTGACCGCGGTTATGGAAACCTCACGGGCTGCCAAAAAGTACGGTATACCAGTAATTGCCGATGGAGGAATAAAATATTCAGGAGATATGGTAAAAGCGTTGGCTTTGGGAGCTGATACCGTTATGATAGGGTCCCTTTTTGCCTCATGCGCAGAGTCTCCTGGGAAAGTAATTGCACTCACCAAATCGCTCGTTCCATCGCGCTTCAAAAGTATTTTCGGAAAGCAGACTAAAGCACTCACAGACATTCTTGAGGGAGCGCACAAAGATCTTACAATTACCGGAAAATCTTTGGACAGAATAGAGGAGACATATTATTTCAAAGAGTATAGGGGAATGGGATCTGTTGGTGCGATGCAGCATGGTGCAAAAATAAAATCAGAGGATGAGTTTCATGGCAAATCATATAAAGATAAGACGTTAGTTGCAGAAGGAGTAGAGGGGCTTGTTCCTATTAAAGGCACCGTCAATGATTTTTTAGGACAAGCTATCGGTGGGATCAAATCAGGGATGTATTATGTCGGTGCAAAAAATATTCCCGAGCTTCAAAAAAAGGCACATTTTATCCAAATAACCCAGGCATCATTGCAGGAGTCCCACCCGCATGATGTGTTCATCACCAACGCAGGCGATAATTACTAAGGGTTTGCAAACCCCCACAGCATTTCATATAGTAAATGTATGAAACAAAATCAAGTAATGCTCATCGTAGGGGCAATAGTGGTTCTTATTGTTCTAGGTGGTATCTTTTACTTCAAAAAAGACATAGCAAAAATAGTCCCTACTTCAAAAAATCAACAATCAAACCAATCAATAAATACATTTGACACTGCAAATGTTTCTTGTCCACTTTTGCCTAACGATTGTCGGCATGCAGTGATTTACACTACTAAAATAAAGAATTTTAATTTTAACCAAATTGGATTTTATAATGTAGCTAGTGCTACTCCTGTTTTAGCTGTATTTGACGGAGTGTTTGAAAAGGATAGCCTCCAGTTTTTCAACGAAAAAAGAGCGTCTATAACCAATGGAAATTATGTTGCTGAGTACAGATTTATAGGCCAGTTTCCAACTAAATTAACAGAAGGAGTAATCAAAAAAGGTACAGTAATTGGAACATCAGACCAGAGATTGAGTTATTTTGATAAAAAATATAACTTCATTTTTAGCATTTGGGATAAAAAAACGAATAGGCCAATAGACATTAAGTTTAAAGGCGAAAATGAGAGTATTGAAATAGTAAAATAGTAAGATATGACCGAAGAACATAAAGGATTTTCATATGTGTCCCCAGAAAAACAGAAGAAAAATGCTGCAAGACTTTTTGTTTTAGAGGTAATCGTATTAATCTTTGCGATTGTCGGGATCCTAGGATTGTTATATTATTTGGGCGTATTTAAAAACAGTACATTGTTTAAGTCTTCGCCCCAAATAGATACAGTAAAACCAGCAGAAAAAAAGTTAAAAATAGAATCCAAAAATGATTCCCAGGTAGATGCAGTACTGTCTTATTCCTCAGATGTCTCTGGATATCAATTAGAATTGTTAGATAAAAAAGCATTTTCAGATCTTTTAAAAAAGTGGTGGGTGACTGGTCGTTCCTTTCCTCAATTAGGTTCAAATTCAGATATAAAAGAAGTAACCATCAGGCTTACAGCTGAAAAACAGCCTAAATTGCTTACTACGACACCAGGTTCTAATATTTCCTCATCATCAAGTATAAAGATGGATGATAGTTCCCTTTTGGTTCTAATCAATGTTTCGCCTGATGGTCTTGCCGCACCTGAGCCTGGTTTTTATTTTAACAGTCAGCTTATACTTACGTTATTTAATTTGACTCATGTAACTAATTATCAACCATCAGCCGAAGAGCTAAAGTCACAAAACACTCAAATTGAGCAAGCTTCACGCACTAAATATTTCGATGTCGTGAAAAAATAGAGGCTAACTTGACAAAATATACCCAATATGTTATACATCTCATAGTATGGCAATAGAAGCTCCCGGAGCACACCATGTGCCCGGAAATAGACATTCGAGAAGGAGATTTTTACAAGCCTTAGCAGTAGCTGGGGTTGCTGTCGGTGCAGGTGCTGTAGGCGCAAAATTAAGTGGAATACTAGATGGAGATGCAACCAGTGAAGCAGAAAATGGAGTAAATTCAACAAATGTCCAAGAAAACCCAACAGTAGCCCCTCCAGCAATTGAGCATGACCGTGAATTAATGGTGCCAGCTATAATTGAAGCTCCTCAAAAATTGAAGGATCAGTTGAAGAAAGAAGTAGACACCAATACAGAAGTACTACATTACTATCAAGGAGAATATTTAAAATTCGGTTTTCTGATTGATAATAGACTTCCTCAGAGGACAGCTGCAACAACTGATTTTAAAGGCGCAAAGCATAGTACAGCTGGGACTTTGCCATTGTCTGACTTTAAACTTACAACGGAATATGTTAAGCAATATCAGGGTGAAGAAATGTCTGCGGAGGAAATGATTAAGCGCATGGAGAACGTATTTCTTTTGACAGTTGTAAATGATTATCGAGCATCAAACGATCATAAAGAATTATTTGAGTCATTTGATCCTGAAACAGATCCGCACGACCTTCAAGCTCTTGCAAAAATTAAGGATCTTATTCGTACAAATAAATTGAAAGGTGAAATGGTGGATGGATTTTATAAAGATCCTACAAAAGACAGATTTATAAAAATGGAAAATGACAATCCTGGTGGAGTAATGACAGGTGGATTTGGGTATGGTAGAACTACAATGCACGAAGGAGAGTATGAAGGTAGTGAAGTTTTAAGACTATGGATGCAAGAAAATAATGGTAAGGAAAAATTTATAGAACGCGTAAATGGTCTTGTTGCTAATGGTAAGGTAACTAGAGAACTTGGAGATAAGGCAATCAATGTAGGTCATGAGTGGACGGTTACTTTTGCGCGAAATGTTGCCAACATGATGGTTCCATTGACTTATCCAGATACGGCGGCTATCTATGGTGCTGGTGGTTTACCTGATAGTACTCAGACAATAGCTAGAGCTGAACCTTTCCAATATCAACTAGTTCCTTATCCAAACGAAAACATTGGGGCGGTAAGTATCCTCTCATTCGAAAATTAATCCATATTATTGCGTATTCCAGCATAAGGTGCTTATACTAGATGTATAATGCAATCTCGAATCCTAAAGGTATTTATTGTTATATTTCTTCTTTTTTGCTTTTCATTTGTTGTAAATACTTCGTTTGCCCAGAGTTGTACAGGAAGCTATAGTTGTTCGACGCCCCATTACGATTGTAATTGTGACGATGGGATTAGTGGTGTCTGTACAACTCAGGGTTCGGTATGTGGTGGACTGGGTGGACATTGTGCGTGTGTCATTAATGGGTCTGATATAGAATGGCGAGGTTGTTTTGCGAGCGATGAATTTGCATGCTACTTATCTCAAGCTTGTTATGGAGCTTCCGCTAATATAGTTAATGAATGTAACTGGGGAGGTGGATCTACGTGTGGACCCTCAAATTGTTTTAATAGTTTTGATGGACAAGGTTGTGAGCGTTATGGAGTATGTTCTGGTGGATCATGTGTACAGGGAGGAAAAGTGGATCCAAGCTGTCCAGCTCCCCAAGCAACGCCAACCCCAGCTTTAGGTTGTACTCCAGGTACTTATTGTAATGATTTTTGTGTAAGCTGTGGTTCTTCTCAAATTTATGTTTACGATGGAAGTTGTAATTGTACTGTTCCATCCAGCACATACTCGCAACCTATCTGTAATTCTTGTGGAGCCTGGTGTTCATCCTCACCACCTTGTGGTGGGGGAGGAACAGGAGGTACCCCTGCGCCAACATCACCTCCAGGTGGTGGAGCTTGTGGGTCTGGGTTTTTGTGTGGCACTGTTTGTTGTTCTGCAGGAGACACGTGCGTTGCTCCGGGAGCTGGAGGGACTTGCCTTCCGCCAAGCGGGGGTGGTGGAGGGTGCGGTTTTGGACAAGTAGAGGTGAGCTCATGCGTCGGTAATTCTTGTCAGCCCCAAGGGTGCGGATTTTTCGGAAATTGCAGTACTGATTTTGATTGTACCTGTGGGAATGGAGTTTGTGATGCCGGTGAGACAGCTGCTAATTGTGTAGCTGACTGTACATATGATGTGACTGGGAAGGTCTATGTTGACACCAATAATAGTGGGGTTCAGAATTGCTCAGGAGCATGCAACAATGGTGCTGGTGATGAGTTAAATGTGGCAAACGCATCAGTCCAAAGGGTAGGACCAGGGGCAGATCCATCTACGACAACAGCTGCAAACGGTACGTATAGCTTTTTGAGCAACAGTGCTGGAAGCTATAATATCACGCTTACACTGCCTGCAGGCTATTCAATGGGAACGGCTGGTGGTAATACCAATCCAAGGGCTGTTTCTTTGGGCCCTGATGCATCAGGGGTCAATTTCGGAATTCGTCAATCAGTACCTGCGTGTACTCCAGGTTCAATCACGCTTAATCCACCAGGTGGAAGTGCAAATCCTGGAGGAACTGTCACACTATCGGTTACATCATGTACAAATGTCGAAAATCCAGATGATAGTCTTCCTCCACCACCATTCACTTGGAACCCAGATACTGGTGGCAACAACCCACCCCCAACCGTTAGTGGACAGACAGATACATCTACAAGCTCAACAACAACATGGACAGCTCCAGCTTGTCCAGCATCCCAGACAACCTACACGCCACGTGTGACAGTTGGAGGTCCAGGGGGATCAACAAATTATACAGCCTCAATTACGGTACCAACAACGGTGACTGTTACTGCTAATGTTCGAAGAGTTGCTGCCGTTGGCACTTGTAACTCATCTTCAGGAGTTGCATACAGTAGTGGTGGGGTAGGTGCGACATTAAATATCACAAATGGTGGAAGTGTGAATACTAACCAGACTACCAATTCAGGTACAGGGGACACTGCATTTGCATGTCTTCCACAGGGTAATTATCAGTTAAGTCTTCAGGTTCCATCAGGATACACCGTAATAGGTACAGATGTGACACCAGCTGTCGAGTCACCATTGGGAAGCAATGGAGTATCATTTGCGACAGGAAGCAATAATCAAGTAGCTACATTTTGTATCGCACCTCTTAACCCTTGGTTTCAGACCAGCGTGGGAGATGTGCGATTCTTAAATCTCAGTAATCCAGTGCCCGCAGGACTTTATGCCTCAACTGACGCGAATTATCCAGGGATATTTTATTCTTCAGACAGCACTGCAAATCTTGGTTTTGGGGCTGCTTCTGTTAAAAATTGGGTCATCAATAACGAATATTCTTACAATGCAGATACAGAGAACAGAAATGGTGGTATGAGCTACGACTTCTATAAGTCAAAGACAAAGCAAGATGGAGTGACAGTTACTCCTATTTCCGCAGGAACATTTGATCAGACACAGATAACTGCAAGTGGTGTATACGAATCCCCCGCGGACCTCACCATAAATCTCTACACACATGTTATTGGGAGAAGAGTAGTTATTCTTGTAAATGGAAACGTGACTATCAACGCGAGTACTATTTCTATTGCTCAAAATCAAGGGATATTTATAGTTGCTGCAAAAGGAAATATAACGATAGCAAAAACAATTGGAACTGCAACACTCTCCTCAACGACAAGTAATATTGACGGATATTATACTGCCCAGGGAAGCATAATATTGGATGGTGATTCATGTCCTGATACTGTAACTTCAGATTTACGGCTTAATGTTGGTGGTGCCCTCGTTGCAAATAGCCTTAAACCTTTCTCAACGTCTGGAACTGGAACACTACAAAATAGAAGAAGTCTTTGTTTCAATAACCTACTGTATCCATCACTCTATATTAGTGCACGACCTGATTTTATAACCCAGCTTACTGATTTCTACAAGACCACGTACACGAAGTGGCAAGAAGTCAGTCCCTAACTCTTCGAGTTAAATTTGCTCATGAAGGTATCAATTCCATGCTCAAGTAGTAACTCTAAGTTCTTCTGAACATGCTTTATCATATTCCTGACGTCTTTATGCTCACCCTCAACAAAATGTGAAACAACGTAATTACTGACCGAGTCGTGGCTTCTAATCTCATCAATCGGGTTTCTTCCTCTTGGATGTCCAATACCCATGCGGATTCGGCTAAATTTATCCGTTTTTAAAGCTTCTATCACTGATTCGATACCATTGTGCCCAGCACTTCCTCCACCAAACCTAATTTGGATTTTTCCGAGAGGAAGATCAAGATCGTCATGAATAACAATTACTTCTTCAGGTTTTATCTTGAAGTATTGGGTGAGTAAGGAAAGTGCCATGCCAGAGTTATTCATAAAAGTTTGAGGCTTTGCAAGAAGTACCTGGTATTGCCCAATAGACAGTTTTTTGATCTGAGATTTAGTTTTTTTATTGTCCTCCCAGACCGATTGGTCGACTGGTTCGTATTTTTTTAGGAGATGATCAAGTGTAGCAAACCCAATATTGTGGCGGGTACCTGTATATTTATCCCCAGGGTTGCCGAGTCCAACAATAATCTTCATAGTTTAGGTAATAGTAACTAGGTAATAGGAAATAGTCAATATCAAGTTATATTTTGGAGATTCTACTACCTAACTTCTAGTACTCTTACCTATTTTACACTGTGCCTTTATTCTCGTTAATGCCGCGGATTTCTTTATTAGTCACCTTTCCTTCAGAATCTAGATCATAAATATATGCTTCTCCTGTTCCAATTTCGAGTGTAGCTATATCTTCTTCCGAGATGTTTTCAAGGAATTTAACAAGAGCCCTCAAAGAATTGCCGTGTGCTGCAATAATAACGTTCTTGCCTTCTTTCAGATGGGGGAGAATCTCAGACACGAAGTAAGGAAGCACTCGCTCGTATACCATCTTGAGGCTTTCGCCATTTGGAGGAGGGTAGTCCCATGACCGTCTAATTTTTTGAAACTCTTCTTCTCCAAGTTCTTTTTGGATATCCCATTTGTTTTTTTCAGTGTAATCCCCATAATCACGCTCATTTAGTGATTGGTCATTGGTGATTGGTGGCTGTTGATTGATGACTTTTAAAATTTCAGCTAAAGTTTGTTGCGCGCGCATAAGTGCGGATGTATAGGCATAGTCAAAGTGGATATCATTTAACTGTTCTCCAGTTGTTTGGGCTTCTTCAATGCCTGTTGGAGCAAGAGGGATATCACGCCACCCAGTCCAAAGACCTTTTTCATTCCACTCAGATTTTCCATGACGTACAAGTACTAACTTTGCCATAAATAATTATAATCCCTTTTCTATCTCTAGGAGGCGGTTATATTTTGCGAGGCGCTCAGATCTGGCCATAGAACCTGTTTTGATAAATTCACTAGCGCATGCATAGGCCAAATCTGCGATAAATGAGTCTTCAGTTTCACCTGATCTATGAGAAATTGCAGTTTTCCAGCCAGCCGCGTGGCTCATATTAATTGCTTCAACAGTTTCTTTAATAGATCCAATCTGATTTACCTTCACAAGTACTGCATTAGCAGCCTTTTCATCAATTGCTCTTTTAATTCTTTCAGGATTTGTGACGAGAAGGTCGTCTCCAATGGTGATGAACTTAAATTTTTCAGCCATATCGGTAAAGTTAGTCCAAGCTTTCCAATCGTCTTCAGAAAATGCATCTTCAAATGAAAGAATTAAGTATTTTTGCCCAATTTCTTGGTAGTATGCTGTCAATTCTTCAGGAGTGAGCCACTTATTCTGCTTTTTAAACTCGTACTTTCCGTCTTTGAAAAATTCTGTTGAGGCAACATCAAGTGAGAGTCGATAATCTTTTACATTTTCATATCCTGCGTTCTTTGCCGCGGCGATAATAGTTTCCAATACCTCTTCATTTGAAGAAAGAAGAGGAGAATAGCCGCCCTCATCTCCCAACAGAGTAGAGAGTTTTTTTTCTTTCAGGATTTTTCCCAGGTTATGAAATATCTCAGCTGCGATTCTGACTGATTCTGATGGGACCTTAGTATTTGGAACGACCATAAATTCCTGGATATCAAAATTCCATGAAGCGTGTTTGCCTCCGTTTACAATGTTTACAAGCAACTGAGGAAAACCAACCGGACTACTATTAAAGTAGTATTCATTCATAAATTTCCAAAGAGGTTGTCCTTTTGCGTGAGCGGCGGCTTTAACTACTGCTTGTGACACAGAAAGGATAGCGTTTGCACCTAATTTTGCCTTATTTGGGGTTCCGTCGAGTTGAAGCATCAACTCATCAATCGTATTTGGATCTGCCTTCATGCCAACGATCGCTTCTTTTATAGTAGTATTTACATTTTCTACGGCATTAAGTACACCTTTGCCCATATAACGGGTATTGTCCTCATCACGAAGCTCTACTGCCTCATGAGACCCTGTTGAAGCGCCAGAAGGCACACTTGATGCGTGGGTTGTTCCATCTTCTAGAGTGACAATTGTGCGGACTGTTGGGTTACCTCGAGAGTCCAAAATCTCAAGAGCGGCAAGATTTGTAATTTTCATGTGAGTAGTTATGATAAGGGATTTGGCCTAAAAACTCAAGCCCTAAATGATATGAAATTGAGTGGATTTACTCCTTCTGGTATATCAAGAATAAATCTTCTGTCGTCGACTATGCCATTTTCATCAGTGGGGTGGATGATGCGAATAGGAGTTTGGGAGAAAGCATCCATTAGTTCTTTGAGACGGCGTTCTGTATCAGGAATAATTGTACCCTTTGCTTTTCCTTGGGTAATAATTTGGGCAATGTCACGGGGTTTTGCTCCATTTTGACCCATGCCCTTGAGAGCATCAAAAACCTTTAATTGATCATCAGACATTATAACTTTCCCATCGAGTATTTCAATCCCTGCTTCTTTCTGCGGCTCAATTCTTTTAGCTGTTACTTCTTCCTGTACTCCAGGTCTCATTTCAAATCTTCGAACTTGGGGAGCTTTTTGTATTGGATCTGGTCTTTCTGCGGGTTGTGGAACTGGGGCCTCAGGCTTAGTAACCTCCAGTACTCTTAGGGCTGCATCTACCTCTAGCTCTAATGCCTTAGCTAAGGATTCTTCTAATGCTCGTTCTTCAGCAACAATCCTTTCTGCCTCTATTCTTTCTTTTTGTGCTTTTTCAGCTTCAATTCTCATTCTTTCCCTTTGTGCCAATCGTTCTGCTTCTAATGCGACTCTTCTTTCTTCAAGAGAGATCCTTTCTGCCTCTTGTTTCTTTTGTTCTGACTCCTTTGCAATTCTTGATGCTTCAATTTCTTGTTTTTTAAGTTCAATAATTTGTTGAATAGTAATGTCTTTAGGATAAACTTCGAATTGGTCGGGAAGGGGTTTATTGTTTTGGTCTAAAGAATTTCTTAGCTCAACTCCTTTCGGGAGTTCTAATTGAAGAGTCGAAACAACCATTCTGGTTGTATTCATTTCTGCTGTTAGAACGGGGCCAGTTTTGCCGTCCTTACGTCTTATTACTGATATATCTGTTAGTGTTCGTGCCTTATTTGAACTTAAAAGATATTGAATTAGTGTTGTTTTTGATACCCCAAATACTGAGGTATCAATTGTTTCCTGCTCTTCCCCTTCTGTTTCTGTCTCTTTGTCTACGGAAATTTGTTTTGCTTCTTCTTGCGTGGTTATTGGCAGTGGGATAGAGTCGTGATCAATTTTTAAGATTGAATTTTTACTGTTACCTGTTGATCTCGGTATTCTAAAAGAACTATCGCGTTCCTTTAACGCTTGCTCAAGCAATACAATGCTTCGTCCAAATGCGTTTGATATGGTTTTTTGGGAAGCACCAGGATGGTCTAAGAGGTATCCAGGAGCAAAGTCTTCAAGAATAAGTTCTCGACTTGAGCCTCTATTTGCAAGCGCTCGAGAGAACAAGATTTCAGCAGTGCGTCTCACATCACTTCCTTCTTCTCCAAATCTTTCAGGATGGGAGTATATATCTATTTCAAATGCGCTTAAACGTGGTTTTATTGGTTCCTTTTGTAAGTCTGGAGTTGGTTCTGTATTCTTATCAGCTTCGGATTTTGGTGTTCGAAATGTCTTTGGTTCAGTTGTTTTTTGTGGTTTAAATGCTAGCCCGTGTTCTTCACTTTTATAAGTTTCTATTTCTATTCCATGGTTTTTAAAGAATGATTTTCTTTGTGCGTATATATTATTGGAAACCTTAAATTCTGCATCTGAAATCGAAAGTCCTGCAGCTATTTCGTTTGCAAGGGCAATTAAGGCAACACTTCTAGGAGTTATCGGCTGTCCAGTTTGTGCTAATTGATTCATTGCATCATATGATCTTGAAAAAATACTATTTGGTACTAAATTTAATTCTGCAGAGGTTGGTAGAGGTATTTCGTCTCCAGGCTCTAACGGTGGAGTATTAATCTCTAAAGGGGGGACAACGTTTGGAGTTACACTTAGTGGCTCTTGATCAATAAATTCTTCAGGTGCAATTCCGAGCTGAGCAGAGGATAATGGATCTTCTATCATAATTAAATTTGGTTGGGATGAATATATCAGTAAAAACGTTGTTGCACAAGGCTTTTTAAGATTTGTTATTAAATCCCCAGAACGTGAAGAGAGTTAAAGATCAATACGTTTAGAATATCACCTAACGGAGTAGCTAAAAGAAGTAGAAATAGTAAAAATATTCCGAAAGGAGCCAAGGCAAAATACTGTTGTGCAGCCCTTTCCGGTAGGATGATAGAGAAAAATTTTGATCCGTCTAAAGGTGGAATTGGAATAAGGTTCAGAAATCCGAGTGCAAGGTTATAAAAAACTACAATTGTAAGTACTGGTACTATCTGAGGAATAAATCCGCCCAAAAGCTTGAGTAGTAGTGCTCCAGTCAATGCAAGAAGAAGGTTAGTCAGTGGCCCGGCAAGGGCAACAAGGGCAACGTCCTTTCTTCCTTCCCGAAGCATGAGAGGATTGACTGGCACTGGCCGTGCTGCACCAAAAATAAGAGGCGAATGGGAGAGGATAAGAAGAAGTGGGACAGCAATACTCATAATAGGATCTATGTGGGGTAGTGGATTTAGAGTCAGACGTCCAGCGAGCCGAGCCGTTGGATCACCAAGCCTATCAGCGACAAACCCATGAGCAACCTCATGAAGGATCGCTGAGAACACTAAAATAATAATACCAACAAGAAAACCTTCCATCTTTTTATAATATCAGATTCTTTTTATATTGTCCGACCTACGGTAATAATAAGTAACCCCATCACTAACAAAAGATATAACTTTGATATTTCCCTCTTCTCTCATTTCCTGAATAAGTCTTGGAAGATCTGTTGGGCCGATAAATATATTTGGATTTTCTTTTCGTATTTCAGCTATCCAATCGCTTTGGCTGATTGATTTACCGGCCGTTCTATCAAACACAGTAGAAGCGACTACTTTCAGATCCGGACGCATGAACTGAATGCTTACCCTTTGCATTTCATCATCAGCGCTTTGTTTTTGAACTTGTTCTTCAGAATGAGGCCTTTCAGGAGCAATAATAACTGGGAAACCGTTCACGATTTCTCTTTTCGATTTCCAAGCATCAAATGAAGGTCCGAGTGATTCACGAACCTTCTTTTCCACAGAAGTTCTTATCTGCTCAAAATGCTCAATCGAAGCTCCAGATTCAGATAGGTAACTTTTGACGTCATGTAGAGTTGGAAGAACACCGTCTTTGATTTGATTTCTCACGAAGGTAAAGTATTTATGGGAGAGCGTGTTTGGTCTAAAGACATCATCCGGATCTGGGAGATCTGCATTTGGAATTCCTTTAAAAAAACCTTCTATCCCCGGAGATGTAGACTTGCTAGTCTGATTTGTTTCGTCTACTGAAGGTTCTTTCTGTCTTCTATCTAAGGCTATTTGTCTAAATCTAAATCTCAAGTATGCTACTGAATTTTCATGATTTTTTAGGGTGTACCCATTTTCAAAAAAGTGCTTTCTCGTTGTATCGGCGTTAGGATAAATACCCTTAGCTATTAGGTCAGCAGCATATTGAATATATGCTCGAGTTGCTGTCCCTTCCTGAAAAAGTGAGATATATGAAGAAATCTCCTCATTTGGAATCTCAGGAAATAATTCTGACATCTGTGGTTTTTCAGCTTCTGTGGTTATTTCAGCCGGTTCTTTATAAAACTTTGGCAGATTGTAATATACCCCTTTATGTCCAGCTTTTGAAACCACTTCAACTCCGTTTTTGCCTAGTGTGCCCGTTAGGCTTTTAATATTATCGTTAGTTAATGCAACAGCTTCACGTCTATCCATCCCATTGTTAAGCTCATCAATAAAGAGAGCAAAAACAAGAGCATCTCTTGTGGGTAATATGCCTCGTTGTGCAGAAGAATAGAGTTGATGATATAACTCCCGTCTGAATGGAGTATTTATTTTGTCGATATGTGGAGCAGATTCACCATCCGGATTGATTACATGCTCCTCATGGATTTCCAATTGTTCAAGTAGGGGTATTGATGTGTCGGCCAATCCTTCTATTGTGAATATTGGAATTTCCTCAGTTGGTCCAGCTGCTACTATTTCCCTAGAATGTGCTAGGGCTGATTGTATAACTTCAAATCTTGATGGTTTTTCCGCGCTCATAGATATGGGCAGAATTGAAAGAGTATATCACTTCTTTTTCTTTTGCAACATAGGGTAGTGTGTGGTAAAATAACCTCATCTAACATGAAAGGAAATTATATATATGTCCGACGTATCATCTTCAAAGGGTAACGCCCATTCGGGTAAAGCCACATCAATGGCCGAGTTAATGTCTCGCCAGTCTTCACAATTTCAGTCTCTTAAAAGAGGAGATAATGTTAAGGGGGTAGTTAAAAAACTAACTCCAAAAGAAATACTTCTTGATATCGGTTATAAGTCAGATGCTTTGGTTATCGAATACGACAAGCAGAATATGGAGAACCTTTTGGGTCTTCTTAAAGTCGGAGATACAGTCACTGCAAGCGTCATTTCACCCGAGTCTGAGGAAGGATTTCCTGTCCTTTCTTTGAGACGGATGTTGGAAGAGAAAGTATACGGAGCGCTTGAAGGAGTGTTTAAAGCCGATACGACGCTCAAAGCTTATGTACTTGAGGTAACTCGTGGCGGATACTTCATCGAAACAAAAGAGGGGATCAAGGGTTTTCTTCCTAATTCCCAACTTTTGGATGCAAGACTTATGCAAGGGGATTCAGTTGATGTTAAAGTAATTGAATTTGACCGTGAGAAGAAAAGAGTAATCGTTTCTCAAAAGGCAACTCACTACCTCATGAATATTTCAGAGATTGAGAAAGAAGTAAAGAGAGATACTGTTGTAAAAGCACTTGTAACCCTTGTCACACCTTATGGAATCTATCTTGAAGTATCCCCCCGTGAAGGCATTTTGATAGAAGGGTTTATCCATATTTCAGAAGTAAGCCACCAAAGAGTAGAGGGACTTGAGGGTAAATTTAAGATCGGACAGACTCTTGAGACTCAAATAATTGGAGTTGATGTCGAAAACAAACGAGTCAATCTTTCATTGAAGCGCTTGGAGAAAGATAATTTTGAAGACGTTAAAAAGAAATATAAAAAGGAGGACACATTAACCGCAACTGTAGTTGATGTTAAATCAAAAGGAATTACTCTTCAAGTTGAGGAAAACGTCACTGCATTTATTTCGTCTTCAAAGATCCCTACAGACAAAGAATACAAGAAAGATGATAAGGTTGAAGTTGAAGTGACTGATTTTGACGACAAAAAGAGACTCATACTTGTTTCCCCAGTCTTGAAGACTAAAGTGATAGGATATAGATAATGGCTGCTAAAAGAATATTCGTATGCAACAACTGCGGTAATGAATCCTCTAAATGGTTAGGTCTTTGTCCCGATTGTCAGAGTTGGAATACATTCCAAGAAATGGTCCTTCCAGAAAAACCAAAGGGTGGAGTCACCAGTCGAAAAAGTCCTGTCATGCCTCAAAATGTACAGAAAATCGGACAAATCAAAAGTACACAATTGTCCCGCATCACAACAACAATTTCGGAATTCGATCGCGTTTTGGGAGGTAAAGAAAAATTTCAAGGAATTGTTCCAGGAGAGGTTATTCTATTATCTGGAGATCCTGGGATAGGGAAATCTACCATAATGCTTCAGATTGCATTAAATATTGCCGGAAGTGGTAAGAAGGTGCTTTACGTTAGTGGAGAGGAAAGTGAGTCACAAATCCGCATTAGAGCAGAAAGAATAGCGAGTGAAAAGATACTTTCAAATCAAGACCTTTTTATACTTTCAAGTACAGATATTGATCAGGCAGTAGCAACGGCTACCGACAAAAAAGTAGACCTTCTGATCATAGATTCCATCCAGACTGTTTCATCGGATGATGCTACCGGATTTCCAGGCTCATTGCCACAGCTACGATATTCAACAATGAAGTTGGTTAATTTTGCAAAGAGCAGCCAGATTCCTGTCTTTTTTATAGGACACGTCACAAAAGAGGGTACGATTGCAGGTCCGCAGCTTTTGGCTCATATGGTTGACTGCGTACTCTATCTTGAGGGTGAATCATTGACTGGGACAAGAATTTTAAGGGCTCTTAAAAATAGATTTGGTGATACAAGTGAGGTCGGAATATTTATCATGGAGGAAAAAGGGCTTTCAGAAATAGCAAATGTAAAGGATTTTTTTCTTGGAACAAATGAAAAAACAGTCCCCGGTTCTTGTATAACAGTAGTTATGGAAGGGTCACGGCCATTACTCGTTGAGGTGCAGGCATTGACCGTTCCTTCACAGTTGGCATTTCCAAGACGGGTTGCTCAAGGAATTGCCGATAGAAGACTTGAACTCTTACTCGCCGTATTACAACGTCATGGTACAATAAGTACTGATAAATACGATGTTTTCGTTAATGTTGTCGGGGGACTCAAGATTTCCGAGACTGCATCTGACCTTGCAATTTGTCTAGCGATTGCTTCAAGCATCAAAGGGTTTACTTTAAATTCAACGGTGGCGATCGCCGAAGTGGGACTTTTAGGTGAGACGAAAGGCGTGATAAACTTGGAGAAACGGGAAAAAGAAGCTGTTAAGTTTGGGTATAAGAATATCATTACATTCAAATCAGCTCCATTCTTGAAAAAAGCACTCAATCTAGCATCAGCAAAAAGCTAGATTCAGCTGGATTTCAGTTAGGAATAAGTAAAATCATTATTGTATGGCCAAAGAAAAAACACAATCATCAAAGAAAGTTGTTAAAAAATCTACAAAAGCGGCAGTCGTTCCACACGTCCACGAAGCCAATAGAATTCTTGAAGGAATACTGCTTCCTCAGCGCGTTGTTAGTCAGATTGCGGAAGAGGTAGCTATGAGGGTCTCAAATAGGCTCAAAAGAGCACCTTCAACACCTGATTCACAAAAAAAACTCGATAACCCATTATTCCTTGATACATCAGCAATCATAGACGCCAGAGTTTTTGAACTCATACGCTTAGGCGTTTTTACAGGAACCTTTGTTGTTTTAGACGGAGTGTTGGATGAACTAAAGCATATTGCTGATTCAAAAGATGAATTAAAAAAAGAGCGGGGGAGAAAAGGATTGACTCTTCTTGAGATCTTGAGAAAGAGCAAAGGGGTTCTTTTTGAAACATACGACGATGCATCGATAAAAAAACCAGTAGATGAGCGTATTATTGAAGCCTCTAAGAAAACGAAAGGTAAAATCATCACCTGCGATTTCAACCTATCGAAGAAAGCCCAGATTTCAGGAGTGACTGCAATTGATATGTACGAAATGGCAAATGTACTAAAGACTACAGCCCTTCCCGGAGAAGCCTTCTTCATCAAAGTTATCCAAAAAGGAAAAGGTGACAGGCAAGGAGTAGGGTATTTACCCGATGGAACGATGGTGGTAGTTGAAGAAGGAGAAAGTATGATAGACGAAACTGTAAAAGTTATCATCTCGCGGGTAATCCAAACAGACGTTGGAAGGATATTTTTCGGAAAGATAGTGAATTAGAAGGCAAAGTGCTTGATTGATTAGAAAAAATATAGTACAATATTGACCGTGGCGGTATCAAGTGGATGCCGCTTTTTTCGTCTTTAACATGCAAAAACTAAACGTACACGAATATACAAAAATAATAGCAACCATTGGTCCAGCCTCAGAGAGTGAAGAAATGATCAAAAAGCTCATCGAAGAGGGTGTAGACATATTCCGATTCAACCTCAAACACAACGAACTTTCCTGGCATAAAGAGAAAATTAGCTTAGTCAAATCAATCGCAAAAAAAATGGATCGTGCAATTGGTGTTCTTATTGATCTTCAAGGACCAGAGATCAGACTTGTTACACCTCAAAGTTCAGAGGTTGCAATCGTTAAAGGTAGTGAAATAACAATCACAAAACAGCAAAAAGACAACGACAGTTTTTCTTTGACTGATGATATAGTACTTTCTTACCTTGAGAAAGGCCAGAAAGTAGTTGTAGACGACGGAAAATTCCAATTCGAAGTTATAAAAGCAGGGAAAGACGCTGTTACGCTTTTATCGCATTCCAATGGATCACTCAAGACAAGAAAGACCCTAAGCGTACCTGGTGTCTATTTTCCTTTGGCTGCTATTACAGAACGCGACAAAGAAGCTATAAAAGGATTTGCCAGTTCTCCTGTTGATTTTGTAGCTCTTTCATTCGTCAGAACAGCTCAAGATGTTTTTGATCTCAAGAAATTCATGGCAAAGACTGGATTTCACGGTCGTGTCATCTCAAAAATAGAAACAAAACTAGCAATAGATGCACTAGATGAGGTCATAGATGCATCTGAAGGAATTATGGTTGCTCGAGGAGATTTGGGAGTAGAATTACCGATAGAACAAGTGCCTTATTACCAGAAAATTATGATCAAAAAATGTATGGAAAGAGGCTTTCCAGTGATCACTGCAACTCAAATGATTCATTCCATGATAGAAAAACCTTACCCAACACGGGCTGAGATCTCAGACATAGCAAACGCTGCTTTTGATTTGACCGATATGGTCATGCTTTCAGAAGAATCAGCTGCAGGACAGTATCCTTTGGAGGCAGTTGCCATGATGAAAAAAACAATTGTTTTTAATGAAAAGAACGTTCTTGTCAAAGATACACGAAACACTTTCGATTTCATAACCGTAGATGCCGAAGAAATGCTTTGTGATACCGCATATAACCTCTATCTACAGTTCCGTAAGAAAAACTTCAATTTTGGTGGCTTTGTGGTCTTCACAGAAGGTGGTAGGACAGCCCGCAAGCTTTCAAGATATAGAGCAGAGGCTCCGATTTTTGTTTTTGCACCAAATGAGAAAGTACGTGACAGTCTAACTGCAAATTATGGTGTATTCCCATTCGTTCAACCTACGATTTTCAAAAAAGGGCAGCCAGTGAAGCTGGATGATATGAAAAATGCAATAAGTTATCTCAAAAAGATTGATGTGTTCGATGAAAGTAAATATTATATCCTTCTCTACGGAGATAACTGGATGGTTGAAGGTAGAGTCAGTACAATTAAAGTAATTTCCCCCTCAAAATAACTCTGTTCTTTTCTTCCGAGAAAAGAACCAAAAGCTCTCATCGAGATGCAGCCTTGAACGCTCGATTTTTCATTCACTCACTACAGCCCGGACTTCGCGGGTACGCTCCGCCTTTTCGGCTGTCGAGACGTTCGTTCAATCTAAATCTCAAGTTCAGAACTGCAATCGATGATTTTTGGGTACTAAAAAAGGGTACTTAATCGGAAGTGAGAAAGCCTGCCCAACTCACTCACTCCCGACCAAATACCCTTCGTGAAAAGTGTTCATTTAACAATCTAAATGATCACAATCCGCTTCATCATGTTTTCTTGACAAGGAAGAGTAGAATTTGCTAATTTGATTCTTAGCATAGTCTTACCCTGCCTAAAGACTAATAGCTAACAGTTAAAAGAGCATTGCTTTTCGTACTTGAATTTATTTATGAGTAGCGAAAGCGATGCTCTTTTTCTTTCTCCTCGTCAAAGAAAGAAAGTTAACTGTTAACTAAAACCCGTTATTTTAAAAGATCCTGCCTCACCAGTTCTCTACCATTGGACACTAATGCCCCGACTGATGAGTGATTTTAATTGTTGTTTTCCGTAGTTATTTACAGACTCCTGTTGATAGTCCGCAAATATCCTTTTACTTCTATTGTTCTTGGAACGTTTTTTGGTGGTGAATGAAAAAAGTTTCATAATTGTCAAAAGTATAACACATCTTGTCAACCTCTTCAACCTATAACAAAAGTGATATATTATGATGTAGACCTAGAGTTAGTATGTATTCATTTTAGCCTATCAAATCAATATATTTTGACACACAAATTAAATGTGGATAACTTGGGGAGAATCTAGGAATTAGGATGAAGACTTTTATTTATTTTCCGGCGAAGCATGTTGGCTCTTACATCAAAGAATGCATCCACATTAGTTGTAATAGGCAGCATGAATCTTTCATACAAAGAAATGAGAATAAAAAGTAAAGGAATCCCAAGAAGTGAAAGCCCCAAAATCTCAAGATATTGAGGTAGGTAGACTAAAGCTAGCTTAGTGTTTGAAGTTTGTTGTTTGCTATCCAGTATCCAGCCATTTGCCCAGTTGTTGACTAAGACGTGTGATTTTACCTCTTTCCCAAAGATAAATGGAAATATTGAAGCAAGTATTCCCTTGTTCTTCATCTCATATGCCTTCCAGCCCTTGTCGTATGATTCTGACAACGTGATTATGGAGTTGTCTTTTCCATTAGTTTCAAATACAAAATCTCCGGTTTTTGTATAAGAAAGCGCTTCTTTTTCCGGATTTTGACCCGATAATATATAGGAGTTTGGACTAAAGATACGCACTGATTCTATAGTTTTTTGAGGTATAGGAAATATGCTCACCTCATTTATCTGCGTGTTTGCGATTTCAGTGCCGACTGACTTTACGCCGAAATGAAATCCATACCCCTTTGAATAGGTATCTGTGCCAGTAACTATAGCAATATTTTGGCCATTACCCATTTTTGTCTCTAGGATTGGCTTTGATTCTTTTGGATTGTCTACATAAAAATTTACAGGAAGACCCTTTTTGTGGTTGATAGAGCCTACAACAGCGTATGATGCAGCGTGGTACAAAGTGTCAAGATATATATCAAGAGAAGTAGTATCACTTATTGTCTCAAGACCTACGCCATTTTTTGTAATGGTGGTTTTTGAGTTTGATGTCTTGTTTTTGATCTTTGATTGGTCAGATGCTTTTGTGATGATATATTGCTTGTTCTTTACATAATTTGCTTTACCAAGCTCGGTATCAAAGGTTGGCACTGATATCTCAAATGAGCTTATTTTGTCGTATGGAATATCAAGGACGATAGGAGATTTTTCAACAGTTGTAGTATCGATAGTCGCGTATTCTTCATTAACACCATCACTGATTTTGATGGTATTCGTAAAGTCATTTAGAAGAAAGCTGTTGATATCACCCCCAATTTCAACCGTATTATTTGTATCTACAAAACTAATTTTTGTTGGATAAGTGACGTTTGTTGTACGGATAACAATAGGGGTTACCGGCACTGTTAAGCTTTTACCATTAATGACTACATTTGGATATATCGGTGTTATTGTGACCGTATTTTCTCCAGTTGAACTACTGACCGGTATCAAGAACTCATCCTTAAATAGGGAAGGAAGTAGGATCTTTCTTCCTTTAGATTCGAATGGTACATTTTTCGAGCTAAAGGTTAAGACGTTATTTTTGTAGAGCCAGTTAAATTGGTTTTCTTTCTGTAACTTCAATGTTGAAATTGACGGCAAGGGAGTTATGATGTCTGGATTTTTTGCTGATACATAGTAGTTGCCTGATGATGAAATTAAAGTATCTTTTGATTGTTGTAATGTTGCAGGGTAAGAATTAATAGTGTTAAGAAGTGGTAGTTGGGCTACTTTTGAAGGTAATTTTCTAGACTTATATATAAGCTGAGTTCCGAAAGATGCGTCTTTTTTGACCAATGTGCTTTTACTTAAGAATTCTTCAACCTCACCATAATCGACTGGTTTTGGAGATATAGTATTTAAAACAGTCTTATCAATTAATATAAATGAAACATCATATTTCTTCAAAAGTGTATCAAATGAAGCTATATCCTTATTTGAATAAGATGTGGCAAATTCGTTATAGAGTTGTTCGTTTTGGTTACTCCATGGGTCGAAAGCTCTGATAAGTAGAGGCTGGGAAATGCCATACCATAAAAAGCCTGAACCTCTGTGTCCCCAATTTCGATACTCCCAGTTCCAAAAACTATTGAGCGGAAAAGTAAGTATTCTTCCATCGGGGTTTTGACCGTTAAAATAAGTCATCGTTGCCTGATAGTCGGAAGGTACAGAAAGTCTTAGAAATGGTGAGGTAAAATTACCAGTAAATATCGGCTTTGCGTACCACAGGATAGAGGCGGATAATATAAGAATAGCCAAAAGGTATAGGGAAAAAGACAGAGTTTTGAGTCTATGTTTTAAAAACTCTATATGATTTAGGGCTGAAGAAAAGCCGTTGAGGATAAATTTGATGGCAAAACTCACCCCAAGACCAAAAAGCATCGCGTAGGTAAAAGCAAAAACCGTAATGAACTTTGTGAAGGGGAAGCGGAAAGCCTCACCAAAAAGAGGGAAGATGGTCCTAACACCATCATTAACCATTGTCAGGCCAGGAGTATTATTGGCAAGAAGAACGAGAGTTATCAAATTTGTAGCCAAAAATGGGTAGAGTGATTTAAGCCTGAAACGAATGACAAGAAATGACCCGAGGATCATAAGTCCTGCGATTGCTGAAGAAATTATTTTAAATGATACTGTTTTTGTCTGATCCAGCCATTTTTGCATGAAGTTAAAATTCTCTTTCTTAAATGAGTCATATTCGATAGTATCTATCATAAATCCCTTAAGAGTCATGACATCAGTTATGTTCCCTTTTGCCTTATTGCGGTAATAGATCTCTTCAGATGAGAATTCATTGATCCTTGTATTTTGGACAACGGCAGACTTAAAAAGAGCAGTATATGAAAAAGGAAGCAACCAAAATGCATTGGTAATAAAAAGAATTCCTAATATTAGAATAAATCTTTTGATCAAGGTTTTTTTGAATGAAAAAACCATAAGTAGGGCTACAAAAAGTGAGTAGGAGATAAATACTGTTGGAACAAAAGCTTGTGGAGTTGTCATAAGACTTGCAGCTCCTAGAACAAATAAGGAGGTTCTAGTCTTTTTCTTTATAGCATGTAGTATGGCAAGCCCCATAATAGGAAGAGCAGCAAAATGCATCGCAAATACTTCAAGAGGGGCAAAGTACATTTGGATAACCCCAAGGTTAAAAAGATAAAAGAGGGCGCCCAAAAATGCCCCGTGTTTGTTCTTGAATAGCTTCACAGCCAAATAATAGAAAGCGATTCCTCCGATAAGATGAGTAAGTCCTATAAATGAATAACGGAGCATATTTTGAGGCAAGAAAAAGCTCAGTAAATTGATATACATAACATGAAAGAGATTTGCACCGTGTGCCATCCCATCCAGCGTTCCAAGTCCTCTATAGTCCTGCCACACAGCACTTAAAGCTCTCAGGTAATTTAACTTCAAATTGAACTCAGGCATGACATTGTCCCAGCCAATGAGGTATGTTTTTGGAGTGAAATTTGCAGCAAAAACTACTGCTTCAATTACTATGAGAAGCAGAGGGTAAGCGAAGCTTGCTACTGCGTAGTAAGAGAAGTTTTTCCATATTTTTTTGACTAAATTCATATTAGGCACTCAATCTCACAGATATAAAATTTTTGTATGAAAAATTAAATACAGGTCTTTTTATGATGCCGCGGCTCGTAAGGTACATATTAAAAAGTACCTTTTCGGGAAGTATCAAAAATGCAGTTGCTTGAATAATGCTAAGTATTACAGCCCGTTTGCTTGGTCTGTAACCATATTTTGAGATCATCTTGAGTCTGATCTTCATGGTATTTATGAATTTTTGCTTCATATGTACGAAAGTATCATTCTTTCCATGAATTCTATAGTACAAAAGTTTATCGTTGAGATTGGCAAATTTTGCTCCACTACAAATAAGAGTGAAGAAGGTAAGATAGTCATTATTGGCATTATATGAAAGTTTGTAGCTAAACTTTTTGTTTTTGAATGTTCTTCTCATCATGCACGTAGGGTGGATAAGAGGGTGAAAAGAGAAATAGGAATTATAAATCTCTTTATGAGTTGATGGTTCATTTTTTTCACCGATTATTTTTCCCTGTTTATCAATCACATAGGCGTTTGAACCGACGAGAAATACATCTTCATTAGACTCAAGAAAGTCTATTTGCTTTTGAAGCCTACTCTTATGAGCAACATCGTCAGCATCCATTCTGGCAATATATGTTCCCTTTGCAATTTTTAATCCTTCATTCGCACATCTATCTCCACCACAATTGAGGTTCTTCTTCATTTCGATAACCTTTATCTTAAAAGGATAATGTCTTTTGTATTGTTCCAATGTCTCAAGTGATCCATCTGAAGAGGCATCATCAATAATAATAAGTTCAAAATCCTGAAATGATTGATTCAAAATACTATCGATTGCAGGTTTTAGGAATTTTCCTGCATTATAGACTGGCATGATGACTGATACTAATGGTTTTTTCATATTAATATTTTTTATTTGAGCCCTTTTTCTTTCATACAGTACTGATACCAATATCCATCAGGACCAGTAAGAGTCTGGCCATCTCTCACAAATTGTGCTTTTCCAACGGCTAGACATTTGTCTATTGCTTCATTTTGGATATGCTTCATGCCAAGAAAATATACGACCCCAATAAGGCCTATTCCTATGACTCCCATTACTATTATTTGTAAAATTTTCATACCTTTCGGCTCTGTACACAAAAGTTTTTATGTACAGGGGGAAAGGGGGGAGGCAATCGACTCCAAAGCGTTCTGCCGGGCATGCCCGGTTTGTTCTTTGGAAGCGGTGTTAGCGCCTCCCCTCTCTTGCCGGGACGGCCCCCCGAAGGGGACCATCCCGAGCTTGGTATACAGAGAAGTCGGCCACCGGATTAACCGGTATAGGCAGGCTTCGGGTTGTTGTTGAAGTCGTCCTTGATCTGCTGAGCCGTGCACGTGGTTGGGTATTGCCATGCGGCGCCACCAAAACCAGTGAACGTACGGCTTTCGCCTGCAGGAATCAGGACCTTCATCTCCTTGCCGCCCTGAACTTCTGGATTCCAGAGTTCGAAGACGTAGGCGTGGCCGTCGCCGCCAAGCTTAACGATACTGTTGGCGCCGTTGGGGCGCTTGGTTTCGTCTTGCATAACGCGGACGGCTTCGCACTTGCCGCTGGGAGCCTGAACAGCACCAGCAGTAGGCGGATTGGCAGGGTTCATCGCCGCCTTGTGGAGGGCGATGAGGGCATCGATCTGATCTTCGGTCCAGCCTTTCGGCTTCTCGATGATCTTGAAGTTGCCACCGCGGAGATCAATGACGATCCCGCTGTGGCCCTGCTGGAGGCGGCCGGGCTGGCCGCTGGCGTTACCCTTCGCGTACTCGACGGCGTCCTTGACGTAGTCGAAGTTAGCGCACTCGTGCTTGTTGCCCTGCCACATCTGGCCGTACCCGTACCACTTGGCGGCGACGCCGCCGCGTGGAAGGGAGTCGACGATGTAGCTGATGGACTGGACCCCAATCGTGGGGTAGAAGTCCATGTGCTGAACATCGCCTCCACCGACTTCGATGCGGTAGGGGGCGGTGCCATTGATCTCGGACCAAGGCCCGATGACCGAAAGACGGCAGACGGCGCTAGGCGCCGGCGGCTGGTCCTTCTTGTCGCCCGGGTTGGGCGTCTGGGTGGCCGCCACTGTGGCGGTTGCCGTCGTGGACGGTTCGTCCGCGATGGCAGAATCCGTGTTGTCGAGCGTGTGCATACCCCAGCCAACCGCGATAGCGGTGACGATGATACTGAACACGACCCAAACTTGGGATGACCTAGACAAGGTGTTGTTCCTCCGGAACTGAACTCTGACTTAAAGGAAGAATGTAGGCGGACGATACCGCTCACATTCTTTGATCCTAACCTTGCGGTTGGGGAATGGTGGGCGGAGATCGAGCCTCCAATATGTTCTCCTTGTAAGTGAAGTTTCCCGGTTGTAACTTACAGTGCCGGGTTGAGCGGCCCATTGTGCAGCTTTCATGCCAACGGAACGCTCAATCCGACACCGAAGTGTCTTCCAAAAATAATTTCTGTATACCAATTTTCAAAGAACAAAGTGGTATATGGTGCAAAGTTATCCAGCTAATGGATAGTCTGCTGCATACTACTTTCCTAACTTAAAAGTCAGGGAAGAAAGCTTTTTGGGAATTTGTTGGGGTGATTTGGTGAAAGCTGCCTTCTCTAACCTCAAGCCTAACGAGTGGGCGTAAGCAAAGCTTGCGCCCTCGTAGACTCGGGCGTTATCCGAGTTTTGATTTTCTTCGAAGTGTAAATCCTGCGATTCCAGCTGGGATAAGCCCAAGCAAAGGAAGCATTTCAGGTCCGGTATTTGGGATAGATTTAGGTGGAACTGTTGTGAATACTTTTGGAGTCATAGCTTCTTTTTGGATACAAAAAGAAGAGCTATCGTTTGCTACGTCACTTTGATTGTCATTACCTTTTACATTGTTTGTAAGACACATAACTCCTTGATCTTTTGGAAGTGCATCAACATTTGCGATAGTAGCAACTATTGTCTGATCATTTGATTGGTTAGCAGCAATATTCTTTATGATATAGGTAACGGTTCTTGAAGTTGCATCATAAGTTCCAGGTCCAGATGTAAATGTAAGATAAGCTGGAAGAGTATCAACAACAGTTATTTGGTCAATTGTCTTGTCTCCGGTATTTTTTAGAGTTATTTTAAATGAAACCTGATCTCCTGGTTGGAATTTTGCATCATTAAATCCAAGATTATCAACAAATGACCCACCTTTAGTAGGTGCAAGAACTTTCTTATCTATAGAGAATTGTAGGGTTGTTGGACAAACTTGTCCTCCGCCGTAGATTACTTGGCAGTTACTTGTACCATATCCGGTACCAGAAGCTATAGCGCTTCCTGCGGTTGCAAGAAAAGCTGCTGTAGCAAAAAATGTTGCGACAAATCTTTTAAAATTCATATTGATTTTGGGATTGTAACAGAGAAAGAGTTGTTTGTCAAGTGTTATAGGATGCTTAGGTGAGGTGATAGGTTGTAGGATTTAGGGAATAGGGTAGCTTATAGTTTTACATCACTCTAATTATTATGGGTTGTTACAGTTTGGCCTTTTAATAACCCATTGACTTTCCTGAGGGTGCGTGGTTTAATAATTGTAACGTTCGGTAAAATTTTAATTTTTCCGCTTCGTTAATTTTCCAGACAAATTAAGCCTCGAAATTACGTATGAGTCCAGTAAAGAAATCTCAAGAAGACATTGATGAATCCCAAGCACAGCCTGTGGAGGCAACTCCTATGGTTGAAGATAGGGGAGAGTATGGACGTCCACGCGGTGACCAAGCAACTGAAGTAGTTGCAGGAATTTTAGACATAAAGCCTGAAGGACACGGGTTTTTACGCCCAAAATTCAGACCTTCAGAAAAAGATATTTATATATCTTCTTCCCAAATCAGACGTTTTTGGCTACGAAATGGGGATTTTGTTGAAGGTCTAGGTCGTCCTCCAAAAGACAACGAGAGATATTATGGACTTTTGAAGATCGAAAAAATTAACGGCAAAATAGCTGCCGAGGGTGTCAAAAGAGTTTATTTTGAAGACCTGACTCCTATATATCCTATAAAGCAGCTTGTTCTTTCTACCGGTAAAACACCACTGTCATCACGCATCATCGACATCGTAAGTCCAATTGGTTTTGGTCAAAGAGGAATGATAGTATCCCCTCCTAAAGCAGGAAAGACTACTATTCTAAAGGATCTAGCAGCAGGAATTGCTGAAAATTTCCCCAAAGTTCATCTGATGGCATGTCTTATTGGAGAACGCCCTGAGGAAGTAACAGATATATCACGATCAGTTAAGGGCGAGGTTGTAGCCTCAAATTTTGATGAACCACCGGAAGCACAAACCAATGCAGCTGAAATTGCTCTTGATCGAGCGAAAAGACTCGTTGAAGGTGGAGCAGATGTGGTTATTCTGCTTGATTCAATAACGCGACTTGCACGCGCATACAATCTTTCAATTGAACCGTCAGGAAGAACATTAACGGGAGGATTTGATCCTGCTGCACTTTGGCCTGCAAAAAGATTTTTTGGAGCAGCCAGAAAATGTGAAGAGGGTGGATCTCTAACTGTTATCGGAACTGCATTAGTTGATACCGGAAGCAGAATGGATGATCTTATCTATGAAGAGTTTAAGGGAACTGGAAATATGGAACTTCATCTTGACCGTAGACTTGCAGAACGACGCATATTCCCTTCAATTAATATTGAGCGTTCAGGCACCAGAAAAGAAGAGCTATTGTTATCTGAGAAGGATTACAAAAAGATTGCCACCATGAGAAGAATGATGGATGTATTAGGACCTGATGAGCGTACTCAAATTCTTATAGAAAGACTCCAACAGACTGAAACAAACGAAGAATTCCTCAACGGCTTAGGCAAGGAATAGCCCTGTTTTAGCAGTAAATCGTTGCTATAATTGGCTCAATGAATCCAGAACAAGCCATCCAAGATATTCCGCCAGACAAAATTCCTGAAAACCAAGCAAATCAAGTTCCTGAAATTAATTTAGGTTTGAATCCTTCTGAGCAAGTATTGCCATATACTACAGGTGGTAAAGTGCCATTATCTGAAGTGAAGCAACAGGCTATGGATTACTTGGGCATTGCTGATTTAAGTCAGTTGAGTGATGCACTAAGACGATTTAGAAAACAAAGCTCCACAGAATTTTTTGGAGATGAAATTTACCAACCCTCAGTATTAGATGAAGTGAAGCAATTTATTAGGTCTCAGAACGAGGTACCTTCAAGAAGAGTTAATTCAAGTCCAAGGAATGCACCTTATCGCCCAAAAGTTAAAAGACCTACAGGTGAGGTTCCTATAATTGAAAAATCTGTTGTTTTAACTCGAGAGGAATCGCTTGATTTGGCTATGTTTGAGTCTGATAGTGAGATAACAAAACTCGCATCATTTTTTGGTCAAGTTGAATTTCCAGAGCTGCAAGAGCAGATGATCTTGGGTTCAAAAATACAGTGGTCTAAGTTAATATTATTTGCTTTCAAAAGAATTGATAGACAGGGATTGAACGAAGAAAGTCTTGATATCATAGAAAAAGCGTTAGGAAGTAATAGGGCAAAATTTTTATTAAGTCATTTTTCCGCTAGAGAGAAATCAGGAAATCAGAAGGATGAAGGAGAAGAAAGAGATGAACACACTCCTTTACCTGAAGTAGGTTTAGCCTTAACTGATCAGATCAATAAGAAAATTCAAGAAATACTTGATATAGAGATCAAAGAAGATAGGGAACAGGAGCTTCAAAAACTATTTGAACAATACAAAAATGATCTCTCTGAGGGGGAAATAGCATTTGATGAATTAGTTATGAGAAATTACCGTTTGGTTCTATCTAATGCAACCAGATATAGGAGAACTAGTTTTGGTGTTGAGGATTTAACTTCGGAAGGAATGATTGGTCTTAGTGTTGCGGCTGCCTATTTTGATTATAGAAAGGGATTTAGGTTCTCTACATATGCAACAGCGTGGATCCGACAATCAATGATAAGAGCATTGACAGATAAATCACGCGACATACGTATTCCTTCCCAAACTTATGAAGCTATGATGAAAGCATTAAAAGACGGCAAATTAGAGGAAGCTAGTGAAACAGTCAAAAGTGGATTCGCAGCGTTAGGTATAGGCTCTCTAGATAGAAGATTGTTTTCCGATTCAGAGGGTACGCTTGGTGATTTTGTTGCAGATCCTCAGTCAAATTCGTTTATAAATGAAGCTCAAAGAAAAGAACTAAGAGAAAAGATGTCTGAGATTGCTGTAAGAGTGTGCAGTAAGAGAGAACGAGTTATATTAGATCTACGATTCGGATTTATAGATGGTCATGAACACACTTTAGAAGAAATAGGAAAGAAATTTGGTGTAAGCCGTGAAAGGATCCGGCAAATAGAAGCAAGGGCACTTCGCAAATTGAGTGCTAACAAAGCATTCAAACAACTTGAAACGTACCTAGAGTGAGTACAAAACTTGCTTCCACATACCTCATTTGGTACACTTAGACTTCCATGAATCGTCACAAGATGGCCCCCTCATTGGGCAAAGTTCATACAGGAGCAAAAAAACCCTCGTTTTTCAAAAATGCTTTAAAATCGCTTTCTTACCTCAAAAGTGAGTTTGGGAGCTTTCTTTTGTTCCTTTCGACATACACAAAAGACAAGGTAATGTTCTTCTCCAACATCTTTGAGAAGAACAAAAATACCGTCGTTAAATCTATTTTGATAAAGCGCGGCAAGCGCAATCGGTTTTTCCTTCATGTTGCAGCCATGGCTGTTCTTTCTTTTGGTGTGCTTATTTCCCCGTTCATCACAGACCAAAACCCTTTTTCAAAAGATAAAAACCTTCTTTCTTTTGCCCAAGATATCTCAGAGCAAAAGCAAAGTCTTGCACCTCAAGACGTATTTCATACCCAGCTTTCAGACAAACCTAGATCAGAGATCATTACCTATACTGTCCAGAAGGGAGACACATTGTCTGGAATTGCCAAGAAATTTGCAGTATCTGAAGATACTGTACGTTGGCAGAATGATTTGACTGACGATGATATAACAGTAGGAGACACTTTGCAGATACTTCCAGTAAGCGGAGTAGCTCATAAAGTGACTTCAGGAGATACAATTTACACAATTGCTAAGAAATACAGCACGAATGCACAGGGAATAGTTGATTTTCCATTCAATGATTTTGCAGATCCACAGACCTTTTCACTTGTCATAGGTCAAACCCTTATTGTGCCTGAAGGAGTTCCGCCGAGGTCGGCTCCAACTTACATAGCGCGGCGCACATTTATACCTTCAGGATCAGTTTCTGTCTCAGGATCCGGGTTTGCGTGGCCAGTACAGGGAACCATGAACCAATACTATAGTTGGTACCACCAAGGAATTGATATTGGAGCACCTGTTGGAACCCCAGTTGTCGCAGCTTCAAGCGGAACAGTCAGTTATGCAGTCGCTGGAGGATGGAATTATGGATATGGAACGCATGTTATTGTAAGTGGAAGCAATGGGTATCAGACACTCTATGCACACATGAGTGGATTAAATGTAAGTTCTGGACAAAGCGTGGTTGCAGGGCAGACCGTGGTAGGTTGGGTGGGTTTGACAGGTAGAACAACAGGTGCCCATCTTCATTTCGAAGTCAGAAGTGGCGGTACTTTCTACAACCCTTTGTCATTTTTACATTAGACAATGGGTTGCGAAACGACCCGCTGAGCTTCCTACATTAATTCTATCTTTTGTTCTTTTCTTCCGAGAAAAGAACAAAAAGCTCTCGTCGAGGAGCAGTCTAGAACGTTCGATTTCTCATTCTTTCACTACAGCCCGGACTTCGTGAATACACTCCGCCTTTTCGGCTGTCGAGACGTTCGCTCAATCTAAATCTCAAGTTCAGAACTGCAATCGACGATCAAGGAATTTTTACTATTAACTTTAGTTAACTGGTGTTGGAGAAACCTCAACTGTAGGAGCTGGTGTAACAGTAGCTGTTGGTTTTGGAGTCACAACACCTTTTGGAGGAGCTGGAATGGTTTCCTTAGGATTTTTTGGTGGGAATTCAGTTTGAGGCTTATCTACTCCAAGTGGTGTAGTATCTGTTGCGGGTTGCTTTGTTTCTGCGTTTTGAGCCTCTGCTTGGCCGATTTTATCCTCTAACGCTTTGATCTCACCATTGATTTTGTCAAGATTTGGCTTGTCATTGGCTACGAGCTGAGCAACCGTTCTATATTGGATCAAAGCATTCTGAAGGTCTCCTTTTTCCTCATAAACATGACCAAGGTTGTAGTATGCATTTGGATAATCTGCTTTTAGTTGTTGAGCGATATTGAATTGATTTTGTGCTAGATCCCATTGTTTTAGTTGGTAATATATTCCACCAAGCTCTATTCTAAGGCTTGGATTTGAGGGATTGAGCGTTGATGCCTGATTGTACGAGGCGACCGCGAATTGTTCAGCATTCTGGCCAACTCCGATGAGATTTCTATAGATTTGGCCTAGATTTTGCCAATTGACTGATGAAAGAGGAGACAAGGTTACTGCTTGTCTTGCACTGTTAATGCTTTGTTGAAGAAGGGCAATGATATTATTTTGCACGTCTTCTGATGGCTTTCTGCCTTGTTGTGCTGTTACTATGTTTGCGGCAAGTGCAAGATTGATTTGAGAGAACAGTCTGTAATAGTCGCTTCTGTATGGATATTCAGAAATTGCTTGCGTCTCCAGGTTATATGTTTGAGTTCCGGATCTTAATGCTTCTTGGGAGAAGGACTTTGCAAATTTGATATCAGAGCTGATAAGGGATAAATAGCCTTTTCTTGGTGTTGCACCCGTCCCAGTCAGGTAGAAAAGCACAAATGCAGCAATCAAGACGGTTACTGCCAAAACGATTGCTGGTAGTACTAAGTTCTCTTTATTTTTCTTTGCTCCCTCCTCAGTAACTGAGATAAGGCCTTGACGCAATGCCACTAGATTGAGTGCGATACTATCAAATCCTTTAGCCCTGGCTATCGCTCTGTAGCACACAAATAGACTCAATAGTGCGAATAGAAGAAAAACCAAAGAATAAGAGAATGGAATAAGAAGAGTCATGATAAAGACGGCAAGTGTCGAAAGGAACAGCGGATTTGATGGTGCGGCTTTGCTTCTCAAGAAATTCAGGAAAATGAAGGCAAAAGTAAAAAGCCCCAATATACCAGTAGTTGCCAATATCTCCAAAACATAAGAGGATGAGAAAGCAAATGTTAGATTCCAAAAGGAAAGTGTGTTAAAAGCTGGAGATACATATCGTGTAAAATCAGTCGAGAACGTCCCATATCCACTCCCCAGAAGTAATGATTGGGCAAGTCTTTGAGGAACATCCTGACTAATTGTCGCAAATGCTACCTGAAAACCGTGATTGAAAGGTAGAAGAATCGGTTTTTGAGGTGCAGATACGATCTGGAAGATAACTATTCCAAGGCCGACTGCAAAAATTACAGCCGATACAAGCTGAAGAATATATGAGTAATCTTTGGTAATTGACTTCAACTTACCTTTCTTGACAATATCAAGGAGTGAGGCAACGCAAAGGATTAGTAATGGGATCAAAAAAGCAGCGTATTGGACTGGAGAGCCGTGAGTGTTAAACCCTGGATTTTTTATAGCCTCAAAAGGAAGTAGATATATATTGAAGTAGGAAAAGATACTTAAAAGAGTAGAAAGAGCACTTCCAATAATAAGGGAGGTTACTACTATCGTAAATGATGACTTCTCAGTGATGAAATTGACGGTTGTTACAAAAAGTACGCAAAGGAGAATGACCGGTACAGATTGGAGTACAGCGTCCTGAGACGACAAGGAGAAGAAGGTTGAAAGAATAAGAACGAGCCCAAAAAGAAGGATAGGTAAATTGAGAGGATTGAGAAGAAAGGTGATTCTTTTTTCAACTACAACTTTTATACCCCAAAGAACTAACAGAAGTAACGATCCAATAACGATCAATATTTGTTTTGGAAATGTGAAGAAATCTGTAGTTATCGTCAAGAAGAATAGCGGAAACAAAAGAAAGAGAGTTGCCGTGATAATGGTGGCAACTGATGATAAAAATGATAAAACCGATTTACTCATATATTTAGATTACTATGCTTTTCCTGAAAAAAAGCTGAACAAGAAAATAAGGGTATATTCCACATTAGCAAAGTAGCTGAATGGATGTCAATAATTCAAACTAACTCAATAACATTACATATATAGGAAGAGTAGATGCGATTAAAAGTGTTAGATTGTAGTACTAAAAGATATAGTCTTATATATTTATGAGTATTTATACACTCTTTGTAATAGGTAAAATTAATCATTTTTGAGCAAAATATGTGCTTGCACCGCCCATCAAAAGATGCCGGCACTGCGCCCTAATTTGAAGGGCTTGACAAGGGAAAAAAAACGTACATATACTAAATAGGTATATAAGCCTGAAAAGGGTTTTTTGCTGTATAGAATTTATTTATGTTAAGAAGAAGACATGAACATAAAGCACATCCTCAATCAAACCATTCTCAAGAGGGGTTTATCGGTAGTGAAGTCAAGAAATCTATGAACAAGAACGAGAAGATCATCATGGGAATACTTGTTGCAGGTATTATTGTTTTTCTTCTCCTTTCGATCATCGTACTATTTGGTAAAGGAAAACAGAATAACGTTTCAGTCGAAAATACTCCTTCCGTACCAATGAATACAACTACAAATACTCCTTATCCAACCATCCCACCAATCGTCAATACAACTGTCATGGTAAGTTCAAGAAGGTTCAATCCAAATGTTGCTACAATTCCAAAAGAGGGATTTATATCATTTCTTAATATTGACGCAGACGCAATCACGATTGAGGCAAATGATGAGAATAGTAAGATCCTTAACATAGGAACGCTTGAGCCAAGTGATTTGAAAGAGGTTAGGTTCAACACTCCTGGTACATATACATATCGCAACAAAGCAAATCCAGAAATGACTGGAATAATCATTATAAAATGAATATAAAAACTGCCCAATCACAAAAAAAATTCGGATTTACCCTCGTTGAGGTATTAGTTGCAGGAACTATACTAGCAACACTCATTGGAGGAGTACTTTTGACCCTAAATCCTATCGCTCAAATAAATAAAGGTCAGGACTCTCAAAGACTCGCTGACATTCAAGCTATAAAGACAGCAGTAGACCTTTACTACAACGATACAAAGTGTTATCCATCTCAACTTCCTTTCGGTCAGGAGTGGAAAGTCAATGCAACTACTTATATGAAGAAGGTCCCACAGGATCCTAAATGTAATGGTGGGAATGGTGAGTGTTATAAATATAGGACTGAGTCAGCTGCTTCTTGTCCACAATGGAATGTAATATTTGCTCAGGTTAGTAAATCTTCGGCTCTGACAAATGTCTGTCCACTTTCATCATTATCCAACTGTACACCTAGCGGATATACCAGTGGTGTATGGGCATGTACCCTGTCAGGAGCAGTAAATTGTAGTGCTCTTGCCTCAGCTGCTTCGATTGCAGGTGGAATTGAGTCTATCAGTCCAACTCCAACACCAACACCATTGCCATCAGCAACTCCAACCCCAACCCCAACACCACCAGTAGGATCGGTCACTTACAACTTAGGAAATCAAGCAGGAGTCAACCCCGATATCTATCAAGTCACCGTCATGCCGTTATATCAGACTATTGGTATGGCACAATCAATACAGGTTCTTGCTGACGACACAGTTGGTAACATTACATCAATGAAGGCAATCCTTTATTCAGATGGAGATGCACGTGAATTCACACTATCAAGGACAGGTGGAACCGCTCAGAGTGGAACTTGGACGGGGACCTGGCAGGTAACTGACACATATACTCACTATGGATATGACATTATAGGAACAGATGATCGTGGGAATACCCAAACAGGGTCAATAAGAGCGAATCAATAAATACTATGAATACAAGAACATTAGCAATAATATTTTTGGGAGGAATAATAATTCTGACCGGAGGTATATTTTGGTACCTTAAAAAAGATGATGGAAAAATAGTTAATACAGATGTAGTAAAAACATCGGATGTAGTTAAAACAAATATCCCAAAGGAATACAAGGCTTCAGTAATAATTAATGAAGCTGGGATGCTACCAGTAATTGTAGATGTACTAAAAGATAAAACAATTATTTTTACAAATAGTACAACTGAGGAAATGACCATTTCACTTCAGGGTGTAATAAATATTGACAAAATTATCATTCCTGCTGGTAAGTCAGTAGGAGGTCCTGTTTTTGGTAAGGTTGGGGAGTTGTCAGTTGTAAATCTCAAAAATAACAAAAAAATTGGAACTATAACAATAAATTAATATGAAGAGAAATATATTTAAAAAATTCAGTATGAAAAAATCAAAGGTATTTCTTTTATTTGTCTTTTTAAGTATTGGTTTTATTGCTCAATACACAAATATATTAACACCTGATGGCATTAATGAATCATCTCCTCTAGGTGTACATAAATCCGAAGCCTGGTATGACACAGGATATATATATAAAAAGCAGTTGACTATCGATGGGTCGCAGGTTCCTGGTGGGTCGACTCTCAATAATTTCCCGGTTCTTGTTGCTATAACAGATTCGCAACTAAGAACAACTGCTAATGGGGGAAGGGTCAATAATGCAAGTGGATTCGATATCATCTTTACAGATGATGCTGAGGGTACAAAATTATCGCACGAGATAGAAAGTTATGATGGAACAACAGGAACCATTAAAATGTGGGTTAAAGTATTAAATCTTTATTCAGGTTCAAATACTGTTTTGTATGTATACTATGGAAATTCTAGTATCAGTTCTACCCAAGAAAATAAGACCGATGTTTGGAGCAGTAACTATGCTGGAGTTTGGCATTTGGGAGCCAATTTAAATGATTCTACTTCAAATGCCAATAATGGTACAAATGTCGGAGCAACAACGGGCGTAGCAGGAAAAGTCGGAAATGGAATCTCGTCCAACGGTTCAAGCGGTAGAGTTACAGTAGCTAACCATGCTAGTCTTAAGCCTTCAAATGTGACACTAAGTGCTTGGGTATATAGAAATGGAGCTCAAGATACCTGGGGAAAACCGGTTTGGTTCGGACAAAACAGTGCAAGTCCTTATGGCCCTTATGGTCTTCAGTTTAATAATGGTAGCGATACTGAAATTGGAGGTCAAATTGCTAGTGATACGACCTCTTATCCACTGTACGCTACTACAAGCAGCTTATCTGATGTCACCTGGACGTATTTAGCATCTACTTATAATGGATCTGCATTTAACATATATTTTAATTTGGCTGCATATTCAACATCTCCCGGTGTGACTTTGGGAAATTATGATGGTACTAACGGATTAGGTATTGGTGGAAGATATGATGGGAATACATCGCAAGCATTTTTGGGTAGCATAGATGAGGTTAGAATTTCCAATGTAGCAAGAACTGCCGGGTGGCTTAATACTGAATATTACACAGTTCAAAATCAGGGTAGTGGTGCAGGTAAATTCATCAATACTGTTGGGGGAGAGCAGACATTTCCTGTGCCTGCCGTTAGTAACTATGGGGCAATTTTGGTAGACGATACAACAGCAGTTCTGACTGCTGGTATTAACAGTTATGGAGCTTCTTCAAATGGTTACTTCCGGTATGGAATATCCCCAACTTATACGACAGGATCTGCATGTAGCAGTCTGCCAAATACAACATCAAATTCATCGTCCGGTAATAACAATGGAAATTATTTTCCTCGGTCAGCTCAAATAACTGGGCTTACAGCAGGTGCTACTTATGTGTATTGTTTTCAATCAACTTCCATAGGTAGTCCGGGTTATTCATCTGTTGTTTCATTTACATTGTCTGCAACTTCATCTACTGCGTGTAGTCTTTTCCCAGGATCAGGTATAGCGAATTCTGCAGACTCAACAACAGTAAAAGGATTTTTGGGTACATCAAAAATGCAAGGAACATTGCTTTATAAAGGAACTGTAAATGGTTGGACACTAGCAAATTTCCATACAGCAGTTGATAATCAGGGGCCGACATTGATTTTGATTAGAAACTCTGCAAATAGTAAAGTATTTGGAGCATATGCTCCAAAATCATGGAATTCAGCAGGTTCTTGGATCGCCGGTGCCGGAGCACTGCTTTTTAGTATCTCAGACAATTATAAGCTTGCGCAGGTTAACTACTCTGATTATATGTTGTTGGGTGCAAGTTCTTATGGACCCTACATGGGTGGTGGAGGCAATTTGGCCGCACCTAATAGTGCAAACTTGAATACATCCTGGGGAAATAATAATAACTCAAGTTATTGGCAGCAACCATCCAGTCAGGGTGCATTCACTTACTTAAGCGGAACAAGTACCTTTACACCTAACGAAGTAGAAGTTTATGCACTCTCAGTATGTACAGCTGCTCCACCCACTGTGACGACACCAACTTCAGCATCAATAACCGGAACAAGCGCTCTTCTAGGTGGCACGGTTACATCAGCTGGAACTCAAGCTATTGACGCGCGTGGTATTTGTTATTCAGTAACAACAACTAATTCAAATCCACAATCTGGTGGGACAGGAGTTACTTGTACTCCTGAAGGTGGTACAGCGACAACTGGCTTCACACAGACAATAAGCGGTCTTACACAAAATACTGGTTATTCTTTCGTTGCGTATGCTCATAATTCGGTGGGTTATGGGTATTCAAATGTCGGAACATTTACTACTTTGAATGTAAATCCAACTGGAGTAGACACAAATTCACCGACAGGTATCAATTCGTATTACGTAACTCTGTCTGGAGTAGCCAACCCTAATTCCTCAGCCTCAACTGGTCACTTTAGGGTGTATACTACAACTCCTGGAAATTGTAATAGTGACAGCCTTGGAATCCGGTATCCTCAGTCATCAGGAAATGACGTAGTGATAGGTGCAGATAGTAGCCCACACACATTTACTTATACCATACCACCAAATGCCAACACATTTCTTGAGCCTAATACACAATACTGGTATTGCTCATTTGCTATAAATACTAATGGTACGACTGGTGGAGCAACAGTTGCGACATTTACAACAGGGGACGGTCCGGCAAGTCCTTGCGACCCACCAGCTTCAGGAAATCTTACAATTCCTGCCTCTGCAACCTGTAACCTAAATGGTAATTTCAATGGAGTAGACACAGGTTCAGGAACCACTAACACAGGGTCACTAATTCTTAGTACAACTGCGCAAATGACAATTGGTCCTTCACAACAAGTTGCATTTGGAAGCTTCCAACTCCAAAAGCCTAATTCATCACTCGTTATTGCCCGCGGAGGATCATTGAAGAAGGGTGGAGTATTTGTCCATGATAAAGACGGTGATGGGATACTGGATGACAAGACCCAATATGTAGGCTCAACACCATCAGCTGCATCTGAATTTGTTAGAAGAAATACCCTATCTACAAATTATAATTATGCTTGGAAGATGGCAAGCGCTTCAGCTTCAGTAGATTGTAATCCTAACAACGCCTACACTTTTAGGACTATTGACGGATTAGTAACAGATGCAGATAATGATGGTTATAAAACCTCTGCAGCCGCAGCCGCGCAATGCGTTGGAACACCAACGCAGGTGAGTGGAAGAACATATTACAAAGACACCTCAAATGCGAACACCTGGCTTCCTGATGGGCAAAAACTTTCAGCAACGACTGACTGTCAGGACAATCCCAGCGGTGCGCCTTGCGCACCTTCATCGTTTAGCGCAACTGCACCTGTCTACAACAGGGTTGATGCATCGTGGAGCGGAACACAAGTAGGTGGAGCGGTACCTGCTATTACTAATGGATATGACTTATTAAGATGTAATGGTAATTGTACCCCTTCAGCTACGCTTAATAGCACAGCTTCAACCTCATTAAGTGATTCAACCGTATCACAAACTACAAATTATAGTTATGCAGTTAGGGCAAAAAATGCCGCAGGAGCAGGAGCAATATCAAATGTAGTTAATCTAACAACTCCGGCAAGCTGTACCAATACAACAGTATACTCTGATAATGACTTGGACGGACACGGTAATAATGGACCAAGTTTTACTAATGGGATTACTACTAAAGCATCGATTTCCAGTGGTACGACACTAACCATTAATAAACCAGCTGATATAGTCGATGGTATGTTTATGATAGCTGTTGTGGAGCACGAAGGAGGGAGTAATAGAACAGTCAGCGCTCCAGCGGGTGGCGGTACATGGAATTTAGTTAGAAGTTCCTATAATGGAACAAATACCGGATTAGATGTCTGGTACAAATATGCAAGCGGTGAAGGGGCTTCATATGCGTTCACATTAAGCTCATCAACCGGTGCTTCTCAGGGATTTATTACATCATTTAGTAACGTAGCAACAAGTGCTCCTATTAGAGCAGCTGGTTCATATAATTCTGTCTCAGATGCATCAATAGCCTACACTGCAGGCGATTTATATTTACAAGTTGGCGGGTCTAATTCAGGGAGTTCTTCAAAAGTATTTTATTCAGCCCCTGGGTTTGGGGACGAATTGTATAGTGATTATTTTATTCAGTATGCTTCAAATGACTCTTTAGTTGGAGTATATCGTAAATATAATGGAAATAAAGCTACCTATTGGGCTCAGTTTAACCAGAGTTCTCCTGGAGGTACAACTATATTAGGTATCAATATGTCTATAAAACCATTGGCTCAGACATCGCAGGTACAGTGTTTAACTGGAGCTCCTGCTTCAGGGTGGTCTACCGATAATACGGATTGTGACGATACTACTAGCTCTTACTATCAAATGCTTTCAACAGGGTATCCAGATAACGATAGCGACGGCGTTAATCCTTCGTTCCAATCACAGATATGTTCTGGTGCATCTTTAAGGCCTGGTGTAAGTGTGTCTTCCGGTACAGATTGCGCACAATCTGGTAACAATGGTGACAATAATAATTATGACGATGGAGGGAAATGGCAAAATATAACTGGATACTCAGATGCAGACAATGACACTTACACTACCGGTGGCTCTCAGTCCGTTTGCTCTGGTTCATCCTTAGCATATGGATACAGAGCTTCAGCTTCAGGAACTGCTGACTGTTATGATCTTAACGCAAATGTATTTCCGGGACAGACCTTATACTTCTCAACCCCAACAGGAAGTGGGTTGAATGGAGATTATGACTATGATTGTAACAACTCATCGGTTAAAGAGTCTGTAGACTACTGTACTGGAACTACCACTGGTTCAGGCTGGATAAAAGATAATAATGGAACTGGTGTTTGTACTTCAGTTGGATCAATTCTCTATTGTACGGGTCATACTGTTGGTCAACATCCATCGGCCTGTGGGGCTAGTGCGCCTTCTAACCAAGGTACTTACAGTCTTACCGACTTTAATTGGTACTTTACTAATAGTGGGTGTACATCACAGGTCTCCCCAAGTCATTCATATAACGTAGCATGTCATTAACTTCAGGAAAGTAAAATAATTGTTTGTTCTAAATTAAATGAATTTTAAAAATTGGGACAAATATTTATAAAAGTTATAAACCTAGAAGACAATTTTATTTGACGCTATAGAAGATCTAAATTTTGATTTCTCAACCTCAGAAATTGGGTTTCCTGTAAGAGTAACTACTTGAAAAATATGCATAGATGTAAGGCCATCAGGAAGAATTTTTGAAGTAGGTTTTTTGATAGTCCCTGCTGAGGAGATATTATTGTTACTAAGATCAACGCTGAGAAGATTGTCCATATCAACAAGAACATCAGAGAATTTTGTTATATTGTTATTTGATAAATTAAGTGTTTGTAAATAAGAAAGCTTAGCAATATCTTTTGGAATTTCCGTTAATCCTTGATTTGAAAGATCAAGTGTACAGGTAACCTCTGGTTGAGCCAGGGCTTGTTCAATGCTCGTAAATCTCCTACAAATAACTCCGTATTTTGTCTTTTTTTGCTCTATACTAAGAGTAGGTTGAGGTTGTTGAGGAGTTATTTTTGGATTTTTATCATAATTGTTAAGCGCAATTTTTCCTGATTTATTCTGAATGTATAAAAATAGTGTTATGCCGACGATGCCGGCAAGTACCAATAGTGAGGCGAGGGTGAGGAGGGTGTTTTTTGAATTTGTCGTTGAGTTTTCATTGTATATTTCAGGGTGGGTTTCGGCCATAGATATAGGCAGATGGGGTTCTTTTCTAGGAGGTAAATTCTCACTGGATTGGGCAGGTTGATTTGGATCCATATATCTTTATATTACGCTCATTTTTTTACCCTTGTCAAGCCTTTGCGAAGCAAAGTTGGTATATTGAATATCGTATATAGTATATTCAAAAATCATTGATATGATTGCGCTGATCGAATAAGTCCTGTAAGTAATTTTCCCACAACTATAGTCTGTTCAGCTAACGGAAGGAATTCTTTTTGTGTTATAAATCGGACATCTCGACATATTAACAATTGATTTTGAAGCTCAGTAAGGGAGCCTTTTGCTATGTGATAAAACTGAATCTTTTCTTTTTTGCTTTGCCTCGAGAAGCCTTCAGCAATATTTGAAGTAATAGACACTACACATCTAGATAATTGATCTATAAGCGAATATGAAGAGCGAGGAATGGTTGGAAGAATTTTATAAACAGCGATTACTAGCTTATGACCTTCTTTCCAGGTTTCAAGATCAGTAAATGTACTTATTTTTCCCATACTATATACAAAATACTACATACCATATACTAGTTCACGATCAGCCAGTTGAATTGCATATCATGTGTTGGGACCGGACCTGAAACTCCGACAGTGAAAGAGCCATCCTCGGTTTCTGATTCGGGTATTTGGCGGAGAAGATAAAGGACTTTGTTGTCAGTATTTCCAAATGGTGTGATATAGATCAATGATTTTGATGTAATGATATTGTTCTTTATGGTTAGTTCTGGTTGTCCGGCTCTGAGTGAAGCAAAACCTGCGCTTCCAGTAGCTACCGCTTCTGAAAGACTTGTTGCTTCAGCCTTTCCAACTAGATTGAAATTGAGTTTTGCAAATGTTGCAGATCCTGACGACTGTATGTTCCCTTTATTGTCTATGGATAGCACAGCACTTCCGGAAGCAGTTTTGGAATTCTGAATATTAAATTTAGAATCTTTGAATGAAAGAGAGATATTCGAATCAGCTACAGGTGAAATGAGATCTGTAGTAAGGGCTGGGGTAGTGAGAGTACCACTAAATACTCCGTATACCGCATCAATTTCGCCGAGAAGGTTGAAATTACCGTTGACCGTCATATTGCCATCTGTATCCATGCGGATAAGCCCACCCTGAAATGCTATAGCACCTTGTCTCAAAGACTGTATGGCAAGATCAGATCCTACTGTATTTATTGCATTGTTTGAGATTGTAAAGTTATTTCCTACGGCCAATTGATCTGTTGCAGTAAGGATATTGGCAGTCACTGGTCCCATTGAGGTTATTCCTTGTTCAAATATGCCAAAATCAGCCCGTACAGTACCTACTGCTAGAGTTGCTGCATGATTGTTGACGAATTGTGAGGCTACTGAGGAAATCTTATCCTCAAGCCCTTGGATATTGTCAGCAATAAGGTTTCCTGCGCGAAGGGTTCCAGCTATAGTCGCATCGTTAGTTTGGATAGAATTTGTTGCTAGTGAGCCTGAAATAGTTGCTGATCCTCTCACGTCAAGTGAGACTACTGAACTATCAGTAGCCGATCTGTCTGACTCTGTGATGAGTTTTCCTTTCACATTTATATCTCCACCTTCAGTAAGAGACCTGATAGTATTTGTTTTTATTGTTTCTACCTCAGCAAGAGGGGAAATGATTGTATTTTGGCCAAATCCTGCTGCAGTAACAGTATCTATGATAAATTGCCTGATATCTTGTCCACCAATAGTGATTGTATTCGCAGCTACTGCAAAAGTATTTGCTGTTGCATTACCCAATGATGCACTTCCTGCTGAAAAAGTATCTGCAGCCAAATTCCTTGCGTGGATAAAACCAGCCTCAAGATTTGCTGCTATGAGGTTTGAGAACCCATCGACCCTATGAACTAAGTTGCCAAATCCATCAAGTATCGTGAACATCCCATTGTTAAATTGTATGGAAAGAGATGCAAAGAAAGAATCCATAGGATCAGCCTCACCTGTCCCGGTAGTGTTTGGAGCCGCTGGTGCTTGTAAACCAGTAATATCATGGGAATGATCCGAAGAAGGATACAAAGCATAATCAAAACGAGGTGCAGTGAACCTGTATGTGACTGACGTAGGTCTGTCTGAATAGAGTATGAGTTTTCTGTTGACCGGGTCACGCCTGAACCAGGTCCTTGCTTGAGAAGTGGGTGTGAGAAGTACATTGACCTTAGTAAGATCCGGATCGATTACCCGAGAGAAAGTCCATAACTCAGTACCATACTCAAAATTGTTGAAATCAAGGGTATAAGCATATCCTCCAGCGGCAGGATCATAGGCAAGATTTGCAGTACCGATATATTCTTCTTTCATACCATTGATGCTTGAAGCGTATGTAGAAAATTTCTTGCCATCGATTGTATAGAGAGGGTCAAATCCTCCTCCGTATATTTTCCCTGATCCGTCTCCAATAATAAGATCGCCAGTAGCGTTGATCCTGAACTTCTGAACTCCGGATACTGAAGCGGCTAGTATGTCACCGCTTCCATCATTTGTTAGAAGAAGGGTTGGTCCCGAAGTTTTACCTGATATTGAAGCGATAGGTTGAGTACTCAGTCCATATACCTGAAGGGGGGACGTAGGATTTACTCCTGTTGGAGAGAGCGCCGTTCCAATCCCTACGTTGCCTGTAGAAGATATGGCAAGCCGGTTAGCGTTACTTGAAGTAGTATATATGCCAATTCCACCAGCTGTGATGTCCCCATTGTTACCAATCATCCATTGTCGTACTCCTGAAGCAAAATGGGATATTTGTCCTGCAGTATTACTGGTGCTAAGCAGATTTAGGTTAGCACTTTTGTTTGATCCTTGCGTCTCGATAGTTACTGCAACATCGCTAACAGATTCAAATATGTGTAATTTGGAAGAAGGATTTGTCGTACCAATCGACAAGAGTCCTCCTGTACCATTTGTAGGCATAACAACCAAGTTGCCAGATACCGATGCAACAGTAGTTGCTGTTCCTGAAAGATTGAGTACGGCGAATTTAGCAGAGGATGTTGCTGTTCCTCCAAGGAGAAAGTCATACGTCGTATTTGTCGGAACGATTGCTCCTTGAAGTACTCCAAATGGACCTGACGATGAGCTCCCCGTACCTATTGTGGCCCATGCCGAACCATTATAGAATTTTAGAGCCTGGCTTACTGTGTTGTAATATATAGATCCTGCTCCCAAGGCAGTTGAAGGGTCAGCAGCAATGTTGCCTATCATGACTTGTCCATCATTGCCGATGGTAAATTTAGTAACTCCGGAAGCAGATGCAGAAAATATAGCCTGATTACCTGTTTCGTTAATAATAGTGAGGGCTTTACCAGTAATCCGACCAGAAATTGATAGAGTTTTGGCCGAAAGGGTATCTGATACTGCAAGATTTCCCCAAACGGTTCCGCTTCCACCTACCTCAAGATTTTTGGCAAATATATTACCTGCAAAGATACTACCTCCACCAGCAAGCCCAGATGAACTCGCTATACTTGTTGAGGTCAACCCTAACAGGTCTAAGTTAGCAGCTAGAGACACTCTTGCAATTGATCCATAAGCTACATTGTCAGTAGCAAATCCTCCGGAAATATAGATATAGCCATTACCATACGTTATACCGCTTCCTTGATGACCATCAGGAAGAGAGGCAGGATTTGTCGAAAAAGCAGGTATAGTTCCATTAGCGTTGAATTTTGCATAATAAACGGTTGTAGAATTATTTATCCCCCCAAGAATGTATACAAAACCATTCACCACAATTCCACTATGCATCGAATCAGCTGACGCAAGATTGTTGGGATTTCCAATCCATGGTCCTATCGATCCATCATAGTTAATTTTTGCATAATAGATTGCATTTGTTGCTGCAGGTGCTAGCCCTCCCATAGAATATATGTATCCATTATCTACAACCACTGCATTGTCTGAGGTAGCAACTGGCAATGAGGAACCTGTAAGCCAAGGTCCCAACGTGCCGTCAGCATTTACTTTTGTATACCATACAGTAGTTTGAGCTGAGCTATTTTCTCCTCCAACAACATAAATATATCCATTTGCTGTTGCAACAGAATGTGTAATTCTTATCCTGGGAGATGGAAGTGGAGTTGTTGACCCCCAGCTGCTAATTGTTCCATCTGAATTGACTTTAGTGTAGTAAACAGCAGGATTTGTAGGTGAAGCAACACTTGAGTGACCACCAATTGAGTAAATATATCCATTAACTGTCACAGTTCCATGCCAAAGTCTTGCCTCTGGAAGAACATTTGGACTTGTTACCCAATTATCTAGTGTTCCGTCATTTTTTACTCTTGCATATCTTACTGTATCAAGTACTGAGGGTGCATCATATCCGCCTACGTGGTAGACGTATCCATTTATGAACACGAGGCCAAATTGTTCCAGCTGCCCACTCAATCCAGTATCGGTTGTGTTAGTCCAGCTTGAAATCGTGCCATCCTGGCCTGAATTGAAGGCTGCTGTTTTTTTGTTAACATCAAATGCGTAAAGTGGAGTACCTGTTCCAATTCCTACATTTCCATTTTGCGAAATAGCAAATCTTGTTAAGCCTGATGATGAAGCTGTGAATAAGTCTCCTAAACTATTGTCTACTGTTAGAGCTGCAAAAGAAGTTCTACCCGAGACTGAAGCTATAGCAAATGTTCCCCCGCCAACAACCCCCAAAGCGTTTCTGATATCAAAAGAGGCACGCGGACTTGAGGTACCAGCACCGATGAGATTATTTCCGTTAGGGTTAAATATCAGATTTCCTGTTGTACTCCCTCCGATATTAAGAGAATTTAAGGCAGTTGTTTGAATACTTCCGGACCCCGTCCTAAATGTTAATGCACTTGAAATCGAGGCTGAACCATTGACATCAAGCCGGGCAGTCGGAGCCGCAGTTGCAAGGCCAACAAATCCATTATTTTTGATGACAAATTGCATATTTGAGGATGATGAAGCTGTAAATAGATCTCCTACGGTACTTAAATTGTCTACGGCAAGAGCTGCATATGAAGTTCTTCCAGATATTGAAGCAACAGCAAGAGTTCCACCACCAATAATTCCAAGTGACCCTCTAACATCAAGAGAAGCTATAGGATTAGAAGTCCCAATACCTGTGAAATTTGCAGCCAGTGGGTTTATTGCAACTATTCCAGTAGTGTTTCCTCCGATTGAAAGAGTGTTGTTTCTTAGAGACTGGATGGTCCCGTTTTGTGCAGAAAGATATATTCCGTTACCGTTTGTAGCAGATATAGAAGCAGTAGGGGAGATTCCGGTCGCAAGGCCATTTACGATAAATCGAGCGCTGCTTGATGCGGTTCCACCCAAGATAAAGTCCTCGGTGGTGTTGCCCGGGACTATTGCTCCTTGGAACTCATAGAATGGACTTGTATTAGATCCTCCTGTACATGAACCAAATGTTGGAGTACCAGCTCCTCCAAGTAGACATTGTGTTGCCCCACCAGTACCTGTTTGGGCAAGTACCCCTGACGCATTTGTATAGAATAGTCCACCATTGGTGGTAAACCCTGGAAGGGTAAGAGTCTGGGCTGCTTTACCTAATATCAGATTTCCTGTTGAGCCCCCACCGATCGTAAGTGTTTGATTGAGGGTAGATTGGATATTGCCGATCCCATCAACCGTAAAACCTGCTGATGAAGAGGCTGTGCCATCGTTTTTGATAACGAATTTACTAACTCCAGATGCCGAGGCCGAAAAGATATTACCTGTAGAATTAAGTTGATTGAGAACTAAAGCTGCATTATTGCCAATACCTCCAGATATCGATAGAGGAGCTGGAGTAGTAGCGTTGCCTACAAATATTGAGCTATCTGAATCAGAGGAGAGGGTTAGACTGCCTGCTCCTGCTGCTGTTAGTGTAAGGCTGTTGCTTCCTGTCGTGGAAATTGTAGGAGATGTACCAGCAAGAGAAATAGTCGTTCCACTCACAGTCAAGTTGCCACCCAATGTTGTAAGTCCATTTCCGGTTGTTACAGCTCCGTTTGAAAGAGTATTTAGGGTTAAAAGGCCTGACCCAGCTGATACATTAAGTTGTCCATTTGATGTAGTTTGAATAGTATAGCTACCACCATTTCCTACATTAAGTGCTCCTGACGTACCTCCTAAGTTAATATTATTTGTTCCTGCTCTCCCAAAATTTATAGTGGTCGCATTGGCATCAAATAGACTCACTGATGTTGTGGTCGTTGTTATAGCACTTCCATTCATAGCAATCGTTCCTGTTCCTCCTGAACCAACAGTAAAAGTACCGGTACCAGTTGTGATAGGACGGTTGTTTGTAGTATTTAGCGAAAGAGTTGAGGCTGTAGTAAGGTCAATTACAGGATTGTTTCCTGTCAGTTGGATGGATGTTCCAGGAAGTACAAGGCTTCCTGTTGTATTACCACCAATTGTAAGATTGTTATTTCTTGTTGACTGGATTGAACCATCTGATCCAAGAACTAGTGCCTGCCCGGCAGCATTTTGCGCTGAGACCGATGCGGTAGGTGTTCCACCAGCGATGTTAAGAACGGCAAATTTTGCGCTAGATGTTGCAGTTGCTCCCAAGAGGAAGTCCTCAGAGGTATTTCCCTGGACGATAATTCCCTGAGCGGCAATTTCATAGAATGGACTGGAATTAACCCCAGTTCCACACGATCCAAATGTTGGCGTACCAGCTCCTCCCAAAAGACACTGAGTAGCCCCACCAGTACCTGTTTGGGCCAAAACTCCTGAAGCATTTGTATAAAGTAATCCTCCATTTGTAGTAAATCCAGGAAGGGTAACAGTTTGTGCAGTACGACCAATCACAAGATTACCGGTAGCTCCACCACCTACTGTTAAAGTTTGATTGCGAGTTGATTGAATAGCGCCTATCCCATCAATGGTGAAACCTGCTGATGAAGAAGCAGTTCCGTCGTTTTTGATGACGAACTTACTAACGCCCGAAGCCGAAGCTGTTAATATATCTGTACCATTAATTTGATTAAATATAGCAAGAGCATTCGATCCAATGCCCCCAGAAACTGACAAAGGGGCAATAGTATTGGTTGAACTTCCAATTTTTACTCCTGTATCTAGATCTGAGGTTAATATCAAATTCCCAGTTCCATTTGGGGTTATTGTCAGGTCTGTATTTGTGTTTGATGTGATGATAGGGGAGGCATTACTGAAAGTAATTGTAGCCCCTGCAACTGTGAGATTTCCGTTGTGCGTCGTAAGTCCAGTACCTGTTGTAATAGGACGGTTAGTAGTTGTATTAATGAATAGAGTGCTTGAACTTGTTAGGTCAATGATAGGATTGGTAGCTGAGAGCTGTACTGATGTTCCTGCTAGTACCAAGCTACCTGTTGTATTTCCTCCAAGCGTGAGACTGTTATTTCTCGTAGATTGGATTGTTCCATCTCCTGAAAGAACAAGAGCCTGACCAGCAGCATTTTGAGCAGAAACAGAAGCAGTAGGAGTACCTCCAGCAATGTTAAGAACGGCAAATTTTGCGCTTGATGTTGCAAGTCCTCCAAGTAAAAAGTCTTCAGTGAGGTTGGCCTGGGCAATAACGCCAATTGGTGCAGGAATTTCATAGAATGGACTGGAGTTAACCCCAGTTCCACATGATCCAAATGTTGGAGTACCTGCTCCTCCCAAAAGACACTGAGTAGCCCCACCAGTACCTGTTTGTGCCAAAACTCCTGAAGCATTTGTATAAAGTAACCCTCCATTTGTTGTAAAGCCAGGAAGTGTGAGGGTTTGTGAGGCTTTTCCAAGTACAAGATTGCCAGTCGATCCACCGCCAACAGTAAGAGTTTGATTTCGTGTGCTTTGAATTGTGCCTATTCCATCAACGGTAAAACCAGCTGATGAGGAAGCAGTACCGTCATTTTTGATGACGAATTTACTAACACCCGAAGCCGAAGCCGCTAATATATCTGTACCATTTATCTGATTGAATATTGAGAGAGCATTCCCACCAATTCCACCCGAAACAGAGAGTGGGGCAAGAGTATTTGTTGAAGCACCAATTTTTACTCCTGTATCCAGATCAGAGGTCAGGATCAGATTTCCTGTTCCATTTGGGGTTATAGTCAGTGAAGTATCGGTGTTTGAGGTTAGAACTGGAGTTGCGTTGCTAAATGTAGTCGTGGCACCAGCTACAGTGAGATTTCCACCCAGAGTTGTTAGTCCAGTCCCAGTTGTAATAGGACGGTTTGTAGTTGTATTTATCGAAAGAGTTGTGCCTGAAGTTAGATCAATTATTGGAGATGACCCTGTCAGGGTAATAGCTGTTGAGGCAAGTGACGTGGTAGCACCATTGACGGTAAGATTTCCTCCCAAAGTCGTAAGTCCGGTACCCGTAGTTATTGGCCTATTGGTAGTTGTGTTTATTGAAAGAGTCGAGGCTGTCGTCAAGTCAATGATAGGATTGGTAGCGCTTAATTGAATTGAAGTTCCTGCCAGTACGAGGCTTCCTGTTGTATTTCCACCAAGTGTGAGGTTATTGTTTCTGACAGCCTGAATAGTGCCATCTCCTCCAAGAACAAGAGCCTGGCCGCCTGCATTTTGAGCAGAAACAGAAGCAGTAGGAGTACCTCCGGCAATGTTAAGTACAGCAAATTTTGCACTAGAGGTTGCCACACCTCCAAGCAAGAAGTCTTCAGTTGTGTTGCTCTCAACAATCGTTCCGAAAGCTGTCAATTCTCTAAATGGTCCTCCACAAGTCCCGAAGGTAGGAGTTGTTCCTCCAAGCAAGCACTGTGTACCAGAACCTACGTTAGTCTGTGCTAATATACCAGTTGCCCCAGTATAAAGTAGTCCACCTGCAGATGTGAAATTTGTAAATTGAATCTGGCCACTTCCGTTATTTGGTGAGACTACAACGTTACCGGTAGAATTTCCACCAATAGTTAGAGTCTGAAAATTTGTACTTTGTAAAGCGCCCAGTCCGTCAATTGTGAACCCAGCTGATGAAGAGGCAATTCCATTATTTTTGATGACAAATTTTGTTGTTCCTGAGGCAGATGCCGCGAGTATATCACCATTATTACCCTGATTTATTATGACTGTAGCATTTGATCCATTGGTTCCATTAACCTGTAATTGAGCTACAGGACTTACAGTACCCAGGCCAAAAAGTCCAGTAGCCGTGAAATATCCTCTAACGGTGTCATTTGTTATAAGCTCAAGCCCTACATTTGAGGTGGCACCAATCCTGATTTCATTGAAAGACGATCCATCATAACCCAATGATCCCATTGCCGTACCAATGCTTCCAAAAACGATCTTATTGACGACAGATGAGATTAGTGAAGAAGAGCTGACATCTAGTGCCGCTTGAGGTGTTTGATTGCCGATTGCTGCATTTGAACCAGTAAGGAATAGATTCACAGAATTATTGTTTGGTAAGAACTGAATAGACCCTGTGGAAGAGCCTCCAATTGCCAGACTGTTTCTTCTTGTTGTCTGTATCGATCCATCGCTTGCAAGAACTAATGCCTGTCCTCCAGCATTTTGAGCTGATACTGATGCAGTAGGGGTACCTGTGTTGATATTGAGTACTGCAAATTTAGCGGTTGAAGTCGCAGAGCTTCCGATTAGAAGATCAACAGTAGGGTTTGCAGGGTAGAGTGAACCAAGTGTCTGTCCCCAAAATCCGCTTACCGGACCGGTTGCGATGATATTATTTGCGTAGAGATTGTTAAATGGTATAGAGAGTGAGCCTATATTTCGTCCTACTACATCGGCGCCTATATCCCCACCAACCACAAGTTTTGCGGTAGTAGGATTGGTTACACCTATTCCTACATTTCCATTTTGAAGGATATGTACAAGATCGCTACTTTGATTAGAAAATATGATATCAGCCCCGGCCCCCCCCATTGTCTGTAAGGTAAGACTCGTAATTCCAGTCGTTTTTTGGTTTTGTACGAGATAAGGATCAATTATTGCTGCTGTTATTTTCCCACCGCCATCGGGTCCGACAATGATATCACCATTATTTTTAACGACAAAATTCTGCACTCCAGATGCACTTGCAGCAAAAATATCCCCTAGACCATCATTGTTAACAACAAGGGCAGCAAAGGAAGAGCGAGCAGATATTGTTGCAGTTGAGCCAGTTCCGCTTATCCCCCTAACATCTAATGCATTTTTAGCAATAGGACTTGTTGTTGCTATACCGATTCTTCCGTCATTTGCTATAAATAGACGAGAAGTAAGGCCAGCGTTACCTCCTCCTGAAGTTTGAAAGTTGAGGCTTCCCCCGTTAAAAATATTAAAAAGATTTGCCCCACTTGCTCCTGTTGGCACAGCGATTGCTAGATTGCCAGAGATAGAGGCGGTTGGTGCACCTGAAGCATTATTAATAAAAGCGAATTTAGCAGATGCAGTAGACTGACCGCCAATAAGTAAGTCAAGAGTGCTACTGAATGGGGTTAATGCACCATTGTCAGTCGTAAGGTTCCAGTAGCTTGACCCACACGTGCCCCACGTTGGTGTTGAAGCACCTGATTGAAGACAAAGACCAGTTGAGGCTGTGGTTGCTTGAGCTATCAATCCAGTAGTCTGGGTGCCATATAATACTGCATTCTGACCAGTATAAAATCCAGAAGTGATAGAACCATCGTTGGCGATCTTAAATTTAGTTGTACCAGAAGAAGAGGCAGCAAAAATATCTCCACCAGTCGTATTATTGTTAACGATAAATGCAGCTACTGCTGATTCGGTAGCTAGAACTCCAAATCTATCATTTATCTCAACCCCACCTCTCACTAGATTGCCTGTATTAGAGTTATTGATGATGGGTTTTTGTATATCAACCTTACCGAGCCCTTCTGGATTTAGGATGATATTTCCATTTGTTCCAAGACTCGTGGTTAGATTGAGGGTTTGTGCTTTAAGAGTAAGGGTGCCGTTACTGACCTGAAATGTGTGTTCGATACCGTCATTGAGATTAAAACTTCCGGTACTATCAAGGGCGAGAACTGCATTCACAAAACTACTGACAGCTGATGTTGGAGGAAGTCCTTGGAGAAATTCAGAATTTGTTGCATATCCGACGGTAGCTATTTTTTGACGCGGTGCTAGCTCAGTGCTGTTAGCAATAGTTACACCAAGCCAAATTTGACTATTGTCAGAGAAGACTGTTGAGGGAATAAGACAAGCGGTGTTGTATGGACTTCCCGGAGGGAAAGATCCGCAAGAAGAAGCATTGGCGCCGGTCGAATCGCTACCTAAAAGTACTGAGAATATACCATCCTGATCTGGACTGATTGTCCTTGTCTCTTCCCACAGTTCAGCAGCACCTGTAGCAGCAAGGCTATTGTAAATCATAAATCTGACAGGTTGAGGAGAAGTAATAGGATTGTCTAGTGCATCAGTAAGTCTTCCTTGAAATGAAAGAATTCTAGGTGGGGCAGTAGCTGCGGCAAAGGTTGGTGTCTGTTTTTGCACTACTAAATTCTGATACAAAGCAACACCAACACCGGCGGCGAAAATGACGAGTAGGGCAAAATGCACGTAATGAACAAATGCATAGTTATGATATCTTTTATACCAATTAGGTCTAGTAAACCTGACATGATGGATTAATTTCTGATGAACAGGCAACCCTGAGAGAGAAACTTTGTCTGGAGCATAAAATTCTTTTTCAATATTTCGGACACCTAGAAGAGTACTTATTCCTTGATTTTGTATTCTGAGCGCATTTTTAGTAGCAATCTGAGCAGATAATTTCTGAGGCAAATTGGCAATACCAGTTACTTTTTTACCTATCAAAAACCCTGTTATTGCATTTGCTGCACCTTCTTCAAGCAGAAGATATGGGTTGATTAGGAGTTTTTGAATCAGACGGACAGGAGGGATATTTGAGTAAGATCTTTTTTGAGGAGAAAGCTTCTCAGACATTTCAGATAATGCAACTTTTGGAAGGTCGGCAACATCGTCAGCAATGTCTGCTTCAACCGAGCTTACACTTATCTCTTGGTTAGTAATAAATCCCTTTCTTGTTGCAAATTCCAGATAACGGCGCAGCGCAGAAAGCTTTCTATTTATGGTTCGTGGAGCTGCATTTTGAATCTCGACAAGCCTTTTTCGATAGTCTTCAACCACAGACTGAGTTATTAAATAAAAACCTTGATTTGAGCTCAACGGACTCTCGATAGTAGGAAGAATTGCTTCTTCATACCATCTAGCAAAACCGGAAATATCCGAAAGGTAATTTTTGACGGTGATCTTTGAAGCATTTCCCAGCATCAAATAATCTTTAAAAGATTTTAAGTGCCAATAATCCGTCGGTTCTACAGACTCTTCCGTGATAATTTTTGTGAAAGGGTTTTCACGGACTACATTTTCTGCCTCAAGGACTGTGAAAAATTTCCTTATTGAGGATAAGTGTCTTTTCATGGATGATGCTGACAATTGGGTGCCACTCTGTAACTGGCCATTCAAAACGAGCCCTCCCAAGCCATTTTGATATAAAAGAATAACATCTGTAGTGACCGACGAAGGGTCGAATTTTGATCCTGTTATAGCCTCAAACCAAGCTATAAAATGACGTACATCTGAAACATAATTCTTGATTGTATTCTTCGAAGATGATCCTGATTTTGATGCTAATTGTCTTTTGAATAGTTCTAATAATTCCATAGGCAGATTTGGTATTTATCGTGAAAAGCTAGAGGATATATTTTCATTGGAATTTATTGCCGCACTTTGTCCAAAAATATTATTACCGCAAGGGGAGTATTTAGCCTCAAAATTATACTGATTATATTGTTTACACGCCAGATTTTTCATGGGTATAAACAGATTAAAGAATCATACACTACGCTGTCAAGAGTAGCTCTGAGGCTATGATGTATTATGTTATATTTAGATATATTAAATATCGCTAATTGCTTGAGGTAATTTTAGGACAAAAAACGATTTTTACATTTTCACAAAATTCAATTTAGAATAGTGGATCAAACTGGTATTTTAGCCTCAAAAAATACTTTAGGATATAATGTGAGTTGCTTTTTTGGTCATTTAAACACGATTTATCAATGGTTAATGAATTACTATCTTGTGAAAAGTAATTACTATTAGGATAGGTGTTTTTATTTGTTAAAACTGGTAGATACGAATTAGCAAGATAATTATCGGACGGTAAAAATCAATTTAGTGGATGAAGTGATAAGGATTTAAAATTTAATTTATCCTTTATTAATAATGTAAATAGAATTTTTTATACTATGGTTATACATCTTGGTAGACACAATAGGATTATTAAAGGGATGTTTTGTAATACTCTGTTAAAAACCGCTTAATCAGACCTTTTTCTTCACTATAAGTTTCTTAACTTCGTTTAAGCCTGGGAATATTTTTAACGCTAGCTTGAAGCGAAGAAATGAAAAGTTAGATTTTTTTCTTCACTTTGAGATACACACTAAGAATAATAAAGATTATAGCTACTAAAGGGAAGAATAGATACAGCGGAAAAGCGAAGAAGTAGAGTGATTGAGTATATCTTCTACCATCTTCTTCAAGTAATACGGTTGCTTTGGCTTCATACCAACCGAGGAGAAACGTTTCTGGCCAGATGACCTTAGGTGTAGTATTTAGTTGTTGATAGGCAAGGCTTGCTTCAGGTGAGCTTTGATTATCATCAAGCATAAATCTATCCGATCCAGCAAGAACATATTGAGGCAAGATTTTGACTGAACCCACGTTCTGACCAAAGAGATTTTTTACTTGAATTGAACCTGTAGGGTTAATAAGATGCTTGCTTGAATTATGTACTTTAAGCTCAAATTCAACCGGGCCATTTGTTTTAAAAGAAGAGGTCTTGAACTGGGAGATGGAACCGGAAGACTCATCCTTTGGACCTACCGAAAGCAGAAGGTTTGTGGCTATTCCGGCTGGCATTTGGGATACGCTAGAGCCAGGGAGTCCATCTTGTTGATTGATAAATACTATCGAATAGTAGAAGTCGCCTGGAGGGTCACCTTTACTAAGATTTATATTAAGTTGAACCTCTTTTGATTCTAAAGGAGCGAGTGTAACTGTATTTGATTTTTTTCCATCAACCAAAAATTGAATACGATCCCGATAATAAGGGGAAAATCCTTTTGAGATATCGTTAGGAACTAATCTTACCTCACCTGTAATATTATTCGTTTTGAAAGGAACAAGCTCAATTTTCAAAAGCAGATCATTCTCCGCACTGTTTTGAATTATGATTGGAACCAGAGGTGAGGAGGGTGGAGTTGTCTGGACTTCAATAACAGGTGGATAAATACTTAAGGCTTGTTCCTGGGCGTCAATGTTGCCCTTTGCTATAGAAAGAAACAGAGGCAAGATAAGTAAGGTAAAAATGGCTTTTCTTTTCATACATTTATAGTATCCCAAATCATTTTAAAAGGAAAGAATCCTATTTATTTCACAATGGTATTTACTTTGCGGAGAAAATATTTTACCTCAAATTTCTAGAATATTTCTAATACGCGGTAATTCGTCATTTCTGATACATTTGGAAATAGTTATTTTAGCCATTAAAACTATAGAGTATATCAAACTATATCGGTTCAAAAAAGGCACGAATGATTCGCATATCAGCATTTTAAGGTTCTGAGTGATAGACTAAAAAAGAGGGGTTTTGGACTATGTACATGGGATAATCGATGAATTGGCTTAAAAACCTAATTTTGAGAATCCATCAGTACACGATAAGTATAAATTCTTATATAACTGAAAATGCTTGTGAGTCCTTGGAAGCGCTGTTATATGTGCAAATTGGAAATGTCTCTGTGAAAAGTTGATTAGATAGAAGGAACAGCAACGAAAGATATGACATTTTGGTATTCCCCAGTTGCTTGGGTGGAACTAACATTGACTTTATATGTGATCTGACTTTGGATATTACGTCCAACATTGACCCCACGCATCACAGGATAGGCTAATTCACCGGAGTTACTAGCCGAAAACTGTCGATAGTTTGTGGCTGTGCTAAATCCAGATTGGCAGTCTGTTCCTGTTATATTGTCGCAGCGGTATCCAAAACCGAATGTAGTAAGATTTGTCCAGGCGGCTGCTACTGATTCTGTGCATGTACCACTGTCGCATGTGGTATCAGGTATGGAAATACCCGTGCTATTGATAAGAAGAGGGTGATTTTCACTTGCAAGAACTGTGTATCCATAAGCAGAACCGTTTGAAATGGTGAGTGTATTTGTGCGTGTAATAGGTGTTCCTGGTGTTATGGGTCCAAAGTCGATAAATACGCTGCTTATCTTGAAGGTGAAGGGGATTATTGATTTTATATACTGAAATCCTGCTCTAACTTTAAAATTTGTACCCGAATAAAGACCAGGGGCTATTTGTCCTCCTGTTATTCCAAGGCTATATGAGGCATTTGAAGGTTTGCCAGCAAATGAATTGAGGTTGCCAAACCTGATTTTATACGATGAATTAGACATCGTTTCCGCACTAATACTCTTACCTAAAAATAGGCAAAAAAGGGCAAAGTTGAGCGTAAGGAATACTGCAGTTCCTTTTGGTGAGAAAAGAATAGTTGTGATACTTTTTTTATTCATGCTTAAATGGGGTCCTGTCGTCGCTCCTCCCTCATCCGACAATCCTCGTTTCGCGTTGCTTCACTGCGGGTGCTCGATGAGGGCCTCCCCCCGCTAGCCACCCCAAATCATTGTTAATCAGTTTGTGCATCTTCTTTAAGTGATGAGGCTTCTTCAATTATTTCATCAATAGCCTCAGATTCATCTTGACCCTTAGGGGTTCCATCCTCTTTTAGCAGTCTTGCTTCTTGAATGATTTCATCAGTTTTGCTTTCTATCTTACGGTTTAGGAGTTGTCTACGCTCAAATTCCCTACCGATGAAATAGGCTATAGGGGAAATTAGCACTAGTGATCCCATTTTGATAAGCGAATCAGAGGACACACTCTGCAGAACTATCGGTAGGAAGAAAAGTAGAATTGAGGTCAAAAATATCCATATGGTTATACTTTCACACATGAATGCAAGTAAGAACAAGATGAAGTAAAGAAAGAAGAATAGGGGAGAAGAAAGTCCATTTGTGAGGCTGACCATGAGTACTATTATTGATATGAGTCCGAAGAGTTCAACAGGGCTACCGGAGAAAAGGGAAGATGGAGACTTTGATCTTCTTTTGAGGCTGATGTATATGGCGGAAAAAATGATAAGTATGGCTAGCAAATAGGAATTATAAGTGATAAGAACGGTATTTTGTACTAAAAACACGAAAAATACTGCAAGGACTATAGAGGAACCTTCAAGAATCTGCTTGCTTCTCATATAAGGTTAATGGTATCTCAAATTTGAAAAAGAGTCAAAGAAAGGTAAGGCGCCCCGAAGGGCGCCTCTTGGTTGAAAACGCAGGTAGGGCGTTAGTCGACGACGCCGTGGTCGCGGAGGTAGTCCAGTGCCGCCTGGACGTCCGTGATGGCTTTCGCGTCCTCGTCAGGGATTTCGGAGTCGAACTCCTCCTCCAGGGACATGATGAGCTCGACGAGGTCGAGGGAGTCCGCGTTGAGGTCGTCAACGAAGTTGGCACTTAGGGTAACGTCCTCCTCTTCAACGCCGAGTTGTTCGACGAGGATGGCCGTAAGCCGCTCAAGGACTGTGCCTGGGTGCTTGGGCTTAGGGTCTGACGCCCTGCCTGCCCTTGGCTTTTCGCCAGCCTCTTGATCTTGGCTGGATTCCGATAGTTGCTCGCCCACGTGGGCACCTCCAAAAACTAGGGGTTCGGGGTGAGCGAGTAGCTCACCGTAGGATGTGTTGCACCATCACCGACCAGGGTAATCGTAGATGATCGTGAGGACTATTGCCCTCAGATTATCAAGGTTCACCCTGAGTGATTGCAGAACTCCGGCGGCATCAGATCTCACGTCGCGTGTGACAGCGATTAAGACATGACCGGTTCCGGTGGTCACGTGGTTGAGGCAGTCAGCAACTTCCCGTCCGGCGATCAGCGCTTTTTCTGCCTTGTGCGTAAAGACAATCTGTGGATTTGGAGGTGATTTCCCTTCTCCAAAAATTCTGCCGACTGCACGGCGATATGCATGGATGTCCACATCGAATCGTGCTAGGGCTACTGCCGCAGTTCCTTCTCCTTCAAGGAGCATCCCTGCGACAATGTCTAGGGTGGACACTTCCTTACGACGGAGGCGTTTGGCCTCGTCACCTGCAAGGATGAGTGTCCTTCGGAGAGGGTCGGATAAATAGAGTTCTTCCAGATTCATTGACGTACTCCTGCTGTAGTTACGAATAATTCCTGCGTTTTTAATGTGCGAGCCTCACGGCCAACACAACGCAAGCTAAGGCCAAAAGGCCGAGCGTTATTTAACCGCAAAGCGATAGGGGGATTGTAGCACAAATCAGAATTTTTGGGTTCCTGCCAAGAAGTGCGGGTTCTGTCGTCGCTCCTCACTCGACAATCCTCGTTTCGCGTTGCTTCACTGCGGATGCTCAGTGAGGGTCTCCCCCCGCTAGCCACCCGCGATTAATCCACTTACTTCGTTGTAGTGAAGTTTGTACTTGGATTTGATAGAATAGAGGATGTCTATATGAAGCAGCAAAAGTCAGCAGAAAATAAATATATACCAGCAGATATTGAGGCTAAATGGCAAGAGAAATGGGAGAGTGACAGGACTTTTAGCCCTGATATAAAAGCAGCAAAGAACCCATATTTTAACCTCATGATGTTCCCATACCCTTCAGCAGAGGGGCTTCATGTAGGCAATATGTACGCATTTACTGGTGCCGATGTATACGCAAAATTTCAACGCATGCAAGGGAAGGATGTTCTTGAGCCTATCGGGTTAGACGGATTTGGTATTCATAGTGAAAACTATGCCTTAAAAGTAGGAAGACACCCTAAAGAACAGGCAGAGATTGCTGAGAAGAACTTTTATAGGCAAATGAGAAGTATTGGAAACTCGTTTGATTGGCAACGTACGGTCGAAACATATAATCCAAATTACTATAAATGGACCCAGTGGCTATTTGTAACACTTTTTAAAGCTGGCCTTGCATATCGTGATACCGCTCTTGTTAATTGGTGTCCAAAAGACTTAACGGTTTTGTCTGATGAGCAAGTTATAGATGGGTCGTGTGAGCGTTGCGGCACAAAAGTGGAGAAGAAAAATCTTGAACAGTGGTTCTTTAGGATTACTAAATATGCAGACAGACTACTTAAAAATATTGAAGGTCTTGATTGGTCGAACAAGGTCAAAATTGCCCAAACAAATTGGATAGGTAAAAGTGAAGGAGCGGAGGTTGAATTCAAAATCAAAGATCGAGAGGAAAGTTTGAAGGTTTTTACAACACGGCCAGATACGTTGTATGGTGCAACATTCATGGTTATTGCGCCCGAACACAGCCTTGTTTCAACTTTAGATAGTAAAGAGGTAAGGCAATACATAGAAAAAGTTAAGGATAAGACTGATATTGAGAGAACTGGGGAGGGGAAAGAAAAAACTGGAGTTGATTCAGGCCTTACAGCGATAAATCCTGTAAATAATGAGGAGATTCCTGTTTGGATCGCTGACTATGTACTTTCAGGCTATGGAACTGGGGCAATCATGGCAGTTCCTGCTCATGACAGCCGTGATTTTGAATTTGCCAAGAAATATAACCTAGCTGTAAAACAGGTTATCATGCCTGAAAATGGAAATCCTCATGATGGTGAAGAAAGACGCGATGGAGGAGCAGGTGTGATATTTGATCCAAGGACTCAAAAATATGCAGTCGCGCTCTGGCCGGAGCGGGATAACTTCCTAGGATTATTTGCCGGAGGAACAGAAGAAGGAGAAGATGAGGAAAAAGGCGTAATGCGGGAAGTGACAGAAGAAAGTGGGCTTCATAATTTCAAACACGTTGAAAAGATTGGAGATGCCTACCCTCATTTCTTCAGTGGAGGGCGAAAGTCATATAGGGTTGCGAAAGCTTCAGGATATCTTGTAATTCTAGAAGACAACGATTTATTACCTACAAAACATGAAGAGCACGAGAATTTTGAGCTTGTTTGGAGAACGCCAAAAGAGATTCTTGAAAATTGGCTGTCGTATCCGGATCTTGAGGGTATAAGACATTGGGAAAGATTTTTAAAGCATGGAGTAGCTCGGGCAATTGAGCTTGGGTTTGATACAACAAATAGTTCTGATGAGTTCAAAGTTGAGCCTTATACGGGAAAAGGGATCTTAACAAATTCTGATACCTGGAATGATCTTGTAATGCCAGAGCAAATGGATCAAGTTCTTTCAAACCTTGAAAAAAGAGAAATTGGGGTTAGAAAATCCAATTTCCACCTCAGGGATTGGCTCATTTCCCGACAAAGGTATTGGGGGCCGCCAATACCTATGATCTTCTGTTCAACTTGTCAAAAAAATGGTAAAGCTGAGGTAACAGGCATGGAAGGATGGTTTACGGTTTCTGAAGCTGAACTTCCTGTACTTTTACCATCAGTTTCCGATTGGAAACCAATGGGAACAGGAAAAGCTCCACTTGCCAATCATCCTGAATTTTACAAGACTACCTGTCCATCTTGCGGGGGAGATGCAACTCGAGAGACCGATGTGTCAGATACTTTCCTTGATAGTAGCTGGTATTTCCTCAGATACCCCTCAACTGATGTATCTACAGCACCTTTTGATATAGAAACAACTAGAAAATGGCTACCAGTAAACATGTACATTGGCGGAGCAGAACATAGTGTGCTACACCTTTTATATTCACGTTTTGTCACGATGGTGCTGTCCGATTTGGGGTATTTGAACTTCGAGGAACCATTTTCTACTTTCTTTGCTCATGGTCTCATCATAAAGGATGGAGCAAAGATGAGTAAAAGCAAAGGAAATGTCGTTGTACCTGACGAGTACATCGGTAAATATGGGGCTGATACTCTTCGTACTTACCTCATGTTCATAGGCCCATACTCTGACGGTGGAGACTTTAGGGATAGTGGGATAGAGGGTATGAACAGATTTTTACGAAAAGTCTGGAAACTTCTTTCCCAATCATCAAAGGATGAAGTACAACTGAGTAATGAAAGGACGATGATGATGCATAAAACCATCCAGGGGGTCACTAAAGATATATCCGAATTTGGCTACAACACTGCAATCGCAAAGCTCATGGAGTGGTACAACTACCTCAACCAGGAGGTAAGAGTTAACAATCAAGAATTAAGCAAGGAAGAAGTTAGGGTTTATCTCAGGCTTCTTGCTCCTTTTGCTCCCCATATGACAGAGGAGATTTGGAGTGGAATTGGGGAGGGATCAATACATTTGAGTAATTGGCCTGAATTTGACCAAAAGCATCTTATTTCATCATCAACAGTAATTCCTGTGCAAATCAACGGAAAAAGAAGGGGAGAAATAGAAATTAGTAGCCAAGATCTTGAAGATAGAAATCTGATTGAAAATAAAGCTAAAGTTGCGGTTTTGAAACAATTAGAGGGTCAAGATATTAAGAAAGTCATTTATGTATCAGGTAAGATCGTGAATTTCGTTGTTTAATTGAGCTACGCATTTTTCTACTTGAAATACTGCTTAAATCAGCCATAAGATAAGGAGTGGAGGAAACACAATCCCGCCAAGAATTTATTTTAGAATTTATTAAGAAAAATCTCCTTTTCGTAGGACTTATTTCTCTTGGAGTTTTACTCATGATTCTAGGAGTATTTCAATACATAGCCTCAAAAAGTGACACTTCAGATATCGTATTCACCTCAAGTGAGAGTAAAGCTACTGATATAAAAGGTGCATCTACTACCAACAAGATTTCTGTTGATGTTGAAGGAAAAGTGCTGCATCCTGGTGTATATGTGCTTGCAGATGGATCCAGGATCCAAGATGCCCTTATAGCAGCCGGGGGTTTGTCATCATCTGCTGACAGAGTATTTGTTAGCAAGCATCTGAATCAAGCTCAAAAAGTGGTGGATGGGGGCAAAATCTATATTCCAGCAATAGGTGAGGTTAAGACTATAAATATATCTGTAGATACAAACGATGCTACCTTAGATAATTCCTCAGCCTCAACTGTTGAAAGTAGTGGACTGATCAATATAAATTCAGCGAGTGAATCAGAATTAGACACACTTCAGAAAGTTGGACCGGTGACAGCAAGAAAAATAATCGCTGGTCGTCCATATTCAAATATAAACGAGTTAGTAAGTAAGAAAATCTTAGGTCAAAAAACATTCGAAGGGATAAAGGATAAGATAGTGGCAGAGTAGGTATCAATGAAGCACTTATTTATCGGCATACTACTTTTAGCGCTACTAACACGAGAGTTTTTTTGGATAGAAGAGCGTCATATCTATCAAGAAAACGAAACATACAAAAAATCCTATAGCTTTATTCATGAGCCAAAGAAAAATTCTCTTTCTCAATACTTCTTTACCGATGGGATTCTCATAACTGTACCGTTATATCCGTCTTACCATTATGGAGACAATGTAATGATCGAAGGAAAGATCATAAAGAAAGATTCTAAAAAAGGGCAATTGTTGGTTGTCGAAAATCCAAAGATCACAAAGATAAAAAGTCACAACTTTCTGTTGGCTTTTTCGAAATCAGTAAGACTAAAAGTGGAGAAAGCTGTCATGACAACTTTGCCATCTAGAGAAGGAGGGCTACTGCTTGGCATAATTTTAGGAGTCAGAGACAAGATAGATAGTGAGTATTACCAACAGTTGAAAAATGCAGGAGTTCTGCATGTCATAGCAGCCTCAGGACAGAACGTCAGCATAGCTGCAATGCTTCTTTTGGTAATATTTAGCACCTTCGTGAAAAGAAGACTTGCATTACTTTTCACGGCACTTGGTGTGCTGGTCTACGCAGTTCTGACAGGATTTGACCCACCAATTGTTAGGGCAAGTATTATGGCAATTTTGGCATACACTGCACTATTTAGCGGTAGACAAATAGGTAGCATTTATGTACTTTTTCTGACTGGGTGGGCGATGCTATTTGTACAGCCGGAGGAGATCATAGACGTTTCATTTCAATTGTCTTTTTTATCGACATTTGGAATATTGACGGTTAAACCAATTCTTGATTCCATGTTACGTTTTAAGTTTCTGAGTTTTATAAAAGATGACATTACTACGACCCTTTCAGCTCAAATCGCAACCTTTCCACTCATAATAACAGTCTTTGGAACTTACTCGTTACTCTCATTTCCAGTAAATATATTAGTTCTTTGGACTATTCCCATCATAATGATTTTTGGAGGGCTAGCGGGTTTGATTTCCTTGTTTTTACCAATTATAGCCAAACCTTTGATACTTCTTTGCTATCCATTTCTGTCTTATTTTACGACTATAGTAGTGTTATTCTCCAAAATAAACTTACAGATAAGTATAGATACAGTACCAATTGCATGCATTTTTGGGTACTATTTGATACTTTTAGTAGTAGTTATTAGACTAAAAGAAAGGAAAACTGTAAAAAAATGAGGCGGATTTTGCTATTTGGCTTGTTATCAATGTCTTTTCTATGCATTTTGGTGGCCTATCACTTAACACAGTTCTCTGACAACAAATTTCATCTGATTTTTTGCAACGTAGGGCAGGGAGATGGAATTTTAATCCGAACTCCAAGGGGTCTAGACATAATAATTGATGGTGGACCGCATGAAAATTCCATGACAGATTGTCTCTCAAGGCATTTGCCTTTCTGGGACAGGGCAATAGAAGTAATATATCTGACTCATCCTGATGCTGACCATCTGACGGGACTCATCGGTGTTGTAAAGTCCTATAATGTGGGATATTTTGGAACTCCAGAAGCGCCAAAAGGAACGGAAGTTTATAAAGAACTGATGGGTCTTTTAGATGAGAAAAAAATCACAAAACACTCCATACTTTTGGGAGATGGATTAAAAACAAAAGATGGTGTTGCCATTTCCACATACTGGCCTACCAGTGGTTTTTTGGATCTTAAGAGTGAGGAGACAAACGACTATTCATTGGTGCAGATGGTTAAGTATGGGAAGTTTCAATCTTTGTTGACTGGGGATATCCCATCAACATTTCTCAATTCAATTATACCTCAGTTAGATTATATAAATGTATTTAAGCCTCCCCACCACGGCTCAAAAACAGGGATAGATGAGTTCACATTCCAACATATCGTGCCTAAATATGCTGTTCTGTCATACGGATATCGTAACCGGTATCATCACCCCTCACCTCAAGTGATAGATATTCTCAGGCAATACAGTATTGCCTATAAAGATACTTTGAAGGGGGATATAGAAATCACTTCAGATGGAGAATCATGGAAATTGAACTAAGGTTGCCCAAGATGCAATAAATACTATAAAATAGAGGAATGCAAGAACTTCAACCTCGTTCAGCCGAATATAAAGAGCCGCAACCATTATTTAGTACGCGAGCATATGAAATTTTGGCCTTATCAACGCGGCCAGAAGGACTGGAATTTATAACCGGCCAAACTTTGCCACGCCCACCACACATGAAGGAGAAATTGCTCGCTCAAGGCGAATATGGTGCAAATATCTTAAATGCGATAAAGAAAGACTTGAAAGAAAAAGAAGTCCCATTTACTTTAGCTGACGCCATAAAAGAAGGGGCTAATATATCAGAAATTGAAGCTGAAATTGCTTTATGGCGTGAGCTAGGGGTTACTATAACAGATAAGCAAAAGTCTGCATATGTATCAGCACTTCCACAGAAAAAGGCTCAAGATTATGATCTTCTTTCAGCAAGAGACAGGGCAATATTTGCACGGAAAATGGAGAACAACAATAAATTTCGGCTCAGTAATATCACCGTTTCAAAAGATGGAAATACAATTCTAGCCGATGTTAATAAAGTTCCCTTTATTGCTTACAAACACATCAGAAAGCCAGAAGACGTTACTCGTGGGCTTATTGAATTTGCGTATCCGACAGGAGTTTGTAATATATTGGAAACGACTGAGTCTGAGGGAAGTCCTCACAATTATTTTGTTTTAGGCAGACGGTTTGCAGAAAACAACCAATACCGTGCGTCAAAAGAGTCAGGAGGACAGCCTGGGGCTTTAGGCGCAGGTATAATGGATTCAACTTTTTCACGTCTGACCGTTCCTGGTCACCCTCAAAATTTTAGAAATCAAACAATTTATAACCAAGGTGAAAAAGAGCTACAAGAAGAAGCCGGATTTTCTACTAAAACAAAAGATGGATCTTTAGAAAGAATTACAACTGATGACATCAAAGACTTTGCAGCGGGGAAGATGAAAGAAGAGGCGGGGCAGGTTAGGACTGATATTGATCGAATGAAGGTTGTTTGTTTTGGCCGGGATCTTGTCTCTCCCCACCAAGAAGTTGGTCTTTCAGCGGTATCATCAAAATCCCTCTCTGAAATAATTAAAATACATGCAAATATGGCAAAAAGTGACCATGAGAAAAATTTCTCAGAGGGTATATTTTATCTACCTGCAACTCCTGAAGCAGTTGAAAAATTCATAACACAATGCAGAAGCCTTATGCCACCGACTCATTATATGCCTCTTATTGCAGCGACGTATGAAAAAATTGCTACTTCAAATGGTGGTGGGCCAGAGTCTAAAAGAAAAGCAGATTTATGGAAGCAACGTGTTCAAAAAGGTAGTGACGAGCTTTGGAAGAAGGTTGATGCGATGGTGGAGCAGTACTATATTGATGTACCCGCTGCAATTGATCAGAATAAAGCTGAAGCAAAAAGAGAAAGTATAAACACAAAAGGATTTGATCCAGCCGTACTTTCTGATAAACAAATCATGGAAAAACAGCCTGATGGTACATATAAGCCGGTAACGCTCAATGGAGAACTGGAGCTTCTTGGTTTTTCCCAGGCTGCCTAATTGATTGTGGACCTGTACCGCCCCTTGCATTTTTCACGGATAGTTGATAGCCTGGAATTAGGTATATGTCTCTAAAAATACTTCTCGTGGATGATGAATTGGATACTGCTACAGTTTTTGAGACTGTTCTGAAGCAGGGAGGGTATGAGGTAACTATAGCCAATAATGGTCAAGGGGCACTCGCATCAGTCAAGACTGAACCATTTGATCTCATACTTTTAGACCAGATGATGCCTGATATGAGTGGTAATGACGTTCTAAGGGCTTTAAAGGAAGACGAGGCTGTAAAAGGTATACCAGTTGCTATGCTTACTAATTTTTCACATGACGAATTAGTAAAAGAAGCACTCAATAGAGGGGCAATTGATTATATTTTGAAGTATCAGATATCACACGAAGATTTGCTCAAGAAAGTAAAGAGTATTTTAGAGAACAAACAAAAATAATATGCAACCTGCCTCAGATACAGACTATAAATCACTTTTTTCCCAATTAATTAAGAAGCAGATGCTTGTTTTGGGTCCTGATATTACCCTTGCTAAGGTCAAAAACGTAATAGGTATAACGGTTGACATAAATGGTGATGTTCAAAAAATAGAAGGGGACCCTCAGCAGTTATTGCAAGGACTGATAAACCAGTTTGTCGAGCTTTCAGGCATGATTGTCAAAAAGACTATGGAATCTATTTTAACTTCATATCCGGGAATGATGGCTATGGCCTCATCAATGAGTGCAGGAGTTCAAGCATCAACAGCAACAACTCCTGTTGAGACAGCCCAGACGAGTACACCGGTCAATCCTCCTTCTCCTGATAGCCCAATTCCTACAGATATAACAGCAAATCCAACCGAGCCGAGCCCTCAAGGTCCCCCACCTGCTCCATCAGAACCTCCATCTATGGCAGATATGAACCTTGACAGCCTTGCTATAGATCCAAAAAAGAGTGATAAGGCGCCTGAAGCTTCCACAAACTTCTCTGCAGAAGAGATGCAGGATCTCAATAAAGCACTTGAGGAGCTTTCCAAAGCTCCATTGAGTACAGAAACCCCAGCTCCAGCTCAAACCCAGGCGTAAGGTGCTAACTTCACTGGTTTACATTTCAAAAGTTTTATGTCTAAAATGAGTATGTATGGAATTTAATAGCGTCCAATTTTTAACTATTGTTGTCAATGGGATCTCCTTTATAGCAGCTTTTGCTGCAATAGCTGCGGCTGTCATCATGTATCAGGTCACAAAGAAATTCGGATCAGGTATTCTTGCTCATGGATTTAAGACCATCGGTACTGGGGTTCTATTTCTTGCGCTTGGCATCATAATTGACGCAGTTAATTCTTATTTTCAGATCAGTTATAGCAACGTCTATTCTGTCGTAATTTTCCTCATAAAAGGGTCGTGCTTTGTAATAGGAATGTACATCATCGTTATCGGAAGTAAAAGAACAATAGACAAATTAGAGAACTTAACTCAATAAAGCCTCATTATTATCCTAGAGTAATTGATTTGAATCCCTCAAAGGTTTATAATTACCTGATACAGTTGGACTGTACCCATCCGCTTTGCCAGCCGGCGAAAGCATGCGTATGAAGGTGCTGTTCCAACAGCACCTTTACAACGCAGGTCAAAAACAAACCCGTCACACACGGGTACAAGAAAGCTGGTACACCAGCAGGAGTACATCACCATGAGTATCAGTCTGGATGTTTCCCGTCGGAAGCTTCTTGAGAAGAAGAGGGACATGCCCGGCATCCTTGCCGGTGGCTACGAACATCAAATCCTTGACAAGGGAGGAGATTTCCTAGCCAGTTTCTTCTCTTTCACGCATCAGGCTCTCAAGGAAGGCGACGCGAACGAACGGCATCATATTCTTGAAGCCGTCCAAAGGGCAGTTCATGCGATTTTGCCTGAGTCAAGGCCGTCCCTCTCAATTCGGGCCTCCGAAGACCCAGAAGAGGATGCTCTTGTCATCATTCATCTCGCTGAAGCCGGCCACAGTTAAGCAAGGTCCCAAGAGGGGTACAAGTTTACCGCCAGAATGCGGTAGGAAGGTACATTTTTCCATGGCAAAGTTCACTCTCGTTACAGAGCCCGCGGATATCGCACTGCTGATGTCCACATTCCAGCCGGTACTGTCAAAGAACCCCTGGGTTCTTCGAGAAACGGCGCCAGTCTTACTGGTTACAACCATCTGGGAAAACGATCTTAAGTTTGAGATCTGGGGGTTTGACACCGAGCCGAGTGAAAGCGAAATTGCCGAGATCTCCGGTCGGCGAAACCTCCTTCACACGGCGGTTGTCGGTCGAGTTGATCTCAACGACTTCCTAACTCTTGCTCACCTGATCGGCGAGCACAAGATTGCTGAGCAATTTCTTGTCGAGCGTGAAACTCGACGAGAATTCTTTCTCGCCGCACCGCGAAGATGACCTGCGTAACCAGCCCCGAAAGGGGCCCACCGTCCCCGGGCGAAAGCCCGGGGATATTTCCCTATATTCCATACTCCAATTCACTAGAGTACAATAGCACCATCAATCACACGGGTGGTCCGTATTCGCAATTGCTGCGTCGTCACGAGCCATTCGTGGCTCTTTGAAAACGCAGGTCAAGCCACACCGTTTACAAGCGGTGGGGCGCGATGCCGGCCTCCGCGAGGAGGGGCGGTATCAAGAAAGGAGGAAGCGTGATAGGTCCATGCAGGAGCTTGCAAGAGTATCTCAATGGACTTGCTTTCAAGCTTGCTCCACGAGAAGTAGAGGTAGTACTTGATCTACACCGTAGCCGAAATGGGTTTACAGCTTTACAGCTGGCGGAGTTGGTATACAAGTGCACCTACAAAGAAGATCAGAACTGCATCCGACAACACATCTCAAAAGCAAACATGAGGTGCATTCGGATGGAGATCCCTCCAATTGTTGTAAGCGTGGGTAGCAAGGAGATAGGTGATAGAGTATATTACTTATCTGATTTTCTACTGAGCCTTCCATCTGATCCAAAAATTCAGATCATCTATACACCCCGTGGTAGGCCCAAGCAGTTGCGTATTGGCAATATCTAATTCGTGTCCCAAAGTGGGAACCAAGATGCCGGTAAACCGGTAGAGGTGAGAAATGGCAATTACAAGTCAGGTCCTTATCGAGTTCCGAGAAGCGAGGAACAAGCTCATGGAACTCGAAGCAGACATGAGCGAGACCGTCAGAAGACATCAGCAGGCTATGGAGACTGAGGAATTCAATCAGTCACGTCTTCAGGTTCTCGCAGTTCGCAGAACCCAGGAAGCACTCGGCGAGTTCATCACCGCCCATACCCCAAAGGCAGGCTAGGAGGCAGGTCATGGCAATCCCAAACGAGCTGGACCAAATCCTGGGAGATCTTCTCCCCAACCTTAGGGTCAACCTAGGACGCATCGAGGAGATAGGAAGGACCCAGGGCAGAGAGTTCACTGACAAGGAGTACTCGAAGTTCCTTTTCTTCAGGAATGCACTTCGCGGTTTCACCGAAACAGCAGGCCAGTATCAGGACAGTCTCGGGATCGACGAATCCCAACCGACTGCCACGCCTCCCAAGATGAACCCAGACTTCCCAAAGCAGGGCACGCCCGAATACCTGGCGACCCTCGAGGAACACTAGCAGTGACCTGCGAGAACACGCTCGAAAGAGCACCACCATCCCCCGGCAGCCAGTCGGGGGATTATTCCAATCACTATTCACTAACCACCAGTCACTGTTATATACTGAAAGTATGCTGCTCCAGTCCTTTTTCATGTTTGGTTTTTTGATTCTTTTGTTAACTACTGTTTATTTATATTTTGAACTGAAAAATACAAAAGAAAGACACAAGAAGGAGCATAGGGAAAATTCCAGAAGGTTATTTGAATTGACTATCCTTTCAGAACTATCAGAAAAGATAGGGTACTCGTTGAGTTCAAAAGATATTGCTTCAACTATTGCTGCAACTGCTGAGAAAATCTTTCAAGTAAGTTCTGTGTCATATGCCATAATTGAACCTGACCATTTAGACTTGACGACCGTTACACACGAAAATATTGGTCCTTCATACATCCATGGAGTGAAAGAAATAATACTTCAAGGACTTTATAATATTGACTCTGAGCTGAAGAAACTTCCCGTTATTGAGAAATCAACTGGGTCCCACATCAATCCTCAAGCAGAACTATTGGTTGATACATCGGTACAAATCGATGCAATGCCCGCAAGTTATTTCAATATTCCACTCGTTCTTAACAACCGCTTTACAGGAATTATAACAATAACCTCAAAAATCCCTCATGCATACCAGGAAGAAGATATGAGTATGTTATACAAAATTGTAAATAAAGCACAGCTTGCTATTGGTCGTCTTGAGGATGTTATTGAGACAGAGAAGGGGAAAGTAGAGTCTTTGGTAAAAAGTTTGTCAACGGGAGAGATATTTTTCACCCTTGAGAATGGGTCATTACATTTGTTTACTATAAATCGTGCTGCACTTAGATTCCTCAGGATAAAGGAAGACAATCCAGATCTTCTTAAAGTTCTTTCAAGTTTTAGCCTAAAGCCTAACATAATTTCTGAGATGAAAGAGGTTATCATACTCAAAAAGAGCACAATCTATAGAAATGTTCCCGTTGCTGACCTCAAATTCAATATTTATGTTACCCCTGTATTTTCATACGAAAGCGACCGGATAATTGGAGTTGCGCTTACTATGCAAGATATTACCCGCGAGCACGAAACCCAAAAGATACGTGAAGGATTTACTAATATGATGATTCATGAGCTCAGAGCTCCTCTCACAGCCATAAAAGGAGCAGCTGAATTATTACTAAATCCAGATACAAAAGAAGAGGACCGTACAAAAATGAGGCTTATCATCAAAAATGCCTCAGAAAGACTACTTATTGATATCGATGATATGCTTGATAGCGCCAAAATTGATGCAGGAAAGCCTCTGGTTACTATGATTCCCTCTAATATCAATGATGTGATCCGCAAATCCTCTGAGGAATTGTCCTACGCAATCGAGGATAGGTCTATTTTGATAGAAAATCATCTTGACGAGAATATACCTACTTTTGACTTTGACCCTATTAGAATTGGCCAAGTAATGGCAAATTTACTGTCAAACTCTATTAAATACAGCGAGCCCCACACGCTCATTGAAGTTTTTTCACGGCTGAAGAGCGGATATGTTGAAGTTGAGGTCAAAGATAGGGGAGCAGGGATAGAGCACGATAAGATAAATAACCTTTTCAAACCTTTCTCACAGGTAACATTTGCAAGGAGGGAAAAAGGCACAGGGCTTGGATTGTATATCTCCCGTGCAATCCTTTCAGAGCACGATGGCAAGATCTGGTTGCATTCTGAGATAGGGAAAGGAACCTCGGTATTCTTTACAATCCCTATTCACAAGAAAGAAGTAAGTGTCACACATTCTCCTATGCTGAATTAATTTTTATAAGGGGACGAGTGCGGGAGAAAAAAGAATGCAGACTCATAGACAGCAGCATTTGCAGTCAAGAGCAAGGATACCTATATATTCTCCCGCAAGTCATCCTGAATTATTGGTTCTTCTCGTTGTCCTAGCGAGAGAGTTGGGGAACAGTTACCTTATGCCTCGGATGCCAGAGCACCTCAAGTGTCTTGCGATCCGTTTCGTCAGCGATTCCGTTACCCTCGACCTTATCGATGAGAGGGTACATGATACTCGCCTTGTTGGTATTGTGTGGTAAACCACAGGCATGTCCGAACTCGTGGATCACAGTCTTTCGAACGAGATCCTCCGTGAGCGTGAAAAACGCTGGAAAGAAAACGAGTTGGGCTCGGGTTTTGGTGAGACGCAAAGTTCCGGCGACTGCTGTCATGCCGGGTGCGTCGAATTGGTAGGGTGTTGGCGATATATATAGTTCGACGACCATGCCAATACATTGGTTTGAGAAAAGCCCGACACCTTCCTTAAGGTAGCCAAGCACCATGTCTTCGAAGGTCCACGGCTGGCCGATGTCACTCGGCCCTTCCTGGGCGAAGATCTGGTTTTCGATCGACTTAACCTCGACTTGGTAGTCGGAGATGTAGGACATGTTTGCCTCAGGCATGACCGTCGAGTCCATCTCGTCAGCAGCCTTGGAGTGAGTAGGTCTTGCGACCAACAGCCCCAAGATGAGGAGAAGTGTAACGGACATTTTTGCCTGATTTAAAGAAAACATCAAACCCTCCCACGGGATGATTCATGTGGAGATTTGCGCTCCGCTTGTGTATGGCTTGTAAGCCCCAATTGGAATTCAGGATATTTTAAAGAACAATAGTACACCTTTCCGAGGAAAGAGGTGTTGATTATATCACAAAACTAGTCTTATAGTTATCTGATTGAGGTGGAAATGTTGCTAGAATGAAGGAGTTGCGACGTATGTAACAACAGTCGTATATTGACCTGGTGGTACTGCTGGATCAGCACCTGCAGCGTAGCTTACCGATGTAAGACCGCTTCCGGCAACGATTGCATTTCCTATTGGTCCTGTTGTATCCGATGCTATATTTATTGGAGTAGAGGTTGTAGGCCACCCATATTTACAAATGTTACCAGCAGACCCTGTTATATAAGTATTGCAATTAGTGTCTGAAGCTGTTGAATTCCAGAAAGTTGTTCCAATACCTGCATTATAAGTATCAAGTCCACACGCATGAAATCCGTAAAAATTTGCTCCAGATGCAGGGAATGCCTGTGGAGTAGCTGCATCAGTCAGGAAAAACCCAGTAGAAGGGTTTCTTAGGTGTCCAGAGGATGTTGCAGTCACGACATATCCTGTTGATCCGTTTGTGGTAACAGTAAGTAGTTGAGCTGAAATGTTACTGACTGTTGTATTGATTGCACTGGGGGAGTTTGCAAGTGTGCCCATATTAACATCCGTTGCCGTTGCATTTATACCAGTACTAGTAAGCTCAGTCTGTAGACAGCCGGTTGTATTGTTAGTGTTGACAGCAACACCATTATTTACCCCAGCAATCGTAAAAGTGAGTGAGGGGTCGACGTTAGCACGCACAGTAACTGATTCGATCGTTCCGACAGCCAGGGTACGGGAATCTATGACATTATTTGAGCCATCGGCCGTACTTACCTGAATCCTCCATGAGTCTGCAGTTCCCGCAGATTGATTGCTTTTAGTAGGATTTATAAGATACGGAGCTTGGGTGGTGCATGTGGCGCCTGCAGCAGTGCACCCGATAAATATCTTTACCTGAGTAGCAGCTGGAATAATTGCGCTTGTTGTGCAGGTAATTGTTGGTGCACTAACTGTGACAGTGTTACAGTCCGTGGCGTTTGTAGATTTTACAGCTGCTGTTGAGTTTGGGAGACCATTGAAAGCAAATGTTGTAGCAGAAGGGGACGCTGAGTTATTGCCCGAGCCAGGGTAGGTAATAATTATTTTCCCTCCGTTAGGGATGGCACTAATCGTTGTGAAAGTAAGGGTGTGCATTGCAGTTATCGGCACTTGCAAGATATCAGACCCGGCACCAGCTGGTGCTCCAACGCTTGAGCCCAAATAGACACTGGTAAGCGAGGCTGATTGTGATGATACAGGAAGGCCACCGGCGATTTGTAAACCACTTGAACCCTGAATAATCCGTGCCGAATCCGAAGCTAAATATCGGGACCCATTATTGAAGATTGAGATTATCCCATCCGAAGAAGTAGCCGCAGCAGAAAGTGGACTTGAAGCTGAAGGACGGGAAGTTGAAAGAGTTAGGCTTGCATTTGATAGGTCGTCAGCATAGACATGACCTGTGGTTATATAAAAACCACATAAAATAAAGACAAAAATGACTTTTGCCGAAAATTTCATCCTATACCATTTAAGACAAAACTGATAGCTAAAGTCAAATGATTTTTGAAGACCTAGACCTGAGGATTTTGAGGCATTGGAGGTGCGTTAGGCTGAATCGGAGTGGTCTTATTCATCTTTCTCTTTTTTCTGAAGTAGATAAATAGTAATACTGCAACTACGATGGCAAGTATAACAACGGCTACTATCTTCCATGGAAGGACAAAAAAGGAGGCACTAGCAAAAAGAGTGAGGTTGTTTGTAGTTCCATATGTTGCTTTCAGTTCAGCAGTATATGGTCCAAACATTAATTTTTTGCCAAGAGTGTTACTGAAATCACGGGTTGCTTCAGGGAAGATGTTATGTTCTTCTAATGCTTGTGTTGCGACCGTTTGACCAAATAAATTCTTAATGGTTACGGTTCCAAGAGGTCTGATGTGAGAGTCGCTATAGTTGATGATTTGAGTATCAATGGTTATGGGTCCGTATTCTGCGAGGCTATTTTTTGGTTGGAATTTCTTAACAGTTGCGTTTTCAACGATATCACCATTCACTCTGACATAAAAAAGAGTTCCGACATGGGTTTCGACTCCGGTTCCAGTTCCTTGTACTCCCAGAACTTCTTGTGGTTCATAAACTATTGCCGCATAGTGTCCACCTGGTCTGGCGTTTTGTGGTACTTGCAGGTAGTAGTTAATTTTTTGAGTTTGTCCAGCAGGAACGGTAAATGTATCAGGAGAAATTGCTACCCAGTTGGCAGCAGAATATTTTTGTGATAACACGTCATCTGCAAGGATATGAGGAGTTCCGACTGAGTCTTCAACGACAAAATCCTTTACTTGGGCTTTAAAAGTCAGAGGAGTAGTACCGCCATTTACTATCTTCAATGTTCCTTCAGTCTTATCTCCAGGATCAACTTGGAATTCATTTGCTGGTGGGACGATAGTGATGGTGCGAACAGCCTCTTGAGCAAAAATCATTTTTACGCTCAAAATAAGACCAGCACTGATTGCAGTATAAAGAATAGCTGACTTTGCTAAGTATTTTGTTTTACACTTTCGAGCAGTAGACATAATTATTAGTTTATAGAGAGTATGTTTGAAGTTACAATAGGTCAAACAAACACTTTCTATTCTTTACTAACTCCCAACTATTTAATATTAACTATTCTTTTTAGCTTAAGCTAAAAAGAAGGCGTTGCTACATACGTGATAACTGATTGGTAAATTCCAGGGGGTAGAGATACATCTTGGGTCGCAGCATAGGATATCGAAGTGAGTCCGCAGCCAGCTGATGCACATGATGCTCCAGTTCCAATAGGACCAGCTGATCTATTTGCGATAAGCATAGGTGCATTATTAGGCCATGCGTATTTACAAACCGGATTAGCACCTGGAACATACGTATTGCAAAGAGTAGTTCCTGCTCCTTGAGCCCATCGTGGAACATCGGTATCAGCGCCACAAGGGTGGAGTCCAAAGAAATGACCTGTTGCCGGGAAGACGAGTGGGGAAGTACTGCTATTTACAAAAAATCCGGTTGACGGGTTTATAAGTGGCCCTGATGACGTAGCAGTAATTGAATATCCATTTGCACCATTTGTTCTTACGTCCAAAAGTTGAGCTGCAATATTGTTAAGTTTTGTACCCGCTGATGGCACACTTGCAAGGCTTCCAAGCCCAACGTCAGTAGCTGTTGAAGTTATACCAGTATTTGTTGTTTCCACCTGGAGACAACCTGTTACATTTCCCGTATTAACTGCTTGTCCATCAGTTATACCACTGATGATAAAAGTAAGGCTAGGATCAATTGTCGCTCTAACAGTCACTGACTCTATGGTACCTATGGCGATTGTGGAGTTATCTATTGGGTTATTGCTCGCGTCAGTGGAGGCGATTCCTACCCTCCATATGTCAGCACCAGCAGCAGTTGAATTAGTTTTTGTCGGATTGATAAGCGTAGGGATTTGAGTCGTACATGCTCCAGCTGTTATTGCCGAACAACCAATAAATACTTGTATATTAGTACCTGCTGATTGTATGGCTCCCGTGACTAAAGTAATAGTTGGTGTACCACTTGATGAAATAGTGATTGAGCCACTACACGCTGTTGTAGGGAAGCATTTCACATTTCCTGACACAAGGTTATTGAATGCAAAAGTAGTAGCTGATGGAGATGCAAGATTACTAAATGTTCCAGGATACGTAATTATTATCTTTCCTCCACTTGGTATCGGAGAATTTGGAGTAAATCCGAGCTGATGCATTGCAGTTACAGGAACAACGAGGATATCAGCTCCGGCACCCGCAAGAGTTGTGAGCGAGTTGGTCAGAAATACTTTGAGAAGATCAGCTGATTGTGATGCTACATTTAAACCAGTATTTGATGTACCGGCGGTCCTTACTACTTTTGCAGAATCCGAGGCTAAATATCTGGATCCATTGTTGAAGATATTTAAAACACTGTCGTTAACTGAACCCAAGGAGCTGAAAGGACTTGCTGCCGAAGGACGTGATGTCGTAAGAGTAGCGCTTGCTGAAGAGAAGGATAGGGCATGTGTTTGTTTTGTAGTTAAAGTAAGGAAAAACAGCAAAACAGAAAGAACAAGAAGCCCTTTTTTGAAGCTAAACGAATACAATAAGTCCATATTGTTATAATACGTACATTACTATTAAAAACAGAATAGTTTGACTATGTCAACAAGCAGGTTTACCATCTGTCTAAGAACCAGTCGTGATGCATCTTTTTCCTACGCCTCAAAAAGTCGATAAATATTACCCAAATCCTCAATTTCAGCTTATACAGCAAGAAACCTATTGCTACGAGAAACCCCAGAGCGATCAGTAAGAATGGTAAAAGATTGAATGGGACTACCTTTTTGACCTTTTCGACTGCCTTTTTGCCTGTATTTGTTATTTGTTGGCCTACTGACAAGGATTCAAGAACAACCTCATTTGTAGGATCCAATGATTTTTTATCATTAAGCTCAGCTGAGGTAGTTATCCTGAAAATTCCCTCAGGAACATTTTTATAGGTATAAGTGTAAAAACCCGTTGTATCAGCGGTGAGTGTCACTATCTCTCCTTCTATATATAAGTAGACAGTTGCACCAGGCATGGAGTATCCGTAAATGATTGCATCTTGACCTGCATTAATCTGTTTTTTCGAAAGTCCGATTGTCGGAGGTAGAAAAATATCGTTTTTTGTGATGTCTGAATTGATAGGACCTTCTAACGTAATGCATGCTTCAGATTCGCCAATTCTTTTAAAATCGACAGCTTGAAAACAATAGGTCAAAACTGAACTATTAATCAGTATGTTTGATATAGAAAAATACCCATTTGCATCAGCAGTTGTTGATGCAAGAAATACACCATTTTGAGTTTTTAAAATGATAGATGCATATGGGGATTGGTATCCATTTACAGTCAGATGAAAGGTACCAACGGTAGCGGTTACGACCGTTGATTTTGATTGTGAGAACTGAGGAAATAGGGTAGCACCAAAGACCTGGCTGATCAGAAGTATAAAAAACAATCCAAAAACGATAATTACAGGAAAGCTTTTTAATTTTTTTGAAGCAAGTTTGTGAAGCCGCATATCATAAGTATCAAGTATTTGGAAATAAGTATCAAGTGCGCCAAATTTGAAGCTGATAATATCCTGTGAAAATTTTACTTCAAAAAATTATTATGTGACTTAAATGCAAAGAATTTAGTCCCATAGTTTTTGATTTTGGTTGCTTTTTTTGCTATAATACCTGTCTTGGCGCATTGCGCGGCCTGATGTAAATGCATATCAGAGACGCGAAAATGCGTCTTCGTACATTAACAACAGGTCAGTTAACGAATCGCAGAGCCCAAAGCTCTGCCTAGCGGTTCTATGGGAGGAACCACCATGTCTTTTGGACCCCGCATCTATATCTCTGCTTTCGCTCTCGCAGTTTTCCTCGGGATGATCAGTCTCGCGGTATTGCAGGTCAGAAGCAACCACAAAGAGGTCGTCCTCACATTCGGGGATGTTCCTCAAAACTGCCGAATGGCGACCCCGTCGCCTATCCGGCTGCAGTACAACCAAACGGTCAAGGTTTCCGATGATACCAACAAGGAAGTTGAGGTCTATGGCCTCCTCTACGTTGCATGCGTCGACAAGACCACCGCGGTTCCCCAGAGCCAGATCGAAGCTTCATTTGCGTGGGGCGACGAGAAAGTCTACCAGTTAGACCCGAAAGTCACCATCACGAGTGATCAGCTCAAGTGTGTGGCCGCAGAGGCGGCACGCGCTCATATCGACAGCATTCCTGCGTACAAGGGCCACGCGGCCATCTACGTGGGAACGATCCCGCTCACCGTGAATGTCAAGGAGGAGTGTAAATGAACAATGGGGAGTGGTTTCTGCTATTCGCAGTCATTGCGTCAGCAGGGGTTCTCCTTTCCATGTCCATCGGTAGCTACTTCTACTGGTGGCGGAACGTATCGGTCCGACAGCTCGCAGGCGTCTTGGCATTTCTTGGTGGCGTAATTGCCCCAAGTGCCATTGCTTGGGTAAAGACCCACCCCCTTGTGGGGATTGCAGTCTTTCTCGTCACAACGACGAGTCAGCTGTGGGGATTTACCTACGAAAGACGCCTCTACAACAAGAGGCAGTCGGACAGGATGTTCTGGATCAATGGAACTGAGCCGGAGGAGCGCAAGCTCCGATCGGCTAGTCGTCGTTAACGACCTGACCGGGGCGTGAAGCTTGCTTTGCGCCCCTTAGTCCACTTACCTCAGGCCAATACGGTAGAGGTTGGCTGGGACTGTTTCATCATTGAAATTAGTAAGAATGATAAGTCCTGATCCATCAGGCCATGCATATAGAAAAGTAGGATCAAATGGTCCAGCGTACAAAGTAGTCTTATTCCCCCCATCATATTCCATCGCAAATATTCTCTTGTTCTGTATGAATACGACGTGTGCAGAGGATGGATGCCAGATAAAATTAGGTAATACTTCTCCATCAGTAGGTTGGTAAAGAAGGTAGTTCTTGTCTTCTTTTATTTGGTATACGTATGCAGCTCCTTTTACGATGTTTCTCGTTTCGGGGGTCGAATTAGTTGATGGGAGAGATGGTTTTATGAAATGAGGCATGGTTGCGCTTTGTGAAGCAATGTAAAGCAATTTATCCCCCTCAGCTGAAAGCTGAACCTTTTCAAAGTTATCCAGTATAAATTTGCGGGAAGCAGATGGAAGAGTTAGGGCAAATTTTTGATCCAACTGTACTTTGAGAGCAGACCATTGTTTACGGACTTGCTCAACGGTAAACGTAACATTTTGAGGTTCTACATTTAGAGTATCGGTTTTCAAAAGATAAATCCTATCCTGTGAGGGGGTAGATATTGACGCTAACAGCTGTTGTCCATCGGGCGAGAATTCGATCCTAGCCTTTGAGAAATTATCGAATTTATCTGAAGCAATAAGGCGAGGAGAACTTCCAAAAGGGAGAATAGATCCTTTGCCTAAATTAAGGATGTAGAGACCATTATTTTCAGCAGAAGAGGAGGAGACCTCGTAGGCAATAAGTCCACCTGTGGGATCAACAACTGGATTTTCAGCTCCAAGAACGGTTGCTCCTTCGAGCTTTGGTGCTACGGGGAAAAGGACAGCGTCTGTTTTTGTTACAGCTTCATTTTTTAGTAAGATATGTTTTTTCCATGGGTAGTATCCATCTTTCTCAATTTTGACATCATATTCTCCCGGAGGAAGATTTATGGTGTCGTCAGTTGCCGTTGTCAAATTGTCATTGATATAAGCACGAGCACCATTGGGTGTACTTGTCAGAACTAGAAGGCCAGTTCCGGCCAAAATCTTACTTCCCTTACCTGAAAAATTGAGACGGTATCCTTTTCCATAAAGTATAAAGGCATAGGCAATGACGCTTACAAGGAGAAGAACCACGATGGTTGTAAAAAGGGTTTTTTTAGGCATGTATTACCAATAGTATACACTTTTTAGGTTGAGCGCAACATGCACCTATCGATTTAATTTAGTTAAGATGATATAGTAAATATAGCAGCCAGAAATGATATAGAAATCCCATATTAAGATATAGTTATTATGAACATTTTTAACAAACGCATCGGAATAGACCTTGGTACAGCAAATACTCTTGTGTACGTTGCCGGTCGTGGAATAGTACTTAACGAGCCAACCGTCGTTGCAGTCAGGGCAGATGACAATAAAGTTGTTGCAGTCGGATCTGAGGCAAAAGAGATGTTGGGAAGAACTCCTGGAAATATCGTAGCAACACGTCCTCTTAAAGACGGAGTCATAGCTGATTATGTTATAACTGAGGCTATGCTTGCTTATTTTATAGAAAAAGTTACAGGCAAAAGTAGATTTATCAAGCCAGAGGTAATGGTATGTATCCCCTCAGGCATCACTCAGGTTGAGAAAAGAGCGGTGCTTGATGCTACTATGGCAGCCGGCGCACGATCAGTCTACCTCATAGAAGAGCCATTGGCGGCTGCTATTGGGGCCAAAATCCCGATAGCTCAGCCAAATGGACATATGATCCTTGATGCGGGTGGAGGAACAACGGATGTTGCTGTTATCTCTTTAGGAGGAATCGTAGTGCACAAGTCTATCCGGGTGGCTGGAGATAAGCTTGAAGAGTCGATAGGAGCGTACATCAAGCGCAAATTCAATCTGATGGTAGGAGAGCAGACTGCTGAAGAGATAAAAGTTACGATGGCAAATGCTATCCCTGCTTCAACTTCGACAAAAAAGATGGAGGTCAAGGGAAGAGATAGTGTGACAGGGTTACCTCGTTCTGCCGAGGTGACGGAGTTCGAAGTCAATGAAGCCATACAGCCAGTCATCAAGGCGATGGTTGGTGCAATCCGAGAAACTTTTGAAATGACACCCCCCGAGTTAGCATCTGACATCATTGATAAAGGAATAGTGTTGTCTGGTGGAACGACACTTCTACGCAATCTTGATAAATATATAACCCGTGAAACCGGAGTTCCTGCATACATTGCCGAGGATCCTTTATACTGTGTAGTAAGGGGAACCGGAGTTGCCTTAGAGAATTTAGAGTTATACAAAAAATCTATAAACAGAAATGAATACTAGATTAGTTCCGAGTTAACGGGTTGCGGGTTAATGGGTTAAAGAATCAGAAACTTTTTAACACGTAAACTTTTTAACAAATTAATACTATAGTATTGTGAAACATATCAAAGAGTAGAAATGTTTTCACGAAATTGTATTAGTGATATAAATAAGCATATCGTATAGTAAGATTTAAAAGGGTTTAGGATACAGGGTCTAGGGTTTAGTTGATATCAATGAGATTTAACCTAAATAAAGTAAAATTACCAGTAGTAAAAAGTTGTTCAACTAGCAAATATTAAATAATTAATAATAAATAACAAAAAGTATATAGTATGAATATAGAATTGCCTTCCATAAAAATACTAGGAACGTCCGTTACAACAGCATCAAGAAGCCAGATCTTAGAGTATATAGTAAAATCCCTCGAAAATAGAGATAAAAAGTACTATATTGTGACACCAAACCCCGAAATCATCACTTTTGCATCAGCCTCAAAAGAGTATCAAGACATTCTCAACAAGGCAGAGGTAAGCATCCCTGATGGAATAGGTGTGCTTATGGCTGGCAAATTCTTAAAAAAGGATGTAAAGACACGTATAACAGGAGTAGACCTGATGCTTGAGCTATGCCATGAAGCATCAAAACGGGCCTTATCCATAGGATTATTGGGTGGTAGGGATGGGGTAGCAGAAAGGACAGCAGAGTGCTTAGTAAAAAAGTACCCAGGCCTTAGAATTGTACTGACTGCGGAAGAATTTCCCATCGGTTTTGTCCCGCATATTGATATACTTTTTGTAGCATATGGTTTTCCAAAACAAGAAAGATGGATAGCCAAAAATCTTTCCCATATAAAAGTAACGGTAGCTATGGGAGTAGGAGGGGCATTTGATTATATTTCTGGAAAAGTTCCAAGGGCTCCAAAAATTGTTAGGGACATGGGAATGGAATGGGCATTTAGACTCGTTCGCCAACCATGGAGGGCAAAGAGGCAAATGGCGCTTCCCGTTTTTGTTGGGAAAGTTTTGAAAGAAAAATTGACAACGTCATCCCGGGCTTGACCCGGGATCCAGAGGAGAATTGACCTTTTTTACATTGTTCTTTCGTGCCGACGAAAGAACCAAAGACTCTTTGCATGTCAAGGGTCGCTAATTTTGCTACTTCGTGAAGTGTGTGATTTCACCCCCTCCTCGACAAGTTTGCGAGGAATCCCCCGTCTTCACTTCATCCGCAAAATTTATACGCGCATTCCTTGAAATGCAAATTTTACCTCAATATATTTTTTCCTCCAATTACCCTATTGACAAGGTGTGATAGGCTTTGGTACTCTGAATATAGATTTGATAGTGAAAGCATTAATATAGGGCAGAAAATGGCTAATCAAAATATATCAATAGAGAATCTTCCAGATCTACTTACAGTAAGAGAAGTAGCAGAACTCCTTCGTGTTAGTCCACTTACGATCAAAAGATGGGGCAAAAGAGGCAAATTACCAGCAATCAGAATAAATTCACGAGGCGACCGCCGTTATAAGAAAGAAGCCGTATTATATTTGCTGGGAATCCAGCAAAAAGGAATGTAAGCAAAGCTTGCATTCCTTAATATACCCAAAGACAGGAATGTAGTTTTTTTATCTCATAGTTTTCATTTTCCCTCAAATTCTGATATAATTCACAGTTCAACGTCTTAGGCTTTAGCTTGCCTGAAATACGTTTTGCTCTTTAACAGAACGTGCAATTTAATTGTTTTGCCCTGTCTGTAAGGGTGTGAGTTATGCTCATATCTTTTCAGGCGGGGTAAAACGGGAGGACTTACTTGTCAGCTCTGAAACCCTGGGGGGAAGTCGTCATTTGCCCGGATCTTCCGGGCATGCATCTCCATATGGTCCGCGCCAAGAGCGAGGGCGATCTGTGGGGTGAGATCTATCAGGTAAGCTTTGATGGGCGCGAGCTCATCGTCACGCTTGCCTGGACAACCAACACCGACCCAAGGGAGGGGCCGATCGTCAAGAACCGCGAGGTCACAACGATCCGGCTTCTACCGGAAGAACAACGCGGGGCGTACTATACGCCATGTGCAGCGCTCGGTCTCAGAGACCTTAATTCGGGAAGCGAGTGTTTTTTCCGCGACCCGAAGATCAGGACATCAAAGCAAGGCCGCGGCCTGGCACCGAAAATAGTCGCCATCTAGGCGACACCAGAAAGAAAGGAACAGGTCCATGTCGAGTCAGTCGTACTTTTTGACCCGCGAGCTCTGCGAGCGGGTCTTTGACACTTTGAGGGAGTCCTTCGAGGCTATTCTCAAGCAGGACAACAAGGAAGCGCTTGCTTTTGCCGTCCTCAACCCGACGCTCACCTATGAGCAAGTCGAGGCCGGCATCATGCACGATCCGACCTGGTCGACCGTCCTCCTCTGGGAAGACCACGTCGGCGAGTCGGCCGACCTCCCTAAGTTCATCGAGAACGCGCGCCTGAAGGCGCTTGAAGCTCTCTACCACAGGGAAACCCTTTCCAGGGTGTGGGCCAATAGGCCTGCATGTCTCCGGGTAGGGAGGATCGGATGGTACGGGGGAGCGTACCTCGAGGGTGTCCCCTTCGGCGGCTCTGGCCTCAACGAGGTCAGGGACGAGTACGCAGTCTACCTGTTCGCACGGTTAGTCGTTCAAGAGGTCAAGCTGGCCTCCCAATGGCCAACTCCGGAAGAGCGCGTCACTCAGCTGCGAGCATGGGGAGGACGTCTCCCCCAAGCCTCCTGACAGCACGTTCGAAACTTTGGGCCCGTCTTTACGGCGGGCCCTCATTCCTATCTTAGGAAAATGAGGTAGTAAGCTATTGAAAGTACTATTCGATATATCCCAAATCCAACGAAACTATTTTTCTGAACGTATTTAAGCAACCACTTGATGACGAGTAAAGCTACAACAAAAGATATCAAAATACCAACAATAAGATCAAAAGCCTGTACAGAAGTGAAAGAGTTGGCAGACTTAATAACATCAACGCCAGTTGCGATAATCATGGTAGGTATTGCTAATAAGAAGGCAAATTCAACAGCTGATTCTCTGTCGAATCTTAATGCCATTGATCCAAAGATGGAAGCGGCAGAACGACTGACTCCAGGAATCATAGAAATAGACTGTATTAATCCTATGATCAAAGCATCTTTATAGCTCAATTTATCTAACGTTTTCAATCTATTACCTGCTGTTTTGTTTCTCTTATCTACTGATTTGAAGTATAGCTCAATCCCAATTATTGCGATGCCTCCCAGAAAGAGAGCAGCCACAGGTATAAATGAGTTGCTAAGTAGTAATTTGATATCTTTATAAAATAGAAATCCTAGGATCCCTGTAGGTATAAAACCGATACACGCTTTATAAAACAAAGCCTTATTTTTAAGCATTTTTCTGTAGTAGACAACAGCAACTGCGGCAATAGCCCCGATTTGGATGGCAATCTCAAAAGTAGACAGAAATTCAGAAGTTGGTATTGAAAGTATGTGGGATGTAAGTATCAGATGTGCGGTGGATGAGATTGGGAGAAATTCAGTTACCCCTTCAACGATTGCGAGAATAATGACATGAATAAGATCCATGGATTTATTATAAGGAATAAGGAATTAGGAATAAAGGAGTAGGGTATAAGCTCAAGTTGTTAGATTTGATAATACAAACAGCTAATTTGTAGTATTAATTTACTCATAGTATTATTATCATTCCTATATTGACATCAAAATCTATCGCGATATACTTTATATGCTCTTATACAAAGCGAAAGCGGAGTAAAGAGCAATAAGCTCTTAGGTGTAGTTTGGAAAATGGTAATGTTTTCCTCTACAAGTTTCGAAACAGGGTATGCTCCATTTATTTGGAACAAACAGGGCAAATTGTTGTAGCTCTAGGGTTACAACTGAGTCTAACCCGCTTAATGTTTCGGGGAATCGCTATTTTCCATTCACTTAGGAGCGTGCTTTATCAAACGCTCCCAAGCTTTGCTTAGGAGCAGAATATATTCATTATCTTGTTCCTTGTAGCCACTTTATTGAGTGGTTTTTTATTGGAAAAATGAGCTCGAATGATGCATTTTGATACACTAATGATATAGTTTCGAAAGCATATAGCCCAGAATGGGTAAATTTACGATATAATAATCCAATTAGACTGTCTTTCCGTGAAAAATAGGGAATGTTTTGATATTTTTTGGGCCTGTGAAACATTGAAAGTCGAAAGGAAGCTAAAAAATAAGCCGCTTTACAATTTGCAAAGCAAATTGAGTTTTCTCAGCGGTAAGCGAAGCTTGCTTTTTTGCAAGCAAAAAAGTAGAGTAACCTTGCGCTTCAGCAAAGCTGATTTTGAGCCAAGTATGCCAATGTAACTCAGTGGTAGAGTAGCTCTTTCGTAAAGAGCAAGTCGTGGGTTCAAGTCCCACCATTGGCTCCAAGTTTGATTTATCTTTCCCCCAGCCATATAATCCCCTCATGTTAGAATATCCGGTAAGTCAAGGCGAGTTAGCTCAAAAATATTCAGAAAAAAGATCTGAAGTGACAGGTCAAATAGATAGACTAAGAACACTATTTCCGAATCCCCAAGGAGACAACCTATACGTCAGAGGTTCATTTGTCAGGGGAGATAGTCCGTATGGAGACATCGATGTTTCGGCATATAACACTGGTGGGGGATATAAAGAAAAAGATCTTCCCACAACTTTTGAAGGAACTCAAATAGCATATGGTTTTATCCCATTAGAACACTTATATGAATATTTTGACGGGTGTCTTCGGGGAACATCTTCATTGAGAGACGCTGTTGCATTAAGCGTAGGAGAAGAGACTCCAATAAGGATTTTTGAAGAACAAAAGACTAAATTAGACACTGAAAGAACTCATGACTATCTGTATTATTTGACGATGGAAGAGGCAATAACTCGAAGAAGGTATGAGAGTGCAGAAGGTGGTGAATATGAAGGGGCAAAGCGTAAGGCTGGAAGCAAGAGGACAATATCTCGATTGGTTTGGTCATACAAAGAAATTTTTCCCGAGTTACATGTGATTCCTGACACAAACAACACAGTTAGAGAGTTAGCAGAGAGTGGTGTTGTGAGCCCTGAATTACCAGAGCATATTGATGTTATTCAACGCTTGCTTAAAAAAGGAGATACAGCCTCAGACCAGTGGGATGAATCAAGGCTAAGAGTAGCACAATGGTTTGATGGTGAATTGGTCCCATTGGTACAAAATCTTACTCAAAATGTATTGCCAAGGGAGTTAGTACAAGGGCTTGAAGTGTCTGTTGACCCCCAGGCTAGTTCATCTGAGCTCAGTTGGATTTATGAATTTGCTGCGGGTGAGCTTAAAAGCTACCGCAAATGGATGACAATGTTTGCCCTTTCTTCGCATACTCATACAGAACAGGAGGTATTGGTTGAAATTTTGAAGCTAAGCAGAGGAAACTACACATATAGGAATATAATAAGAAATCTAGTCAGAAATGAGGCTTTCCCAATTTCAGCACTACAACCTTCAGATATAGAGACCGATATATATGCACAAAGAGATCTGGAAAAACGTACAAAATAAATTATCCCATAGTCTTGACTTCTTTCCAAAAATTTGATACAATTTCTGCTTGTTTTGAACTCAAATAAAACACTAGCTGTTTTGTCACAGGTTCAGAACAAGTACTTTAATAATTCGAGATTGGTTTAAAAATTAAAGGGTATATTGTTGGCCCCGCATTGCAAGTCAGTAATGGCTTTTGGTGTGGGGTATAACAATATTAGGCCCCAGAGAAATCGCATGTCTAGCTTGGTACTGGTCAAAGTCACAGAGTGGACCACCTATGGTATCGGTACAACCGACGGCCACGAGAAGGTCTACGTCTGCGAAGAGCTCTTCCGTCCTCTCCATCCAGGGGAAGGACAACTCGTTTTTCAAGAGCGTCACACCGTGAAGCTCAACGGCCAACGGAAGAATCATTTCCGCATGCCCACCCCGGAGAGCGACATCCTTGTCGCCAACCTCGAGGTGGGACCTAACGGGCGCATTTATGCGTCCCAGTGGAATTTCCTCACCGACTACAACCGCATCGCCAAAAGGCGCGGCTTTCCACTGCTTCAGGTGGAGTCCGCCCAGTCAGGCGAAATGATGGTTGCCGCCGGCTAACGACCCTAAGGAGAAAGCAATGGCGCAGCCTATCTATCTACCCGAGGGCAATCTTCTCACCATCGTGTCGCCGCTTGTGGCTCCCCAGTATCCGCTTGACAGTGGTTGGTGGAGCTTTAAGCTCGGCACAGTTGAGGACGATCCTGAGCTCCTCTGTGAGCTTCGGATCAAGAACGCCGGAAATCGGTTCGAGTTCATCGCCTCTTGGATCACGAGCCTTACAGGTCACACTGTGACTCGTGAGAACAATCCTGCTGTTTGGCAGGAGCTCCACGAGATAAGCGAAGGACTCGGCACCGTCAAGCTCACCTAGCCCGCATAACGCGGAGAAAGAATGGGAGAAAGAACATGGTTTTCGTCGAAAGGGTTACAGTCCACAGCTCCCGCAAGGGAGGAGTCCTAGCACGGACCCCAGAGGGTGCAAGAGTGATTGTGCCTGAGAGAACTTTCCGGCCGATTGCCGAGCTTCCTAGTGGACGCTTGGTTCTCAGTGCCACGAAGGGTACAGTCGTCGAAGAGACGGCTTACTTCCGGCATCCTTCGCCCCGCGAAGTGCTGGTTGCATGGCTCAAGTGGTACGAGGGTAAGCTCTACGCAGTCGCATGGAATTTCGCCCGTCACCACGACAATGCCGTCGACGCAGCTGCGCAACGAGCAGGTCTATCTAACTACGAGCCCATCGGAACACGCGTATTCATTCGAGCTAAGAAAACTTCCTGAGGAGGACTGCATGTCACAGATAATTCATCTAGCTCCGGACACGGAGCTGAGGATCGAGTCGCCACATGAGGCTCCACAATATCCGCTTGATTGCGGGTGGTGGAGATTTGTGGTGACAAGGCCAGAGGGTGAGGGAATCCTCGGCGAGCTTCAAACCAAGGATGCGAGAAGCAAGATCTGCTACATCTACTCCTGGGTCGCGAGGCTCACAGGGTTTCCTCACGTAGGGCATCCCGATCGGGATCTCTACACCCCTTCCGTCTGGAGGGCCGTCATCGAGTCAGTCATCACCCGAGCCTAAACCAATCCCGGATTCGGGCCCCGCATTTACTGCGGGGCCTCATCCCATAATATTTGATTTGAACTCCAGAACTTGATATAATCCATCCTACGTTTTATCTCTAATCACGGCATTTGCTGTCGTGGGGAAAGATATAACAGCACTTTAAAAACTTGCGAAAGATTTACTTAAAGTTTGTTAGTGCCGCCATGATTATTAGCTTTTAGTTAGTAGTTGGGGAGGCACTAAACAAACCCCGCATTCCAAAAAGCCTGGGAGGGCACAAGTGGCAATCAAAGGAGAACTTTTCCAGAGAGATGGACACCTAACGACGGAAACGTTGGAAGGTATCTGGAAAGGTGAAATCAACCCAAGTTCAGTCGAAGGTCGCAGAGTCAAATTGCATCTTTTGAGGTGCACGCACTACTGCAACAAACGTCTGAACGCAATCACCGGAGACGATCTCGTCAAGTCCTACGACAAAGACGAGAACCGTGGAATTATGAGCCGTATGCGCTCCTTCTTCCGCAACATCTTCGGAGGCAACGAGCCGTTTCATGGCTAACACTGGGTCCTAACGGACAACGTCACAATTCAGCCCTACGGGCATGGAGGTCATGTCATGAATATGGCACTAGAGGTTGCCATCCTCGTCATCGCGGTTTCGGTCATCGAAGCCGCGGCTTTCACGTACGACCGCCTCAACAATGCGGTAAATGCACCGACGGCACCTGACCGCAAAAAGCTGATCCACGCATCCTGGTATTTCATCATCAGGATGGCGGTCCAACTTGCGATCGTCGCCGTCCTCGCCTGCATCTGGTGGCACGAAACGCGCTAGGGGCGCAGAAAGGAGAGGTCCAGTGGCATCAAATCCAGCCGACACTATCGGCGACAAGCGTTATGGATGGTGGTCTCCAGAGGACTTTGCCAACCGTCGGCGGGTGTTGGTCTACTACAAGAAGCAGACCGACGCCCAGATCGAAGCAGGTATCCCTCCCGTCGAAGTACGAGTGACAGGCGTCACTTCGGACAAAGGCGGGTACGGGTACTACTGGAAAGACAAGGTCGAACTGGGGGAACTTGAACCCAAGTTCCTCTACCAAGAACTCACCATCGGTCCACAAGCCGAGGAGGCTATCAAGATGTAATCTTTCGCAGGTAACGTTCCGCTCCCCAACCGGGGAGCGGGGCAACCCACTTTTTATAAACCTATAATATTTGATTTACCCCCAATTTATTGCTATAATCATAACCTTTCTTAAGTAAAGTGAGGCAATAGCTTGCTTTAATGCGCTTAGGAAGTACATTGATAAATTGCAAGAGAATTTACTTTTGCAGGCAACAATCTTTCTAATAGCTAATAGTTAATATAGCTAGTAGAGTGGTTGTTGCCTGCACACTTATTTACAGGTGACGTATGTCAAGTCTTGGGAGGACTAGAATGAAACCCGTCATCCATAGGGTACAACCCGCCAACCCCGTCGATCACCAAGACCTCTTGGAGTATTGGTGGCACAACCGCCAGCTGCACCAGGAAGGTAACCGAAAGGTCCGTGAGGATCAATTTACTGGGCAAGACCGATTAGGTCGCGCCCGCCAGTGCCTCATTCTGGATCGCTCCGGATAGAGGTCGCATCCCAAGGAGGGACGCGAACGATGGCCGTTGAACGGACACTTTTCTTCGTCAAACCTGATGGCATGGCGAGGGAACTGATCGGTGAGTGCATCTTCCGTCTTGAGAGAAAGGGTCTCAGGTTCATAGCTACGAAGCTCATGAGGCTGACCCTCAAGCAAGCGATGAAGCATTACTCCGAACACAAAGGGAAGCCATTTTTCGATGGATTGGTGACGCACGTCACCTCAGGACCCATCATGGCCTTCGTGATTGAGGGCGATAACGCCGTCAGTGCTGTCCGGGCGTTGCTCGGATCGGCTCACGACCCGCCAACGGGTACTATCCGCGGGGACTTCGCACAAAGTGTTGCGCTCAATGTAGCGCACGCTAGTGACAGCCCTCAGGCAGCTGCCCGTGAGATCCCGCTCTTCTTCAAGAAGGCGGAATTTATAGATTGGGAGCGTGCCAGTGGCCCAAGCATCCATGAGTAGGCTCAGAGCCATCTCTTGCAATCGTTCCGGTATCCCCGGAGCACCAATACCCGACCCACCCAGGGTCGGGTATACCCCACATACCTACATACCAGTATCCAATAGCAATTCCCAATGATATAATCATCCAACTCAAATGAAGTGAAGAAATTAGCTTTCTTTATGGAGTTTTAGCACATTGAAATCTTGTGAGAGAGTTCTTTCTGTTCTTTCTTTTCTTGAGGTTATATAGCCTCCGGAAATGAAAGAACAGGGGGAAAAAGTGGAAATGCGCCGGTTTTTGTTTGCTGCTATTCCTTCCCTTGGATTTGTCCTTGGGTGTACTGCAGCGTTGTCTTTCTCATTCGTAGTTAGCATTCTCGGATCAATCCTATGTGTAGTCGCTGCATTAGGGCTTACACATTTGGGAATCAACTGGATGAAAGTCCGAACAAAACGGAAAGTTGTTTCCTTCCCGATCACGGTCCAGAGTAAGACTTACACAGTCGAACTCTCCGTCATCATCAAGGGGACAGCTCCTACGCGTGAGCGGTTCACAACACCGGATTACTGGCTCAGTGTCATTCGACTACCGTCGGGACAATATGAGTCTGTAGAACAGGTCAAACTGGCGATTGCTGACTACGTCAGCGTGGCCACAAAGGCCTACAACATTTCGGTGATGCATGAGTACGCCGATCTTTCGACGTACGTCATGTCCGTTAAGCCCGAAAGGGCCTAGCCCGCGAAAGCGGAGAAAGGGAGCAATCCATTGGATACGATTCTAACCCTCAACGTCTTCGACGAGATGATAGTCGCCTACATCAGGCGTTTCAACTCGGCCAACCATCAGCTGAACGGTGCCCTCCCCAAAAACGGGAGGACTATTGCCAAAGGGGCAGTAGGTATCCGCATGAAGACCAGGATGGCTGATGGGAGGGTCTGCGAAGTCGCGTCCTCGGCCTACTTCCCGGACCGCCGGATACCTCGGGCTTATGCCCGCCGGATCGGCATCTACCTCGAAGGAGCACCAGAGCTTGTTTCTTGGCATAACCGCTGTGGTAAGGCGACACTGCCTTACCGCGGGAATGCGGAGTTCATTCGTCTGGTATTCCTCCCTGAAAGGAGGGTTTTTGGGTAACATCTCTCGCAAGGAAATCTTCTCCCGGGCCTTGTGCCCGGGGGATATCCTAATTGGGGGTTAGAAGCCGAAGAAGCGGCCTATGCCTTTTTTCTTTTTTTCTGGGTTTTCTTCTTCTTTATTCTCTTCGTCTTTTGGTTCAGTGCTTTCTGTTTCTTCGTTGCTAGTCTTTACTTCCATTTCTTCTTTTTCTTGTTCATCTTGTGTTTGTTCATGGACTTCTTCTGACTGAACAGGTTGGCTTGCTTCCTGCTCGTCATTTTGAGGCTCCTTTACTATAACTTCTTCGGTAACTGTAATTGTTTCCTCAACTACTACTGGTTCATCTTCTTCTTTTGATTCGTTTTTCTCCTCTTCAGCAACTGTTTCAGCCACAGTCTGCCCATTTTCATCTCTTCCGATTCTGTGGAGTAGATTCTTAAAGTCTGAGCTCATCTCATTTTTTCT
>CAZAJO010000003.1:0-112731 GCA_964485575.1 uncultured Gammaproteobacteria bacterium | reverse complement strand
CAAATCAAAGCAAAGAGTAACTTCGTACCAAAGGAAGAATAATAGTCTCCTCAGTTTAGAATAAAGTATTAAGTAGTTAATTTCTGTTAAAATATTTACATGGCGAGAAAGAAAATTTCAGAGTTTCGTGCAAAGAAAATCCTCTTCGACTTTTTAGAAGTTCCCTACAGTGGTATTTCAATTGACACAACAAGAGAGTATTTCGAAAAACTTCTATCGCAGATGGAGGATGGCAAGAAATATGTCCTGAAAGTTGATCAGGGGGTCAAGCAAAGAAAGAAAAAAGGGCTTTTATCACTAGGTGTAACGAAAGAAAACGTTAAGGAAGAGATTGGAAAATTGAAAGAAAAGGGATTTTCGTATTTCATATTGGAAGAATTTTTAGAACACGAAAGTAATGATGAGTTTTATCTCGCTATCGAAAGGGTGAGGGAAGGCAAAAAGGTTCATTATTCGACAATGGGTGGAATTGATATCGAAGAGAATAAAGATTCTATAATGACTGCAGTTCTGACAGATTATGCTCAGTATGAAGACATTGCAAGGACTCTTCAGGTTTCTGTTGAAGTTTTAGAAAGTATAATCACAGCATTTGATAACTACTATTTTTCATTTCTCGAGATAAATCCGCTTGTAAGTCAGGGAGAAAAATATTTTTTCCTTGATGCAGCAGTTGAGGTAGACAGTGAGGCATCATTTTTTGTAAATGGGGCTTGGAGCAAAAGTGATTTTCGCGAGGGTGGAAGGGTCCAAAAAACCGAAGAGGAAAAAGCGATAGAAGAATTAAAGGAAACAACTCCGGCAGCGTTAAGTTTTCAACTCATAAATCCCAACGGCTCTATTTTTGTTTTGCTGTCGGGTGGGGGAGCCTCACTTGTTACCGCTGATGAGATATACCAAAAAGGTAAAGGGAAAGAATTGGCAAACTATGGTGAATACAGTGGAAGTCCAACTGAGGAGGAGACTTATTTATACGTCAAACAAATCTTGACTACTCTACTCCGTTCTACATCCCATAATAAATCGATAATAATCTCCGGAGGAGTTGCCAATTTTACGGATGTAAGGATCACTTTCAAGGGAATAATAAAAGCGCTAGGTGAGGTTTCTGAAAAATTAAGAGCCCAAAATGTGAAAATTTTTGTGAGGCGCGGAGGGCCTCATCAAGAAGAGGGGTTATCTATGATGAAGACCTTTTTAGAGAAAGAAGAGTTGTTAGGTGAAATTCACGGACCGGAATTAGTGTTGACAGACATAGTAGAGCCAGCAATAAAGCACATTTCATAGTATGGATATTGAACTTTTAAGAAAAACACAGACAAAAATAATAGTAATAGGTAATCATCCGGGAATAATCCAATCCATGCTTGATTATGATTTTTTGATAGGGCACACCACTCCTTCTATCGTCGGAATCGTGGCAACAGGACGAAAATTTGTAAGGTTTTTCTTTGGAAGGAGAGAAGTGCTTTTACCGGTCTACTCTACTCTGTCTGGTATTCCTGAAAACGTGAAAAAGGATGTTAACACAGTTCTTAATGTAAGCTCAGGAAGAAGAGCATTAACCTCTATGGTTGAGGCTATTGACACCTTTCCGAATATGAAAATTGGAACAATTTTTGCAGAAGGCGTTCCTGAAAAGCATTCTATTGACCTTTTTGAATATGCTAAAAGCAAAAATGTAACCTTGATTGGTCCTTCAAGCGTGGGTCTTGTTGTCCCAGGTGTGTTAAAGCTAGGAGCAATTGGTGGGGTATCGACAAAACAAATTACTTCATCCGGTTTACTCTCAAAAGGTGGAGTTTGTGTATTGTCTGCATCAGGAGGCATGGTAAACGAAATAATAAATGTCGTTAACAGCACGCACAATAAAGTTAGCTTTTCACTTTCTTTTGGTGGTGACAGATTTCCATTACTAGAGCCGGTCGATGCACTTATGGTCGCGCAGAAGGATGAGGAAACAAAAGCTATCGTGTATTACGGGGAATTGGGTGGGGAAGATGAATATAAATTGGCAAAGCTTTTAGAAGTAGGGCATATTACAAAACCAGTTATCTGTTATGTTGCAGGTACGATCTCTGATCTTTTCGAGACTCCTCCACAATTTGGACACGCAAAAGCAATGGCCGAAAAAAATGAAGAATCGGCAAAAGCAAAGCGTGAAGCTCTCAAAAAAGCGGGTGCAAAAGTTCCAGAGACTTTCTCAGAATTTGTACAGTTGATTGGGGCTTTGGATGATTTTGGTTTTGAAAGTCCGAATGATACAATTGAGAATATGGATGATAGAAAACATGCACTCATTTCATCAAGTATCTCAAAAGATGTTGATGGAGACGTCAAAATTTTGGGTGAGGATCTACTCTCTTTTGCAAAAGAAAATTCATTTGCCAAGATTGCTGCTTCTCTATTTTTAGGCAAAAAGATCCAGTCGCCTGATACCGAAGAGTTTGTGGATTTTATCCTTCGAGTATCTGTTGATCACGGGCCTTATGTTTCAGGAGCATTAAATACGATAGTGTCCGCCCGTGCAGGACGGGATCTGGTTTCCTCTCTTTCAACAGGGTTACTTACCATTGGTCCACGATTTGGAGGAGCTTTAAATGAAGCAGCACGCAACTGGTTCTCTGGCGTTGTTGATGGGAAAAGTGCAAGCACTTTTGTTGAGGAGTCAGCAAGCAAGAAAGTTTACATACAGGGGATTGGGCACAAAAAATATAGAGTAGATATGCCAGACCCCAGAGTCGGTGAAATCAAGGAATACGCAAATAGATTAGAGAAGAAGAGGTTTAGCAATTTTGCGATGGAAGTCGAAAAGATAACGACTGAAAAGAAGGGAAATTTGATCCTAAATATAGATGGTAGTATCGCTGCAGTATTACTTGACTACCTTTCAGAAAAAGAAGGATATTCTGACGAGCAATTGTGGGAACTTATTCAAGCTGAATTTTTCAATGCACTCTTTGTACTCTCAAGGTCTGTAGGATTTATTGCACACTTCTTAGATCAAAAAAGGCTTGACGAGGGTTTACTCAGGCTCGAAGAAAGTGATGTAGCAGATGCCTCCCAATAATTACATAAATTCGAAATTCTAAATTCGAAGCACGAAACAAATTCCAATGTCCGAAGCTAAAAATTCCAAACAGTACGATTTAGAAGAAAGAACTTTTCAGTTTGCCTCTAAAGTTCGCGAGTATGTTAAGACTATTCCAAAATCAGTATCTTCTATTGATGATATTAAACAACTAGTACGCTCATCAGGTTCGATTGGTGCAAATTATATAGAAGCAAACGACTCTCTAAGTAAAAAAGATTTCATAATGAGGATTAAGATTTCACGAAAAGAAGCCAAAGAAACGCGATTTTGGCTTCGACTACTTGATTACAGCCAGTCTAGGGAAGAATTATTACAGGAAGCTACAGAATTAATGAATATATTTGGTGCAATTCTTAAAAAGTCTGAGTAATTTTAATTTGATATTTGTTTCGAATTTCGATATTCGTATTTCGTGTTTATAATCTATAATTAACTTATGCAAATATACAGTAATGTTCTCCTCTCAACAATTCTCTGGTATCAGATTGGCGGTGTTGCCAAAACTGTTCTTGATGTTGCATCGAAAGAAGATCTTTACGAAGCACTCTCCTACATTAAAGATAATAATATTTCCAAAGTGTTTGTTTTGGGACTGGGGTCCAACTTATTGTTTTCCGACGAAGGGTATGATGGTGTAATCATCCGGTTTTTGATGCAAGAGGATGGACAAGGAGTTAGGTTACTAGAAAACAATATTGTAGAGTCATTTGCAGGTGAATTTTTGGATAGTGTTATTCAAGCACAATTTGAAAATGGGCTCGTTGGGTTAGAATGGGCAGGTGGACTACCAGGGACAGTTGGTGCTGCTATTAGGGGAAATGTAGGTGCATTTGGAGGCGAGATAAAAGACAGTTTTGTGAAAGCACATTGTATAAGACTTGAGGAAAACGGTGACTATGAAGAGATTACTCTCAACGGTGATGAGATGGAATTTTCTTACCGTTCAAGTAAAGTAAAATCTGAAAAACTAATAGTTGTGTCTGCTCAATTCCAGTTAAGAGAAGGAACCCCTGAAGAGTTACTTAGTGCACACGAAAAATATTTTGAAAATATTACCTATAGACAAGATAAGCATCCACTCGACTACCCTAACTGTGGAAGTGTTTTTAAGAACATTTCACGGCCTGAAGAAGTAGCACGGATTTTGGAATCGTGGGATGACATAAAAGAATTGGTGAATGAAAAATGGCATGGTAAGGTTAGCATGGGATATGTAATTGACCGCTTAGGACTTAAGGGAAGAGAGATAGGAGGAGCGCAGATAAGCGAGAAGCATCAGAATTTTATAGTAAACAAAGGGGGAGCTAAGGCCTCTGACGTAAAAAATCTGATAGTTGAAGTTGAGGAGGAGATGCAAGAATCATTCGGGATAACCCCAGAGGTTGAGATTGAAATCGTATGACAGAAGGAGGAGAGGGAGCGTTTAGTACAAAGCTAACTCGTAGAGGGTTACTTTCACTAATTGGAGGTGGGGTAGCTGCAAAAATAGTAGGATTTGGACAACCTCAGGAATCACAAGCTCTAGAAAAAGAAGTCACGAGTCCTGACTGGGGAAAAATAGCTAATGAAGGTCATGAAGGAGACCTTACTCGTGGTATATTCTTTTTTGCAGGAGAGCCAAATCCTAATTCGCCATATCCTCAATTAGACACCGTCACAGATTGGGATTCTGATGAAAACATAGAGAAAATATTTGATGATATCAAAAAAGCCAATGTTAACGTCCTAAATCTATCCTGGTGGGGAAATCATGGAGAAACGGAGAAATGGGCACCGACAATCAATACTAACGAAGTGAACACGCGAGTATTCAAAGAGGCTCGAGACCGAGGTATGCTTGTTGCTCCAGTTATAGAAGTCAGTCCAGAGTTTGAATTTTTTAAAGATTTTCCTGACAACACTCAAGGATTTGAAGAAAGAATTGAAACACTTCTTTCTGACTATGGAGAGAATTCTAATTGGTTACAAATGACCGACAAGAAAGGTGAAAAGCGGCATTTCATAAGACTTGTAGAAACAATTCACAGTACACCGGTTGATGAGAAAAAATTCGCAGCAAAATTTGATGAAGTAAGCGAAAAAATATTTCAAAAAACAGGTAAAAGAGTAATATTTGGTATTGATCCTACCCCTCTTCCTCCCGATGGCCCTACGTTTGGTCTGAATGATAAAGAACTTTTTGCATCAGATTCGGTTGTAATTGAACCATACAATATTTTTTCAAATGGGTATACCGAAGAGGAAAGAATTAAGAATGCAGATAGAGAAATGGCCAGGTGGATCAACTCAGGAATTCCTGTAATACTGCCATTAATAACTGGGTTTGATGATATTGGAACAGATAGGCCAGTAAAGCAAAAGTTTGGTAATAATGATTCATGGAGAGCTAGTCTTCGTGCATTTTTTGATAAATACAAGTCTCAAATAAAGGGAGTAACATATGACAGTTGGAATACAGTGACAGAAGGTGGAGCAGATGCACCAACGGTAGAGTATGGGGATGTAAATTATAAATTTGTAAGTGAGACGTTGAATGATCCACAAATCAACCTCAATAAATCTGTCGACTTAAAATACCACACGACAGTTCCTATGGTAGCTACAAAATAATTATTTCGGGGAGTTGTCTAGACTTTGCCACAATATCCGACAGGCATACGTTCTATATGGGCTCCATTTTTGAGAAAGCTTGATCAGTTTTTCTTTGCTTGGGTCTTTAAGTCCGTAAAGCTTTATCATCGCGTTTTTGAGTCCCAAGTCTCCAACTGAGAATACATCAGGTTTTGCTAAAGCAAACATCAAAAACATTTCAGCAGACCATATTCCAATACCTTTAACCTTGGTGAGATTTTCAATAATTGTTGTTTCATCAGCTGTCTCAAAACTATCAAGCATCAGTTCTTTGTTGTGCACTTTTTCAGCTAAATCCTTAATGTATTTAATCTTGGGATACGAAATGCCACAGGCTCTTATATCATCATCCTTGAGTTTTAGAATGTCTGCAGCATTTATCTTCTTTTTAAACAATTTCTCAAATCTCCCAAATATGGTCGAAGCGGCTTTCACTGATAATTGTTGGCCAACAATTGCACGAGTGAGCCTCATGAAGTTGTCTGGACTTTTCTCAAGCACAATTGGGTCAATACTTTCGGCAACTTCGTATAATAGTGGGTCTACCTTTTTGAAATGTTTTAATGCGTCTTCGTACATGAAAGTAGTATACAACAGTTAGTGATTCGTAATTAATGATAGTATAGAATAAGTGATATGGAAAACAAGTCTGGACCAAAACTTACATTCTCGATAGCTGATATTCCACTTGGTATTGCCCTTGAAGAGTATTTTTTACTAGCCAACAATCTGAAAGTCGATGGGCTTGAGGTTGTTGTAGGATGGAAGACACGATTTCAGATGAGAAAGCTTGCACGCCTTTCAAAAAGGTATAATGTGCCGATATTATCCATTCATCAACCTGCATGGTCAGTCGCAGGGCTATTTAATGATGCTGGAGCTTTTAAATTCGCGAAGAAATTCAATTCGGTATTTGTTGCACATCCCCTGGTCAATCAACATATAAATTCTCCAAAATCGAAAGCATATTATAAATGGCTTTCTGCGATGGGAAAGAAATATGAACTCGATATCCTAATCGAGAATATGACTAATATTTATCAACTTATGCCTCTCCTTCACTACGTGAGTAAAAAACATCACGACAGTGCAACTGATCTTGAAAATTTTGATACTATTTGTACTAAATATGGGTTTGGATTCACTTTGGATATTTCACACCTCATGGCTTCAGAGCCTCAGAAGGCTGTGGGGTTTTCTGAATTATGGCCTTTGATGCGTAATATCCACCTCTCTGACTTTACCGAGAAAAAAGAGCATATGGGTCTTGGTGATGGGCTCCTCAACTACGAGAGTTTTTTGTCATTTCTGAAGGAAAAGAAATATGATGGGTTAATAAATCTTGAATTATGTCCCAGAATCCTTAACGCACGAGAGAAATACTACAAGGACATTGCCAAAAGTGTAAAGATTGTTAGACAATACTTCCCCTAGCTATGTCTTGGAAACGTCTTGATAGAAAATCAATTTACGAATCTGAATACTTAAAAGTTTACGAAGACACTGTCGAATTGCCCAATGGAATCGTCAAAGAAAAATATTCAATAGTTGAACTACCTGAAATCGTTGTAATTGTGGCAACCGATGATCAGGGACATGTCTTGACGTTGAATGAGTACAAGTATGGAATGGACAAAGTTACGAGAGTATTTCCTGCAGGACATATGGATGATAGAGAAAGTCCTGTAGAAGCGGGCAAAAGAGAATTATTGGAAGAAACAGGTTATGGTGAAGGTGAATTTACTTATATTGGAGTAGCACATGAGTTTCCTACAAAAATAATTGGAAACATGTATGTGGTCAGAGCAAAGGGAGTAAAAAAAATTGGAAACCAACATCTAGATGCTGATGAAGCTGTCGAGTTAAAAGTTATCTCTACCGATGAACTCAAAGAAGAAGTAGCCCGTAATGAATGGCAGACTTCAGCAGCTTTGTGCGCATTAGCCATATCTGGCATACTCAATCCTTGACATCCACCCCCTAAATCCTTAATACTTAATACTGTATTATTAATTCATAAATGAAAGCGAGGTGATTTGATATGGCAAGCAAAAAAAGAACAGCAGCAGAACAAAAAGACATGACTATGAAAGTAGTTTTGGCGGTTACTCTTTTGGTTGTTTTTGTCGCAGGCTACTTTATAGCACGTGCGAAATATAAACCTCAGATCATTGAGTTATCAAAAATGGTAGCTGATAAAGATCAAGCATTGCAGAAATTCAAATCAGATGCGAATAAGGTTATGATGAAGGAAGATAAGATGTGGATTGTTGAGAATGGAGAACTAAGGCAAATGGATTCAGATTTGATGATGACCAATGGTGAGAAAGTAACTACAACAGGAGAAGTCGTAAAAGCTGATGGATCATCAGTCATGATGCAAAACGGAGACGAGATGGATATGAACGGAAAGATGTTACCAAAGGATAAGTAAATCCTGTCTACGAATATTTTTGCAACAGCTTGATAAGAGCACTTTCGTTCCATGAAAGACCAGAAACGTGCGGTTTTTTGGTTTTGTTATTCTCGAAATGCGGGACTAATATCTTTTTAGTGTAGGTTTTTATAACCGTAGGGTGAATATAATAACTCCTGCATACACTGACAGTATTATTAAGATGTGAGGCAACTTGTTTTACTGTTTGTCTGATATTCTTCTCAAGCGTCGACTTATTTTCAGCTTCACCGATGTTATAAAGTATTCGTGATGAAAGATTTGTAGCTCCCCATGTCCTGAAATCCTTTGCCGTAAAATCGTCATTTGTTATCTCTGAGAGGAAATCATTTACATCTTCTGAATCAACTACGTGTCTTTTTCCCTCATCATCGATGTATTGAAAGAGTTCATAACCGGGGAGTTCTATACATTTCTTTATAGTAGCGGCAACGGTGGGATTGGTAACCTCCACAACATTTTCGACGCCATGTTTGCCACGGAATCGGAAAACAATTTCATTTCCCTTAACTTTTGCATGACGGTTACGAAGCGTTGTTAGACCAAAAGAGTTATTTTCTTTCTGATACTCTTCATTACCGACCCTAACGAATGTGTGTTCCAAAAGCCAGATGACGGTTGCTATGATTTTTCTCTTGTCCATGTCCTCATGCCGCATATCATATTGGATTTTCTGTCTTATTTTGGGGAGACTTAACCCAAATTCGATAATCTTTGTGAATTTGTTTTCTTGATTTATTCTTGTCCAGTCCTCATGGTAAATGTATTGTTTTCTTCCTTTCTCATCAAGGCCAGTTGCTTGAAGATGCCCATTTTTTTTGGGACATATCCATACATCTTTCCAGGCTGGGGGGATCACTAATTTTTTGATCCGTTCAAGGGTCGCTTCATCTTTGATCTTATTACCCTCTGCGTCGTAATAAGTAAACACATTGCGGTTTTTCTGTCTGAAGTAACCAGGGGTAGTATCAGGGATATACCTCAGGGATTCATTCTTCATCTCTTTAATTATTGCGTCGTCTAGGTTATCCATCTGGTATTAAAAGATTACAGTATTTGAGGTAGGTTGACAATAATCAGAGTTTTACAAGGTTGCAGGAGACAAGCGGAACACTGAAGTTGATATTGAAGATATGGAAATTCATCATCCTTGTTGTGCAGACTACGTTAAATCGTGGGAAAGGACTCACAGTAGGTGTTGGAGTTACCGTCGGAGATGGTGAAACCGTCATAGTTGGAGTGGCTGTTGGTTGTACCGTTGGGGTTGGGGTTTCTGTAATGGTTGGTGTTGGAGTTTCCGTTGGTGTTTCAGTCGGTGTGGGAGTTGGAGTATCAGTTGGGGTTGGTGTTTCAGTCGGTGTGGGAGTTGGAGTATCAGTTGGTGTTGGTGTGTTTGTCGCTGTTGGTGTTGGTGTTGCAACTGGTTCTAGAGCCGAATTTGCATTCTGAGGATTTGAGACTACTCTTTTGATAAAGTCTGAAGAATTGTTGTTGGTGTCTTCTCCATTCCCCAAGAATTGGTCTGCCCCATCAACCATCGAGTCTACAGTTGAGCTAGTATTAGCTTTCCTTTCAAGGCCTTCACCGACGATAGGATTTGCAGCAGCTGTTCCTTCCCGGTCAGAAGCAGTTCCAAAACCAACCTTATCAACTACTGTTACTCCCGCATCACTATATAGAACAACAGTATTGTTCCCTCCGATGTGAGAACCAGATACAGAGTAAAGTTTGTCAGCGGTAGCAAGACCAAAATATCCTGTCTGTGGAGTTACAAGAAGATATCCGTGAGACTTTATGGTCCCGGAAAGAGAAGAGACCAACGTGCTTTCTGTAACACCAGTACTTGATTTTGCTGTAAGTCTCCAAGCAGACATTACGATATCTGAACCAGTTGGATTGTATAACTCGACAAACTCATCATCAGCGCTAACTCCCGACACTTGAATTTCCGAAATTACAACATGGCTTGCAGTTGCTGCCTGGGAAATTGGTGTTCCTATGATGAATAGAAGAGTGAGAAAAAGAAGGAACGTAGCTGTCAGAATCCGTGGCAGGTTGGATCTCATATATTATTTATATATCAAGAAAAAAAGATGTCAATATATCATTTTATAGGCTCAAAGTTGCATTGCGTAGTGCTACGGCGATATAATAAACACTATCTCTGGTAACTGTCTCGAGCCATTATATGGAGCGCGCAAAAAATATTTCCCAAGAACTTTTTTTCCTTTTAGGGGAGAGGATTGGTCTTATCATTGTCCTTGTTGTGACCATTGTAATTCTTTTGACAGGTACAGCAATGAAAGCCCATTCAGAATCAGAGACACAGTCGTATAGACAAGAAAGCGTTTTTGCAAAGATCCCTGAAATCAATCCACATCCTGAGATAGATAATTCAGAAGAAATTACACCTGTCGTAATTGCTATGAGTTATGAAGAAGACAAAATCACTCCTACCCCAACTCCCGCATATAATCCTTCAGATGATGACGTCTGGTTGAAGGTAGCAGAATGTGAATCCCATCAGAATTGGCAGAGTGATTCTGGGAACGGATATTATGGTGGGTTGCAGTTTTCTTTGGGAGCATGGGCATCTGTTGGAGGCACTGGAAAGCCATCCGATGCATCAAAAGGAGAGCAGATAGAACGAGGAAAAATGTTGCAAAAAATTAGAGGTTGGGGAGCTTGGGGTGGTTGTTCTAAAAAGTTAGGTCTTCGCTAATTACCATTTGACTAACAATATTTTAATATGTTTATAATGAAATATGGCAAAGAAAAAATCTCTTGGAAAGCATCAGTTCATGGTAGGAATAATCGTTGGAATATTTGTAATACTTTTTATAGTTCTCTATAGACAATTTACTCTGATTCCTGGAACTGCTCCTGTAAAATTCATTTGTTCAGAAGGAAAATTCATTGATGCGACATTCCAAAATGATATTGCTTCAATCACGCTTTCAGACGACAGAATCATGGATCTTCCTCAAGTCGTATCAACTGATGGATTACGATATGCAAATGATGATGAGAGTATAGTTTTTTGGAAGAGAGATAGGGGAGCTGTAATCATCGAAAACGGAAACACCACATATAACAACTGCGTCAACCGCTAAATTCCCTCGCTTCTACAACTTCGTAGTATTATAATAAGAGCCCACTATGGATAATTTGATTTTTCTTGACACAGAAACCACCGGTATAGACATTTTGATAGACCGCCTAACACAGGTCTGCTACAAATTCAGAAAAGAGATCTATGCTGAGTATTTCAAACCACCGGTCCCAATCTCAATAAAGTCTATGAGCATATCTCATATCACAAACAAAATGGTTGATGACAAAGAGCCATTCATTGGATCAAAAATGCACAAAGATCTTGAGGAACTTCTGAAAGACAATATATTGGTTGCACACAATGCCTCATTTGATATAGACATATTGGCCAAAGAAGGAGTTACAGTTAATAAGTTTATTGATACTTTAAAGGTGATTAAATTCCTTGACACCGAAAATGAAATTCCCGAATACAATCTACAGTATCTGCGATACTTTTTAGAATTTGAAATAGCAGCTAAAGCACACGATGCGATAGGAGATGTTTTGGTTTTGGAGAAACTCTTTCAATATCTATACAATCGTATGATGGAATTATATAAAGAAGGGGATATAGTAATAGAAAAGATGGTGGAGATTTCATCAAAACCGTTACTATTACGGCTTTTTAATTACGGTAAACACAAAGGAAAAAAGATTGAAGAAGTAATCGCCTATGACAGAAATTATTTGGAATGGATGCTTGAGCAAAAAATGAATGAGCAGTATTATGATGAAGACTGGATCTACACTTTAAAGTATCATCTAAAAATTAATTAATGGAACAAAAAATAAAAGCAGCAAAAATATTTGCAAAACTTCTTGATAGTCAATTTGAGATTGGGGGAGTCAAATTTGGAATAGATCCAATACTTGATATCATCCCGTGGTTTGGAGATATTGCAGGTGCCCTTCTTTCACTGTATATTTTGCACACTGCTTGGAAAGCACAAGTCTCAAAGATGGATCTTTTAAAAATGATCATAAATATTCTCATTGATTTTCTGGTGGGTGCTATCCCAATTCTTGGAGTAATATTTGATGTAATATTTAAAGCTAATATAAGAAATATAAAGATTCTTGAAAAGTATTCCCACGGGAAATTCGTAGAAGGGAAAATAATAGAATGAATACGATCGTCTGCAAACACTGCGGGAAAGAATTCGAATTATCCGAAGCACTCCTCCACCAGGTAAAAGAAACAGCAAAACAAGAATTTGATTCTCAACACAAGAAGGATCTTGAAAACATCCGTATAGAAACTGAGGAAAAAGCAAAACTTCAATTCGCTGAGAAGAACAAAGAAGAAATAGAAAGACTCAAGAAGCAAAACGAACAGTTCCGGGAGCAAGAGTTAAAATTATTAGAAGAAAAAAGACAGTTAGAAGAGAAAGAAAAATTGATGGAACTGGAAAATGCCAGAAAGCTAGATCAAGAAAGAAAAATAATCGAGGAAAAAATTGTTAAAGAGGAGGAAGAAAAATATCGATTCAAAGACAAAGAGAAAGAAACTCAAATAGAGAATCTAAAAAGGATGCTTGATGAAGCACAAAGAAAAGCGTCAGGTGTAAGCCAACAAGTTCAGGGAGAGGTTCTCGAAGTAGATCTTGAAGAACAACTCCTCCAAGCATTTCCAACCGATTCAATAGAACCGGTAGCAAAAGGAGCAAAGGGTGGGGACATCGTTCAGGTAGTCAAAAATTCCATGGGCAAAATTGCAGGGTCTATTTTATGGGAGACAAAACGGGCAAAATGGACTCCTTCCTGGCTACCAAAATTGAGAGAGGATGTCAGAAAAGTTAGCGCTAGTTCTTCAATTTTAGTGTCAGAAGATCTTCCAAAAGAAATTCAGAATTTTGGGTTTGTTGATGGGGTACTTGTTACTTCTTACAGCTACGCCATTTCACTGGCTGTTATTGTAAGACGGGGAATCATGCAGACAGCTGCCGCGAAATCAGCTGCAGCAAATAAAGATGAAACACTTGAGATGGTCTATCAATATCTGCAAAGTGATGCATTCCGCCATCGAATAGAAGGATATGTTGAGAGTATTAGCATCATGAAAGTAGACTTGGATTCTGAAAAAAGATCTATGGAAAGAATCTGGAAAAAAAGAGAAATGCAGATTGTAAAAGCAGAATCTAGTATTGCAAAGCTTTCTGGTGAACTGGAAGGGATCATGGGATCATCCTTTCCTACAATCAAACTATTATCTCTTGATTCCAGTTTGGATGAAGATGATTAGTCTTATGTCAGGTATTGAATGCAATTATTCATTCTATGATCTTTACAAGGCAGCATATGGCCATAGGATACCATTAAAAGAAAAAAAAGAACTGCAGAAATTATCCCAGGATGAGATCAATGATCTCGTTGTTGTTTGGGCAAAAGAGGCGGGTTGGAAAACAAAAAAGAAAAAAGGGACAGACAAGAAAACGTATCTGTCTTTTCACCCCTGAGGCCGGTCAGTTTGAAATCTTCCTACCTCTATGGTGGGTATTTGGTTTATAACTTTCAACATATTGAGAGCAGTTACTTTTGCTGCACGATCATCAAGCTCAGGTGGAATGGTTTTGTCCTGAGCAGGCAGAGAACCATCTCGTTCATTAGTGAAATTCGCAAAATCAGTGATTCTTTCTTCTGTCATTTTTCTAGGATAATGTTTTTGTAGTCTTACTGCTTGACCTTTTTCTGACAGTTCCAAATGACATAATCCTGACGGTTGACAAAGTCAACTGAGCTTCTAGTTGACAAAACTTGAAATAAAACAGATGCGTAGTTAGAATGAGCTGTATGGAAAACCATATCGAAGAAGCAGCCTATCCTCTCACATTCCGTACAAAAGATTCAGAAAGCTTGGGCAATCACATAAAGAACCGTCATACAGTTGTTCTTGTTGGAATGAAAAGAGTCGGGATCAGTAATTTTCTCAGGTTCTTTCTCAACAAAAAAGGAGTTCGTGAAAAATACATAACAGATAACAAAAATCACCTTTTTATCCCGATAGATCTTAATGATCTTGTGGAACGTGAGCTATATCCTTTTTGGGTTCTGACTCTAAAACGGATCGAGGATGCTGTAGTTAAATCTAATGTTTCCCCAAAGACAAAAAAATATATTGAAAATCTTTTTCTCGATAGTATCCAGTCTCAAGATCTATTCATGACGATTGATAGTGTCAGGAAGAGTCTTGTAAGACTAGTAGAGGAGGACATCATGCCGACAATTTTTTTCTTGAGATTTGATAGGATGCAGGAAGTTGTGACTCCTGATTTTTTCTCAAATTTACAAGGGCTTGTTGACGCTTGCCACAAAAATCTATCGTATGTATTTACAAGTGTTCGCAGTCTTGAATCGCTTTCTTCAACAGTTTTTACGAGAGCCTCAGTCTCGGTGTTTGCTCGCACTCTCTATATCCAACCTGGAACATCTCACGACTCTGAAATAATCTTTGATAGGATCAGCAAAAAATATGGCACCAACTACAGTTCCCAAACAAGAAAATTAATACTTTCCATTGTTGACGGGTATGCTCAGTACTTACAATTTGCACTCACATATTTACATGAAAAGAAAGAAAGTGTCTCAAAAGACCTATTGAATGAATTGCTATCTGATGAGCGTATAGCATTGCAGTCTGAAGAATTATTCGAATCATTAACCGGTGAGGAAAAAGAAGTACTTTTAAAAGTTGTTTTTTCAAAAAGTGTTACGACAGAAGACACAGAGAAAGCATCATACCTTTGGAATACAGGTATCATCAAAAAAGGTATGATCTTCAGTCAACTATTTGAGCGTTTTGTTATTGATAAGGGTGATCAATTCACTGACATCACAAAAAAAGAATTTTCCAAAAAAGAACACATGCTATTACAGCTTTTAGAGGAGAACAAAGGAATGCTTTGCGAGCGTGAGACAATTATTCAGACAGTTTGGCCTGAGGCCGAAAGTTATGGAGTGTCAGATTGGGCGGTAGACCGACTTGTCGCACGACTTCGAGGTAAATTAAAAAATTCATCAAATGAATATGAAATAGTTACCGTTAAAACCAGGGGATTTAAACTTCTCTAATGAAGTCCAAAACTATCTAACAATTTTTGGTTTCCTTCAATCTGATAATTAAGAAGTTCTGAATAAAGTCCTTTTTGTTGAGACAATTCTTTTGGAGTTCCATAATTTGTGATTTTTCCGTGCTCAACAACAATTACCTTGTCAACGTTTTGAATCGTTGAGAATCTATGAGCAATAATAATGGTGAGTTTATCTTTCATCAAAACCTCCAAAGCCTCTTGCACTTCTTTTTCTGACTTAGCATCAAGAGATGATGTTGCCTCATCAAGGATAAGAATTGGAGCAGCTTTGAGTATCGCTCGGGCTATCTGTATGCGTTGCTTTTGTCCTCCTGAAAGTCTTACTCCCCTCTCTCCTATTTCACTATCCATACCCTTCGGAAGTTTACTGACAAAGTTGTATGCATTTGCCATTTTTAGCGCAGTTTCGATTTCTTTATTTGTGGCATTTGCTTTACCATAGGCAACATTTTCTTTAACGGTGGAAGAAAAGAGTTCATTTTCCTGGAAAACGAGCGCGATATTGTTTCTTATAAATTGTGGGGTAAGGGTTTTGTATGACTTTCCACTAAGAAATATTTCGCCACCAGTCTCTTTGTAAAGTTTCATGATCAAATTTACTATTGTTGATTTTCCTGCTCCCGAGTGTCCTACCAATGCAACTTTTTCTTTAGCAGGTATGACAAATGAAACATCATCAAGGACTTGATCTGACTCCTCATATTTAAATGAAACTTTTTTAAATTCGATGTTTGGATTTTTTATCATTTGTGTTTTTACTTTTTCTCTGAAGTTCTCAACTGATGGGAGATCCAAAATTTCCAAGAACTCTTTGCTTCCCTGTTCTGCTTGTTGAATTTGAGTGAGAATAAATGACATTGCAAAAAGCGGAATTCTTGCTTGATTGAACAGTTGCAGGATAAGGACCATTTCTCCAATTGTCAGAACCCCTGTGTACGTGTTGTAAAAGACAATTATATTGATGACAAAGAGAATTAAAATAAGTGAGAAATTCCTGGCAAAGTCGAATTTATGAAATGTCGTGCTTTGGCGTGCGTAAATTTTATTGATACTCGAAAGGCTTTGAGAGACCATGTCATATTCTGCTTTTTCATTAGTAAATCCTTTAACGAGTCTGATATTGCCTATGACCTCATTGATGCGTCCACGGGTTATGTCATCTATTTTATTTTTCTTTACCTCTTCTTTGCCCCATTTGACGGTAGAATAATATGAAAGTGCCAGATAAATAGGGAACAGGATGAAGGTGAAAAAGGCAATTGGAAGATTGTAGTATGCAAGAATTACGATTGTAAAAAGACTTTGTATAAAAGTAGGTAGCATAAAATTAGAAGCCCCATTGAGAAATTGATAGATGGTAAAAATACCTCTATTTAGTTGATTGATGATTTTTCCTGACACTTGTCCATCAAAGTAACTCTGAGGAAGAGTGAGGACTTTATCATAAAATTTCTCCGTAAGAAATTGGCGAAGTCTTCCGGCAAAATGATCTCCCATCCTGTCTGATATTGTATTGAGAGCAACTCCTGCTAAATTTGCCAGGAATGCAAGAACGATAAGAGTTATGAGGTGTTCTAAATTGTCTGTCTTACCTGACAACTTAGAAGTTATCTCATCGACGATAAATTTAGTAAGAAGGGGTGCAACCAGTTGTAGGGCTGAGGACACGACAATCAGAAAACCAATAATTATCACAAGGTGGTGAAGCGGTTTTGAAAGCTTGATGATTTTCCAGATGTTTTTCAACTGATCCTTATTATAACAGTTTTTGCCTCAAAACGTATAGGATGGGGTTATTCTTTACCGACTATAACAACTGCATCAGCAGATCCAGTATAGTCAGCGGTTGCAGAAGTAATTGTATATGTGTCTGAAAGGTCTGTTTTTAACATATCAAGGTATGACTTTTTTGTACTTTTAACCTGAATCTGAGTTGTTGCGTAGTCAAAGTTATCTGCATTGCCAGACGATACTACGTTATACCCTAATTTCTTCAATGCATCTGAAGCTTTTGTAGCAGCTCCAGCTTCTCCACTTCCATTAAGAACTGCTACATCAAGGTTTGACCTTTCTAGACCTGATGCACTCGTTGGGGTAGGAGTGCCTTTGGCTGGTGTTGGGGTTACTTTGCTTGTTGGTTTTGGTGTTGGAGTTGGAGTCCCATTTTCCGGTGTTGGAGTTGGTGTATCTGTTGGGATTGGTGTTGGAGTCTCAACAGCTTGTGTCGGAACTGGAGTAAGATTTTTCTCGGTTTCACCTTTTCCTCCTGTTGCAATAACAGCAAGCGCGACAAGTCCAACGAGAATTATGATCCCAACAATAATCAAAATTACTCTTTTTTTATTGCCGGAACTCTTTGAAGACTCATATACATAAGATCTTCGGGAAGGATTTAGGAATGATTCGCTCGAGTTTGTTTCTTCTGCCATAAGAACAAGACTATAATACCACGAATTACCCAATCTGCAAGGGTATGGTACAATTCGTTCAACGTGAACAAGATTCTTCTCCTGGCAACTGTAATTATAGGAAGCTTTCTTTTATGGAATGTAGCAAAACCAGAAGATGTTAGGAATGTCGTTCAAAAAAGCCAAAGAGAAAATACTACTGTTACTTCTATAACTCCTCAAAAATCAGAAAAGGAATATCTTTTTATTCCCTATTGGTCATTCAGTAGAAATATCGTAACCAATAGTGAATATTCGTTGATCTATTTTGGTGTTGGGGTAAACACGAGAGGGCTTGAATTTAATGATAGAGGTTATGAGAATCTCACAAATTTTCTTAGTCTCACCCCTAATGCATCAGAGCGGATTTTAGCAATCCGGATGGTAGACAAAACTATCAATGCTGAGGTTATAAAAAATAATTTACTGGAAGAAAAAATTGCATCCCAGGCAGTTGATCTTGCAGTAAAAAATAAATTTGATGGAGTACTTTTGGATTATGAAACTTCGGCATTTGGGTTTGATAGTACTACAAAAAATATCCTTTCATTTTACAAGTTATTTTCAAAAAAAACTCATGATTCGGGTCTTAAGTTTTACGTCACTCTCTATGGAGATACCTATTTCAGATCCCGGCCATATGACATAAAAGCAATTGGAGAAGTATCAGATAAAGTGATAGTAATGGCTTACGATTTTTCAAAATCGAGTGGCAATCCGGGCCCGGGTTTTCCTCTTTCCGGACGGGAGAAGTATGGATATGATTTTCAAAAGATGGTTGAGGATTATCAGAAAGATGTTAGTAACAGCAAATTGGTAGTGGCACTTGGATATTTTGGTTATGACTGGAAGGTGGACTCAAAAGACATTGCTGTTGCCGCTGGAATTCCTTTAACCACGAGTGAAATATCAAAAGAATTCATTGATAAATGCGGATTTCGAGATTGTAACCTAGTTCGTGATCCTAATACTTTGGAGGCTTACATCAAATATATTGATGATAGTGGAGAGCGTCATATCGTTTGGTTTGAGGATGAGCAATCTATAAATAAGAAGAAGCAATTCTTGCGATCAAAAGGAATTGTAGAAACTGGTGCTTGGGCATATAGTTATTATTAGTCAGTTTTATTCCAAACGAGACAGTAAGGGAAGTGAGAGTTTGATTTCTTTTTTCTTCCGGATCAAACGGTCTGAGTCAAAGAGTGAAGTTCCAAAGTCTACTTTCTTACTCTCAAGGGATGGGTAAACCTTCTTTGCTTTTTCTTCCATGCCACCATTTCCAAAAAACAAAGACGCTTGCTTTTGAGTATTCTCACAAAAATCATAGATAGTGGCCCCGCTTGCTCGATACAATATATTTTTTCTATAGATTTTCTCAAACCCTTCATTCAATTCTTTCCGTATACTCATGGGATATGCAGTCGGTTCCGCAAGTTTTATTTCTACTTCGTGGTGATGAAAATCTTGAGACTTTAGATACAAACTGACTCTTTTGACCGCATAATTGTAGTTGCGAGCTTTGAAAAAAACATCCTCAACGTGAGCAAGTAACCGTGCCCACAAGATATCTTTGTCATTTGTTGGGGGTGTGACAGTTGAGGAGCGTGTCATGGATTTGTATACCCTTTTGGCATCGGGGTTGACCCCATAGATCATTTCACCATTTAACTCGCGCCAAATCTCCTGATAGGGTTTTGAGAAATTCTGTTTGATAAAAGATTCAGGGCGGTGAGTAAATTCGTAGGCAGTTTTAATATTTAACTTATTCAAAAAAGCAGTTGTTGCTCCACCAATTCCCCATATTTTTTCAACGGGTGTTTCTAAAAGGATTGAGTCGATATCTTTTCCAGGAACAATAGTCAGCCCTGAAGGTTTGTTTTTATTCACCGCGAGTTTTGCCAAAGACTTAGTTACTGAGACACCAATTGAGACAGTAATTCCTAAAGACTTTTCAATTTCATCTTTGATGGCTTTTGCAATTTGTTCATAACTCATATGTAAAGGACGGCGCATACCTTTAAGGTCACAAAACCCCTCATCAACAGAGTAGACTTCAACGCATGGCGAGTATTTACGCATAACCGCAAACATTTTTTCTGAAAAAAGATGATAGATGCGGTAGTCAGATACTGCGATAGTTACTTGAGGGAATTTCTTTGCTATCTCCCAGCACCGCATGCCTCGTTCTATCCCTAAAGCCCGCGCTTCGTAGCTGACGGCAGTAGCGATACCCCGCTCATATCCAGTGACGACTGGTTTTCCTTTCAATTCTGGATGTACGGCCTGGGTAACGGATGCGAAGAATGCATCCCCATCAAGACAGAGTACTACTTCAGGCCATGAGATGATCATAATACATTTTGAGAACTCTAGAAGCGAGGATAAAAAGAGTCGTTTTTGTACGTTTTAGATTAAACATAGTTATTAATATTTCCTGATGACTGATCGCACTATTCCAAATATTTCAAGGCTGAGATGAGGATAGAAGTCAGGATATTTAGGGTTTGCACTGCGTAAAACAGTCCTGCCCTCAACTCTTTCGATAATTTTAAGCGTCCATTCGCTATCTATAAGAGCAAGAACAATCTCTCCCCTGTTGGCCTCTTTTGCCTTCTCCAAAATGACGATGTCTCCTTTATATATACCAATTCCCTCAAGACTGTCTCCTGCAACACGAAGCATGAAAGAGGAGTTGGGATTGTCTACGAGATATTCGTCGAGTGACATAAAGTTGAGGTCTTCCTCAGCCCCTGTCGGGAATCCTGCTTTCACATTTCCCAACAGGGGGACTTGGAAAAAAAGATTGGCGGGTGCTAACTTCCCGCTGATCTTATCTAAATAACCCTGCTCTTCTAATCTTTTGACTATCTTGTGGATTGCATTTTTGGAAGCTAGCCCAAAGAGGGTTAGCATCTCAGAATAAGAGGGAAGCCTCTTGTTCTTTTTATAGAAAGTTTGTAGGTCTTTGATGTATGTGTCTTTCATGGTGTATTTCTTGTTCTTTTCTGCCGAGAAAAGAACCAAAAGCTCTCGTCATGTCGCGCTCTGAGTATTCAAAACTACTTTTCACTCACTGAAAGAGCCGGACTAGCTATTAGCATAGCGTCGCCTTTCCTCTTTCCGGGCGTTCGTTCCATTCCGTTTTTCATACGCGTCTCGCGAAAATGACGATTTCAAGGAGCATCAATTAATATAGTGAACAATCGTTCACCATGCAAGATGACAAACTGTATCAGTTTTAATTATTGAAGTATTCCCAGGCTTTTTTGGAGATTTGGGCCTCGATTTCGGCTGCATGCACTGGAAGATTAGTGTCTGAGAACAGTACAATAATGTAGTCCCCTTTGGGTGAATATACTATCCCTGCATTATGTTTTACTCCATCCAATTCCCCAGTCTTATGGGCAACGACTGTTCCTTTAGGTAAATATTTTGGGATCCTATCATTCAGTTGTTGTCTTTTAAGTATCTCAATCATTTGCCTTGAAGCCTCAGGGTTTACTACCTCTCCTTTATAGAGTTTTTCATAGAAATGGACGATGTCAGTAACCGTCGTGTATGGTTCCCCGGACATTTTCGAATCGTTAAGGCCAAGCGTTCGCAACATATTTGTAATAGGGGTAACTTTTATCGTGTAGGTTAGTAGGTACGCAGCGTAGTTGGATGAGTATTCGATCATATCCTCAACCGCATCCATTACGGTTCTTGTGATTCCACCTTCCTTTAACTCTGCGGATTCACTTGCGATCCCAAAAACCTTGTTGAGAGATGCGATGTCTTGAGAAAGGATTTTAGTTGGGGTAAGTTTTTCCTCTTGGATGAACTGGAAGACAGTTGCCATCACCCACAATTTATAGATGCTTGCTGATTTAAATCTTTTGTTTTCATTATAATAATACTCATCCCCAGTCTTAAGATTTTTAATGCCAACCGCATAAATCCCATCTTCATTTTGAAAGACTGGTTTGATGACGCTTTCAAGTCTTTGTACCTTTGTCACGTAGTGGATCATCGCAACCCCTTGTTCTATCGGAGCCGCAATAGGGGAGAGGATAGATCCCTCAAGAGAGTCTTTCGTTATCTGTTTTTCGCGGTAGTAAGCAACAGACATGAGGAAAATGACAAGAAAAAAGACGAAGAAAAATTTTAAAAATATATTTATCTTTGAGTGCATTATCTCCTGGTAGATAAAAACTACGATAAAAGCATAAATACCCAAAAGCAGTATTATGAGGAAAATCATAGGTTGATTGTAACAGGTGTTAAGACAAAAATAGTATAAAAATGGGTATTGACGTACAAAAAATCTTGTTGTATTATACTTTCACACCTAAAAAACAGGTGTTTATTTTTTGGCAAAACTTTATGGCAACAGCAAAATTTGATAGAACAAAACCACACGTTAATATCGGTACAATCGGTCACGTCGATCACGGCAAGACCACAACAACCGCTGCTATTACTACGGTCCTCGCAAAAAAGGGTCTTGCACAAGCTCGATCATACGCTGATATCGACAATGCTCCTGAAGAAAGAGAAAGAGGAGTTACCATTAACATTTCCCACCAAGAATACGAAACAGCAACGCGTCATTACGCTCACATTGACGCTCCAGGACACGCTGATTACATCAAAAACATGATCACAGGAGCTGCTCAAATGGACGGAGCAATTCTAGTTGTATCTGCACCAGACGGTCCAATGCCTCAAACCAGAGAACACATCCTTCTTGCACGCCAAGTTGGAGTTCCTTCAATCGTCGTTTTCATGAATAAAGTTGACATGGTACAAGATCCAGAACTTTTGGAGCTTGTTGAAATGGAAGTACGAGAACTTCTTACAAAATATCAATATCCTGGGGATACAACTCCAATCATCAAGGGATCAGCTCTTAAGGCTCTTGAAGGAGATGCAGAAGCAGAAAAAGCTATTCTTGAGCTTATGGATACAGTTGATAGCTACATTCCAACACCAGATCGTCCAATTGATAAGCCTTTCCTTATGCCTGTTGAGGATGTTTTCTCAATCAAAGGCCGAGGAACAGTTGTTACCGGAAGAATCGAAAGAGGAATGGTTAAGCTTAATGAAGAGCTTGAGATCGTTGGAATGAAACCAACTACCAAGACAATTGTTACCGGAATTGAGATGTTCCGAAAACAACTTGATGAAGGACAAGCAGGAGATAATGCTGGACTTCTACTTCGTGGAGTTGAGAAAAAGGATGTAGAGCGTGGTCAGGTTCTTGCAAAACCAGGATCTATCACTCCTCACACTGAATTTGAATCTGAAGTTTACATTCTTACCAAAGAAGAAGGCGGACGTCACACACCTTTCTTCTCAGGATACAGACCACAATTCTATATCAGAACAACTGATGTAACAGGTGAAATCAAACTCCAAGAGGGTGTTGAGATGGTTATGCCAGGAGATAATGCAAAAATGAATGTTACCCTTATCGTTCCAGTCGCTATGGAAGAGGGAATGAGATTTGCTATCCGAGAAGGTGGAAGAACCGTCGGAGCAGGAGTAGTTACCAAAATTACTAAATAATTAGTAATTTCGCACTTTAGAAAATTAAGAATTTGAGCCTTTGGTAATTGGACCTGCTTCATAAGAGCAGGTTTTTTTGTCTCAAAAACAAATATATGGCATCAAAAGGAAGAATCAGAGTAAAGTTAAAAAGTTACGATCCTCGTATCATCGACTCAACGTGTCAACAAATCATTGATACGGCTCTAAGAACCGGCGCAAAAGTTGTCGGACCTATCCCTTTGCCTTCAGATAGAACCGTTTTTACGGTCAACAAAGCCGCTTTTATCGACAAAGACGCACGAGAACACTTCCAACTAAAGACTCACAAAAGACTTATCGATATCCTAAATCCTACTGAAAGTACTATCGAGAACCTCATTCATCTCGACCTCCCAAGTGGAGTCAACGTCGAGATCAAAATGTAAAGTCCCCTAATTTTTTGCTACACTTTATTCATGTTCCCTTTTTGGCTAGTTATTGCTGTAGCAGCTGGGTTTTCATCCAATCTATTTAATTTCTCAAGTAGGCATTACCTTCGACAAAAGAAAGACAGCACTGCTTTTGGTTGGCTTTTGGTGTTGGTAAGAACAATAATTTTCCTTTGTATTCTTCCTTTTTCTTTTCATTTTGTTATAACTCCATATAGCTTGCTGATATTTTTCCTTTTGAGCCTTAGTGAAACTCTATCTGTTTATTTCACGATGAAAATGCATGAGAACAGTCATCTTTCACTTTCCACAATAATCTCAAGAACAAGATTGATATGGGTTGCTCTAATTTCATTTCTGTTTTTTGGAGAGAAACTATCAACACTTGAATATGCGGCAATTGCGCTACTTTTGGTTGGTCTTCTGATAATTACATCCCCAAAAAAGATAACAGGTGATAAAGGGGTAAAATACGCTCATTTTGCTACTTTTTTTGCTGCTTTAGATATCATTTTTCTAAAAGCAGCTGCTCCATATACTTCTGCAACCGGAGCTGCAATGATAATGGGTATCTTGTCTATCATTTTATTGCCTATTTTTATGCAGAATAGAAAGAAACGCATAAAAAAGGTAATTCAAACCCTACATTTACGTTCCGGGATCCCTATTATTGCAAATACTTCCGGAAACTTACTCTTAGCTTGGGCTCTTTCTTTGGGTGTTACAAGTATAGTTACCGGAATTTATCAGGGCATGATGGTTTTTTCGGTACTTGGTGGGATAATTTTATTGAAGGAACACAAAGATACAAAGAAAAAACTTTTGGGTTGTGCTATTGCCCTTGTTGCGATTATTCTTCTTACATTCAAATAAACCTCTAACTTGTTGCATTTGAATTCAAATACGTATATAATAGTCCTTAGCAAAATGACGACTTTAAGGAGGGTTAGTTTGACTACATAGCTTCTAACGATTAAGGCAACTTAATCACTAAAAGCGACTGTAGTAGTCGCTTTTTTTTGTGCTTTTGAACTCATATGATACAAACAATACTAGGTAAAAAATTAGGACAGACACAAGGATTTTTAGAGGATGGGAGAAGAATCCCCATGACAAGAATTGACGTGTCTGGTATTGTCGTGTCTCAGGTCAAGACCAAAGACCACGAAGGATATGACGCAATCCAACTCGGATACGGCATGAATAAGAAGGCAGACAAACCAACCAACGGTCACTCAAAAAAAGCGGGGCTCACTTCAACGCCTCGTTTTTTTAAGGAATCAAAAGTCGATAAGATCGAAGAAGTCGAGCTTGGATCCGCTGTTAATGTAGAAGAAATTTTGGGAGCAGGAGATATCGTAGACGTAAGTGGTACATCAAAAGGAAAAGGATATGCAGGTGTTGTGAAGCGCCATCACTTCAAGGGTGGACCAAAGACTCATGGACAATCAGACCGTCATCGTGCTCCAGGATCTATCGGTCAATCAACTACTCCAGGAAGAGTCTACAAAGGTAAAAGAATGGCAGGTCACATGGGAGTAGCACAAGTCACCGTAAAAAATCTTGAGGTAGTCGAAATTGCTGACGGAGTTTTGACCGTTAAAGGACTTGTTCCTGGACATATAAGCTCAATGGTTACTATTACTAAGCGTGGAGTAAATAAAAAGGCGATGGGGCTTTACAAAGAGCCAGTCGAGGAAGAAATTGCCGAGGATGTAAAAGTTGAAGAAGTTGGACCATCTGTTGAAGAGCAGGAGGAAATGAGAAAAGAGACAGAAGCCAAAGCAGATGAAGTTGAAAAAGCAGAAGCAGCAGAAGCTCAAGTAGCAAACCAGGTAGATAAGCCAGAAGTTGAAGAAAAAACAGCTGAAGAAGTTTCCCAACCGGAAGAAGCAGTAACTGAGGAAACACCTGAGGTAGCAGAAGAAGCGAAGGAGGAAAAAGTTTAATGGAAAAAACAAAGACAATCAAAAAGGAAACTGTAAAAAAAGTTACTGTAGCAAAAAAACCAGTAACAAAAAAAGTAGCTGTGAAAGAGGTTGCTGTAGTTGTTAAGACAATGAGAAATCGAAGTGGTCTTCACACAATCAATCCAAGAAAAGTAACAGGCAGAACAAGTGGTAGCGCAGTCAAAGTTGCAGTCGTGAATGTTGCTGGAGCAGCACAAGGCACAATGACTTTATCCTCTGAAATTTTTGGACAAACACCGAATAAAAATCTTATCGCACAAGCAGTTAGAGTTTATCTTGCCAACCAAAGACAAGGTACATCATCAACAAAAACAAGAGCAGATGTAACCGGATCTACAAGAAAAATCTATCGACAAAAAGGAACAGGACGTGCACGTCACGGTGCTGCTAAAGGACCTATCTTTGTTGGAGGAGGAATCGTTTTTGGACCACATCCGCAAGACTATTCCATGAAATTTCCAAAGAAGATGAAAAAAGCAGCTCTCATTTACGCTCTTTCCCAAAAGGCACTGGATGGTGCAATTCGAGTTGTTGACGGAGATTTTTCAGGTAAGACAAAGGAAGTTGCAAAACTTATGAAGACAATGGATCTTAACAAAAAAGGAATTGTTAACAAAGTACTATTTGTTACTGACAAGAATGAAAATACTGCAAGAGCAGCTCACAACCTAGCAGGTCTTGAAATCGAATCAGCCGCAACGCTTTCTACATACGGAGTTGTAATATGCAAGAACATCGTATTTATGAAAAGCGCCGTAACCGATGTAACAGAAAGATTACTTAAGAAAGACTAATATGCAAGCACAACACGTTATCATAAAACCAATCATTTCAGAGCAGTCGCTTAAGGATGCTCAAATGGGTAAATATACTTTCTTGGTTAATACAAAGGCCAACAAGACAGAGATAAAAAAAGCTATAGAAGAGGTATTTGAAGTTAAAATTGTAAAAATTATGACAAATATCACAAAAGGATCAATAACAAAAAATACAAAAGTAGGTCGAAAAATTAACGTATTTGCCGATAAAAAAGCACGAGTCATGCTTCAGAAAGGTCAATCGATTGCAATTTTTGATGAACACTTGGGCCTTGATGACGACAAGAAAAAGAAACCAGCAAAAGAAGCAAAAAAAACTGAGAAGAAAGAATCAAAAACAAAGGAGGAAACTAAATAATGGCATCTACACTTAAAAAAATATTAAAGAAAAATTCAGGGCGTGACAATTCCGGAAAAGTTGTCGTAAGACATCAAGGTGGACGTCAAAAAAGATTTTACAGAATCATAGACTTTAAGAGAAATAAATACGGTATGGAAGGAATAGTGATGGGGATTGAATACGATCCAAATAGATCAGTTGATCTACTCTTAGTTAACTATACTGATGGTGAAAAAAGATACATATTAAGACCTCTTGATGTAGCTCTGGGGGATAAAGTCATTTCGGACGAGATGGTTGACATTAGAAATGGTAATTCGATGAAGATAAAAAATATCCCTGTTGGAACACCAGTTCATAATATCGAGCTTACAAAAGGACGTGGAGGACAAATTGTGAGATCAGCTGGAAATCAAGCAATGATTGTTGCCAAAGAAGAGAAATATGTACAAGTCAAATTGCCATCAGGCGAGTTACGAAGGATTTTGAACGATAATTATGCTACAATTGGCCAGTTATCTAAGGTTGAGTGGAAAGATAGAGTCCTCGGTAAAGCAGGTGCCAAAAGGCACATGGGTATAAGACCAACCGTTAGAGGTGTAGCACAAGATCCAAGATCACATCCTCATGGAGGAGGAGAAGGTAGAAGCGGTATCGGTATGCCTTCACCAAAAACATATAGAGGAAGAATCGCAGTCGGTAAGACCCGCGACAAGAAGAAATACAGTAACAAACATATTATTAAAAGAAGAAAGGTTTAATTATGAGTAGATCACTAAAAAAGGGACCATTAATAAACGAAAGATTACTGAAAAAAGTTATGCTTCAGAAAAATGGAGCAGGTCGAGATGTGATAAAAACTTGGGCTCGGGATTGTCAGATTCCACCGGAATTTGTAGGTCACACTTTTGGTGTACACAATGGAAAGCACTTCATAAGTGTAAAAGTAGTTGAAGGTATGGTGGGACACAGACTGGGAGAATTTTCTCCTACCAGACACTTTAAGGGTCATGGAAGAGTCGTTGCCCGTGATATATCAAAGACTTAGTTATTTAAATATATGCAATATAATGCGCTTGCTAAAAATGTAAAAGTATCACCAAGAAAGGTGAGATTGGTTGCTGACAGCATCCGGGATCTTACGGTTGCAAAAGCACTTACTCAGCTTATGGTTTCAAGAAAAAGAGGAGCTGTTTCACTTAAAAAGGCTCTTGAAAGCGCAATGGCAAATGCAGTCAACAATAATAGTGCTAAAAAGGATGATCTTAAGATCAAAACAATAAATATTACTGAAGGGATCAAATACAAAAGATATCATTTTGCAGGACGCGGTAGAACAAGACCTTATATGAAAAGAACAAGTCACATCAACGTAATTTTAGAAGACAACGTAAAAATGGAGATGCCAAAGATTGCAATGCCAGAAGGACCAAAAGTAATTGAGGGCAAGATTGAAGATAAAAAGACAGTTAAGAAAGGAGCAAAGAAATAATGGGACAAAAAGTTAATCCAATCGCATTAAGACTTGGGATCCATCACGATTTCAAAAGTGTTGGATATTATCCAAAGAACATGTATGCAAAAGCTGTTCTTAAAGACATTAAGATCCGTGAATCATTAATGCAAAAATTAAGACCGGCTGGAGTTGGAGATGTTATCATCGAGCGCTCTGCTAGTTCTATCAAGATAATAATTTTTGTTATGAGACCAGGAATTGTTATTGGACGCGGAGGATCGGGTCTTGAGGAGTTGAAGAAAGAGATTGTAAAACTTTTGAGTGTTGATGAGACAACAATTGCAAAAAACTCTCAAAAAATCGAGTTGCGTGTTGAGCCTATTAAAGAGCCAAATTTGTCTGCATATCTCGTTGCAACAAATATCGCAGAGCAGTTGGCACGAAGAATGCCATTCAAAAGAATAGTAAAGCAATCTCTTGATCGCATTATGCAAAGTGGTGCAAAAGGTGCAAGGATCGTTCTTTCAGGAAGAATCAATGGAGCAGAAATTGGAAGACGTGAGAGATCACAAACCGGAAAAGTATCACTTTCAACAATTAGAGAAAACATTGATTTTGCTAGTGTTCCATCACTTACAAAATCAGGATACATTGGAGTAAAAGTTTGGATCAACAAGAAATAAGCGTTAAAAAATATGTTACAACCAAAGAAAACAAAATATAGAAAATTATTTAAGCCAAGAAGCCTACCAGGGCCTGCCGTAAAGGGAACCAAGGTTAGCTTTGGTGAGTATGGACTTCAGGCGTCAGAGTCAGGGCACGTCTCATCACGTCAAATAGAGGCTGCAAGACGGGCTATTGTCCATTTCATAAAAAGAGGAGGAAGAGTCTGGATACGGATTTTTCCTGCAATGCCTATTACTAAAAAACCGCCGGAGACGAGAATGGGTGGAGGAAAAGGGGATGTTGATCATTGGGTATCTATCGTAAGACTCGGACAAGTCATGTTTGAGATGGGCGGAATTGATGAAGCAACAGCAAAAGAAGCATTAAGACTTGCTGCTATGAAATTGGCAGTAAAGGCAACATTCGTTAAAAAACACAATTAACATGAAGACACAACAGAAAAAAGAATTAAGAACAAAGACAGTTGATGAGCTGATCCATGAACTTCGTGGTATGCGCTCTGAAGTTAGTAAGCTTGCTTTGGATATGAAAACAGGAAAAGCAGAGAACACAAACGCTTTATATATGAAGAAAAAAGATATTGCACGAGTTTTGACATACCTTTCTGAAAAGCAAGGAACTGAAATTAAAAAAACTGAAGAACAAAAAGAGCTAACTAAATAATATGGCAACAACAAAGAAAACAACAAAAACAATTGAAAAAAAAGTAGTAAAGGAGACAAAACCAAAAGCTACAAAAGAAGTTATGGATACAACTAAAAGAACAATGACAGGTACTGTCGTTTCAACAAAAATGCAAAAAACTGTAGTTGTCGCAATTGAGAGAAAAGTTGCACACAAGTTATACGGAAAGTTGATAAAAGTTACCAAGAGATTGAAGGTAGACTCAAACGGTATGAATCTTGCCGATGGAGACATTGTAAAGATTCAAGGAACTAGACCGTTAAGTAAAGACAAAAATTATAAAGTAGTCTCTAAGGAGGATAAGAAGTAATATGGTACAACACAGAACAATGTTGGTTGTCGCTGACAACAGCGGTGCAAAACAACTTCAAGTAATCCACATTTACGGTGGATCAAAAAGAAGTTTTGGTTATCTTGGAGAAACACTTGGATGTGTCGTCAAAAAGGCTCTACCACACGGACAATTCAAAAAGGGAGACAAGGTAAAAGTAGTTCTGGTCAGAGCAAAAAAAGAACAGCGAAGAGATGACGGAACTTACATCAGATTCTCTGAAAATGCAGGAGTTGTAATAGATGAAAAAACAAAAGATCCAATGGGGACTCGTATATTCGGACCAGTGGCTCGTGAAGTAAAAGACGCAGGATTTGCAAAAATTGCATCGTTAGCCAAGAACGTCGTTTAAATTAAATTAACTATAAGCAAAGCTTGAAATTAATAAATTAATTATGAAAATACATAAAGGAGATACAGTACAAGTTATGATAGGAAAAGACAAAGGTAAGACCGGAACGGTCATGAGGGTTTTCCCTTCAAAAGATATGGTATTGGTTGAGAACTTAAATCAATATAAAAGACATGTAAAGTCACGACAACAAGGACAAAAATCCGAAATTGTAACTTTTTCAAAACCATTGCATGCAAGTAAAGTTTCTTTACTTGATCCTAAAAAGAAAAAACCAACAAGAGTAGGATACAAAATTGTTAAAGGTGTAAAAGAAAGAATTAGCAGAATGAGTAAGGAAAAAATCTAAATATGAAAGTACAAGCATCAGTTAAAAAACGTTGTCTGAATTGTAAGATCGTCAAAAGAAAGGGACGATTGCTTGTGATTTGTGAAAATCCACGCCACAAACAGAGACAAGGTTAATTATTTAATACTATGGAATTTAGAAAAAACTTTGAAGAAAAAATTGTAAAAGACCTAAAAGCTCAGCTTAAGGTTAAATCTGTTATGGCTGTACCAAGAGTCACAAAGATTAACGTTAACATGAGTTCTCGTGAGTTCTTAAAGGATAAGAAAAACATAGAACGTGCACTTGAGGATCTGACATTAATTACGGGTCAAAAGCCAAGAATTGCAAAAGCGAGAGTTTCTATCGCTACCTTTAAACTTCGTGAAGGAGACAAAATCGGAATGAATGTTACTCTTCGTGGTCAGAGAATGTATGATTTCTTAGAAAAACTTGTTAAAATCGTATTCCCTCGGGTTAAAGATTTTAACGGGGTAGACTTGAAAGCTTTCGACGGAAGAGGTAATATATCGTTTGGCTTCTCTGAACAACTGGTTTTCCCTGAAATCGATTCCGGTAAAGTAGATGTTCTTCGTTCTTTGCAGGTTACAATAGTAACTAATGCGCGGGATGATGAAAAAGCAAAAGCATTGTTAACTGCAATGGGAATGCCATTTGTTAAAGGAGAAGCTAAGAACTAAATAATATGAGCAAAACATCAACAATCGTAAAATTAGGAAAGAAACAGAAATACAAAACACGTAACGTTAATCTCTGTGCGCTTTGTGGAAGAACAAGAGGATACATGAGATTATTCGGAATCTGTAGAATATGTTTCCGTGAAAGAGCATTGAAAGGAGAGTTTCCAGGAGTTAAAAAAGCTTCTTGGTAAAAATTAAAATATGACATACCCTATCGCAAGTTTTTTAATACAAATAAAAAATGCCTACATGGCTAATAAAAATGAAGTAAGTTTTCCTTACTCCAAGATGGTCCTTTCTATCGGAATGGTCCTTAAAGATGAAGGATATATAAAAGACATTAAAGAAGGAAAAGAAGAGGAAAAGCCAGTTGTAAAAGCTACATTGTTGTACAGAAAAAATGAAGCTGCAATGAAGGACGTAAAAATCATCTCAAAACCTTCAGTGCACACATATGTAAATAAAGTTAAGACAAGAAAAGTTGCAACAAAATATGATTTGGCAATCCTTTCAACCAACCAGGGAATAATGTCTAACAGAAAAGCAACTAAATTAGGAATCGGTGGAGAACTACTCGCCCGAATAAGTTAATTATGTCAAATATCGGAAAACAAATAATAACATTGGATGCAGGAGTTACTGTCGTAAAAGACGGTAAGAACGTTACTGTCACAGGAACTAAGGGTTCTTTGTCATGGAATATCCCAACAGGGATAGACGTTGTTGTTGCAGACAATATCGTTACCGTTAAAAAAGAACACGATGCGAAGTATCTTGAAAAATTCTATGGTCTAACAAGATCTCTCATCTCAAACATGGCAACGGGAGTATCAAAGGGATTTAATAGGAAGTTGGAATTGTCTGGAGTTGGTTATAGAGCAAGAGTTGATGGACGTGACCTTATCTTAAATCTTGGATTTTCTCATCCGGTAAAGATTTCTGCACCTGAGAATGTCACATTTGCAGTTGAGGAGAATATCATAACCGTTACTGGTATAGACAAACAAATTGTTGGAGATGTTGCAAGCAAAATAAGAAAAGTAAGACCACCGGATCCTTATAAGGCAAAGGGAATCAAATATGAAGGTGAGAAAGTAAGAAGAAAGGCAGGTAAAGCAGCGAAGGCCGCCTAATAAGCGTTTAGGGTTTAGCGTTTAGTTATAAAAATAATATGAATAATAAAAATAGCAAAACAAGAAGGACAACAAGAATTAGAAAAAAGATTGCGTTTGTTTCTGATAGACCAAGACTTTCTGTCTATCGTTCAAATACAAATATATATGCTCAGATCATTGATGATTCAAAGGCAAAAACAGTCGCTTCAGCATCATCAAAAGAGGTAAAGGCAACGAAGAAAATGGAGCAAGCAATTGAGGTAGGAAAGTTAATTGCAGAAAAAGCAAAAGCAAAAAAAGTTACAAAAGTAGTTTTTGACAAAGGATCTTACAAGTTCCACGGACGTGTAAAAGCTTTGGCAGATTCTGCACGAGAAGGAGGACTGATATTCTAGTATGGATAATCAATACGACGAAAAAATAGTACAGATCAACCGGGTTTCTAAAAAAACTAAAGGTGGTAACAAAATGAGATTTTCAGCTCTAGCTGTTGTTGGGGACCGCAAGGGTAAAGTTGGCGTTGGTCTTGGAAAGTCAGCCGATGTTTCCCAAGCTATCCAAAAAGCAATCTCTTATGCTAAAAAGCATTTTATCGATGTACCGATAATAAATGACACAATTCCAAGAGCAATCCGTGTCAAAGAAGGTGCAGCACAAATCATTTTAAAACCAGCACCTCAAGGGTCAGGAATCATTGCTGGGGGAGCTGTAAGAAGTGTGGTTGAGGCAGCCGGAATTAGAAACATTTCATCAAAGATTTTAGGTACTGCAAATAAAGGAAGTAATGTTCACGCAACATTTGCTGCACTTAAAGAACTTGGGAGAAAGACAAACGCATAAGCAAAGCTTGCTTTAGCAAGCAAAAGTAACATATGAACAATTTACCAAAATTAACAACTAAAAGATCAAGAAGACTTGGACAAGGACACGGGACAGGTCGTGCAAAGACTTCAGGACGGGGAATGAAAGGGCAGAATGCCCGAAGCAAAAGAGCTCTCTCATTTGAAGGAGGAGCACTCCCGCTAATAAAAAGACTCCCATTTAGACGTGGTAAAGGGAGAAACTATTCTTTACAGACAAAACCAATAGTTATAAATCTGAGTGCATTAAATCTTCTTCCGGTAAAGTCTGTTGTTGATATTGAAATGCTTATCAAACATAATATAGTAGCATCCGCCGATGCAAAGAAATTTGGCGTGAAGATTTTAGGAGACGGGGATTTGAAGGGTGTTTATACGATCAAACTTCCTATATCAAATTCAGCGCGCGCGAAGGTAGAAAAGGCAGGCGGTAGCATAGAGTAGATTTATTTATGAGCAAATTTTTTGCAGTCCTTAAGAAGATCCTCAAAGATCGTGAACTAAGGAAAAAGACAATCGTCGTTCTTGCCCTCTTACTAGCATTCAGATTTTTAGCACATATCCCAGTTTCAGGAGTTAATATCAATCAGTTAAAAGCTCTTTTTGATCAGAATCAATTTTTAGGACTCGTCAATCTTTTGGGTGGAGGAACACTTGCGAATTTCTCGGTACTTGCCGTTGGGATAGGTCCATACATCTACGCTTCAATTGTGATGCAGCTTGCAACACAAATTTATCCAAAACTTGAAGAACTGCAGAAAGAGGGAGAATATGGCCGTCAAAAAATAAATCAGTACACACGCTATATCACTCTTCCACTTGCAGTACTGCAGGCAATTGGAATGTATGCATTGCTAAGATCTCAAGGTCTTATCGCAAATCTCGACCCCTTTTTATTAGTCACATTCATTACAACACTCGTTGCAGGAACGATGCTTATCCTTTGGATTGGAGAACTTATCTCAGAGCAAAATATCGGCAATGGCATTTCTCTTATCATATTTGCAGGTATTGTCGGAGGAGTCCCATCAGCGATTGGACAAGCATTTACAACTATAACACCTGATCAGCTTATGAATTACGCTCTTATCGCAGCAGCAGCTTTTGCTCTTATCGCTGCTATTGTTTTTGTCACTGAGGCTGTCAGAAAAGTTCCAGTTGTCTATGCAAGACGCATTCGTGGAGGAAAATCTGAGAGTGCACAACAAACATTCTTACCATTGCGCCTTAATTCAGCAGGAGTCGTTCCAATCATCTTTGCTATCTCAATAGTTCTTCTTCCATCCCTCTTGTCAAATTACTTTATCGCATCAAAAAATGTAGCCCTTGCAGGTGTTGGGCATTTCCTAGCTACAAATTTTTCTTCAACAACCATCTGGTATAACATAGTTTACTTCCTCATGGTTTTTGGATTCACGTATTTTTATACAGCAATCGTCATAAATCCTCAAAAAGTTTCTGAGGATATCCAAGAAGGAGGAGGTTTTATACCTGGTATACGTCCTGGAAAACCAACGGCACACTATTTGAACTACATAGTGACAAGAATTACACTTGTTGGGGGACTATTTCTTGGTCTTGTTGCAATCATCCCTAATATTCTCCAATCAGCCACAGGTATTCAAGCCTTACTTGTCGGTGGAACAAGTATTTTGATTGTAGTCTCTGTAGTCATCGAAACAGTCAAAATCTTCCAAACCCAGCTTGTAACCCGTTCATACGAAAGATTCAATCTTTAATAATTCATGAAAATAATACTCATCGGAATTCAAGGTAGTGGTAAGAGTACTCAGGGCAATTTACTATCTAAAAAACTTAAAATTCCCTATCTTTCTTCAGGACATATTTTTCGTGAAATGGCTAAAGAAAAAACCCCGATAGGCCGTTATATTAAAGAAACTATGAATGCTGGGTTTTTGATTTCAGACGAGAAAACTCTTGAGATTGTCCAAGAATACTTAGGACGGGATGAATACAAAAATGGTTATATACTTGATGGATTTCCCCGTACGGTTCCACAGGCAGAACGGTTTGAAAATGGAATAAAAGGAGTGATTTACTTGGCAGTAAGTGATAAAGAAGCATTGTGGAGATTGGCTGGAAGAGATGACGACCGTGAAGACGATACTCTAAAGGCAATTAAAAAAAGAATCAATTTATTTCACGAGAAAACAAAACCAGTTATAGATTATTATCGTAAAAAGAAAATAGTTCATGAAATTGATGGGGAAAAACCAATAAAAGAAATTCACCACGAAATTGTGAAAAAGCTTAGGGTTTGACAGTTCGATTTTCATGGAATCCTCAAGTAATACAAAGCGGATAATTGGAATAACTGGTGCTTTTGGGAGCGGTAAAACGACAGCCGCAAAATATTTAGAAAATAAAGGATACAAAGTTGTAGCTCTTTCACAACCCTTAGAAAAAGAAGCTCTCAAAAGAAAACTTCCACTGACTAGAAAAGTTCTTCAAGATATCGGTAATGAGTGGAGAGAAGTATACGGTTCAGGTATTCTTGCGACAAAGGCATTATCATCTGTTAAAAATAATGAGAAGATTGTAATTGATGGGCTAAGAAATCTCGGGGAAGTAGAAGTTCTTAGAAAAAATAAAGGTGTACTTCTTGCCGTTGTTGCTGATCGGGATATCAGATTTGAACGTCTCAGGAAGCTAAAGAGAAGAGAAAAGCTCACAAAAAGTTTGTTTAGATCATTGGACTTGCGCGATCTTGGCGTAGATGAGAAAATAACTGGTCTTCAGACTGCGCTTTGTATTGCTCTTGCAGACGTTTACATAGATAGCAATAGTGATATGAAAGATTTTGAGCGTAAACTTGATACATTCATGAAAAAATATGGATATTAAACCCCTACAAATTGCAATCGATGGGCCGGTCGGATCGGGAAAGGGAACGCTCGCGGTAGCCCTTGCAAAAGAACTGAATGCAGTACATATCTACACAGGAGGAATGTGGAGAGCGCTGACTCTTGCGTGTTTGAGAGAGAAGATAGACATCCACGATGAAGAAAAGGTTCTTGATGTGTTTAGAAAATCTGACATAGATTTGCGGATAGAATCTGATTCTCCCCTCACTAAAATATTTTTAAATGGCGAGGATGTGACCAATGAGATATTTTTCCCGGATGTCAGTAATAGCACTCCTGTAGTTGCGGCACACGAAAAAGTAAGGCAAGAAATGGCTGGGCTACAAAGAGATATCTCTCACAATAAAAAAGGGGTTGTTGAGGGAAGAGATGTTGCAACACATATCATCCCCGATGCAGATCTCAAGATTTACTTGACGGCAAGCGTTGACGAGAGAGCTAATAGAAGATACAAGCAATTACGGGAGAAAAAAGTTGATATCAGCTATGATGACGTAAGACGTGATGTTGTTGAGCGAGATAGGGCAGATAGTGAGCGTGAATATGCACCTCTTGTCATCAGTCCCGACTCGGTTGTCGTTGACACTTCACACGATACGATTGAAGATACGGTAAATAAAGTAAAAGGAGAATTAAGAAAGAGGAATCTATTATGATTGATGATAAAACAAGAAGAAAAATAGACGCCATGCGTATCGCTGGCAAAATGCTTGGAGAGGTGCTTGCAGAAGTATTGAGCGCTGTTAGGCCTGGTATCACTGAAATTGAACTAGACCGTCTGGCAGAACGATTGATCCTTGAAAAAGGTGGAGAGTGTGGGTTCAAGAAAGTCGATGGATATATGCATACGGTTTGTGTAAGTACAAATAACGTCGTTGTTCATGGAATACCGAAAGAAAGAGTACTTGAGGAGGGGGATATCATTGGTATCGATTGTGGTGTGTATTTGGATGGGTATCACACCGATATGGCAGAAACAGTCATTGTCGGCAAATCAAGTGACGGACACGTTCTTGAGTTTTTAAAGACCGGTAAAAAAGCGATGTATGAAGGGATCAGGCAAGCAAAGCCAGGGCACCGTGTAGGGCACATCTCGCGTGCTATGCAAGAGACTATTGAAGGTGGAGGGTACTCTGTAGTCAGAAGTCTTGTGGGTCATGGAGTAGGAAAAGAGCTGCATGAAGCACCAGAAGTGCCTGGCTATTTAGAGCGTGAGATGCGAAAAACTCCAATTTTAGAAGAGGGCATGACAATAGCAGTTGAGGCTATATACAATATGGGCGGAATCGGTGTTAAATACGATGGAAGCGACGACTGGACAATTGTGACAGAAGACGGTACTTTGGCAGGGCTATTTGAGCGTACGATACTTATCACTGATCAAGGTCCGGAACTCATCACCTATTTCCCTGGCGAGTCCCTCTAATTTGTGCTTGCTTGGCTTCAATTTTTCTGGTAGAATATACGAACGCTTGTTTTTGCGTTGAGCGTGGTTTTCATGTATAATCACTAGGCGCAAAATTATGGCACATCAAGGTTCGATTGAAATAGACGGAGTCGTAAAAGAAGTACTACCAAATACTTTATTTCGGATAGAAATTGAGGGAGGAAAAATAGTACTATGCCATTTGTCAGGAAAGATGAGGATCTATTTCATAAAGATCATGCCAGGTGACAAAGTTAGAGTCGAAATGACTCCATACGACACCGAAAGAGGCAGAATAACATACAGATATAGATAGTTTTTTTTATATATGCGAGTAGGAGGAGTAAATATACCGGATCACAAAAGAGTAGATAGGGCTTTGCCTTATATATACGGTGTTGGTCCGAAAAATGTACTTGATCTTCTTAAATTAGCCGGAATTGACGGTTCGAGAAGATTGAAAGACCTTTCTGAGGAAGAAGTTGTTAAGATCCAAAAAGTTTTGGATACCATAAAAACTGAAGGAGATCTTAGAGCAGAAGTCGTAAATAACATAAAAAGACTTAAAGAAATAGGTTCATACAGAGGTATTAGACACGTTAGAAATCTTCCTTCAAAGGGACAAAGAACAAGAAGTAACGCACGTACTAAAAGAGGTAAGAGAGTAACAATCGGTGCTATCAGAAAAGATGTAGCAGAGAAGATGGGAATTAAATAGATAACAGTAATATGGCAAAAAAAGTTGTAACAAAAAAACCAAAGACAATCATCACAACCGGTAACGGTAAAGTTTTTGTATCCACAACATTCAATAATACAATTGTCACTGTCACCAACGAAAAGGGAGACGCAATCGCATGGTCATCAGCTGGTAACGCCGGATTTAAAGGAACCAGAAAGTCTACTCCATTTGCGGCAACCTCAGCAGTTGAGCAAGCAATCCAAAAAGCTAAGGAAGTAGGAGTCAATAGTGTTGAGGTATTTATTAAAGGTCCAGGTGTTGGACGTGATGCAGCTCTTCGAGCAGTCAGAAATTCAGGTATGTCAATCTCAATGATTGCAGACGTTACACCAATCCCACACAACGGTCCAAGAGGTAAGAAGAAAAGAAGAGCATAGTTTTATTATTTATGGCACGATATACAGGTCCAAAACATAAATTAGCAAGAAGAGAGGGTGTTAATATCCTCGAAAAAGCTTCTGCTTCACTTGAGCGAAGGCTCAATGTAATGCCGGGAATTCAATCCCGACGTGGAGGAAGAAGAAAGACTTCAGAATACGGTTTGCAACTTCGAGAAAAACAACAGCTTAAAAGATCATACGGTTTACTCGAAAAACAATTCAGAAAATATGTAGAGATGGCTCAAAAAAGCCGTGAGAATACTGACGAAATGCTCATTCAATTACTTGAAGGACGCTTAGATAATGTCGTTTACAGACTTGGATTTGCTAATTCCAGAAACATGGCAAGACAGTTTGTGACACACGGTCACGTGACAGTAGATGGTAAAAGAGTTAGCATTCCATCTTATAATGTAAAGATTGGCGAGAAGGTATCTCTTGATAAAAAGCTTCTCAAGAATGAAGTGTTAAAGCTTCATATCGAAGAAACAGCCTCAAATCTCTTACCATATCTTGAACGGAAAGATACCGTAGGTAAGCTCGCAAAAAAGCCTACGACTGATGAAGTACCAAATCCAGCAGATTATCAATTGGTTATTGAATTTTACTCACGTTAATAGTAAAATATACTCTTGTTGTCCGTTCTGTGGAAGAATGGTCTAAAATAATATGATTCAACCAAGTTTTAAAGTTATCGAAGAAAAGAAAGAAAAGGGATACACCCAATTCGTTATAGAACCTCTAGAGCCAGGATTTGGAAACACTCTTGGAGTTGCACTAAGACGCGTACTTTTGACAAACATTGAAGGCGCTGCAGTAACCTCAGTAAAGATTGAAAATGTAAGACATATGTTCTCAACTCTTCCAGGACTTAAGGAAGATGTCATTGAAATCATCTTCAACATAAAGACTCTCAGAATCAAACTTCCAGAAGGTGTAAATTCAGCAACCGTTACTCTTTCAAAAACAGGACCTGGAGAAATCCTGGCTTCTGATATCGAAACAAAAGATGGCGTTGAGGTAGTTGATCCAAAACACTACATCGGATCACTCGCTGACAAGAAATCAAAGATCGAAATCGAAATGACCGTTGAGCGTGGACTTGGATACTCACTCGCTGAAGAGAGAAAGATTTCAACAGTTGGAGTTATTCCAATTGATGCAATATTTACTCCTATTAGCAAAGTTAACTACAAAGTTGAACAAACTCGTGTAGGACGTCAAACAAACTATGACAAGCTTATATTAGAAGTTTGGACAGATGGAACGGTTGACGCTAAAGATGCATTAGAAAAGGCAAGCAATATCCTTGTCAGCTACTTCAAACAGGTATTTGATCCAAATGGAGCAGTTGCTGGTGAAGTAACTTCTGCAGTATCAGCAGCAATCCCAGATGGTGGAAGCATCACAGTTGATGAGTTGGACCTTCCAACAAGAATCTACAATAGCCTTAAGAATGCAGGGATCGAGACAGTAACCGATCTTTTGACAACACCAAGAAAAGAACTTATGACGTACCGAAATCTTGGTGCGAAGTCTCTCTCAATCATCGAAGAGGCTTTGGGTAAAAAGGGAATTGCTTTCAACGCTTAAAACAAGAGCAAAACACAATCAGGATATATAAAAACTGCGTCATCATGACGCATTTTTAGTAAAAAGGGGACATATGAGAAAAAGAGGATACGGAAGACAATTTAAAAAATACCCAAATCAAACAAAAGCCTTATTCAAAGGTCTTATGCGTTCATTGGCTCTCAATGAAAGTATCAAAACAACAGAATCAAAAGCAAAGGCTATTAAAGGTGAATTTGAGTCCCATATTACAAAAGCAAAAAGAGGGGAAGAGGCACGCTATCATTTGGTAAAGCATTTGGCAGAAGACGCAGTTGATAGACTTATAAAAGATATTGCTCCACGCATGAAAGAAAGAAATGGTGGATACACAAGAATCATCAGAATGGGAGCAAGAACGAAAGATAACGCAGAGATGGTGCTTCTTGAGCTCGTTGCTAAAGGAGAAAAAGCAGTAAAAGTAAGCACAAAAAGAAACGTAAAACCATCAACTAAAAAGACATCAACTAAAAAAGTTGAAGCAAAAGTCAGTGAGATTACATCAAAAACAGGAGAAAAAAGATCAGCATTCAAACCACTTGCCAACATAAAGCAAATGGTGACCCGTCAAAAGAAAGGAAGCAGTTAATATGCAACAAGCAACAAAACCTACAAAAACAAGTGATATCAAAAGAAATTGGCATCTCATTGATGTGAAAGATCAAGTATTGGGTCGCCAGGCTGTGGCAATAGCTCACAAATTAATGGGTAAGGGAAAAGCTTATTTTGCTAATAATATGGATTGTGGAGACTTTGTCGTTGTCATCAACGCAAAAGATGTTAGAACAACCGGAAAGAAAGAGTTACTCAAGAAATACACGAATTATTCTGGATATCCAGGAGGACTAAGGACAAGAACGTTAAAAGAAATGAGAGCGCAGGATCCAACACTTATTATCACTCACGCAGTAAGTGGTATGCTTCCAAAGAACAAATTGAGAGCATCAATGCTTAAAAGACTGTATGTCTTTTCAGATGAAAATCACAAGTACGCTGATAAATTAGGAGAAAAATAATATGGCAAAAGCAGAAGCAGTAGTAGTAAGACAAAAAATCAACAAAAATTACGTTTCTTCAGTTGGAAGACGACGTGAGGCTGTTGCACGGGTAAGACTTTATACCGGAAAATCAGAGATCAATGGAGTTGCTGTTACTAAAGGGGATATTTTAGTCAACAACAAGCCAGCAGGAGAGTATTTCAGATTTAAAGCTCACATGCCTGTAGTTAACAAATTCCTTTTGGATCTTGGAGTCAGTGGCAAATACGTATTTACTTCTAGAGTTACCGGCGGAGGAATAGAGAGTCAGCTAGACGCTCTGATCCTTGGTATGGCTCGCGCACTAGACAAAATGGACAGAGACACCTTTCATGACACACTACGTCAGAAAGGGCACTTAACACGTGATCCTCGTACCCGTGAACGACGCAAAGTCGGAAACGCAGGTAAAGCAAGGAGAAAAAAGAGTTCTCCAAAACGATAAAGTCTTTTTTCGACGTAGTGCTGAGCTTGTCGAAGTACCCATTGAAATCTTCCCCAAAGAAATAGTATCTATTGAAGTTTTTTTAAAACTCTCGATATTGTGTCCCAGTCATATCCACGACTTCGTAAACGTGAAATTATTTTCTTTTGTTTTTCCTCGGGTTCGTATCTATCAAACTGTTTTAATCTTTTTGAAATGTATTCCATCGCTGTTTTATAATCATTTTTTGCGTATTCCATGACATCTTGAGACGTTTCTTTACTAACTCCCTTCATACTCAACTCAAATGAGATTAACTTTTTACTCTTTCCTTTTCTTTGTCTGTTTTCAGTAAAGAGTCGGGCAAAATCATCATCATTTAGAAATTTTAGCTCTATCAATTGTTTGATTGCTTCACTGATATCTTCTTCCACGTATTCTTTTTTCACCAAATAGTCATGGACTTCTTTTACGCTTCTTGATCTTATAGAAAGATATTTGAGAGCTTGGTTAAATGGGGTTGTGGGAGCAGAGGTTTTGCGACTAAACTTCCTCCGTGTCGTCGTCTTCATCATGTTCTTCCGTGCCTACTTCGAGTCTCGGTTTTACTTCTTTTATTTTTTCCATCACTTCTGCCATGATTTTTTTAGTCATATCAGGATTTTCAGACATGAATTGTTTTGCAGCTTCCCGTCCTTGTCCAATAAGCTCTTCACCATATCGCAAAAATGCTCCACTTTTGCTGACAATACCCATCTCAATAGCAACATCCAAGACTCCACCCTCTTTTGAGATACCGGTAGACAGAATATCAAATTCAGCAATTCTAAAAGGCGGACTTACTTTATTTTTAACAACTTTTACTCTTGTTCGGTTTCCGATAACTTTGTCTCCCTGCTTTAATGTCTCAATTCTTCTGACATCAAGTCGGATTGAAGCATAGAATTTAAGTGCCATACCCCCAGTTGTAGTCTCTGGATTTCCAAACATAACTCCAATTTTTTGACGTAATTGATTTGTAAAAATAAGAACAGTTCTGCTTTTTGAAATAACTGCGGTAAGTTTGCGAAGCGCTTGAGACATAAGTCTTGCCTGCATTCCCATGACTGAGTCTCCCATCTCTCCTTCAATTTCAGCTCTTGGTACAAGCGCTGCTACTGAATCGATGACAAGTACGTCAATTCCACCGCTTCGAATAAGTGACTCTGCAATTTCTAAAGCCTGTTCTCCGGTGTCCGGTTGTGAAATTAAAAGTTCATCAAGCTTTACTCCGATTGTCTGTGCCCATAGAGGATCTAGAGCGTGCTCTGCATCAATAAATGCAGCAACGCCACCCTTTTTCTGGGCTTCAGCAATAACAGAGAGGCAGACGGTCGTCTTCCCGGAGGCTTCCGGACCGTAGATCTCTATTATTCTCCCACGGGGGAGCCCTCCAACGCCGAGAGCAATATCGAGCGGGAAAGCACCTGTGGGTATCACATCAATGGCCATCTGAGCGGCCGCATCTCCAAATTTCATGATAGAACCTCTACCGTATTGTTTTTCTATTTGGTCCATCGCCATCTGAATGGCTCCCATTTTTCCGGAATCAGGAGTGATCCCATTTGGTTTTTCTGATTTTTTTGAAGGCTTTGCCATACACTAAATTCTGTCGGGTGCAAGACGTGGGGTAGTAAAAAACATTCTAAACAGAATTCTATACTAATTCAATAGGTCAAAAAATGTGAACATAAATTTCAACAATAATTTGTTAAAATATGGAGCGACCTATCGGGGTGTAAGCCAAAATCAGAGATTTTGTCTTGGCTCCCCTCGCTTCGCTCGGGGTGTGGTTTAACGGTAGAATGTACGGCTGGGGGTCGTGCGGCCAGGGTTCAATTCCCTGCACCCCGACATTTAAAGAGTTTTCATTTTTAAGCTCAGAAAGTTGGAGTCCCGCAAGTGCGGGACGGATTGCCCCAAAGCCCTTTTTGAGAATTGGGGAAAGTTGCCGTTCCTTTAAAAAGAAGTTCGAGCCGACACGTTTCGCGAGGATTGCCAAATCCTCGCAATTGTTTTTAGCGCGCGCAATTTTTTCGCATTGTGACGACACTTCTATTAATTCCCGAAGAAGTTCGAGCCGGTTTCCATCCTCACCCTTTAATTTTGCGATTTGTTCTTCAAGAAGTATCTTTTCTTCAAAAATTTCATTTTTCTTTCTTTTATATGTATCACTGTCAACTATATTTTCCAAAAAACCATCAAGCAGGATATTTAACTTTTTGTCGAGTGATACTATCTCATCCTGAAATTTTTGAATAGATGAAGCCGATAATTCTTTTTCAGATATTTCATACCTCTCAACCCAGGAAAGCCATTGAGGAATCCAGCTTTCCGGTAATGCGCAGCTTGCAACAATTTCTCTCAGTTGTTCTTCCAATAGTTCACCTTTTATCATTTTCTGTGAGCAAGGACCCATTTTTTTAGTACAGCGGTAGTAAACATAGGTGGGACGACGGTTGGTACCTTTATAGAATTTTGTATGTTTTTCAGCGGTTATGGAAGCGCCACACTCACTACATTTCATAAGTCCCAGAAACGGAAAGCCAAAAGATTTATTGTGATGTGCCTCACGCCATTTTAATTCCTCCTGTACTTTTTGAAATAAATCTTTTGGGATAAATAGCTTATGTGTTCCGGGATGATATTCCCCCTTAAATTTCATAATGCCAATATAAAACTTGTCGGACAGTATTTTTCTTACTTCATTTATATGAAGTGGCTTTCCGTTTCTTTGTTGCAAGCCGCATTTGAATAATAACTTTGAAATATCTGTAAAGGTCTTGTCTCCTTTGCAAAACGCTTCATATGCTTTTATGATTCCCGAAGAGGCAAAAGGGTCAACATCAATACCGCGGGTTTTAGGATTATTTACATATCCATACGTTGGCTTGTGCGGCCAGACGCCATTACGTATTTTCTGCCGAAGCCCCCGCCTCACATTTTCAGAAAGATTATCTATGTAATATTTACTTTGTCCAAAAGCGATATTTAACATAAATTTTCCCTGAGGAGTATTTTCAAACCAGAAGGTTGGAAACTTTAAATCCTTTATTTTTCCGGTATCGAGTAAATAGATAATCTTTCCACCATCAATACTGTTTCTTGCCAAGCGGTCGGGATGCCACGCAATAATCCCCTGGGCAAGTCCGCGCTCTAGCTTTTGAATTACTTCTGAAAATTTCTCACGTCCGGGGGCTTTGGCAGTTTTTGCTTCTTCGACAAATTCAACAATTTCAATTTTCTCACGTTTTGCAAATTCCTGTAACTCTGCAATTTGGGCCTCAATAGACAAGACCTGTTTATCAGCTTCATCTCTGGATTTCCTGCAGTATGCAATGTATTTCATGGTATTAAATTTTTGCGTTTTCTACTTCTTTTCGGCAACTTTCCCCAATTCTCAAAAAGGGCTTTGGGGCAATCCGTCCCGCACTTGCGGGACTCCAACTTTCTGAGCTTAAAAATGAAAACTCTTTAAATGTCGAGCTCTACCAAAAAGTTAGAACTCTTCTTTATTAGCTCGCCCCTTCGGGGCTCGCAATGTTTCGCGGCGTGTGCGGGCGCCGCGTACCTTAAATGTGTTGGCTCGCCTTTTGAAAACGCAAAAATTTTCTAAAATGGCCGCTCTGGTTGAACACAACAGGATCTCTCCAATTGTCCAAAGCGGCCATCAAAAAAGAGATCCAAAGTGTTGTGTTCGAGTTTAATATATCAGTTTCACGAAGTTTTTCAACTGAGAGGATATATATCAAATGTAGTTAAAATGGAATATCGTCTGGGTTAGGTTCTGTATCTACTTCTGTAGTTTCGACAATTACATTTGTAGTTACTACCTCAACCTTATTACTACTCTTTGGATGATATCCTTCAATAATGAAATCTTTTATAATCCTAAATTCTTGAGGGATGTCATCTGTTTTTATATTAATTGCCCATTCGTAAGCATTCTTGACTTTAGTTGCGTCTTTATTCGAAGAAAGCTTTAAAAATTTCTCTAAATTTTCTTTAATTTCTAGCCCTTTGTTTGCTGCAAACGTATATGGTAGGAAATCTTTATCTGGTTGAAAATGATCATTGTCCTCATCCCAAACGGCAAAATAATCGTCTAAGCCTATTAGATTACAAACACCTATAAAATAATTAACACCACTTTTTCCACCACAAGATATAATTGATACACCTAGTAAATCTATATCTATATTCCACTTTTCTTCACAAAGCGTGGTAAAAAGTATTTTATCGGAATCTCCTTCAACCAATAACACTTTTCTCGCAAAAAATACTTCATTTCTCTCTGGATTAAAATGTGTATAAATTTTATATTTCTCTTTCTCTGCAATTGTTGAGTTAAAATATTCATTTTTTTCTAATTTATATGTGCCCTTATCTGTTGATTTTCTCAATAGAAGCATGTTATCTGGTCTGGCTGCATCAACAAAATTTGGATTATGTGTTGTGTAAAATATCTGCGTATTGTTTGATAATTCAATAAAGTTTTTATAAAGAGACCTTTGTGCCTGTGGATATAAATAAATCTCTGGTTCTTCAACTCCAAAGATAACTCTTCCACCCATAAGTTCTGCATAGGTTTGAAAAATTGAAATCATAAGAAGCGTTTGCATTCCGGCACCAACTTCATCGCTTTCAAAATGTTTATCTGGCAGATCCTCCTTGACATGTATTTGTAAAGTTTTGTAAAACCAGTTTATATTGTAAATATTAAGGACAGGTTCAAAGCCATTTGCTAATCCCGCACTATTTTTAAGACAATATTTTTTAAATACATCAGAAAACTTTTTAAAAGTTATTAGACTTGAACCATTTGAAAAATCTTTTTCAAGGAATTCTTTTGCCGGATTTATTTCCTTTTCAAATGCATCTTTTAACTTTACTTCATCGTTGTCGTAGTTTGTAAGGTATGCTTCATAAATAAGTTTCATCAATTTACCTAACATCGTCCACTGACTAACTCTCAATTCTGACTCTAGAGACCTTTCTGAAGGGATGTAAATAAAATGGCATAATTTTTTAAATTTTTCTTGATCGTAAAATTTATCACCCCTATTTATTGTTGTCTGAACATGTAGTTCAGGACGTAGTGTCATTTCCAACTCTATACTTGAAACAGTAACGTCATATCCTTTTCCTCCCGTGAAGCTTATAGATTCATCTAATTCTATTGCTATTTCAACCGGCTTGTCTGGATCATTGAATAGCTCTTTTGCAACTTTTGCTTTCGTTGTCCATCCTTCTCCAAGAATCAAATCTATTGCTTTTAGAATATTTGTTTTTCCAGCACTATTGGGTCCAATAATAGCGCATAAATCGCTTGGTTCAATATCAAGATGTTTTATTGATCTGAAGTTCTTGATTTTTAGGGATTTTATAAACATGTTTGAGCTAGCAAAATTATACGCCTGTTTGAGGCTGATAGCAATTGTTATCGTGTTTTTTGAAGAAGAGAGCTTGGATAGATTAGGGAAGTGTATTGTAACCTTCAAGAGCAGACGGGTCGGTGACTTTTTAGTTTCTGGCCTCAAGCGTCGTAGTTGCCGGTGGCGATGACGGGGGCATTATTGTATTGAGAAAAATTTACGTTCCGAGAATAAGGAAGGGAAATGACGGACTCATCTTTTCTAATCAAAACAACGCTGTAGTGTCTGGCTCTTGGCGCAAAATAATCAATAATGTCTGACAAAAGCGGAATTGCCACTGGTTCCTCTTCCATAACACTGAGGGTTTTGATTACCCCAATCTCTTTTTGAGTGCCTTTCTCGCACAGTAAATTTCCCGCTCCGAAAATTCCGAACATCCCAAGGGCAAGTGCTACCCCCGCAATACCCAAAGAACCTTTAAGAGTAAAACTAAATGCTTTTTGCTTTTTTATATCTTGAAGCAGTTCCACAATCTTGTGAAGAGGATTTCCCACATGGACATCGATAAGCTCATCATCATTGGATTTGTGGATGGCTGTTTCATCGTGGAGGAATGAGAGATAGGATTAAAATGTGGTGTTGTGGAGGTCTGGGGCTGCTCTACGTGAACAAAATGCCCTTCCTCATCACGAGGTTTCTCCTGCGCTATCTCACTTTTAATCTCTCTAGTTTCAGGACTTTCTTTATACTGGTTTTCATCCATATAAATATTTTTGCTTCTTTTTCTTACAAATGCAAGAGTAAAAAATGCAATATTATGCTCAGGTTCATAAATTGTCTTAAATTTAAGTAATTTGTTGTATAATTTTTTTATGGCTACCACTATCTACATAATAAGACACGGAGAGAAGCAAAAAATTAAAGGTGATCCTCCATTGACAGCTAAAGGGCAAGCGCAGGTTAAAAAAACCGCCCAACATCTCTCTAATAAAAATGTACACGTTGTTTTGTCTAGCCCCATTTTAAGATCTAAGCAAACCGCGGAAATTATCTCAAAGGAATTAAACCTTACATTTAAGGTCGACGACTTGCTTAGAGAGCGTGCAAATTGGGGAGATGATCAAAATCAGTCATTTGAACAATTTTTAGAGATGTGGAACAGATCCACAGTAGACAGAGATTGGATTCCGCCTGTCGGCGACTCGTCTAGAGATGCTGGAAATAGAATACATAAGATAATTAGTTCGTCAGATTATTCTGATCTTAATCTAGTATTAGTTACGCATGGGGGAATTATTGGGGATTTTTTACGGAATATATTCGATGAGAAATTATTGAAATCAGTAGTACCATCACTTACTGATTCCCTCGAAGATACGATTAATGAGGCTTCAATTACTACTGTATATTTTGACCCAATAAGCAAAGAGTATAAATTAATTAATATTAACTTTATAGATCATCTAAATGGTTTTTAGCTTGCTAAGCATATCGTTGTCAAAATTTTCAATGAATTCTTCTAAGGTTTCATATATCTCGTTTGATAACAATTTAATTACCCAATTTGCTTTCATTGAAGAGATAGTTACTATTGGGATTCTTGCTTGATACGCCATCCACATTTCCACCGCAGATCCCATACTGGCTTCTGGAATGTAGGCTATTAACAAGTCCGCTTCTCCGGCTATTTTACAATATTTAAAAAACATTTCTTTTGCTTGTTCATGGTTATAAGATAATCTATCCGGGTCAGTCTTATCAGGATCGATTACCTCAACGTTTTCCACAATCAGATCTAATTTATTAGATATGATTTCTCTATAATCTTGAGAGTGGATCAGTTTATCCTTACGATTTCCTTGCATTATACCTGCTATAAAAACTTTCATATTTTTTAATTAACTAATTGTCTCAAAAAAATCTACAATTTTACTAGAAACATATTTTATTTGTTTATAAGTTAAAAACTGATGCATGGGTAGAGACAGTACAGTTCTGTTATGTTTTTCAGAAACAGGAAAATCTCCAACTTTTCCAGCAAAAGAAAATGTTTTTGTTAAATGTATTGATTTTGGATAATGGATACCAGTTTCTATGCCATTTTTAGAAAGCCAAAGCTGAAGTTCATCTCGATATTCAGTTTGAACAACGAACAAATGATACGTATGCTCTTCTAAATGATCTATGGGTAGTGATAGGTTTTTAATATTAGATAAAGATTCCATGTAAATTTTAGCAAGCCTTTTTCGTCTTGTAATCCAACCGTTCAATTTTCTAAGTTTTTTTAGTAAAAATGCAGCTTGTAACTCATCAAGGCGACTGTGACCGCTTAGCAACTCACTGTCATAACGTTTTTTCTCTCCGTACATTCTCAACATCAAGAGTTTTTCATGTACCTTTTTGATTGATGTTACTATCGCACCACCATCACCTAATGCACCAAGATTTTTTGTTGGGTAAAAACTTAATATTGATATATCCCCGAATGAACCAACCGGACTTCCTTTATGCATTGACCCAAAAGCCTGAGCACAATCTTCAATCAAATATACCCCTTTTTGTTTACAAATTTTTTTGACTTCATGAATATCAGCAGCCAACCCATAAAGATGAACTAAAATGACAGCTTTTGTTTTTTTTGTTATTGCATCTTTAAGAAGCTTGGGATTTAAATTACCTGTTTCATTTTTAACATCTATTAATTTTGGTATTGCACCCGCTAGGACAACTCCAAATACTGTTGGGTACGCATTTGCAGGAACAATTACTTCATCACCAGATTTGATTCCTAATGCCTTTAGTGAAAGCATGATCGCATCAGTTCCGGAAGCACAAGTTACACAATATTTAGACTCCATTAATTTTGCGATTGTGTTTTCAAGGGTATTAACTTTTTGTCCAAAAATTAATCTTCCACTTCTTCCGACCTCATCTAGGGCATCATGCAAATCATGCATTATCGAAGCGTATTCTATTGCCGCTGGAAAAAATGGGACCTTAACCCCAATATTGTTTTTTGTTTTTTTCATAGTACTTAATTGTTCTTTCTATGCCTTTTTCTACGTTAACAATTGGTTTCCAATTTACATCTTTTTTTATTTTTCCCCAATCTGCTATATAATTCCCTATCTCTATTTTTTTTCTATCATCAGTAAACTCTGCTGAGCTAAATCTACCTTTACCATAGACTTTAATTATTTTTTTTACAAACTCTTCCAGGCTTACAGCGTTTCCTCCTAAATTGTACGCCTGCCCCCAAACGTTATCAGCGGCACCTACCAATAGAAATGCATTGGTCACATCATCAACAAAGTTAATATCTCGAATTTGTATTCCTGAACCAAATAATTTTATTTCTTCTCCATCCATAATTTGTCTTATAAACCAGTTTAAAACCCCTTGCCTGGAATGTCGCATTTGATGTCTTGGGCCATAACAATTTGTTAACCTCAGAGAACAGGTTTTTAATCCATAGACTGAATTGTAGAGAAGGTGATATTGTTCACCGGCAATATTATTAATTCCGTTAACATCTGTCGGAACTTGTGGATGATCTTCATTAACGGGTAAATATTGTGCTCTACCATATTGATTTCTCGTTCCCGCCCATACAATTTTAATTTCTGGATTATTATGCCTACAAGATTCCAATATAGAAAGCTGGCTTTTGCAATTTATTTCAAGATCGGAAAAGGGATCAGCCATACTATCAACATGACTTAACGTACCTGCTAAATTAAACATTATCTCCTTATCCTTCACCAGGTAATCCATGCTATATCTATCCCGAACGTCAGAAATGTTTATGTTTATCTTATTTTTTACATCCTGGACATTATATATATTCCCTCCGTACCCTTTTATAAGCGAGTCTACAACTGTAACGTCAGCCCCAAGCTTTACTAATTCAATTGCAAGACTACTGCCTAAAAATCCTAAGCCTCCAGTAATTAATACTTTTTTATTTTTATAGAAACTTTCATCGTGTTTATTCTTCATACTAATGTAACTTTATTAAAGGTCTAATATCTAGATCCTCTAAACCGTTTCCCTTTGAAATGGAATCAAGAATTTCGAAATGTTTCTTCACATACGCCTCATTCCTCGAATTCATGCTCAAGAAAGTATCTATATCAAAACCAAAAACTGTTCTCAGGTATGATAAAGAACGTAAAGCATGATATGCTAATCTTCGCTCATTATATTTCGGGCTAATTCCTCTAACACTTAAATATCCTTGAGTAAAATACCGTGATTGAGCATAGAAATCGACTTTATAATCCGCAAAGTGCAGCCAATTTTCAATAAAGGCGATATCAATTTCGGGATCTCCGCCAGTTGCTTCTTCCATGTCAATCATTCCTTGTATGCCCCATTTATTATGGTCTTTTTCGGCTATAAAATTCGCAAACCTTGCATCGCCATGAGCTAAACTCGGGTTTTCTTTTATACGAAACGCATCTTGCATTGTACCGAAGACGACGCTTAAGCCAGATAAAGTTTTAGCTACATCTCCAGCCTTAGTTCTTCCTATTTGCTTTTCTTGAGGTACTTCTCCAATAAGTCGCGCTTCGTTTTCTATCTCATCAAAAATATAATTACCCCAACTTGTATATCCATTATTTGGTTTTCCAATCAAACCATACATAGAAGTATCATGTCTATGTAATGCTCCTAGTCTGAATCCTAAGTCTTTTGCAATATCAGCTATTTCACCCATTTTTCTCTGAGGGTTAAGTCTTGAATCTAAAATAGTATCTAGGTCTTCTCCTTCAAGAAATTCTCTGAGTAAAAAGGCAACTTGCACACCGTCAATATTGTCAATGCCTGAATCAAATATCTTAGGGATTCGAACATCCTTATCATCTTTAACAAGATCATAAATAGTATTTTCTCTTTCAATACTACCCCAGGTAGATGGATCTCTAAAGAGTGTAAATACTACTGAGTGGGTTGCTTCATCAGGAACGTTAGGGGTTACTTGATAGTTTTCACTACTAATTCCGCCTCTTAATCTCCTTAAAAGGTACCCATTTTCAGTACTTGCCATATGTTTGTTAACTATTGGCTCTACTTCACTTAACATATGGTTTATTTGAAATATTAGAAATAATGTTATTGATTAGAGAAACTGTATCTGTCAATCCTTCTTTACCCAAACTTTTAATAAATTGGTTCTGTCTATGTTTTTGTGCATCCTTTTCTTTACTGGATAATTGTAGATACTGATTAATTCTTCTTGCACAATTGTCCAAAATTTCTTGAGAATTTTCAAATTTTCTTAATTCCTCGAGGAATTCTGTCATGATTTGTTTTAAATCCCTTCCAGCTAAATTTTTATGAGGGAAATAATCAGAAAAATGAATTGAATTATTTTTATCAGCTAATCCCTTCTCTCTAAATTCGTCTAATTCCACGTACGCGCTGCTGTTATATGGTGGAAGGAAAAAGATTGGTTTACCATAAGCTATTGCTTCTAGTGGAGCCTCCAACCCAGGATTGATTAAAATATCTCTAGATCTGTCTACTTCTCTTAGCCATTCTTCATGAGAAAGGATGGAAAATTTAAACTTTTCGTTGCCGTGTTTTTTTTGCAGGTTAGCCATAATCTCTTCATTTCCTGCAAATAAAACTTTGTCATATTTATCCGTGTGAACTTTGTTTATTATTAAATTTGCGAAAGTATAAGGGTAGTTTGTATCTCTTCCAATTTTTACCCATCCTTCTGCATTGGAACCTCCAAAAGCAACAAGTAGTTGATTTAATTTCTTGTTTTTATTGTAAGATTTATCAATAATCGGACCCACTATCACCATGTTTTTTATCTTATTCTTATATCTATTCATGTTTCTTTCATTTTTCACGGAATTTTGTTGGATATATAAATCTATATCGAACAAATATTCTGGAATTTCATCCCACCACCAAAAAAGCATATCTAGCCAAATGACGGGAAGCCCTATTTTTTTAGCGAGAATCACACTTGATCTATCAACACTAGATAGAAGAATATCTGCTTGTTTAAAGACTTTTTCTCCCCATTTCATAAAACTTTTATTGTCAGTGTTATATTTATAAATCTTTGTGAATTTTACTTTGCTTGCTAGCTGATAGGCTGTGCCTTCTCCCACAAAAATTACTTCATGCCCATTTTGCAATAGTTTCTCACAAACAGTAACAAGCTTACTTGCAGGACCAAATGCAAAGTTTTCCGCAGTTGCTATTATTTTTGCCATTACATGCTCCTCCTGAATTCTAAAATCCTATATACTTCATACACCATATCTTTTTCGGCCTTTATATTCATAGACAATCCTGCTTTGTCCGATAATTTTCTAACATGATCTAGTGGATTATCAAATACAATTCTAGATGCATCAGAAAATGCCATTAAAGCTCGTCCTTTTTTGGATAGGTATTTTCCACATTCATTTATAAATCTCGTAGTAATACTCATCTCAGGACTATCAGCAACAGCAGCTTCAAGTATGGATTCCGGGTAGGCAGGAAGCAGTGGAGGATTTGCAATAATTAAGTCGAATACTTCTCCTTCATTCACCGCACCCCATACATTTCCGCATCTAAATTCAGTTTTTTCCGACAATCCATTGGTTGAAGCGTTTTCTGTTGCGCACTTTATTGCAATAGGAGCTATGTCTACACCAACAACCTTTTCTGCTAATCCTGCTACAGATAATCCCAGTACGCCAGATCCGCAAAACATATCTAATACTCTATCTCCGGGATCAATAGATAAATTTTCATGTAATAAACTACTTACCGTAGTATAGGCTGGATTAAAAACGTCTGGGTAGATAACTAAGTTAAGTCCTCCAAACTCTTGCGAGTAAGGAGAGTTGTGTTGAGCATGTCTAGCAAGTAATCTCTGAACAGGTTTCAAGTCTAATCTCTCCGTGACCATAATAACTAAAAAAGTTATACATTACATAACATTTTATGATATTATATGGCAAATAAAAAATTTATCAAGTAGAACACTATGAAACTTTTTTTCTTAGCAAGTATATCGTCTGATCCAAAAGTAAAAAACAATTATCGTAAGATAGTCGATGAGCTTGAAATTCTTGGAAACGAGGTACTCTCTAAACATTCTTTTGATGAGCCCCACGAACTGGGTGTTATTTCGGAAAAAGAGCTCGAAGAACGTGCCAAAAAGCTCTCTAAAGAGATGCTGAAATGCGATGGATTAGTCTTTGAAGGAACCATTTCAAGTACGGGTGCTGGTTTTTTATTGTCTCAGGCACTCCAAAAAGGAATTCCAACACTCTTTTTAGCACAAGTAAGATATTCAGGTTTATACCTGGCAGATCCAAACAGATTACTAATGATTAAACAGTATAATCCAGAATCAAAAAAAACACTGAATGAAATATTCAATAAATATCTCAATTTTGCAAATAAACAAATATTGTCAAATAGGTTTAATTTTATGATGAGTGATTCGATGTATAAATTTATTTCTGAACAATCAAAACAATCAAACATAAGCAAGGCAGACTATATAAGAAATTTGATATATAGTAAAATTTTAAAAAATAATCGATAAACTATGCCTAACATTTTTGAACAATTAAGAAGACAAAGAATACAAATTGAAATTGTTAAAGCTAGGGCTGAAGAAAAAATTAAAAGAGAAGTTTCCCAAATACCCAGTGAAAAATCAGAGTTGGCAAACAAACTCCAAGCGGTGCTTGACCTGAATAAAGACAAACGGGTCGTTGTGGTCGGTACTACTTGCACCGGTAAATCCACTCTACTCCAAAGCATCATTGGTGCGCATGATATGGACGAGTTGATATTTCCCCAACTAACACCTGAAGAAACTGTGTATGTCGAACAGCAACCATGGACAGAAGACATTGGTAGAACTATGGAACGATTAGCAAAAGAACGGGTGAAAGTAAGGCCTGGAGAGCCTGTGTTTGGAACCATTGTATTCGATGCGGATTTAATAGTAGACCTTCAAATTAGCAATGATCTTTTACTTCAGAGGACAGCGGCCAGAGGAAAGGAATTTGAGGATGCAAAAAATATGAGACAACAAATAGAGCGCAATATCGCAGAGTCGGGAATTCCAAAAATCGACTTTTCTGTGGGTTGATGTTTTGGAAATCTTGCTTCAAAAACCCACAGGGTACCCACAAGACATGTAAAAAAATAGCCTCAAGTTTTTTGTAAAACCCACAGGACTGTGGATGTCCACAAGCTGTGGATAGGTTGAGGCTAAACTGTGGCAATCTGTGGATTTCAAAAATTCATCCACAGTTCTTCTGTGGTCCACAATATTTTTTTCTTTTCCCTGGCGGCTCCGCCGCCCCCGCTCCGTCTGGAATTGCGCCCTAAAAAGAGAAAAATACTTTTCTGGTAGCGGTTGACTTAGGAAGAACTTTACAAAGTATTTTTCTCCCACACGAGTGCCGATTGCAAATCCTTCGGGTCTTAGAAAGCATCGGCACGAGTCATTATGTGTCTTCCCAAAGAAAGTAAAACAGGAGGGATAGAATAAAAAAGGCGGGGGCGAATAAGCGGACACCCCTCCGACGGCGCTTCCGTATTAAATGGAAATTTTCTCCGGAAGAGATTGTTAGAGGTTTTAAAAACTGGCAAAACTTTGGCGAGTTGCGCCTTAGCGCGACCTGCGCCCAAAGGAAGGGGTCGCCGCCACAATATTTCTTGGGTGGGTGGGATTTATAGGATGAGACAAACGTTGTTTGTTTTCTTTTTTAAAGGGATACAATAATTTCAAATTATGATTTGTCCGCGTACGGGTGGCGGGACAAGGACAAATATAAAAAAATTTCTTTGTACTGCGCGCGCTAAAAATAATTATGATAACTTTCTCGCGGCGCCCGCACACGCCGCGAAACATTGCGAGCCCCGAAGGGGCGAGCTAATAAAGAAGAGTTCTAACTTTTTGGTAGAGCTCGACAAAGTTTCAATAAATCAAACATGTATTTTATTCCACAATTACTGACAAACAGATTTGTAAGACACCATATCTCAACAAAAGATGAAGGGAATATGTCCTATGTATATGGAGAGCGTGAAGAGGTTTTATCTAACAGGAAGAAGTTTTTTACTGACATTAGAATTCCTACCGAAAGAGCAATCATAATTGAAGTACAGCATGGGACAAAAATAATTGAAGCATCCTCAAGCCTGGGGGGAACAGGGATTAATTCGGCAGCCTCTGCTATCAAAGCCGATGCAATCGTGACCCGAGAGAAAAATCTAGCAGTAGGACTTCTTACTGCAGACTGTATTCCAGCAATTATATTTGATAGACCAAATGGGATTTTATGTCTTGCGCACATTAGCCGAAAAAATACTGAAAGTAGATTTTCTCAAATTCTGATATCTTTTTTCAGAAGGGAATATGATACCAACCTTCATGAATTGAAAGTTTTTATGGGACCCTCAATCAAGAAAGAATCATACATGCTTGAAGAACATCCAAATGGATACGATCTTATCGGGGAGAACATGCAGCAGCTTTTGCTTAAAGGTGTAAGAGCAGAAAATATTGTAGTTGATACCACTGATACAGCTCGTGATTCAAATTTCTTCTCACACTACAGAGATAGCAGGAATAAGGAAAATGAAGGTAGATTTTTAACTACAACTATGTTGATCTAGTTTTCGAGTGGTATAATTGATTTAGTTCATGAGAAAAATTCTGATTGTAATTTTGATAGTCATTGTCTCTCTTGCTATATTCTATTTCCTAAGACCAAATAAAGCCGTCACCCCAACAATTAATGATGACACTGAGTTTCCGTCTTCTGCTACTGTCAGTTATAGTTATTCAATGACATTGCCTGATGACATGAAACAAGAAGGATCAACAATTTATGACGTTAACAAAAAAAAGATTGGGGAGCTATCTCCTGGACTTATTACTACTCAGGATAAAATTACATGCTCAGATTTTATTGAGCTTCAAAAATCTGGTGGACCTGATCTCAAGGCAAAAGAGACAAATGTTTCTTTCTCAAGTCCGATAACTCCAATAAGTGAAAATCAGCTTGAAATTGGTGAAAACAAGTGGACAGAGACTGTCTGGAAGCAAGATTTAGACGGCCCTGCCTTACCTTCCGGTCAAAGATTTTGGTACGTAAGGCAATATTGTACAGATAAAGCCGGTACACTTTTTCTTATCAATTTTTACAGTGAAACGTTGTCTCCCAATAACAAATCCTCAATTAATAAAGCGCTTGAGACATTTAAATTCATACCTCAGAACTCTTGACTTATTCCCTCAAATTATCCTTAATTAAAATATGAGGTTTGGTTTGTTTTCAAAGCTGATATTATCGGGGTTAATTTTATTATGGCTTGCAATGGTCTTGCCGATTGTAAAAGTCGACAACATTGATGGTATTTTAGCATCTGCCACTTTCTTGTACGGTATTTTTTACGGTTTTGAAGCAGCTGTAGTTCTTCAGAATTTTGCATCATTAAAATCCCTCGTCTCTGCAGAATCAGCAAGCATTCTTGCTTTGTGGAATCTGTCTCAGATACTTCCAAAGGATATTGCAAAAGAAATCGAAGATAGAATCGAGCAGTATTTGATCTTAGCAATAAAGTATCCTCTGACACAGTACGTAAAAGCAACAAACAAGGAGTTTTTTGCGATTTTTGAACCCTTAAGAAAAGCAAAACCTACAACTGAGGCTGAATCCAATGCCATTGCCTACATGCATGAGTCGATGTATTATTTGCCTGCCACCCGCAACCAAATAGCTCAAGTGGCTCCCCGTGACGTCGATCCTCCCGAATGGGCGATGTTATTAATATTAGGCTTTATCATAATTTGTGCACTTTTTCTTGGTCGTGATGAGACATTGGTTTCACAAATTTCGGCTGCAATATTTTCAGTAACTGTTATTGGTTCGTTGTTGCTTCTTGATGAAATTGATTCAAATAAAATACAAGAAGAAAAATTAGAATTTGACGTCTTCAATGACACATTGATTGCTATAGGTAAAGAGAAGTTCTATCCCCATAGAGCTATAAAGCACAAAATGGTAAGACTCAAAAAAACAAAGGGTGCTAGAATCGGTTAATATTATGAACAATTCTCATTTAGTAAAAGGGCACTGTGTTCCTTGTGAGGGTGGAGTAGAACCCATGAGGGGTGATGAAATAAAGATCTATATTTCATACCTTAAAACTCCTTGGCAAGTTTCAACTGACTCAAAATCAATTAAAAAACAATTTAAATTTAAAGATTTTAGGCAAGCAATGGTTTTTGTGAACAAAGTAGCGGAAGTGGCTGAAGAACAAGGACACCACCCAGATATTACAATTTATTACAATAAAGTTGATATATTTTTAACAACTCACGCAATCAAAGGGTTATCTACTAATGACTTCATTATGGCTTCAAAAATAGAATTACTCTCCTAAGGTCTTATCTGTAAGTATTCTACACATCTCATCAATGAGAGTAGTCTGATCTTCGATCATTTTTTCTGCTAGCCCTCTAAGTTTTTTTAGGTTCTGACTGCTTGCATCATCCAATGAATCGTTTGTCCCATCAAGTTCAACTTGCAAACGGAAGAAATACTGTTGGTGGGGAGAATTGACATTCAATATTTTTTTGAGTTGATAGTCTACCGTATCTGGCATGCCATCGAATAGAATATTTAACACTGGTACTGCCCAAAAAAGTGAGCCCCAAAGTCTCGCCTTTCTATACGGGATTGTTTTTGAGTGTCTTCCAGTGCCTAATGAGACAAGTATTACGCTCTCCATCTCAGGGTAGATGTTTTTTGCTTCAGCATAAGCACACATAGAGGGATCGCTGGCAAATGTGCTCCCATCGATCATGTAATAAGTGTTTTCTCCCTCAACTGGTTTGATCTTTGCGGCCGGAAAGAAAGTGGGTGCAGCGGACGTTGCCCGAACTATATCTTTCATATAAAAGTCTTCTTGTTTGTCATTTTTGACATTTTTACTTTTGAAAAATACTGCCTTACCTTTTTCTATTTCGTAGGCAGGAACGAGTACTTCTGTTATCGCATCTGAGAGCTTTGTGTTGCCAACGAGCTTTTCCGTGTTCTCTTCAAGCCCAGATGGTGAATATTTAGGGCGAAAGAAATCCAGAAAAAAGAATATACGTCTGAAAAGTGAAGAATAAAAGATACTACCAAGCTTTGATACATAAAAATCGACCATTTGAGTAGCGGTAAATTTAGGTTTTCCATTCTGATCAGGAGCGGTAAGGCCCAGTGCTAGAATTCCACCAGTAGATGCTCCACCAATAAGGTCAAAAAGTTCAGCAATCGGTTTGCCAGTTCTTGATTCAATTTCTGCAAGAACTATGGCCGGAATAATCCCTCTAACTCCACCTCCATCAATTGAAAGAACTCTTACTACTTTTTTCATGTACAATAATTGTATAGACGGATACGGAAAAATTCTACACTTACTCCTTTAGTCATTTTGCTAATTCAGCAAGCAAAATGACTTGATGACTCATAGTCATTTTGCTGTGATTTGAGTCATTGTTTTTACCCATTTTTTCTTACATAATTAAATTAGAGGGCTTATGGCCTGAAATAATCTGGTATGGAAAAAAGATTGAAAGTGCTCATGTTTGGCTGGGAATTACCCCCATTTAATAGTGGTGGTCTTGGGGTGGCATGCTACGGACTTTCAAAGGCTTTAGCAAAAAATGTTGATATAACATTTGTTTTGCCACGCAAAGTTGAGGTAGATGCAAGCTTTCTAAAGCTTCTTTTTGCCAATAACATAAAAGTCACCATTATTGACTCACCATTGAGACCATATCTGACCTCTGCAGAATATGCACGAATGGAAGAGGATGTTACTCTTTATGGAAATGATTTGTTCTCTGAGGTAAAAAGATATGCTCTTGAAGCGCGAAAAATTGCCGAAAGAGAAGAGTTTGATGTGATTCATGCCCATGACTGGCTTTCATTTGAAGCTGGAATAGCTGCTAAGGAGGTAAGTGGTAAACCATTGATCGTTCAGTTGCACTCAACTGAATATGATAGATGCGGTGGTCAAAATCTAAATCAGGCGGTCTATGATATAGAAAAAAGAGGTATGGAACTTGCAGATAAGGTGGTTGGCGTCAGTAATCTTACTAAAAGAATAATAGAAGAACATTACGGTATCTCACCGTCAAAAGTGTATGCAATACACAATAGGATTAATGCAGATGAATACAACCAACCGGTGGATGAGCGCATATTTCAACTTAAAATGGATGGGAAGAAAATCGTTCTATACGCAGGAAGGATAACTCTACAAAAAGGGCCTGAATATTTCTTGGATGCTGCAAGAAAAGTCTTAGATTATGATCAAAATGTTCTTTTTGTTATGGCTGGATCAGGAGATATGGAGTATAAGATGATCAATCTTGCCGCTTCTCTTGGAATCTCAGATAAAGTTCTATTTACTGGATTTTTAAGAGGGGAAGAATTGAGAAGCATTTTCAAGTTAGCAGATGTTTTTGTTATGCCATCAGTAAGTGAGCCATTTGGTATAGCGGCTTTGGAATCGATTATTCATGGAACACCTGTTATTATTTCAAAGCAGTCTGGTGTATCAGAGATAGTACAGAATGCATTGAAAGTAGATTTTTGGGACACTGATGAGATGGCTAACAAAATATTATCGGTGATATCATATCAGTCCCTTAAGTCCGTGCTTCAGGCAAACGGAAGGGATGAGGTAGGGACATTTTCTTGGGACACGGCAGCAAACGAAACTCTAAATCTTTATAAGACATTAGTACATTAATTATGAATATTTGCATGTACTTTCAGGTACACCAACCATACAGGATAAAGAAATACCGCATTTTTGATATTGGTCGAAGTAATAAGTATTTCGATGCAGATGATCAAACGGATCTTAATAACAAAAAGGTTTTTACTAAAGTTGCAAATAAATGCTATCTTCCTGCCAATAAAACATATTTAGATCTTCTTAAAAAGCATCCAGAGTTTAAAATAGCCTTTTCATTGTCAGGCGTATTTATAGAGCAGGCCGAAGAATATATGCCAGAAGTCATTGAATCATTTAAAGAGCTAATAGCTACCGGAAGAGTCGAGTTACTAGATGAAACGTACTATCATTCACTTTCATTTTTATACTCTGAAGAAGAATACATAAGCCAGATAAATTTACATAGGAAAAAAGTGGAAGAAGTTTTTGGAGTTGTTCCAACAGTATTTAGAAATACTGAGCTTATCTACAACGACTGGATAGGAAGTGTTGTAGAAAAATTAGGATATAAAGGGATATTAACCGAAGGAGCGGATAAAATTTTGGGATGGCAAAGTCCTAATTACATCTACCGTGCCGCTGGTACAGAAAATCTAAAGCTTTTATTAAAAAATTACAAGTTATCTGATGATGTAGCCTTTAGATTTTCAGAGAAGACCTGGAAAGAACACCCTCTGACCGTTGATAAGTATGCGCAGTGGTTAAGCGTTCCCCAGGGAGATGTCATTAATCTTTTCATGGACTATGAAACATTTGGTGAGCATCAGTGGGAAGACAGTGGAATATTTGAATTTCTCAAGAAATTTCCAGAAGAAGTTTTAAAAAATCCACACAATAAGTTTGTAACTCCCTCTGAGGCAATTGATACGCTTCCTGCAGTCCAAACCTTATCTATCCCATACTATATTTCATGGGCAGACACTGAAAGAGATCTATCGGCATGGATGTCAAATGATATACAGAAGGATGCTATGGAAAAACTCTTCCGGTTAGAACAACAAGTATTAAAATCAGAAGATCCGATACTTATCCATGACTGGAGAAAGATGACTACATCAGACCACTTCTATTACATGTGTACTAAGTGGTTTTCTGATGGAGATGTTCATAAATACTTTAACCCCTACGACACTCCGTATGACGCATTTATCGCCTTTATGAATGTTTTGAATGATATCCAACTGAGACTTAGTCAAAAAGCTCAGGCAGCTCATGAAGTGGCAGGCACACCCAACTAAGGTATGCCAGATATAGTTCTTGGAAACGGAAGCACACTAATTGGTATTGATAAAAATGCCGAATTGCGTGACCTATATTTTCCTTTTGTGGGACTTGAAAACCATGTAGGAGGAAGATTCCGTCACAGGGTAGGAGTGTGGGTTGATGGGAAATTTGGATGGTTGTCAGATAGTAAATGGAATGTTACAACCGGTTCTGGTGAAGAGACGATGTCAGGTGAGATAACGGCTGTTAGCGAAGAATTGGGGGTAGAATTACATTTCGAAGACGTTCTTTATAACGAAAAGAATATCTTCATGAGGCAGATAATCGTCAAAAATCTTCGGGACCATAAGCGTCAAATAAAGCTGTATATTAGTCATGAATTCGAAATCTACGAGTCTCACCGAGGGGATACCGCATACTACGATCTAGAAAAGAACGTCGTAATCCACTATAAAGGAAGACGTGTATTTCTGATAAGTACCGAGTGTGACGGCAAAGGATTTGATGATTACACAATCGGGATATTTGGGATAGAAGGCAAAGAAGGAAGTCACAAAGATGCTGAAGATGGAGCACTTTCCAAAAATTCCATAGAACATGGGAAAACAGATTCTGTTATTGGGATTTATCTTGATATAGAGCCGAACACTTCAAAGACAGTTGATTATTGGATAGCAATCGCAAAAACCATCCAGGATGCAGATGATATTAATGAATACGTAAAAGACAGATCTCTCTCTTATCTCATAAAGACTACGAAGGATTTTTGGCATGCCTGGCTCAACAACAGGAACTTTAATTTCTACCACCTAGAGGACGAGGTAGTTGATCTTTTCAAGAAATCACTTTTGATTTTGAGGGCTCATGTTGATGATAATGGTTCGATTCTTGCTTCAGGTGATTCGACGCTCCTGCAATACGGAAGGGATGCGTATAGTTACATGTGGCCTCGAGATGGTGCTCTTTCAGCAATTGCTCTTGATAAGGCTGGAGATTATAACGTAGCAAAAAGGTTTTTTGATTTCTGTAACGATGTCATTACAAAAGATGGTTATTTCATGCATAAATACCGGCCGGATAAGTCATTGGGGAGTTCATGGCATTCATGGGTATATAAAAACAAGCCTCAATTTCCTATCCAAGAAGACGAAACTGCGCTAGTAATTTATTCATTATGGAAGCATTATGAATTCTCTAAAGATCTTGAATTTATTGAGTCAATTTATAACTCACTTATTAAGAAAGCTGCTGATTTTATCGTAAGTTATGTAAATACAGAAACTGGTCTTCCAAAACCAAGTTATGATTTGTGGGAGGAAAAATTTGGAGTATCTACATTCACGGCATCAAGTGTATATGGGGCACTCATGGCTGCCGGCAAATTCTCTAAATTACTAGGAAAGGTTGAGCACGAAAAAAAATACATCACGACTGGCGAAAAAGTAAAAGAGGCTGTCATAAAATACTTATGGAGCGAAGATAAAAAAATGTTTTATAAAATGGTTAATTTTGAAGATGGCTACCCAATCTATGATGAAACAATGGATATATCAAGTATTTATGGGATCTTTCGGTTTAGAGTTTTGGATGCACATGATCCCATGGTAGTTGCTTCGATAAAAACTATGGAGGAGATTTCTAAAAAAATTCCGGTTGGTGGAATTCCACGGTACGAAAATGATGCATACCACAAATCATCCCACGATGTTCCGGGAAACCCGTGGATTATCACTACGCTGTGGTTGGCTCAATATTATGTAATTGCCGCAAAAGAAGAGAAGGATTTTGATAAGGTTAAAGAAATTTTGACGTGGGTTGTAAAGCAGGCCGGGTCGACTGGGATACTTCCAGAACAGATAGATGCAGTGACCGGTGCGCATCTGTCGGCAACACCATTGACCTGGAGTCATTCCGAATTTGTAAGCACGGTCATAAATTATTTAGAAAAAATAGAAGAGCTTGGAATATTTGCGCAGGAAGAAATCAAAGCGGGATATTAATTCTTCGACAAGTTCAGGATTTTCTAGAAATAACTTTTTTGACTGCTTCTTTGATGGCATCTTTGTCCATTTTATATTTTGTGAGTAACTCATCGATCTTTCCTGACTCTCCAAATGTGTTTTGAAGTCCGATGTATTCTTGAGGTGTTGGAAGATTTCTTGAAAGAACTTCTGCTATTGCGCTGCCAAGCCCTCCATCAACCTGATGATCTTCAACCGAAACAATAGCACCCGTTTCTCTTGCAATATTTATTATTGCCTCTTCATCGATTGGTTTTATGGTATGGATATTTGTCACTAATATATTTATTCCTTCTTCTTCCAATTCTTTTGCAGCAGTAAGTGCATGAAAAACCATGTATCCGGTCGCAAAAATTGAAGCGGTAGGATTTTGAGTTACCCAAAATGTTTGGGCCTTTCCAAATTCAAATGGGGTATCAACCGTAGTTATCAAAGGAGTATTGTCTCTTGTGAACCGAAGATAGAAAGGGCCGTAATTATTGCCGGCATACATTGTAGATTTTGCCGCTTGGTTGGCGTCACACGGGACAATAACTCTCATCTTAGGCCATGTTCTTGTGATTGCTAAGTCTTCAGTTGCTTGATGAGTTGCGCCATCCGGACCCGTCATGAGACCTGCGTGGTGACCTGCAATTTTTACATTTGCGTCGTTATAAACTGTTGTTGTTCTTAATGTTTCCAAATTTTTTCCTGGTGAGAATGTAGCGTAAGAGGAAATGAATGCTGCTTTTCCAGTGACTCCAAGACCAGCCGCTACAGCTGCCATATTTTGTTCTGCAACTCCCATTTCAAAAAATCTTTCCGGGTATTTTTCAGCAAATTCATTTACCTTTGTCGACTCAGTAAGATCGGCAGACAGAACAACTACATTTGGGTTGGTCTCCCCAAGTGCTACCAAGCCCTCGCCATATCCGGCGCGGGTTGCTGCTTTTTTGACATCTTCGTCAAATAAATTTTCGTTAAGTTTGAATTCGTTATTTAACATAGACTACTGGTGTTCTGATTCAATTTTACCTTGCAGGGTTCTTAGTTCTGCAAGAGCTAACTTTGCTTCTTTGTCATTTGGTGGTTTGCCATGCCATGTAAAATCATTCTCCATAAAGTCCACTCCTTTTCCAGGAACAGTGTGGGCGATAATACATGTTGGCCTTTCTCGCATTGCCTTTGCAGTCTGGACGGCATCGACAATTGCTCGAATATCATTGCCATTAATCTCCAACACATTCCAGTTAAAAGATTCATATTTAAGTCTCATAGATTCAAGTGGCATTATATCTTCAGTATTCCCATCAATCTGGATATTATTTCTGTCTATTATCAAAGTCAGATTGTCTAGTTTGTATTTTGCAGCACACATTGCCGCCTCCCAAGTATTACCCTCTTGGTGTTCACCATCTGATGCTATGCAATAGACTTGGTAATCTTTTTTATCTAACCTTCCGGCAAGTGCAATTCCAACAGCTTGCGAAAGTCCTTCTCCAAGCGGTCCTGAAGTTGTTTCAAGACCCGGTAGAGCGGTCCTATGAGGATGGCCTTGGATTCTTGAGTTAATTTTTCTCAGAGTTTTGAGCTCTTCTATGGGGAAGTAGTCAGCTTGTGCCATTGATACATAACGGATAGGACAGATATGACCGTTTGAGAGAATGAGACGGTCGCGGTCAGGCCATTCTGGATTTTTAGGGTCGTGATTTAGCAAATGAAAATAGAACGCAGTGAAGATATCAGCCATTCCAAGAGGCCCGGCAGAATGACCACTTCCTGCTTCCAATAAGGTAGTCATCAAAAGCTCACGTGCTTTGACCGCGATTTCTTCGAGTTCTAGTATTTTTTCTTGAGTTATTTCTTCCATAGGATTCCGTTCACATTATTTAAAAAAAGCCCGTTCGGATTCAGTTACGCTAATTAATAATAACTCCCTTCACTATATGAAAGCCTTTCATTCAGGTTTTTCTTATCGTAAAAAAGGTCCTGCTCGGCTTTCAAATGCTTTTTTTTGAAAATGTTCACTTCATTAATTCTCAAAATCAATTCTCAATTTGTCCACTACCACTTCCATACTATCATTAAATCGGCGACGTTTGAAGGTAGGCGACCAGTCATGATTGCATCTTTTGTTTGTTGAAATGCAGTAAAGCTATCATTATTTTCCAAAAATCCTGAAAGATCCACATTCTGTTCTGTCGCTTTTCTTTTTGTTTCACTATCTGCTATTGCTCCTGCTGCCTCGGAGTTATCCCACCCATCCGATGCAAAGAAGCAGACAAGGGTATTATCAGGTAGATTTATGAGGGCTGAAAGAGTAGCCTCTTGGTTGCGTCCACCTTTCCCATCTCCTTTTGCCGTTACCGTGGTTTCACCACCGGCAAAAAGTATTCCTGGTCCTTCTTGCTTGCTCATAAGTTCTAGTGAAGCATTTCTTGCCTCTCCCTGAAATTTATCACTAAAGATTGTTGCGGAGAGATTGTTTTGTTCTGCTATTTCCTTCATCTTGTTGAGGGCGGTTAGGTTAGAAAGAACGATATGGTTCCGTACCTTCTCGAAATACTTATCATCATGAGGGTTATTTATGAATACTTCGGGTGTAATATCAGGGATATTAAATTTTGTAACGAGCGCCATCGCGTCATCAATAGTGGTATCATCTTTTACTGTAGGACCCGATGCTATATAGGAAATATCATTTCCAGGGACATCTGAGTAAATTAATGTAGCAACTGTTGCTGGATACAAAATTTGTGCAAGTCCTCCTCCTTTGACATCTGATAGGTGTTGTCTAATTTTGTTCATTTCTATTATATTGGCCCCTGATTTCAATAAAGCTTTTTCTATTTCTATCTTTTGCTCAATACTCACTGAGTGTGGATGCTCAAGCATTGCACTTCCTCCCCCGCAAACAACAACCAAGACAAGATCACGTTCAGTCATTTTTGAGAATCTATCCATCAACTTGAATGTAAAATCTACATTTTGTTGAGAAACAACTGGATGAGTTCCAAGCGTGAATTGAATTTTTTTGAATTCTTGTTCCTTTGTGTCAATTACATATCCTTCACTTAACTTTTCCCCCAATAGATCTTCAAGCAGTTTGGCGTTGGTTGAACTTCCTTTACCAAAGCCTATGAGGTATACGTGATCAAAGGTATTGAGATCATATTGTTGATCTAAAATGGTCAAAATATTGTTATCAAACTGGACGGTTTTCTTGAAATTGACATCAGGTTGTAAGGATTCAAAGCCAGCCTCAATAATATCAAGAATTGTCTTTCTCTGAGGAGTTATTGCAAGTTGGTCAAAATTAGTTATTAACATGGGCAGTATTCTAGTTTATCGGCTTTGGTCGTTCAACACAAGCCTGATTGTGTCAGCCTCTCAATATTGTGAAAACATGACAAGGCTGATATAATCAAACAATCAATGCGGTACGGAGTAAAAGCCATGAATACCAAAATGTTCAAACCAACTTTACGCCTCACCTATTTTAAATAGGTCTTCCGCTTTGTCCAAAAATGGACGATAGAAAAAATTACATAAAAAAATTAGAAGAAATCTCTCATATAACCTCTGAAGAGGCAAAAAGGCTACTTATCGCAGAAATGCAAAATGATCTTAAGGGCGAAATGGCCAAAGAGATCAAAGAAGCAGAAGCAGAAACAAAAGCTGTAGCACACAAAAAGGCTCAAGAAATTTTGGCTGATGCTATAAAGCATGGAGCACTTGATTTTCTTCCAGAATACACACTCTCGGTCGTAAAGATTGAGGATGAGGACATGAAAGGTAGAATCATAGGAAAAGAAGGAAGAAATATAAGAGCATTTGAGAATGCAACCGGAGTAGATGTTGATCTTGAGGAGAGAGGAATTATACGCCTATCAAGCTTTGATCCAGTTAGACGTGAAGTAGCTAGAAGATCATTGGAACTTCTCATAAGAGATACAAGGATTCAGCCAGTCAGAATCGAGGAAGTAGTAGAACAGCAACAGAAAGAGGTTAATAAAATAGTATACGAAGAAGGAGAAAAATTGGCCCATGCAGTTGACGCATACAATATTCACCCAGATCTTATCCAAATGCTTGGACGCTTTAAATTCAGAACTTCTTTTGGACAAAATCTAGTTGTTCATACATTAGAAGAGACGAAGATTGGAATGCAAATCGCACACGAAATAGGAGCAAATGTCGAGACAGTAAAGCTTGGATGCCTTTTCCACGACATCGGAAAGATTGTCACTGAAAAAGAAGGAAGTCACGTTGATCTTGGGGTAGAACTTCTCAATAAATATAAAATTCCACGTGAGATCGTCAATTGCGTAGCAGAGCATCATGAAGATAAGCCATTCTCTTCAATAGAGTCAATGATCGTGTCAACAGCTGACAGTATTTCCGGTGCAAGACCCGGCGCGAGACATGAGGATCTACAGGACTATATGAAGAGACTTCGGGATATGGAAGAGATAGCAAAGCATTATGATGGTGTTGAGGACGCTTACGCCTTCGAGGCGGGTCGTGAGATCAGAGTAGCCGTTAATCCTGGAAAATTGGATGACGTTGAAACGACAATTTTAGCTCGAAAAATAAAAGAAGAAATTGATAGAAAAGTTATCGTTCCAGGAGTTGTTAGAGTAACAGTTATCCGCGAATTCCGCGTTACCGAGCCAAAAGAGTGACCTCAGCTCGTATATAAATTTTTCTTCCACCAGATTTTTATCCAAGGCAGTGTCAGTGTAGATAAGAAGAACCCTATCGATGGAACGATTGCGTTGATCCATGGATCGGATATATTGATTACATTAAGATACAGTCCAATCGTAATGTATGTAAACAATATAAGAACAGTTTTTCTTGTCCAACTTCCTTCCCAAGCTTTGTCAGACTCTACGTTCTTGTTTCTTTGTTCGATTTTTTCGATTCTTTCCTCTAATGTGCTCACTGAAATATTGTAATCCAAAACCGATATATTGACAAACCAATTGATAGTTTGTATTGTTAAATCAAGGAAAAATTAAACGAGAGGGGGTGAATTTCATATGTCCGTTACAAAAAAAGAGCTCATTGAGCTCGTCGCTAAAAAAGGAAACCTGACCAATAAAGCTGCCAAAGAATCCGTTAAAGTTTTTTTGAATGGAATCCGTGATTCACTAAAAAGAGGAGAGAAAGTTGTAATTACCGGTTTTGGTACTTTTTCTGTAAGATCAAGAAAAGCCCGCAAGGGAAGAAACCCAAAAACAGGCGCAGCAATAACTATCTCTGCAAGAAAGGCTCCGGGATTTACTCCTGGTAAGAGCTTAAAAAAGGCCATTAAATAACTATAGTGAGGTATAATAGCCTCATGCAAAAAATAGTTTATATCGTCGGGCCGACTGGTGTGGGAAAAACAGACCTTGCATTCAGTCTTGCTAAGGAATTTAATGCCGAATTGATTAGCGCTGATTCTATTCAGGTCTATAAAGGACTTGATATAGTTTCGGGGAAAGATTTATCCAAAACTGCCTTCAAACATGGAAATAACGCAGGCTTTTATATTGATAGGGGCATCCCTATTTTTCTACTTGATATTGTAGATCCAACTTCAGCATTTTCTGTTTCTAATTTCCAAGATATTGCGACTATTACTATAGGAAAAATTCTTAAGAATAATAAATTGCCAATTGTTGTTGGAGGAACTGGACTATATGTCAAATCATTATTGGAGCCAATAGATACAGCTTCGATAAAACCTGATATAAAACTACGCAGTAAACTTGAGAAATTGTCTGTTTTGAAACTTCAAAAACTACTCCCTAGTGTAAAGCTAAATTCTCTGAACGATTCAGATAGAAATAATCCAAGAAGACTTATCAGAGCGATTGAGGTTGAGCGATCAAGAATTAAGAATCAAGAACTAGAAATCAAGGAAAATACAAATGAGGAAAGTTTGGTGATTGGGTTGCAGTGCGAAAGAGATGTTCTTAAACAGAGAATTGATCTGAGAGTAGCTGATCGCCTGAAACAAGGAGCATTAGTGGAGGTAGCAAAATTGTTTGAAATTTATGATAGTTTGGCGCCACAGATAAAAGATGCAAATGGATACAAGCAACTTTTTCAATACCTACAGGGGGAAATAAGTTTGGAAGAAGCAGCTTACCGCTGGAAGATTTCAGAATACCGTCATGCAAAAAACCAGATGACGTGGTTCCGTAAATACGGGAACACAATTTGGTTTGATATTGAAAAAAACTATGTTGATGAGATAAAAAGTGAATTAAATAATTTCCTCACGAAGTAATTTACTATAAGTTGTTGTGCTTTTATCCTCGTGGTATAATACGTAAGCCTTAGGAAGAAGTTTCGTTACTGCAATCTTTATTGAATGCAGAGGAAAGTCCGGACAGGTGTAATGTCAGGGTTGGAGTGCAAGCTCCGACGTGGAAGCGCTGGTTACTAGTCTTTTTACTCACATGTGAAGACTAGGACAGAAGATGAATTAACATTTTCTGAGAGCAACAGAGACGAGTGAGTGTGAAACGGGCAATCCCACCTGCTGCAACCTCCGAAAGGTGCGAACGTACATTACCTGTCACCCGTAAGGGTGACTAGCACCAAAGTTTGAGGGCATTCGCCGAATAGGCGAACGAATTGACTAATATCAAATCGAGAGAGATTACGATTAAAACAGAATCCGGCTCACTCTCTTCCTGAGGCATTTTTATCTCCCCATGACGTCACGAGAATTTGAAAAACAATATAAAGGATTAAATCTCGCCCAAAAAGAAGCTGTAGACACTATAGAAGGGGCTATTATGGTTGTTGCGGGACCTGGAACAGGAAAAACAAAAACTCTTACACTTCGCATTGCAAATATTCTTCTTAAAACTCAAGTGAATGCTGAAAATATTTTAGCCCTTACCTTTACTGAAGCAGCAGCTCATGAGATGAGAAAAAGATTACTTTCGATTATTGGGCACGATGCGTATCGAGTAGACATCACGACATTCCACTCATTTTGTAACAGTTTTATTAAAACTCATCAAGAGGAATTTGCTCATATTATTTCATCAGAAAATATAAATGAGATAGATCAACTAGAAATTGTGGAAGGTGCCATAAATGATCTCCCATTAAAGATTCTAAAGCCATTAGGAGATCTTACTTATTATGTCCAACCTGCGATGAGAATGATCGGCAATCTTAAACAGGAAAACATAACTCCTGAAGGATTTGAAAAAGGTCTAAAAGATTTTGAAAAAGATCTTAAAGATAGGCCCGACCTTCTACACGAAAAAGGGGCTCACAAAGGAAAGATGAAGAGTCAATATAAGAAGCAATTTGATAATCTTGAAAAAAGTAAAGAATTACTTTTAGTTTACAAAGAGTATCAGAAAAGATTGTTCAAGGGAAAGAAATATGACTATAACGACATGCTTTTGGAAGTAATAAAAAAACTTGAAGAGCATGAATATTTACTTCAATATCTGCAAGAAAAATTCCACTATCTTTTAGTCGATGAGCATCAGGATACAAATGCTTCTCAAAATAAGATAGTAGAGTTGATCTCAAACTATTTTGAGAACCCAAACCTTTTTATTGTAGGTGATGAAAAACAAGCAATATTTAGGTTTCAGGGAGCAACAATTGCAAACTTTTACAAATTTAAAGAAAAGTATCCAGATGCAAGACTGATAAATCTTTCAGATAACTACCGCTCTACAAAAAATATTTTAGATTCGTCGTTTTCACTGATCAGTAATAATCCAAAACATTCAAAAATTTTGGCTGAAAGCCATGCTCTCAAAAAGAATGTGGGATATAGTGAAGAAAAGATTCACATAGCATCCCTATCAACTAGCACATCTGAAGTTTATTTTGTTACAGAGAAAATAAAAGAACTTTTAAAGTCTGCCAAGGGGCATGAGATAGCAGTTCTGGTCCGTAACAACAGGGATGTTGAAAGTTTTATTCCGGTATTTGAAAATGAAAAAATTCCATACATTGTGGAGGCAGACAACGATATACTTGATGACCTTGATGTTCAAAAATTAGTTCTTCTCTTAAAGACAGTTGCAAAGCAAACCAATGAAAATGTACAGCGCGCATTACTTTTGGATTGCTTTAAAATATCGCCACTCGATGTTTTTAAAATTAACAGACTTTCATATGATAAAAAAGTTCCTGTTTGGGATGTGCTTACAAACAACAATTGGTTGGATGAGATAGAGATATTAAATAAAAAACCAATAGAACAGTTTGTTAAATTATTTATGGGAGAGGATGGATTTGTAAAACAATCTGTAAATTCGCGGTTTGATGTGTTGTTTGTTGACGTTCTGAACAAATCTGGACTTATGACAACAATTCTAAAAAAACCTCACGGGCAAGAAATTTTACTAAGAGTTACCAGGCTTTATGATGAAATAAAAAAACAGGTAGCAAGAAATCCACTATATACTGTAACTGATTTCATAAAATTCATAGATCTTTTAAAAACCCATAAAATCTCTCTAAAACTTAATACCAGCATTATTCCAGAAGATCTTGTCAGAGTAATGACTGTTCACAAATCAAAAGGTCTTGAGTTTGATAATGTTTTTATTGTGAACTGCTATGACACACATTGGGGTAACAAGCACAATATTGGTTCAAAATTTGAAATACCATGGGAATATCTGGTAGGAACTCGTGAGTCAGATGAGGAGATGGACAAGAATGCTGATGAGAGGAGACTTTTTTATGTAGCTATGACACGAGCTAGAAAAAAAATATTTATCACATACTCTATGACCTCGATGGATGGAAGAGAACAAATTCCTTCTCAATTCATAAGTGAAATTCCTGAAGAATTTATATTTGAGGAGAATATAGTCAATTTCGAAAAAAAGCTATCCTCTAATTTAGAAGCAATACTCGTAAGCTCCAAATCAGAAAAAGGTCAGCTGATATCATCAAAATATGCAAAAGAGTTATTTAGAAGACAAGGTTTATCGGTTAGTGCATTGAACAATTATTTAACATGTCCTTGGAAATTCTTTTTTGTAAATCTCATACGTCTTCCGCAGAAAATTGAAAATTCAAATCTTTACGGTAGTGCAATCCATGGTGCTCTGAATCAGTATTTGGTGCAACTTAAAAAAGGCAAGAAAGTGACAAAGGAATTATTGATAGAAAAATTTAGAGAAGAAATGGATATCCTCCCATTCTCTGAAAACGAGAGGGATAGATTTATGGAAAGAGGAAAAGAGGCTCTTTCTGGATTTTATGACAATCAAATGACTGATTGGGAAAGTGACATGGAGACAGAACTTGAAATAAAGGGAATAAGAATAAATGATGACCTTATTCTTAATGGAAAGATAGATATGATACGTCCAGTGGATGGAGGTAAATTTGATGTCACTGATTTTAAGACAGGAAAGCCAAAATCAAGAAATGTTATTGAAGGAAATGTAAAAGATGGGGATGGGAATTATAAAAGACAACTAGTGTTCTACAAAATTTTACTAGACCGCTTTCGAAACGGTTTTTTTAAGATGAATAATGGCATAATCGAATTTGTAGAACCAACCGAAAAAGGAGATTACAGGCGGGAAGTATTTGATATTACTGACGAAGAGGAAAAGATATTACTTGAGCAGACGGTAAAGGTAGGAGAAGAGATATCTTCTCTTTCTTTCTGGAATGATACATGTAAAGATCTTGATTGCGAATACTGTAAACTTAGAAATTTTATTAATTAGAAAAACTTAAATGGTACAGGAACTAAGAGGTTTGACTCTTTTTTATACATTTGATATTTACTATCCTCTTTAAATTTCTGATTGTACCTTTTTTCCAATGGCGGTATCCCAGTCACAAACATAAGTAAAAACGTAATAGACAAAGGGCCGATTATAGTTAAGAAAAGAATTGATAGTGAGTGGGTACAAATAATAAAGATTCCCCACCAACATAGCATTTCACCGAAATAATTTGGATGACGAGCGTATCTCCACAAACCAGTTTGGATCCAACTTTTATTGCCCTTGCTTTTAAACAAATATTTTTGATAATCTGAAACTGTTTCAATAACGAGTCCAAGCATAAAAATAAAGAATCCAATAAATTGTTGGATGTTGAATGTATAACTTGATGAATACTCGGTAAACACTGTGATTGGTAATAATATTACCCAAATGGCTATTCCTTGCAATAACCAAAACTTTGCAAAGGAAACAAATTTCTCACGGATACCATCAAATCTCGCATCCTTTTTAATGTTTTGAATCCGAATAAACAAATAGCATGTCAGTCGTAAAGCCCACAAAATTACTAGAGTAGTAACTATTAGGTTAGGAATTGATACACCGTTCTTAACAAGTAAGAAGATCATTATTACAATAAATGTTAGACCATAAGAAAGATCTGTAACCTTATCCGTTTTGTAATGATATGCGAAAATAAAAAATACAATTTGGATTAAAAGCGATATTGCCAATGCTATAATAATATTGACCATGGGTAATTTTATCTTACCATTAATTAAGAAGGAACAGTTAACTAATGATTGTTACACCTTCTATTTTAAGAGGACACCTGAGTCACCTGAATTCACACCAGGGCAATATTTTGAGATAAAGCTTGATATAAAAAATCCTGATGAGCGGGGAGATGTACACGTATTTACTATTAGTTCAAGTCCCTTAGATCGTGAATTTTATACTATCACAACTCGAATAATCCAAAGCACTTTTAAAATGAGACTTGCAGAACTGAAACCAGGAGAGCAGGTACAGTTTGATGGACCGTGGAATGATTTGAATTTTGATGAACATGATAAATCTCCTCATGTTTTTTTGGCTGGGGGAATTGGGATAACTCCATATCATTCGATTGTAAAATATGCGACGGAGAAAAATTTGGACACTCAAATGATTTTATTTGTCTCTTGGAAAAATAGAGAAGAGATGATCTTTGATGACTTTTTTAGACAGGCCAACAATCATATGGATAATTTTTCATATGTACCAACCTTGACAGAAGAAAGTTTGGTTCCTTCAGAATGGGATGGTGAGATAGGGAGAATTGATGAAACGATGATCAAGAAATACGTTTCAGAATTGAATGTTTCCAAGTACTTCTTTTCCGGACCACCTGCAATGGTAACAGCTCTCAAAGAAGCGGTAAGAGGGATGGGAGTGTTTAGTGAAAAAATAATATTTGAAGAATTCGAAGGATACTGACACAGTCATCCCGCACTCGATGCGGGATCCAGAATACTAGATTCCTGCCTTCGCAGGAATGACAGGTTCATCATCAATCACTTCTCCTAGCTGGTTTGTGGTATCAATTTGTTGTCCTAATTTCCCAAATGATGATGAGACTTGCGTCATCATGTTATATGAATTTGTCACATGACGTCCTAAAGTTTCCAAAGTCTCATTAGTTTTCTCATATTCTTTTTGGATAGATCTTAAATTAGATAAAATTTTATTTGCTTGCTGTGATATTTTTTGTCCCTCAAATCCTATGAGGATTGTGCGCAAAAATGCGTAAAATGTCATGGGACTTACTGCCAAAACTCTTTTTTTTGTTGCATGGTCATAAAGTGTACTCTCATTTGCTATTTCGTAATAGACTGATTCAGAGGGTACATACATCAACGCAAAATCAATCGTCCCTTCATTTGTTAATATATATTTTGATGAAATAGCATCAATATGTTTTTTTATATCGTTGATAAATTCTTTTTCTACTAATTTCTTTTCTTTCTCGTCGAGAGTTGTTGCAATTTTTCTGAAATTTTCCATGGGGAATTTACTATCAATTGGGATAGTGCCTCCAGCGGTAATGATGATGGCATCCACTATGCTTCCTGTCTTGAATCTGTGTTGAAATTTATACGTATTTTTTGGTAGAAATTGTGAAAGTAGTTCTTTCAAGACTTGCTCTCCTATATTTCCTCTCAATTTTGGACTATTCAGAAATTCTTGGAGATCATGCATTGAACGACCTATCTCGCTCATCTCACCAAGACTTTTTTGGACAGAAGCAAAAGCAACCGCGGCATTATTTAGTCTTGTGTTTACTTCTTGGGAATTATTGTCGAGTCTTTTATCCATAGACTTGAGCCATTCGACAACGGTACTGTCCTGATTAGAGCTTTGTTTTTTTACAATCAGATAGATAACAATTGAAAATCCGACGATGAGGATTGAGGATAAAACGAGCAGTTCCATATTCACAATGACCTATATTCTACCATAGAACTGCAAGGTGGGGGTTCCCCAGTCGGGTCACCCGAAAAATACCTAGTTCAGACTCAGGAGTTTGTTTTTTCTAAGACTTCATAAAGGACAATTCCTAAGGATACCATCACGTTAAGACTTTTATTTATCCCAAGCTGTGGAAGTTGGACAATTTCGTCACACATGTCCAATATTTCTCGACTTATTCCATCGGATTCATGTCCGACAACAAGAGCAATTGGAAGAGTGTAGTCGGCCTTTGTATAATCAATTGCTTTGTCGTCCAACTCAACAGCAATTACTTTTAAGTTTTCGGTTTTAAGTTTTAAGTTTTCAATGGCTTTTGCCGTTGAATCGAAGTATTCCCATTCAACCCATTGCCAGGTTCCGATCGATGATTTTTGGATCCGTGAATTTGGTGGTGTTTCACTACCATTACATAGCAATATCTTTTTTGCACCTACGGCATCGGCAAGGCGAAAGATGCTTCCTATATTATATGTGTCCAAAACATTATCAAGAATGATATATAGTTCTTGACGCGATGCTTTGACCTGTTTTAGCTGTTCTTCTGTTGGCGTTACGACTCTGAGATCTTCTGCTCCAAGTTTTTTAATATCCATATTAGCTAGAAGTTGATGGGGCTTCTTTTGGCACTACGTCTTCTTTCTTCCAAACTGCAAAGTCGCAATTCGGATAATTAGAACATCCATAAAAAGTTCTTCCTTTTCTTGTTCTTTTCATGACTATCCGTCCTCCATCTTTTGGACAAGGAATATCCAAAGTTTCTGTCACTGACTCGGTGAATCTACATTCAGGGAAATTCTCGCATGCCAAAAATTTTCCAAATTTAGACTGTCTGAAAATAAGCCTACCATTATCTTTTGGACACATCCGGTCAGAATATTCAATCTCTATTTTAACTCCTTCAGCATTCTCAGCCTCCTTTAGTTGTTTTGCAAACGGTGTATAAAACTCTTTGATCATTGGTTGCCATTTTATTTTTCCTTCAGCAATTTCATCTAACTCTTCTTCCATCCTTGCAGTAAATGGAATATCATCGATATTTGAAAAGTTCTTAACTAAAAATTCTGTTACGGATATTCCAATTTCAGTAGGGGAAAGTCTTGCTTCGTTTTTCTCAACATACAATCTGTCAAAAAGGGTCGAGATGATTGGTGCATACGTTGATGGTCGACCGATGCCGTGTTTTTCCAAAGAACTTATAAGTGATGCTTCGTTGTATCTTGGTGGAGGAGTGGTAGTGTGCTCACTGACTCTTGAATCGTTGTACTCTAGTATTTCTCCTGTCGTAATCTCCGGAAGAATTTGAGTATCATCTTCTTTGATAGAGTAGACTTTTAAAAATCCTGGGAATTTCATAACACTTCCTGAAGCTTCAAATATATAAGATTTATCTTTCTTGATTTCTCCAACTAATTTTGTCGATCCAAATATAGCATCAGACATTTGAGTAGCAACTGCCCGTCTGAAAATAAGATCGTATAGATTTGCATAATCATTTCCAAGTTCTCTTTTGATTGTTTCTTTTTTACTTTCTATGTTGACAGGTCTTATTGCTTCGTGTGCTTCTTGTGCGGATTTGGATTTGGTTTTAAATACTTTAACTTCGGGTGATAAGTACTCTTTTCCAAGTTCTTTCTCGATATATTCTCTCGATGATTTGATAAATACATCTGAAAGGTTAAAAGAATCTGTTCTGTGATATGTGATAAAACCTTCTTCATAAAGTCTTTGAGCAAGTGACATCGTCCTTTTTCCGGCATATCCAAATCTTCTGAATGCTGCTTGTTGCAATGTCGATGTTATAAATGGAGGATATGGTGAACGTCTGGTTTCTTTTTGTTGGACATCGATGATAGTAAGCCCTTGTTCTTTAATATCGTTAAGAACTGATTCTGCAAGTTCTTTGGTAACGGAGGTTGACGCATATTTATATGTACCATCATAAAGGTCTATTTGCGTAGAGCTTTCAATTTTTTCATTATCAATTTTTGTTAATTCAAATTCGACAACATTTGTGTCATCCTTTTTATTAACATCAAGAAGGACCCTGAAGAAAGTTTTGCTTTCAAACTTCTTGATTTCACTTTCGCGCTCAACAATTAGTCTCAATGCGACTGACTGCACACGGCCAGCAGACAGATGGCGTTTTACTTTTTTCCATAGAATAGGGGAGAGCTTATATCCAACGACTCTATCCAAGACTCTTCGTGCTGTCTGAGCATTCACTAGATCCTGATCAATTTTTCTTTTATGAGTCATGGCTTCGTCAATTGCACCTTTGGTGATTTCGTGAAATACAATCCTTTCAAAATCTGCTTTTTTGTTGAAGTCTTTTAATATTTCATGAAGATGAAAAGAGATTGCTTCCCCTTCCCGGTCAGGGTCAGTTGCTAGAATAACTAGTTTTGCACCTTTTACTTTTTCTTTCAGTTCCTTTACGGTCTTTTGCTTATCTTTAGGGATGATGTATTGAGGCTCAAAATTATTTTCAAGATCAACACCAAGCTTACTTTTAGGAAGATCGCGGATGTGTCCCATTGAAGCAATCACTGTATATTTACCTGCAAGAAAACGGGTCAATGTCTTTGCCTTGGTTGGACTTTCTACTAAAATTACATCTTTTACCATAGTTTTTACAGACAAAAACCAGTATATCACAGTGGCCCTTTTTCAAATTTGTCCGTGAATGAGGGAGTATAAGGGGTTTTTAAATGCTTTGCAAGAGGTCAGGCAAAATACAATTCAGGATTTGCGTTGACTTCTTTCCATGTTACTGGAGCTTGATTGAGCAATGCATAAGCTCCGATCATAGCACCATTGTCAGTAGAGTATTTTTTTTCTGGAAAAACAATGTTAGTTTGTAGTTTGTATTTTGCAGTTTGTAGTTCAAACTCTTTTCTAAGAGTTTGGTTAGCAGATACCCCGCCTCCTACCAAAATAGTTGAACAATTATATCTCTCAGCTGCTTTTAGCGTCTTTTTGACAAGGACATCAATGATTGCTTTTTGCGTGGCATAACAAATTTGGTTTACTAACGGGGTCCTGCCGTCGCTCCTCCCCCGTCCGATGTCCTCACCATTCGTTTCACTCAGGTTGCGGGCACTCGACGGTGGTCCCCCCCCGCTAGCCACCCCTGCACTTTCGATATACCTGCTTACCTCCGTCTTAAGTCCTGAAAATGAAAAGTCAAAATTATCTTCCCCAATGATTGGGCTTTTAAAGCGGATATCAGTTTTTGTGACTAAATTTGCACGACGTTCAATCTCTGGGCCTGCTGGGTAGGGTAGACCTAGTATCCGTCCAGTCTTATCAAAAGCTTCACCGGCAGCATCATCTCTTGTTCCCCCAAGCCATTCATAGTCACCGTGTTTTTTGAATAGAAGTAAATCAGTATGCCCACCGGATACAATAAGCCCTATAAAAGGAAAGGGTTTAGTTATATCAAGTGCAGAGGGTTTAAGGTTTAGTTTTTTCGGATTTACGCTAAGGAAGTTTGCATATATGTGTGCGAGTAGATGATTGACTGGAATAATTGGTTTGTCAAAAACGTAAGCTAGTGTTTTGACGGTCTCAACACCAACAAGAAGACTTCCAATAAGGCCTGGCCCATACGTTACGGCAATCGCATCAATATCATCTTTCAAAATTACCCTCGCCGTTTTCCATCCACCGTTCATCCCCTTACTTTTATTGAGTGCTTCTACTATCACTGGAAGGATGTATTTTACCTGCATGCGGGCTGCATTCTCAGGGATAATGCCTCCTGTTGCAGCATGCATTTCAAGAGAGGTAGCAGTTATGTTGGAGAGTACAACAATCTCGTCACCATTTTTTTCCAGAACTGCAGCAGACGTTTCATCACATGAAGATTCAATGGCAAGGATGCGCATAGGGGAATTACTATTTAACTCCTTTGAGAGTAATTTTGTCACCAGTTTTTATTTTATTTTTATCAACTTCTCCACCATTAAGTTCTAAGACATAATTTATCTCAGATGGTGGTGTATATATAGGAAGGAGTCCACTTTTTCCTGCTTGAGGCGGTGCATTCTTTACGATATAGATGATTTTATCCCCATCTATAAAAAGCATATCTAGTGGAATTTCAGTATCTTTCATCCAAAAGCTATATACACCCTTCTTTTGGAAAATGAAAAGCATTCCGGTATTTTTATCTAAAGATTTTCTTTTCGAGAGTCCTACCTGTCTTGTCTTGTCATCGTTTGCGATAAGAAGTTTATATGAATGATTGTTCACGACAACAGACTTTCCGCCGAATGAAGACAGAAAATTAAAGCCGTTGAATTTGGCAAAAGCCAAGAGGACAACAACTACAACTAATGCTCCGTATGCTAAAAGTATTTTTTTCATAATATGAGCTCCTTTTACAAATAACAGTCCTTGAGCGAAATGTTATACCGAGAGTCTCAGCTCAAATTTTCAGTTGGAAATTTGAGCAAGAGTTATCTGGTATAAACTCAATTTTCAATTATTCTGGTTGAGGAGAATTCTTTATTTCTCTCCATGACTTCGATAACTTTTCCGTTGACCTCCTCTGCCTGCAATTTTTTAACTGAAAGCATGGGGTCTCCTTTAGTTACTGCAATTATATCAGGCTGAATTGATTTTACAATGTTTTCGTAATAGTTGGACGAAGTGGGCTTTTTGAGTAAAATAATATAGTCAACGGTTTCTAGCTTGGATAAATTTTCTGCACGAGTAATTTGATTGTTCACTGGCCTATATTTACCTTTCATTTGCCTAATATTTTCATCGCTTTCAAGAAGTAGTACCAAAAATTGTCCTTTCTCTTTTGCTAGTTTTAGGAATTTTATGTGGGCTAAATGAATTACGTCAAAACAACCTCCAGCAAGCACGATTCCTTCTTTTGGGATATCGGCGAAATTACTGTCAGTAAGAATCTTGGTCATGCGTTTTCAATAAGAAAGTCTAAAAGTTGAGTGTATGAAATTCCGATTGCCTTTGCCTCCTGGGGTAGGAGCGAAGTAGCAGTCATACCTGGAAGAGTATTTGCTTCTAGAAAATAGATTTTTTTCTTATGAATAAGAAAATCATTTCTTGAATAAGTCCGTAGTCCTAAAAGTACGTGTACGTCTATAGATAGTTGAGAAAGTTCATCAGCAACTTTCTTAGTAACGCTTACCGGTGGTGTTATCTCAGTCGCACCCCCAACAAGATATTTAGAATCATAATCAAAAAACACATTCTTTTTAGGAATGATTTCGATAGGAGGAAGCACCACGAAATTACCGTCTTTTTTCTGAAGGACTCCACATTGGATCTCAACCGCGCCTTCCAAATATTCTTGGGCTATTATTTCCTGTGATGGATAGTTTGTTTTTATATATTCGACAGCCTTACGAAATTCATCTTCTGATTTAACTATAGATATTCCGATGCTTGAGCCCATCGTATTCGGTTTTACGACGAGTGATGTAGAAAATCCTTTTGGTATAGAGTTGTTCTTTTCCACCTTGAAGGTTTTAGGAATAAGTACATTCTTTAAAGTACCTATAAGCAGTGAAGCCCGGTATTTATCCATTGCCAATGAACTTGCAGCAGGACCAGAACCTAAATAAGGAATTTTAAAGTACTCCAGAATTGTTTGGATTTTTCCATCTTCGACAAATTCTCCGTGAAGCCCGGCAAGAAGCGCGAAATAATTTTCTGATTTTATTTTTGTTAACCCGTCAAGGAACGTTAGATCTGAATCCGAATTTTTCTCAAGTGCATCCAGGTCATCAGCAAATCTACATTTTAGATCCTTTGTTATATAAAAGAAAACGACTGAGTACTTGGATTTATCAATGAATTTGTAAATATTTTTAGAGCTAAGAAGAGACACTTCGTGTTCAGAAGATGGTCCACCACAAAAGATAGCGATTTTTTTATTTGCCATAAGCTAACAGTATTCTAACCTGTGCCAACCAAAAATACAGCCCGCCAAGGAGCGTACCTTGAGACATAATTCTCATCAATCATGATCTTACCATTCTTATCCTTTACTGTCCTTCGAAATGAAGTGGTTGCACCAGCTGCCGCAAAGTCGATTTGTTTTACTGTTCCTTTTGGAAGTGTCGGATCATCTTGCCTGAGAGCTTCAGGTGCAGGAGAATACCCGGTGACAATCGGTGTTGTCATAGTAATTGTTCTTCCATCCTTCTTTCCGTAAAGAGTATAGGTAAGTCTTAGTTCATCTTCAGATGCTTTTGACTGAATAAGGATATAGTTTCCCGTGTCATTTACGAATTTAAGATCAACTGATGGATAAAAGACGGTGGCATCAATTCCCGGAGGTGATTCTTCTTCATAGTATCCAACACGATAAGCATGAGCATGCCTTTCCGTTATTGGCAGTCCGGCGTTGAGAATCGCTCGAAATAGCGTTGTTGAAACCTGGCACACGCCACCACCGTCGCCAAGGACTGTCTTTCCACCGGAAATGACATACGCGGTTGCGTATCCAGTTGCCCTTGATACATCCCCTAAATACTTATCGAAAGAAAACTCCTCACCTGGTTTCACTAAAATTCCAGTTACTCGAGACGCTGCAAGTTTTACGTTATGGATCCTATTTGGGATAGAGTGATTATATAAAGAGGTGCCTGAACCTATCTCCTCAACAATCCCAAATGAATTAGCTTCTTCAGTCGTAACATCTGGTTTTAGTGTTATAGCAGGAATTTGGAAATTAAAATTTTGTGTCGCACCACCCTTAACTGCTTTTCCAACAGCTTCTTCCATGAATTGTTGAGCTTTGGCAACGTCTAGTTGTGTGCCATCTTTAGATTCTTTGAAGGTTTTGACTCTATTATTCTCAACTTCAAATTGTGCATTGATCGGCTCTTTGTATGCTTTCTCTTGCATCGGTTTTACGAGCTCTGCAAATTTGTCAGAGTTGAAAGTGTAGGAGGAATGAAGTGTCGTTCCATTCATATAAGAGGTTGCTACTATAAATATATTGGTTAGAAGATTTGAAGATTTACCCAAACTTTCTGCCTGTTGAGCTATCAATTTTGAATCATACCCTATACCTAGCTCCTTTGCCGATGCTGTTGCAACAAGGTCATTGAAGGTAAAGGTAAATGTAGTATTTTTGATCTGTTCATTTTTATTGTCATAGATATTTTCGATTTGAGTTTGTGTCTTGCCGCTGACATCAAGACTATCAACGTATACACCCGGGATAACGATATCCTTATACATATTCTGAAAAACTATTATGCAAATGGAGATGATAGTAAGACCAGCTATCGAGAAGCCAACCAAAAACCAAAACGGACCTTTGGAGTAATAGTGCGTTTTCTTAACAATTTTTTTGAGGTGATGTCTACTAATAGATAATGGCATTTCGTAACGTTTCTTACTATACTATATTATACTCAAAATTACTTAAAATATGGATCCTAATTCACCACCTGCTTCAAGAGGTCCAGCACCAATTGCTGCACCAGTTGACCCTTATTACAACGGCGATATAAAAAGAGGATCTATACTCAAAAAAATTATTTTTCTTGTCGCTGCTATTGTTATACTCATTCTTGTTATAGTGGGTGGAGTTTTTCTAGCCGGTAAATTGCAGAGTAATTCAAAACCGAAAGATGTAACACTGAAATATTGGGGATTGTGGGACGATGTGACGGTAATGCAGCCAATCATTGCAGATTTCGAAAGAACTCATCCTCATATAAAAGTCCAATACGAAAAGCAAGATATTAAAGGACTTGGTCAATATGTTGATAGGTTAGCGACCCGAATTAACAATGGTCAAGGTCCGGATATTGTCCGCTTCCATAGTAGTTGGACCCAACAACTAAAAAATTATCTTCTTCCATTTCCACAGCCACTTGTTACTGAGACCAAAATCGAAACAGATTATTACAAGACTGTTGGGCGGGATATGAAAATAAATGGTGCTTATTATGGTATTCCTTTAGGAATAGATACTCTGGCGATGTTTGTGAATACGCAGGCTTTAGAGAGCAAGGGTCTTGCCATACCTCAAGACTGGAATGATATCTATATAAAATATGCGACGGAGCTTGTCGTTAAAGATCAGAACGGTAAGATCGTAACTCCAAGTATCTCTCTTGGAACTTACGATAACATTTCTCATGCTCCGGATATTGTTGCGTTATTGCTGCTTCAGAATGGTGCTGATCTTAAAGATCTATCTGGAAGTTCTAAAGAGAGTGCTTACGACGCATTGAAGTTCTATGCAGCTTTTGCGTCAGGTGAAAAGGCTGTATGGGATGCAACGCTGGATAATTCAACACTCGCATTTTCAAAAGGAAATCTCCCATTATATTTTGGTTACTCTTGGGACATTTTTACTATAAAAGGGTTAAATCCATCCCTTCAATTTCAAGTAGTAAAAGTGCCAAAACTGGCAGGTCGCAACAATACAGTCGCAAGTTATTGGGCTGAGGGGGTAACAAGTAAGACAAAAAATTCAAAAGAAGCTTTTGAATTCATAGAATATCTCTCAAAGCCTGAGACAATGCAAAAACTATATCAAACTCAGTCAAAAGTTAGGCTTTTTGGTACATTATACCCAAGAAGGTCTATGGCCCCTCTTTTATCTTCCAACAATTTGGTGTATCCTTTTGTCGCACAGGCAGATGATGCACAATCAACTTATTTTTCTTCTGATACATATGATGGAGAGAATGGCATGATCACACAGATGAATGTTTATATGGGAAATGCAGTTAGATCAGTTAACAATAATACGTCGGCAGACTCTGCGATTGACACCCTTGCAAAAGGGGTTGCCCAGGTACTTTCGCGATATTAAAGATTTTTTTTAATTTCGTATGGATGAATGCATAATTGAGACTCTTTCATATTTTGATATTTTTGATTATCCCCTAACTTTTTCTGAAATAAAAAAATATTTATGTTGTGAAATGGAACTGTCAGATGACGAGTTCTTGGAGGCAGTCCAATCTATACCTATTATCCAAGAATCGAATGGATACTTTTACTTTTTAGGGCGTAATGTTATCGCTGAAAAAAGAATGGAGAGATTGGACATCAGTATGGAAAAACTGGCAAAAGCTAAAGTCGTTGCTAAACTCCTTTCATTCATCCCTACCATTGAATATATAGGTGTAAGTGGAAGTCTTTCTATGAATAACGCATCTATGTCAGATGATATCGATTTATTCTTTATAACAAAGAACAACTCTTTGTGGATAACGAGATTTCTTGTAAATATTGTACTTCTTCTGACAAGACAAAAAAGAGGGAGAGGAATACATAATTTCAGAGATAAAATTTGTCCAAATATGTTCATCGAAGAAAGTAAGCTTTCTTTTTCAGAAAAAAGAAAGACTCTTTACACTGCTCATGAGATATTACAATTAAAGACACTTTTTGATAGGGGAGAATTTTACTCTCAATTACTTTCCAGAAATAAATGGGTTGAGATATTTTTCCCTAATCTTAAGATAGCGGATCAAAAAAGAAAAAAGACAATAGGGTTAGGAAAATTCATGGAATGCATAATGTTACCATTTGAAAAGCTTGCCTTCTCTTTACAGAAGTCCTATATGAAAAAACATAGGTCTATTGAAACTGTTACGAAAGGTAGAGCATTATTCCATCCTCTGGATCGCCAAAAGATAATATTGGATATGTTTGTTCTACATTCCAAGCGTTATAAAAAGCTTCATATCGATAACATCTGGGTAGACCGCGAAGAGGCTAGATTTTACATGGAGGACAAAAAAATTCGAATTTTGAACTAAAACTCCAGGATATTGACATGTATTTATCTTTCTTGTATAGTACGTCATGAGCTCGCATAAAAAAATGACCAGAGCTTTGAAAAACTCCCACTCAAAAAAAACGAGGGGGTTTTTTTTAAGTAAATCATAATACATATGGACACTAACAAAAAAATATTTGTAACAAAACAAGGTCTTGAAGAGATGCAGCAGGAACTTCATGATCTCGAGAAAGTTAAAAGACCACAAGTCTTAGAGCGCGTTTCTCAAGCCCGAGCAATGGGTGACCTATCAGAGAATTCAGAGTACACTGCAGCACGTGAAGAACTCTCACTTATTGATACAAGAATAGAAGAATTAGGTGAAATGCTTAAGAAGATTGAGTTGATTGATGAATCAAAAGCTTCTAAAAAAGGGTCACTTATCCAACTTGGATCAACAGTTACAGTCAAAATTAATGGTAAAAAAGAGGTGTTTGAGTTGGTAGGAGAGTGGGAAGCAGATCCAGCTGAGAAAAAGATTTCTCACGAGTCACCTCTTGGAAAAGCTCTTATTGGAAAAAATATCAATGACAAAATCGAAGTCGAAGCACCTGCTGGAAAGATACTCTATCACATCGTAGAAATTAGTTAGAAATAACTATCATATCTACGATACAACCCTCCAAAAGAGGGTTTTTTTGTAGCTTGAGGGTATATAATATAACAATATGTTTTGGGCTGATAAAATAGCAAACGACTTAAAAGAAAGAAACCTTCCCCTTGAGTGGGTTGATGACATGAAGACTCCTTCTGGGAAAATTCATGTTGGTGCGCTTCGTGGTGTAGTTATCCATGATTTGGCTTTCAAGGCCTTAAAAGACATCGGTGTTAACACTAAATACACGTATATTTTTGACAATCATGATCCAATGGATGGGCTCCCAGTCTATCTAGACCAAGAAGAGTATTCTAAATATCTTGGTTTGCCATTATATAAAGTTCCATCTCCGGTTGAAGGTTACGAAAATTACGCTGACTACTATGCAAAAGATTTTATAGATGTATTTACAAAAATAGGATGCAATCCTGAAATATTGTGGTCTACGGATCTATACAAAAGCGGGAAGATGAATGATCTGATACGGTTATGCCTTGATAAACGTGATGAGATAAGAAATGTTTATGAAGAAATGTATTCAAATAAATTGAAAGATGATTGGTATCCATTTCAGGTCTATTGTACAAATTGTGGAAAGGTTTCAACTACACAGGTGACCGGATGGGATGGTAATGAGGTTAATTTCACGTGTCACATGGATAGACTTGATTGGACAAATGGATGCGGAACAACTGGCACAACAAGCCCTTTCAGCGATGAGCAAGAAATCCGAGGAAAATTACCATGGAAGATTGAGTGGAGTGCAAAATGGAAAGTACTTGGTATAACGGTTGAAGGAGCAGGGAAAGATCATATGAGCCGCGGAGGATCACATGATCTGACAAGTATCATTTGTGATAAGATTTTCAATTATCCAGTACCATATCCAATCCCTTACGAATTTTTCCTAGTTGGAGGGAAAAAGATGTCTTCGTCAAAAGGTAGAGGATTTTCAGCTTCTGAAATGCTAGATATCTTGCCACCAGCTTTACTACGTTTTGTTATGGTCCGAACAAAAATGACCCAGGCTATAGAGTTTGATCCAAGTACTCCAGATACAATCCCAAGTCTTTTTGATGAGTACCAAGAAGCAGCGTCATGCTACTTTGCAAAAGATGGATCAGATCTTGCAAGAATATTTGAGTTATCTCAAATTGGTGAAGTTATAAAACCACCTTCTATTCGATTCAAAATCCTTGCCCAGTGGGTACAGATGCCCAACATGGAGGAAGAAATCAAAAAAGAAGGACTTTCTGAGTGGGCGAGATATGCCAGGATATGGGTTGAAAGATTTGCACCGGAAAGTGATAAATTCCTTGTCCAAAAAGAATTACCAGATGTTTCAGGTTTGTCAGATGTACAAAGAGCATATCTAAAATCTCTCATTGGACTTTTTGAAAAAGACATCAACGCTGAGGAATTACAAACAGCAATATATGAGAAATCAAAAAAGATGGATCTCAAGTCCGTCGATGCTTTTAAGGCAATCTATACTGCTTTTCTTGGAAAAGATCACGGTCCAAAAGCTGCGTGGTTACTACAAAGCTTGGAAAAAGATTTTGTAAAAAATAGACTTTCTAAAATCTAACATGAAAAAAATTTATTACGCGACTGGTAACAAAGGAAAAGCCGGCGAGGCCGAGCGAATGCTGGGAGTTGATCTAGAGGTAGCTGATCTTGAGTTAGACGAACTTCAAAGTATGGATTTGGGAGTAATAATAAGGCACAAAGTTGAACAAGCTTACGAAAAATTAAAAGCTCCTGTCATTGTTGATGACGTCTCAGTTGAAGTTGAAGTGTGGAATGGTTTTCCAGGACCTTTCATAAAATTTGCACATCATGCAGGGGGAATTCCACTGCTTCTTTATTTTCTAAGGAACGAAACGAATAGAAACATAAAAGTAATATGCACATTGGGATATCATGACGGAGAAAAAGTTCATGTATTCTCAGGAGTAGTACCAGGAATTTTTACAAAAGAAGAACGGGGAGACAAAGGGTGGGGACTTGATTCCATTATATTGCCGGATGGACAGACTCAAACATTTTCTGAGATGAATATTGAGTTAAAAAATAAAGTTTCCCATCGAGCTCTCGCCTTTCAAAAACTAAAAGAATTTTTGAATAGCGAAAAATAAGTTTTGAAGTTATAATCACTACATTCATATAGCTTAGAATGTGTGAATAAGCTATAATTGAGCATATGATAGACCTTAAGTTTCTTCGCGAAAATTCGGAAAAAGTTGCAGCTGGTGCCACCTCAAAAAACATAACAATTGATGTCTCAAAGATTCTTGAATTAGATGAGCGTTACCGATCATTATCAACGGAAGTTCAGAATCTAAGAGCTGAGAGAAACAATGCAGCAAAAGAAAGAAACATCGAGCGTGGTCGGGAAATAAAACAACAATTAGATGGGTTGGAAGCAGAACTTACTAGTCTTGAAACTCAATTAAATGACTTAACTTCCCAGATACCAGCTTTACCAAAGGATGATGTTAAGGTAGGTAAAAATGACACTGAAAATGATGTTATAAATACCGTTGGTGAAATTCCTCAATTTAGTTTTAAACCCCTTGATCATGTTGAGCTTGGGACAAGGTTAGACATCATAGACATAGAAAGAGCTGCAAAAGTTAGTGGAGCGAGATATTATTATTTGAAAAACCAAGGAGCTCAACTGGAATTTGCCCTCATCCGTTTTGCGATGGAAAAATTGACTGAAAAAGGATTTGCGCCCATTATCCCCCCAACGATGGTAACAAGAGACACCATGAAAGCCTTGGGGTACATGGAAAATGGAGGAGAAGAAGATATGTTCTCGGTGCCCAGTGACGACAAATTTTTGGTCGGAACCGCAGAGCAGTCGGTTGTCCCAATGCATAAAGATGAGACTTTCAGCTCTGTCGAGCTTCCTAAAAGATATGTTGCATTCTCTTCTTCATTTAGACGTGAAGCCGGAAGTTATGGAAAAGACACGCGGGGAATTCTACGAGTCCATGAGTTTCATAAAGTTGAGATGGTAAGTTTTGTACATGACGGTCAAGACGATGCGGAGCACGAATTTTTACGAGGGATTGAAGAGGAATTTTTCTCAGATCTGAAAATCCCTTATCAAGTTATAAAAATGTGTACTGGGGACCTCGGATTTCCTGCTGCAAGAAAATATGATATAGAAGCCTGGATGCCAACACAGGAAAAATATAGAGAAGTGACATCAACTTCAACAACAGGAGACTTTCAGGCCAGACGACTCAACATTAAATATCGGGAGGATCCGCCAGCTGGCGGAGAGAAAAAGTATGTAAACATTTTAAATGGAACCGCATTTGCGATAGGGCGCACACTGATTGCAATTTTAGAAAACTATCAACAGGAAGATGGAAGTGTTCAAATTCCTGAAGTGCTTACAAAATACACAGGTTTTGACAAAATCTCCCCAAAAATTTAATGGCAAACATTCTGGTTTTTGGAACTAGTACTACTTATGGCGCATGGGATAGCGAAGGTGGATGGGTTCAGAGACTCCGAAAACTCATAGATCAGAAAATTATTAAATCGGATTTCAAACTGGATTATCTCGTTTACAACTTAGGAGTTTCCGGTAATAAAAGTAAAGATATCCTTGATCGTTTTGAAAATGAAACAAAACCCCGTTTGGACAAATATGGGGGAGAAAATATTTTTCTGTTTCATCTTGGAATTAATGACTCTATATTTTCAGAGGCACTAGGAACAACAGAAGTTAGTGAAGATGATTTTAGGTCTAATTTGGCAGAGCTTCTCAGTTTGGCTAAAAAATATTCATCAAAAATCGTAGTAATTGGAGCTATGCCTGTTGACGGACGGGTAAATCCAATGCCCTGGTCACCAAAAAGGTCGTATAGAAATGAATTTGTTGAACACTTCAATCAAATAATGGAGGAAGTTGCAAAAAAAGAAGGCACGCACTTTATAGAGGTATATAAGAAGTTTATCGATGAAGACTACTCAAGTTTACTTGCTGATGGAGTTCATATGAATGATGAGGGTCATAGATTATTGTTTGAGGATGTAAGGAATTATCTTGAATCAAACAACATCATTTCATATCTGTAAAATCTCTCCGAAAAGTTGAGTTTTCATATCTGTAAAATCTCCCCAAAGGCATAATCTTTTTTGTTTGACATTTTTTTCATTTTATTTCATTATAAATATGAAAGGAGGTGTTTGGACTATGCCAGCAAAGAAAAAAGCAGCTCCAAAAAAAGCAGCAGCTAAAAAGACTGTGAAAAAGACAGTTAAGAAAGCTGCACCAAAGAAAAAGACAGCTAAGAAAAAGTAGTTGCTACGCTAGATTTTCTAATTAAAAAATTTATTGAAATGCTCTTTGTGCGAAAGCGCAAAGGGCATTTTTTCCTTTCAAAGAGCTAGCTAAAAGGACTGAAACATGCTAGAATTAGAGTTCAAATCATGCTTAATTTCATCACAAAACTTTTTGACAGTAACGACAAAGAAATCAACAAACTCCTGCCAATAGTCGCCGAGATCAACTCATTAGAAAACAAAATTAAGAAGCTGAAAGACAGCGATTTTCCTAAAAAAACTGAAGACCTTAAAAAGAGGGCAGAAAAAGGGGAAAGCCTTTACCTTCTGTTACCTGAAGCATTTGCATTAGTTCGTGAGGCAGCTCAAAGAACATTGGGACTTCGTCATTATGACGTTCAGCTTATTGCTGGAGCAGTTCTTGCCCAAGGAAAGGTAGCTGAGCAAAAAACAGGAGAAGGAAAGACTCTTTCAGCAACTCCAGCATTATATCTCCACGCCCTTACCGGAAAGCCCGTACATCTTGTTACTGTAAATGACTATCTTGCCCGCCGCGATGCCGGTTGGATGGGTGAGATCTTTACTTTCTTAGGACTTCAAGTAGGGGCAATTATCAACGACAATTCATTTGTATTTGATAAAAGTTATGAGGAGAAAGACGTCAGTGACTATCGACTAACTCATTTAAAACCGGTGACCAGGGCTGAAGCTTACAAAGCGGATGTTGTTTATGGTATCAATTCTGAATTTGGATTTGATTATCTTCGTGACAACATGGTCACCTCAATTGACCAACTCGTCCAACGAGAGCACTACTTTGCCATTATTGATGAGGTAGACTCTGTCCTTATTGATGAGGCAAGAACTCCACATATCATCTCAATGCCTGATGCAACGCCATCAAATAAATACTTTGAATACGCAGGTCTTATCGATAAATTGCAACCTATCGATTATAAGATGGATGAAAAAAGGCGGACTGTTCATCTTACCGATCATGGAATCGGAAAGATTGAGTCGATGTTTGGAGTAAAAGACATTTATGAGAAAGATTTTGACACCGTGTATCATATCGAAGCAGCACTCAAAGCAAAGCTTCTTTATACAAAGAACAAAGATTACATAGTCCGGGATAACCAAGTAATTTTGGTGGATGAATTCACGGGAAGGTTACTTGAGGGAAGAAGGCTTTCTGAAGGTCTTCATCAAGCAATTGAAGCTAAAGAAAGTGTCACTATTCAACAAGAGTCAAAGACATTAGCAACAGTCTCTCTTCAAAATTACTTCAGAAAGTACGAAAAGCTTAGTGGCATGACCGGAACTGCAGCAACTGAAGCTGAGGAGTTTCATAAAATATATAAATTAGATGTAATTGTCATCCCTTCAAATAAAAATATCCAAAGAGAAGACATCTCAGATCAGATCTACAAGACCGCCCGGGCAAAAATAACTTCAGTCGTCAATGAAATAGAAGAGGCTCACAAAAAAGGGCAACCTGTTCTTGTCGGTACAGCATCAATCGAGCATAACGAAATAGTGTCAGAAACCCTTAAAAGAAGGGGTATAAAACATGAGGTCCTCAATGCTAAAAATCACATGCAAGAGGCACTTATCATCAAAGACGCAGGTAAAAAAGGAGCAGTAACTGTTGCGACAAACATGGCTGGTCGTGGAGTCGACATCATTCTTGGAGGCCAACCACCATCCCAGTTTGAAACGAAATATCAAACAAAGTCTGGCATGAAGCAGTTTGAAAAAGAGCAAAAGGTATGGCAGAAGGAACATGATGAAGTGCTTAGACTTGGTGGACTTTTTGTTATCGGAACAGAAAAGCATGAATCAAGAAGAATAGACAACCAGTTGAGAGGAAGATCCGGCCGTCAAGGAGATCCGGGAAAGTCTGTATTTATCATCTCACTTGAAGACGATTTGATGAGAGTTTTTGGAGGGGATCAGATAGCAGGGCTTATGACCCGATTTAATTTCCCTGAGGATCAACCGCTTACCCACGCATTAGTCACACGAGTCATAACGCAAGCACAGGTAAAGGTTGAAGGATTTAATTTTGAAAGCAGAAAATACACTGTTGAGTATGACGATGTTTTAAATAAACAAAGGGAGATCATCTATGGGATGAGAAAAGACCTTTTGGAAGGGGAAGATCATGAATCATTTATTTTAGAAAGGTTGGATACAACTATCGATTCTTCAATTGAGATGCAATATGTCATCCAGCCAGAAGACTTTAACAAGGCTATTTTAGAGGATTTTGTTGAGATGATCCCACTCGACTCACATTCTCAGGGTCATATTTTGGAGCAATTGGAGCAAAGGCACGAGAAAGATGAGAAGAAGGAGTTCTTGCGTACTTTGTCTCATGACATCTTCAAGCAACGTGAAAAAGAATTAGGAAAAGAGATCAGCAACCAGCTCATAAAGGCTGTATCGCTACAGATCATTGATAATCTTTGGATGAATCATTTGACTGCAATGGAGGATCTACGAATTGGTATACGGCTCCAAGCATTTTCTCAAAAAGATCCATTGGTTGAATATAAAAATGAAGCATTCAAATTATTTGAAAAGTTAGTTAACGGTGTTGATGACGGGATAGTAACAAGAATTTTTAAAGTCCAAATTGTGACAGAGCAGCCTGCAATAAATCTGGAAGCAGCATCAACCAATCAATCAGCTGAAGAGATAGGGACTGATGCAGTAGAGAAGAAGCCAAAGGCGAGAAAACAAAAGACAGTAGACAATAGTCAAGATTCAGGAGAAGGTAAAGAAACTAAAAAATTAGGTCGCAATGACCCATGTTGGTGCGGAAGTGGAAAAAAATACAAAAAATGCCACGCTTTGACAGATTAGCCTGTCATATCAATCTAAATTTTAATTTTAGGAACCGGTACGTCTCTCCTTATACAATACAGAAATTGCTTGAGAACGAAATGATATACTGTTTGTAATGGGTGATTCTCCTGATTCGGAAATACAAAGTCAACAATCAGTTGATATGGAGATTTCCACCGAAACCCCCTCTGCAGAAAAACAAATAGATACACAAACAGCAAATCTTGTCGACTCACTAGAACACGCCTCTGACCAGGAAGAAGCAACGGATACTATTACTGAAGTTCAATTGCGAGAGATGTATAGAAATTTTTGGGTAAAAGAAAGAGTAGATCCTGAAGGTGCAAGTAGGCTAATAACGCTTGCAGAAAATTATTTTCCCATACTACAAAATGCACTCAAACTGGATGAACATTATGTACTTGCACTAGATATTGTAGGCGCCATCGGACATACATCCTACACAACTGGTGTAGAAGCATTAAATGAAATGAGAAATAAGTTTGTAATGCAGAATCTTGACGTGATGGTACAGGCAGCAACTAAGGAAAGCAAGGAAAAATCTGATACCGATGAGGCAAGGGTGGTTACGATTCGAAATTTAGAATCTGTTATTTCCGGTGGGACTGATGAACAAAAAGAACTCATTTTAAGAACAATGGATACTAATTTATTCGATTGGGTTACTCGGTCAAACGACCTAAGAGTATTCCAAACTTATATAAAAGTTATGTTTAGGGAAGGATCAGTAGAGCAGACTGATAATGCAGCAAATTTAGCTGTATCTATTCATAAGAATGAAGAACAGTCCAAGCAAAATGGAGGACTTGACATGCTGAAAAGCTACTTTGAACAGTTTTCAGTGATAAACCCCGAGCCCCAACCATACATAATGCAATTCAAAGACCCAGCCTATAAGCATGTCACAGAATCCTTAAAGAAATATATTCCGCATTTTGAAGACTTCTTAGCGAGGACTGTGGAGAGCGGTTACGAAAGCAAGCATTTTAATTTTGTAGAAAATGTAGGGACGAGATTGGTAGATAATTTAAGGACTGTATTAGATATCGAGAGAGAAAGACCTGGTATTTGCCAAGTCCTAAGAAATGAATTTGGTATAAGAAATTTTTTCAGATACCCCCCTGAGGTGTTGATAGCACAGTACGATAATCGCAATAATGACACAAAAAAAGGTGTGATAGTTGCAGCCTTGGCAGATTACAACGGTGCTTTATCACAAGAATCCAGCAAAAAAGCGATATCTGACTTGTTTGAGCAATTAACCGATCGTGAATCTCTAGGCGAAGAATATGGAGTATTAGTTTACGAAATTGGTGATACGCGTGAGCTTATAAGAGCTATAGCAAATGGGAGAAGAAGAAGTAAAAACAAGAAGTTATCTTTTGGTATATTAATGGGACATGGATCAGAAACCACGGTAGAGTTGAGTAGTTTTCTCCGTACTAAACCCAATAGAGAAACAATACTAAGTCAAACTGCTATCCAAGCGCCAATAGGAAATGCTGTTGCCGAATCATTCGAAAAAGAAGCATCTATTTTATTCGACTCATGCAGCACAGGTAACGGAATAGTGCAAGAAGCCTCAAAACTTGGATTGAGAGTTTCCGGACCTCTTAGAAATACCTCACTACTTTCCTTTAGTGCCTCAAAGCTGGAAGGTCGATTAGATATTGAAGGAAATTGGGAATCAGACAAAGTAACCTACCAAGGTGGTGTTAAAATTTAGAACAGGGTAGATACGTGTGGTCACCTATTTGACCAACACTTCAAGAAATGTCATTACCATAATTGAAACTTAGGTAGCGATCCTAATTAAAATAATTGTAGTAGTTATATAATCAATTGTGAGTAAAAGTATTCTTATTCTTGGTGCTACCGGTCATTTAGGGCAAGTCCTTACCAAGACTCTCCTTTCAAAAGATTACAAAGTCACTGCCCTTGTTAGAAATCCAGACAAATTTGATTCAAGTTTTGACAACGTAAAAATCATAAAGGGTAATGTTCTTGACGAGACTGATCTTAAAAAGTCATTGGTAAATATTGATACAGTAATCTCTGTTTTAGGACATGGATTTCGTACAAAATTCCCTATCCAAGAAAAAGTCATGAAGACTTTAATCTCAGTGATGGAAAGTAGCGGGATCAAACGATTGATAACAATTACCGGTGAGGGTTTGGTTGTTTCATCAGACAAAAAATCTCTTAGGGCAGACGCAACATCAAGCTTTCTAAAACTCATAGATCCATACAGGATGAATGATGCAATTGCTCAACAAAAAATTATTGAGAAAAGTTCTCTCGACTGGACGGTGGTCAGAACTCCTATACACTCAAATAAAGGACCAAAAAAAGCCCTACATGTCGGCATGACACATCCTCCTATCTGGCAAACTGTAAATAGGACAGCGGTTTGTGAATTTATCTGTGACTGTTTGGAAAAAGAATTGTGGGTCAAAAAATCCCCAATCGTCTATTAGGTTTCACATAAGCAAACTAGCAATTTCTTATTAATATATGTTTAAATCAAATTATCATGAGCGATGAAGGCGGATTTGATGGACCACCGGTAAATGTTTTAGATAAACCCCCTGTAAGTTCTGCGGAATCTATTCCAGTACAATACGTTCCGAGCGTTAAAGAACAACAACTGAATGCTTGCGAAATTCAAAAATTACATATGATAGATGGTTCACCCAGAATATGGTGGGTTGATATTGATGGCACTGATGCTGGAATTTTCAAAAGTAAATTTTACAAAGGTGAAATCAATTCTGATGTTGAGCATGAAAGGGCAGCGTATCTTATAAGTGACATTTTAGGTTTTGATTTTGTTCCTACTACCGTTTTAAAAACAATCGATGGGAAAGAAGGTTGCCTACAGGAATACGTAGAAGATACACAGGACTTAGATGAGGTTGACGAAAGTTCTTTGCAGGACGAATTATATAAATATTGGATCTTTCGCCATCTATTGAGAAATCCTGATGGACACAATTTTAATTTATTAGTAAAAGAAGGAAAAATAATTTCCATAGATCACGAAGCCTCTTTCGATTCAGATACGCCAGATCCAAGTTACTACGATATAGATAGGAGTTACTATGGTATTAAAGCTCCTGAGAGTCTTAAAGAGATATTCAATTCTTATTTGCGAGACGAAGCAAAGCAAGCAATGTTAAAAAAAGAACTGACTGGACTCATTAGCCCTCACGACACCGAAGTTACATTGCAAAGAATCAAAAAATTTGGGTATCAGTTAGCTGTTAATGGACAAATCAATGACCCATCCGAAATTACAGGAGAAAATCTATGGTAGAATTTTAAAAAATGAGTAGAGTTGAGATATATCGCTTAGATAAAGAAGGACAGAGTAGTGTGATTGCAGAATTTAGCTTGCAAGGTGACAGAGCTGTTGGTGCGGGGGATGAAAGTTTTATTAATAGTCTTACCAACAAAGGAGTTTTGGACAAGAGTGCTACTCCGCCTGCGAAAGTTTTTCCATCGGACGGCGAACGTTTTCTAAAATTATTAAATACAACTTTTAAATCTGGTTATATAACAGCCTCTGAAGTCATTGGGGATCTGCCCAAAACAGAATAGTGATTTCTTACCATTTCGACTGCTTCCATTAAGGTTGTATTGCATTGAATTTCATCAGAGGATTTTTCTACAGCATCGCTATCATAATTTGGTTCCCATTCTTCAACTTGGATTCCTAACATTCCAGGATTATTGCTAATTGCTTCTGGCAGGTCATCAATTATTGGAACTAGAAACGGTTTTGCGAAAATAGGTGCTATCCTTTTGTTGCGAAGTGGACCAAGCAATTGATCTGGACGTACGGATATCTGATTTCTTTGTGCAATTTCCAAATATTCTTTTCTCATTCTGTTTCCAATAAGATGTTTTGCTGATTGTGCAAGAAATCTCAAATTTGGAGCAGCCATTAATATCATCTTTTCTGACCACGCACCGTTTTCAGCTAAAAACTCTTGTACTGATATCCAGCTGGGAGCTGTCGTTACTATAAAAACATTCCCGATTTTTTGTAATTCTTGTAGAAATTCAGGTGCATCAGGATTCAAACTCATCGGGTCTATATTGTTTGCAAGGACATTATTGAAATCAACTGCGATTGGTTTTGGATATGCTCTTATGAGACTGCGAACCTTATATGCAGGAGTCCCTTCACTTAGAACCCAGTTTGTGTAGGCTGTTGCTTCTTTTATGATTCTTTCAGGTTCATAACCAGATACTTTTGGAATTTCCATGAGGCGTAAATTTTACCATATATATCCTATAATAACAAATGCCGCATAGGCGTTTAATTTCTAATAAAAAGCTCATTTCCATTTAAAAGCTGCTTGAATATGTATTCGTTTTCTTTACTTGGTGACAAGTTATAAGCACTGGTAGCGGCTTTAAGAGCTTTTTGCATTTCCCCATTTTTATATTCGGCCAATGCCAGAAGACGGTAAAAAATATCACTTTTAGGAAACTTTTTAGTTGCTTTATTAAGTACTATTGCAGTATTTTTATAATCCTTAATTTCTAGTAATAACCTCGCATAGTTTTGGTATGCAAGAAAGTAATCTCCTAGCGTCATCGATTTTTCAAACCAAAGAAGTGATGATTTGATGTCCCCTTTTTTGTAAAAATACACACCCATACTATTTGTGTTAAAAGGTGTTTGGTACAAATCAATAGATTTTTTTAAGTGGATTTCTGCCAGATCCAATTTTCCACTTTCCATTAACTCAAATCCTAATGAGTGTTCAAGTAGATAGCTGTTTGTGACTTTTGTATCGTGGGAGTAAAGAGTCAGTGCATCCTTCCAATCAGAAAGTCTAACAAATGATCTTATTGCAAAAGCGGAGACTAAGATAATAGAAAAAGATAACACAAATATTTTTTGAGTATGATTGAATTTTTTAGTATTAAAAGAAACAGCAACCATCCCAAGAAGTCCTACAAACGGAAAATAAAACCAACGATCCGCAACGGTCATTTCAAGTGGAATTATTTGAATATGTATCAAGAGTCCCGCAACAAACCATAAGGCAAAAAATATGAATTCATAAAACTTCTTATCATTTAACTTAAATTGCTGATAAGCAAAATAAATGATTGCAATTAAGGCTGCTGGTAGGGTTAGATACGAAACTACAGGAAACGTTGTATTAGTTATCCAAACCTGACCAATCGCAAGATCTAAAGGGAAAAGAATGACGCGTAAATAATAGTTAAAAATATCAGGAATCATAGAAATGCGTTCAATAAGTGTTAGATGTCCGATTGGAGAAAGGACAGAATTTGTAAAACCAACACCCGCAAACCCAACTCTAATAAATAAATATGTAATTACTAGTCCGAATATTGAGAAATAGTAGAGAGAATTTCTTGTTTTCATTATAAGGATCAAATATGCACTTACTATTGCAACAAACAGTATTCCAGATTCCTTTGATAACAACGAGCACAGTAGAAGAAGTACAACTGAAGCAAACTTTACAGGAGACACTCTTTTTCGAGATAGAATAGTAAGAGCGCTTAGGCCAAAAAACATAAATAATACATCTTGAAAATTTGAAACATAAGCAAGCGTCTCGACATTAATTGGATGTATTAAGAAAATAAGTGCAAGTAATAAGGATTTACGTTGAGAACCAAACTTTTTAAGAATAAAAAAGATAAGTACTGAATTTGCGATATGCAAAACTAGCTGCAACAAGTGATAAGCGAATGTTGCTTTGCCAAACAAAAGATAAATAAATGAAATTGTAGTTAGCATTAGGGGTCTGTAAAACTGTCCAGTGATGGGAGAAGAACCTCCAAGATCTGCACTGCTTCCAATGAATAGTTTTTCAAGTTGTTGGTTTTGTATATATGGATGGAAAATATAACCTGAATCGTCTCCAACAAAAGCGTTGAATACTACTCTTCCCAGGATGAACACCCCAACCAGAAAGATAATGATTACCGGAGTTTTTATGATATTTTCATGGTAGCATACAATTTTGATTTTTGAGCTTGACAAAGCATTTCCAATCTTATAGCGTTATAAGGGTATGGTTCATGAGATCCATGAAAAGAAATTATCTGATAGGCTAAGGAGCCTTGCGGTATCACCATTTTTTATTCCTGTTGTTCTTCTTTTCTTTTTTATCCTTACTATTCCTGTAATTTCACTTCTCACTTCCCAAAAGCAAGACATCCGCCAAAATGCGGCGCCAACAGGTCCAACAGCCACAATTAAGGCTACTCCAGGATCAGGATCAGTGGTTACCGGCCAGACATTCAAAGTAGATATTGTGGTTGATGGAGGAGGGCAAACCTTCAACGCAGCCCAGGCACATCTTACTCTTTCAAATAACCTTATCATCCAATCTGTAACATCAGTGCCACAAGCATCAGGTGGATGTAATTTTACGTACGTAAATCAAGGGCTGACCCCAACTGTTGCGCATCCGTCTTTTGTTGGTGCAATACTTAGTGGGGCATCAGCACGTTGTACCGCTTATACACTCAATCTTCAGGCAACAGGCACTGGTACAGGTACAATAACTATAATAAATGGGTCGGTAAAATCGAGTGTTGATCACTCCGAGATATTTTCTTCATCAGGTAACGCGAGTTTTGCTATTGGTGCTACTGCCCCTGAGCCAATCGCTCAGAGCGATTTGTTTCTCAATCCATCAGTCAGTGCAGTTAGCACAGGACAAACATTTACGGTGGACGTTAGGGTGAATTCAAATGGACAGACAGTCAATGGTGTACAGACAAATATCACCTATCCAATCGGACTATTGAGTGTTAACTCCATAGACAGTACCACCGGTGTATTTGACGTCAAGGCACAACAAATCGATGATGGTAATGGGACGATTTCATTAGCATATGGTGCATTTACTCCTCAATCTGGGAGCAATCTACTGGTTGCTACGATTACGTTTCTCGCAAAAGCTCCAGGAGGTGCAAATGTTACCTTCCAGAATCCAACAGTCATAAGTAACGTTTCCAATAAAGATGTCCTGAAAAATTTTGTTAACGGTGTATACACAATCTCTGGAGTTGCTATCACTCCAACACCTACAACAACCATACCTACAGCAACACCAACTACTGTTCCGACATCAACAACTGCACCAACGCCAACGGCAACACCAACGAGTACACCTGGTATTACCGTAACAATCGGTGCTCAAGCAACAGAAACCTACAAAACATCTCTACTTCTCTGGGGAACTAAGAGCTCAAATGTAACGTCAGTGTTTGTTAACAATTCCGCAAGCGGTCTTTCCTATCCATCGGCTTCAACATGGCAAGTACAGGTATCACTAAATCTTGGTGCTAATAATTTTGCAGTTTATGGACAAGATACGCTTTCAAACAAGAGCACTACCCAAAATATCACGCTCACCGTTCACAAGATCGCTGATATTAATGGAGACGGCCTGGTTGATCTCGTCGACCTTTCAATATTCGGGGTAGATTGGGCAAACACAGGAACACTCAACAATGTTCTTTCAGATATGAATGATGACAGCGCTATTGATCTAACCGACTTTTCAATACTCGCCTCTGCATATGGAAATTAAAAAATTTGCCCAAAAATTCTTAGCTCCCGTGCTATTAGGTATCTCTTCAGTTTTTGTTTTTGCACTAAATTCTTATGCCGCTTCCGGAACAATTTCTGTAGTTCCTGCGACTGGTAACTATCAGAAAGGACAAATATTTACAGCTGCAATCAAAATAAATGGTGGTGGTACTAAATTTAATGCTTCAAAAGCAAATGTTGCCGTCTCTCAAAATCTTACCGTACAGAGTGTGACTCTTGGTGATTGTGATTTCGCTTTCGTAAATACTCCATCCATGGGTTCTTTGGCATTTGCGGGAGTTATATTGGGTGGCTCTGCTGATGACTGCGTGGTTTATACAATGAACCTTAAAGCAAATAGTAGTGGGACCGGATTCGTTTTCTTATCAGACGGTTCTATAAGATCTTACAGAGGTGCTGAAGAGTTGTTGTCTAAGGTAAATAATAGTAGTTATGTATTTGATGACGCAACTGCAGGAAATAGCGGAGGCACCACGGTTGCTGCAGTTCCAAGTCCAACACAAGCGCCGCTAACACTTGCCAATGGAACCAAATTATATACGCTTGTCTACAATATAGATTCTGTCGATAAAAAAGCAACATCGCTTCAGGTGGCACTTGATCCAGGTACTCCAAACCAAATGCTTGCAACACCATCTCAAAGTAAGGATGATCCTTCTGTGTATGCTGCAATTTTTGAGAATGTCCCTCAAGGAGTCCATTCAATTACAGTTCTTGATGACGAAAAGCCCGTTTCAAAGCAAATCGTGAACATAGCTGGCCAAAATAGAGAAATAACCGTCGGAGTAACACCAAATGCGGGTGGTACCGGATCTCTATTCTGGTACATCGTACTTGCCATAGTTGCCATAGTTCTTCTTACCGTTGGAGTCTTAGGATATGTGATAATGTGGAGGAAAAGACACCCCGGCGCAGTTTAGCCGCGTCCCTTATGCAACTCCTAAAAAAGCTAGCATGGACAATTTTACTTCTGATACTTTTCGGTGGCTTTATCTATGGTGGAATATATGTAAGAAACGTTCTTACTGCAAAAAATTACTCTGACTACTGGCAGCAGCAGATGATAGACGTTGGGGATTATGTGTACGTCGCCCTTGGAGATTCAACAGCACTTGGTGTCGGTAGTACGGATCCAAAGAAAAGCTATGTAGGAATAATCCGTGAAAGGACTCAAGAGATGAATGGAAGGTTGGTAAAGATAATAAATTTAGCAACTTCTGATGCTGACTTAAAAAAAGTAATATCAGAACAACTCCCTAAACTTCAATTATATAAACCAGACCTAGTAACAGTGAGCATTGGGCAGAAAGACATTGACCAAAATCGAGATCCACTCTCTATTTCGCAGGACTTCAACACTCTTTTAGAAGCACTTCCAAATCATGTAAGTCATGTCGCAGAATTACCAGCTACTTATGACAATAAGAAAAATATAAAGATTCAAAATGTTAATGCTCAGTTGAAAGTGAGTGGTGAGGAAACTGGGGTAAATGTGATACCCTTATATGAGGCTTCAAAAATTGGAATTACATCAACAACGTATTATGATTGGGACTTTTATCATCCAAGCGATAAAGGTTATATGATTTGGGCAGATGCCTTTTGGAATCAAATAGAATAATATGCCAGACGATATTCGATATAAAAATTTAAAAGAAAAGCTTCAGGAACGTAATAAGAGTCTTAAGGAAAGGATAGTGACAAAGCACAAAGAGGCTTTTGAGTGGGCGCAAGACAACACAAAACAGATAGCAGCAGGTGCAATGGGCGGACTCCTACTTATTTCATCTCCGGGATCAAACCTACTCCCAAAGCCCGACGACAACTCTCAGAATGCACAATTTGTTGACCTACCGGAGAATATGTTTGTCGTTTCTGACGTTAAAAAATATCTTCCTGATGAGGTGGGGGAGATACTACCACAACAAGAGGAAAAGATTTCTGAGATATTAAGCGGATATTATGGTTTTAGCGTAAAACCAGAGATTAATGGATTCAGACTCAACAGGACCTATGGATATATAGGTCTTGAGCAACATTTAAAAAGATATCCGGGAGACAATGTGGATGAGCATTTCCAGACAGACTTTGAGGCAAATCAATATAGGTCATCAGGGCTTGCACCAGGTCTTGGTGGGTTTGGATATTTTGCACATTCAAAAAAGGAGATGACGCAACAGGATATCGACCGGGAAAAATACTACATCGCTGTTCAATCCTTTCTTTCACCTGGATTTTCAGAAAAGACACGTGAATATATAAAATTCTTTAAGTATAGGAAAATGTTACTTGTCAATCCAAACAACGGGCGTGCTATCGTTGTAGTTGTTGGTGATGCAGGACCTGCTGTTTGGACCGGAAAACAGTTGGGTGGTTCTCCGGAAGTCATGAGTCATTTAGAAAGAGTGGATGGGCGTGCACGGGGAGCTGTGTTATACTTTTTTATTGATGACCCAGAGGACAAAATTCCTTTAGGTCCGATAGAACCAAAGAATGATAACTAACAAACAAATGGACACACATTTTTTTAGCCACCTCATTGAAATCGAAACTTTAGAGACTGAAATAGATGGATTTGAACTGCCTGATGCTCAAAAAGATGAGATAAAGCAGCTCGTTCATGAAAGTATTTATCACAACGTTTTGGATGCTATCCTTTCAGAACTTAACGAAGAGGACAAGAAAGTTTTCTTGTCACACCTAGTGTCTGATGATAGGGATGAGATCTGGGGATTTGTTAATAAGAAAGTTCTATTTATCGAAGACAAGATAAAAAAAGCAGCTGAAGATATAAAGAAAGAACTCCACGAAGACATAAAAAGCACCAAGTAGATGACAAAAGAAAAACTACTCCAGGAGATCGCCCGCGAAATTGAAGTGTGTGCTGAGTGCAAAAAAGGTAAGCACGGGAAAGCAGTTCCCGGTGAGGGAAATGCTGATGCTGACATATTTTTTGTTGGGGAGGCGCCAGGAAGAAATGAAGCTGAGACAGGAAGGCCATTTATCGGTAGGTCTGGAAAACTTCTCAGAAAGATGATAGTAGAAGCTGGACTGACAGAAGAAGAAGTGTATATCACAAGCCCTGTCAAATATTTGCCTGATTATATAACTCCTACTCCACAAGATGTTGCTCATGGTAAGACGCATTTTGACAGACAAGTAGAAATTGTTGACCCAAAGGTCATAGTGTTGCTTGGAAGAGTAGCATCTCTCGCTGTTCTTAACAAGAAAATATCAGTGGTTGCAGAGCACGGAAAAATCATAGAGGAAAATGGAAGGAAATATTTTATTACAGTGCACCCCTCGGCAGCTTTGAGGTTTAAGAAGATGAAAGTAACACTAGAAGAAGATTTTAAAAAGTTAAAAAGTATAGTTACCTGATGGGTCCTGACTCTCCTCACCCCAGTCGAGCCACCCATATTACTTATGTGATTTTTTTACGAACCTCCAGTATCCGAGGAAAAGTGCGGTTGCAAGCCCGATTGAAACTACGATAAATCTGAATATTTCATCCCCAGCTCCAAAACCACGTATGATTGCGTAACCAAGCGTAAAAACACCACCTAGTAAAAGCCCATCTGAAATAAATTCGATTTTTGAAAGTAGTGTGATGCTAAGGACCAACACTAACAAAGCGGCAATAACAGATATTGTTGAGACATTTTTACTATATCTTTCATTCTCCTTCTGGAAGTCCCGTTGCTTCTTGTCATATTTTATCTGCTCTGTTCTTACTGCAGCTGACTCTGTGGACTTGCCTCCTTCCAGTGGGTAAGAAAGACCAATTGGATATTCAGGCATCTTTGGACCTTTATAAAATGCAGCAATTCCTACACCAACAAAAGTCACCAAAAGAACAGCGAGGAAAAATGTATAAATGTATTTTATTAACATCTAGTGATCCTTGTTATAACGGTCTTCAATAGTTTTTAGCTTGTCATTGAGGGCTCTTTCCATATCGACATGGGTCACTGCTGCAAGTTGCATGGTTGTTATGATAACGTCTGCAAACTCTTGGTATATGTGCCTCTTATCGAATTTATCAAGCTTTGATTTTCTTTGTAGACGAAGGACGCTTAAGATATCATTACAAAGTTCTCCAACCTCTTCGTTAAGTTTGACCGTCTTTGTCAAAATTTCCTTTTCCTCTTGTGAGTACAGCTTGTAATGAGGTCGTGTCGCAGCAGTCAATACATTAACCCGTTCTTGAAGAGTTTTTATATCCATACAATTACTATATTACACTATTTGATATATTATATACGTATGTCAAGACGGAGCGTTATCAAGGAAGCCGAAGAAGAACTCATAAAAGACGCTCAGGTTGTGATGCGTTGGAGTACGAAAAGGATAGTAGTTGCTACAGTTCTCGTGCTTCTCATAATCGGTGGGGGATTATATGGGATACAAATGATGACACAAAATGCAACCAAAGTTTTGGGAGCAAAAACATCTACAGATGGACCCCGAATAAAGATCCCCGACCAAAAAAATGTAGAGGGGATAATTGATACCGCAAAAAAAGATCTCTCAAATATTAATGCAAAAAATATTGTTGAGTCTCAACCAAAACTCAAGAAGATCATTGATGATCTGACAAACCTGACAGGCTCATCCGGAAGCGCGAAATCTCTTATTTGTGATACGTTATGTAAGTAATGGAATCAAAACACAAGATCAGTACAATTGCGGAGCTTCGGGAGAAATTTTCTCCTATTAAAAACGTCAACGAAGTACACCGGGAGAAGATGACTTCGTTGGAGCGTGTTGCGTTATTTATAACCCAGCGGGTAGGAACAATGGGTTTTTTCGTCATAATTATTACTTGGACTGTGTGTTGGTTGACGTGGAATATTGCAGGACCGATCGAGATGCGTTTTGATCCATACCCCGCATTTGTATTATGGTTATTTATTTCAAATATGATTCAGCTTCATCTGATGCCACTTATTATGGTGGGGCAAAATTTACAAGGAAAGCATGCGGAGTTGAGGGCGGAAAGAGATTTTGCCACAAATAAAAAGGCTGAGAAGGAAATTGAAACTATTCTTTTGCATCTTGAACGCCAAGAAGAATTGATTGAGGAGCTGCATAGAAAGCTTGACGAAATGAAGAAATAATAGGTGGGGGTCCTGTCTGCGCTCCTCCCTCTTCCGACAATCCTCGTTCCACTATGTTCCACTGCGGGTGCTCGATGAGGGCCTCCCTCCGCTTGCCACCCCGATACAAGAATAAATATTGTTATAATAGGTATTATGAAAATGAGCGTTATTTTGCTTACATGTTCAGACGAAGCAGAAGCAGACAAAATTTCAGAAAGTTTGCTTAATAAAAAATTAATTGCATGTGCAAAAAAACTACCTGTCAATTCTAAATTCTGGTGGAAAGGGGAAATAGACAACGCAAATGAAGTTCTGGTGATTTTAGAAACAGTCGAGGAAAAGTTTGAGGAAATCGAAAAGGAAGTGAAAGTGCATCACAGTTACGAAACCCCAATGCTTTTTTCTATCCCAGTTGGCAATACGACCGCAGAGGTAAACTCATGGCTTGAAGAAAATCTCAGTTAATATGGAAGATTTGAAAAATAGGGCAGAGATTGTTCTTAAAAAACTAGACATAGAAGGCAAGAGGACTCGTTTTCGTGAGATAGAGGCAAAATCTACTGATCCCGAATTTTGGAAAGACAACCAGACCGCAACAAAGCTTATGCAAGAGATGGGACTTCTGCAGAAAGAGATATCAAGCTATGAGAAAATTACAGAACTGTTGTCTTTGGAAAAGTATGAGGAGCTTGACGAACCTCTAAAAGAGATAGAAGTATATCTATATCTTTCAGGACCACTAGACAAAGCGAATGCAATCCTTTCGATCCATGCAGGACAAGGTGGGGTTGATGCCATGGATTGGGCAAGCATGATGTCCAGGATGTATCAGAGGTTTTTTGAAAGACGGGGATTTAAATTCGAGATAATTGATCAGAATAATGGTGAAGAAGCTGGAATCAAAAGCATAGACTATCTGGTCGAAGGTGAATTTGCTTACGGATATCTTAAAGGAGAGAATGGAACCCATCGTCTTGTCCGTCTTTCTCCATTTAACGCCAACAACTTAAGACAGACGTCTTTTGCTTTAGTTGAAGTTCTTCCCCAGACAGATGATGACACGACACTTAAGATCAATGAAGATGATCTTGAGTGGGATTTTTATAGGGCTTCTTCTCACGGTGGGCAGAATGTTCAGAAGGTGAGTAGTGCAGTCAGGCTTACTCATAAGCCAACAGGTATTGTGGTTACGAATCAAACAGAAAGATACCAAGGGCAGAACAGGGAGTATGCTCTCAAGCTTTTAAGAGCAAAACTTTTGGCTCGGCAAGAGGAGGAAAGAATCGCAACAGAACGGAAGATAAAGGGGGATTATAAAGCTGCCTCTTGGGGAAACCAGATCAGAAATTATGTTCTCCATCCATACCAGATGGTAAAAGATGTTAGGACTAACGTTGAGACAAGTAATACGGAAGCAGTTTTAGACGGAGACATAGATATATTTATCGAAGCAGAGTTAAAAGATGTTTCGAATTAAACCCCCAATAATTTTATTGTTAGTAGGATTTCTAACTTACTCAAATAGTCTATTCAATTCTTTTGTTCTTGAGGATAGGGCTAACATCCTCAGAAACCCAAGTATTCACAATTTTTTTAATATCCCAAATCTATTTTTTCACCAGGTTGGGGGACAAGAATCGTTAGGTTACTACAGACCAGTATTGTTTACTTTCTACACAATTATTTATTCTCTTTTTGGTGAATTTACATTTCCGTACCACTTTGTTCAATTATTGTTTCAAATTGCAAATAGTTTACTCATTTTTGTTTTGTTCAAAAAATATATTAATAAAAAAATTGCTTTAGTTATTTCAATAGTTTTTCTCGTCCATCCTATCAATCAAGAGACTGTAGTGTGGATTGCAAATCTTCAAGATGTTTTGTTCATCTTTTTTGGGTTGTTGTCGATTTATATTTTGCAAAGAAAAAATATGTCTCTAAAAACAATTTTTCTTTCAAATCTGATGGTTTTACTATCATTATTCTCCAAAGAGGCAGGAGTACTCTTTGTGATCCTCGGATTTTTGTATGTATATCTGTATCACAAAAAAGATTTTTGGTTTTACAGTTTCTTTACTGGAATTGTTGGAGTAACTTATGCAATTCTAAGACTTGCTTCGCAAATCCCTTTCCAGAAAGAATCTCTGGTCCCTATTATGAAACTGTCACTTATTGAGCGAATGATCCAGATGCCTAACATAATTTTTTATTATCTTAAAACGTTCGTGTTTCCTTACAATTTAGTTGTATATCATTCAGAAGTAATTCGTAAATTGGAGTTTCATAATTTTTTTCTACCATTAATAATTGACGTAACATTTCTTGCTTTATTATCCATCGTAAGTTTTAAAGTGTATAGAAAAATAACTGACAAGAAAGTAGTTATATTTTTACTTTTGTGGTTTTTTATTGGACTTATGCTCCACATACAAATAATTCCTTTAGATTTTACCGTAGCTGATCATTTCTTTCTGTTCCCACTCATCGGACTTTTAGGTTTGCTGGGCTTGTTCATAAACCAGTTTGATAAAAAGATCCTAAATCAAAAATTAGTTTTTGGATTTACGTTTTTAGTTTTAGGTTTGTTTTTCATTCGTACTGTTGTTCGTAATTTCGATTGGCGTGACCAACGGACATTGCTGTCACATGACGTTAAAGTTAGTCAGAATGACTATCTCTTGGAACTTGTCTATACTACAGAACTTATTAATGAGAATAAATTAGATGAAGCCTTTATCCATGCAAACAAAGCGCTGTTATTGTATCCGGAAAGCTACATTGGGTGGAGTAGTCTGGGGGCAATATACTACCAGAAAGGGAACTTTAGTGAGGCAAAAAATTCGTTTGAGAAGTCTATAGCATTTGGTAAAAATTTTGGTACGTATGAAAACATGGGATTATTGCTTCTCAAACACGGGTCTTTGACGGAAGCAAATAAATTTTTAAGAAATGCTACCACGACTTTTCCTAACAGTAGGAAATTATGGTACTACAGACTGATATCAGAATATAAGTCAGGAAATCATGATGATGCCTTACAGGCTTCCAAAAATTATTATTTACTGCAACAAGATCAACAGAGCTACACAATTTATTCATATCTACTTGAGAAAAAGCCTATCAACATTGAATTTTAATTGCAGTTTTCTAAAAATTTATTTATGAAAATTGGTGCCTGAGGGTCATTCCTTTTTTGATAAATATAAGTCACATTCTGCAATGCGGCGCAATTTTTTGGCTCGAAATCTAAATATTTCAGATTCATAGAAAGCCACGGTTTTTCCCATCCTACTGTCCCAAAAAAATTAACGAGTTGTCTTACATTATTTTTAGAGTTCAGATCATTTGAGGAAATCTTCAGATTATTCTGGTCAATAAAATTTTCTTTTATAAGATCCTGGTTGCTCTTACTGTTCTTCAGAAAGATTACGACAGTATTGTTGAGATACACCATTTTCCAGTTGGGACTTTTTATTATGTTGTTCAGAAATCTTTTCCCAGAGGGTGATGTGTCAGTGTGGGCAACAATAGCAACATTAAAATTATATTGTTGGTCGATCTTGTCAAAGACATTTTGGGAACTTTGCATTGGAAAATAAACATTATCAAAAAAAGACTTTGGATATGCTTCTGGTCTTGCGTCGACAAAAACTTTTGTATTTGGATAGAGACTAAAATCTAGATAGTTTCCTATATCATAGTTGTTATAAATTGGTCCCTTGATTTTATTTATCTTCATAAATTGAATTGATTCTTTCGCGTTATCTATGGTACCAAACCCAAATCCATGGATCTCAATATTTTGTTTGATAGATGGGGTAAGTATTAAAAGAATGACGATAAAAATTCCAATCTCAAATTTTGCTAGTGAGCTTTTTGTATATTTTTTTTGTTTTTTCTCAAGATATTCAACAATTATTGAAGCGATTTTTACTAAAGGGATGAAAGTTCCAATGGCAAATAATGGAAACATACGAACAGCAAACAAACCAAAGAAAGTAAACATACAACTCAGGAGAATATCTATTGGTTTTAGCCTGTTCCATGTAAATAAAATTCCAATCCATAATAATGCAATTGAGATTTCAAAGAATAAAAATGTCGTGTCTGTATAAGAATTTACAGCTGTCAGAAATCCACTGTTCTCCTCAACTTTGAATCCATAATTTTGCATCACAAATAGTGGGTAGAGGGCTCCCTTGATGAATGCAGGATTGATTAGAGTAGAGGTAAGAGTGCAAAGAAAAACAATAATCAGTGTTTTGGATTTCTCAATCTGGAATTTATTTTTGATTGCATTATCTATAAGAAATAGAAGAATAGTGATCGGACCTAAAAAGAAAAAAATATGGAGATTGGTCCACAAGATCTGCAGAGGAATCAATATATAAATAAGTTTTTTATTGGTTTTTTTTAATCCATACAATACAAATATAAAGAATGAAAGTAAAAGATAGCTGAATATTTCCGGTTTGATATCAGTCCTTTCATAAACAACTTGTATATAAAGCAGTGACACTATCAATACCGAAAGAAGATTGTATTTTCCATACACCTTTCTCAAAAGTAAAGAAAAGCTAACAACTGCCAGAATAAGACCTAAGAGTATCAAACCATTTCCACCAAAGAATTTGAAAAATACGTAGAAAACAACTTCAGATAGCCAGTTGGCATTTATGAAAGGAAAATTTGGATTTGTGTAAGAAAGATAGTTAGTTGTAGGGACAGAGTGGGTGGTAACTATAATTTCACCCATCTTTAAGTAATAACCAAGATCACCTACGAGATTTGTTACGGGATGCAAAAAATAAATAGCTGATAAGATGATAACAATAACGACGCCAAGCATTTAATCATTATACTAAAGTGTAGGTGTGCTAGGGTTGAATAAAACCTCAGAATATGTTTATATAAGTAATACATGGAAGATCAAAAAACACCAAAAAAAGAGTTGATTCATGATCTTAATTCTTCAAAAAAGAAAGGAAAATCTATGGTAAAACCACTTCTGTTAACTGTCATTGTAGTTCTTATTCTCGGTGTCGGAACAGGCTATATTGCATCAAGCCTTGGAGGTTCAAAGAAGGGACCCGTTTCTATAAATAGTAGTAGCTCTGAAGGTAAAATCGAAAAAGGATTTTCAGCCGGTGTAACTGATACAAAGGCTTTTCCTGATACAGCTGAAGGCAAATTAGAGACAGGTGGAATAGATGGTGAGGGAGAATACCATCTTGTCCGGCCAGGAGGAGACTCCCAAAATGTATACATGACTTCTTCAGCAGTTGATTTGTCACAATTCGTTGGTAAAAAAGTCAAGGTCTGGGGTCAGACTCAATCCGCACAAAAAGCAGGATGGCTCATGGATGTTGGTAAAATTGAGGTGATGTAACCCCCACTTTGGTTCACGATGATAAAGTTTCAAGAAGTATCAAAGCAATACTATTCGGATCTTGCCCTAGATAGGATTAGTTTTTCTATCGAAAAGGGTGATTTTGTATTTCTCGTGGGCCCAACCGGTAGTGGAAAGACTACTATATTCAGGCTAATTATTCGCGATCTGCTTCCTACAGAAGGTGAAATTCTCATTGGGGATATTAATGTATTAAAACTACCTGGTAGTAAGATAAGACAATTAAGACGTAACGTTGGGGTGATTTTTCAAGATCTCAAGCTTCTTCATGACAGGACGGTTGGGGAGAACGTAATGTTACCTCTCCAATTTTCAGGTGTTTCTGAAAGCGATGCAAAGACACGGGCAGAAGAGGTGTTGACGAGCGTTGGTTTAGGAGACGCATTCGGAAAATTCCCACAACAATTATCCGGAGGAGAACGTCAACGAGTAGCGATTGCAAGAGCTCTCGTCT
>CAZAJO010000002.1:0-116581 GCA_964485575.1 uncultured Gammaproteobacteria bacterium | reverse complement strand
TCCCCGCATTCCTACGACAGAAAAATTAGATCTCACTTTTATACTCTTTCACACAACCTATTATGTAGATTTTCGGATCTACTTTATTGACAGAATGGCGTTGCGAGTATTAATATATCCCTTATAGGGGGATATATGGCATACAGACCGAAAGACACACACGAAAGAATTACTCACAGACTAAAAATAGCCCGAGGGCATCTTGATAAAGTCATCAAAATGATGGAGGAGGATTCTTACTGTATTGATGTCATGCACCAGATGCAAGCTGTTGAGTCAGGGCTTAAAGAAACTGGAAACCTTCTTCTTGAAAATCATCTTAAATGTTGTGTTTCAGACGCGATAAAAAGCGGCAACGCCGATGAGTCGATTGCTGAGATCATGGAAGTTTTCAAAAAGAAGTGATAAATTATGACTGATATAAAGAAAACATATGACGTGAAAGGGATGCATTGTGCTTCATGCGTCAGAGTTATAGAGCGAAAGCTTAAGAAAGTTGAAGGAGTTGTTGACGCGAATGTTAATTTAGCGACAAACAAGGCCACAGTTACGTCGCACGAGCATATCCCTGACCACCATCTTTCCTCTGCTCTCAAAGACACCAGTTACGAACTTTTGGTTGAAGAAAAAAAATCAGGAGGACATGCACATATGGAGAGCACAAGTAACAATAGTCTTTCTGAAAACACTTTCATTTCCCTTGTAATGATAAGTATCAACGCAGTAATCATGATCTGGGAGTTAACATTCCCCATGAGTTACACCATTTCAGAGTTTTTCCATCACCTCTTGCCTCTCATGGCGACATTTATGATGTTTGTAATTGGTAGACCATATTTGGCTGGACTATGGAGATTTATAAAATACAGAAGGGCTGATATGGATTCTTTGGTCGGAATAGGGACTTTAGTTGCTTATCTTTACAGCTTTATCATCACTGCCTTTGAAATGCCTCTCAGGTCATATCTCAACACAGAACACACCTATTATGATGTTGTCATTATCGTGATAGGGCTTATAACTCTTGGAAAATTTCTTGAGGCACGCGCAAAATCGCACACATCCGATGCCATCAAGAAATTAATCAACCTTCAAGCTAAGACTGCGCGGGTGATAAGAGGTGGCAAAGAGGTTGATGTGCCAATTGAAGAAGTGAAGATTGACGATGTGATACGGGTTAGACCGGGAGAAAAGATCCCAGTTGATGGAATAATTATTGAAGGGGAATCATCTGTTGACGAGTCAATGATAACCGGCGAAAGTATACCTGTTGATAAAGAGGTAGACGCGCTCGTTATTGGAGCAACGATGAATAAGTCTGGAAGTTTTCTTATGAAGGCAACAAAAGTGGGAGAGGACACTATGCTTTCTCAGATAGTGAAATTAGTAGAAGACGCTCAGGGTTCAAAGTCTCCAATTCAACGGATGGCAGACACTGTTTCGTCTTACTTTGTGCCAGCGGTTCTAATTATTTCTGTTCTGACATTTATAGGTTGGGTAGTTCTGACCGGTAGTTTTGTAAATGGGTTGGTGAGTATGATTGCGGTTTTGGTGATTGCTTGTCCTTGCGCGATGGGGCTTGCAACTCCAACAGCCATCATGGTTGGTACCGGACTTGGAGCAGAGCGTGGAATACTTATAAAAGACGCAACCAGTCTTGAAATAGCGCACAAAATTGACACGATTGTCTTTGATAAGACAGGTACTTTAACAAATGGAAAGCCAGAAGTTACCGACATTGTTCCTATTGGGAATATAACTAAAGATGAGATATTGAGATTGTCATCTTCAATTGAGAAAGGATCTGAGCATTCACTTGCTGAAGCAATCACAAAAAAGGGAGAAGAAGAAAATATTAAGATTTTAAATGTGTCAAAATTTAAGGCAGTCGCAGGATATGGTGTTGAGGGAATTATCGATAACAAACAAGTATATTTTGGCAATAGAGGACTTATGAAGAGGGAGAAGATTTCGATCGATCAATTCATAGACCAGATAGAAAAACTTGAGACAATAGGAAAGACTGTAATGCTTCTTGCCGTTGGTAAAAATTTAGTAGGTCTTGTTGCAGTTTCTGACACTATAAAAGAATCTGCAAAGGAGGCAGTTATGATGCTTAAAAAGAAAGGTATAGAGATCGCCATGATAACGGGGGACAACACTCGTACTGCAAATGCTATTGCTTTTAGTCTTGGGATTGAAAGAGTTCTAGCTGAAGTGTTGCCTGATCAAAAGGAAGCAGAGGTACGAAAGATTCAAGAGGAAGGTAAAGTTGTTGCGATGGTGGGGGATGGAATAAATGACGCACCTGCACTAGCCACCGCAGACATAGGAATTGCTTTGGGTACAGGAACTGACGTTGCTATAGAGGCTGCAGATATAACCCTTATCAATAAGGATCTCAAGTCTGTCGTGTCTGCTATTGAGTTATCCAAAAAAACGATGAGCACCATAAAACAAAACCTTTTCTGGGCTTTTGGATATAATGTTTTACTAATACCAGTTGCAATGGGTGTCTTGTATCCATTGTGGGGTATACTTTTGAGTCCGATATTTGCGTCTTTTGCGATGGCTGCAAGTTCAGTATCTGTCGTAAGTAATTCACTTTTACTAAAAAGAGTTAAAATATAAATATGAATCTTTGGGTAATATTTTTGACAGGGTTAACGGTTGGAGGGTTGACGTGTCTTGCTGTTCAGGGGGGTCTTCTCGCTTCAGTGATCGCAGCAAAGGAAGAAAAAAAAGACACAGTTTTTCCGACTATAGCTTTTCTTTTGGCAAAACTGGTAGCCTACACCGCTTTAGGATTTGTACTTGGTGCATTTGGTGGCGCAATAGGTATAAGTGAATCGATGCAAATAGTGATGCAATTGATCGCTGGGCTTTATATGATTGCAGTAGCTCTCAACCTTTTAGAAGTCCATCCCATATTTAGATACGCTGTAATTCAACCACCAAAGTTTTTGACAAGACGGGTAAGAAATCAGTCCAAAAGCAAAAACTTATTTGCGCCAGCACTATTGGGGGCGATGACTGTTTTTATTCCCTGCGGAACTACTCTGGCAATGGAGGCTTTGGCTATCAGTAGTGCAAATGCGCTTATGGGTGGAGTGATAATGGCAACATTTATTCTAGGAACGAGCCCATTGTTTTTTGGTGTCGGATGGATCACAAGTGTTTTGGGAGATAAATACAGGGCACGATTCTTAAAGATTGCGGCAATTGCAGTAATTTATTTAGGCATAACATCTATAAATGGTGCATTAGTTGCCGGTGGTTTCTACTCAAACTTTAATTTACAGTCCAGGAGTGATGAAAAAAAGTACAGTGAGGCTCCTACTTCTCAAAAAATTATGATAAATGTCTTTTCAAATGGATATTCTCCCAACTATGTTAAGGTCAAGAAAGACTCGCCGGTTACAGTAACGCTTGTTGGAAAGGATGCATATAGTTGTGCTTCTGCATTCAGAGTCCCTTCACTTGGGGTCAGTAAAAATCTTCTGCCTAACGAGTCATATACATTTACATTTACTCCTACAAAAGTTGGAAATATTCCATTCACGTGTTCTATGGGAATGTACAATGGTGTAATTGAGGTTATCTAATATATGAAAAAAATAAAATTACAAATAACTGGTATGCACTGCACCGCATGTGTAATGAATATTGACGGGGAGTTGGAAGACACAGAAGGCATCAAAAGTGCCTCCACGAGTTACTCAAAACAAACAAGTGAGGTTGAGTTTGATCCGAAAATACTTACTGAAGGTAAGATCTTAGGAATTATAGAAAGCCTCGGATATAAAGCTGCAGTACAAAAATAGTATTATTCCCCATATCTCAATCAACATGGTAATATATCCCAGTATGAGTGTCGTAGAAGATATTAAGATTGTCAAATCAAAAAGAAGTTCAATTTCTATCCGCATCTTGCCGGATGGGACTATTGAAGTTAGGGCGCCAAAGTATGTCCCTGAATTTGCAATCAAAGCATTTGTTAAAAGCAAACAGGATTGGATTGAAAAACGATTGGCAATTGTTAAAAAGAACAAACCCACAAAAAAGCAATTTACAAACGGTGAGAAGTTTCTTTATTTGGGAAACGAATACGTTTTGGCTATTGGTAATTATGTGAAGATCCAACCGAAAGGTAGCAGTCTTTTGTTCCCCCTTGGGATGGTCTCTCGGGGAAAATATCACTTAGAAAAATGGTATGAGAGTGAGGCGAAGTCTCTAATTAAAAGTTTGGTAGATGAATATTCCAAAAAAATGGACTTGCCCTATAAATCCATTTCTTTCTCTGACACAAAGTCTAAATGGGGATCATGTACATCAGACAACAGATTGCAATTCAACTGGAGACTTATCATGGCACCACTGCTTGTAATTCGTTACGTTGTGATTCACGAATTGGTCCACACAATCCACAAAGATCATCAGACAATCTTTTGGAATAAAGTCAGACAAGTTAACCCTTCCTATAAGCAGCAGATAAAGTGGCTAAAGACTAACGGAGAAAAATTGCAGAACATTTAAATCATGGTATTATAAACAGATGAAAAAATCCAAGTGTCCTGTTTGTGATTCTTATGACACGTATCAATGGTATAAGGCAAATGCGAATGTAAAAAAACTTTCATTCACCTACGAATTCAGTCCTACTGCTAAAAAAACTTTCAGAGTTGTCAGGTGTAATAATTGCAGTCATGTCTTTTGCGACCCATTACCAAAAGACATGTATAGGTACTATGAGGATGTGGTGGATGAAAAGTATCTAACTCAGAGGGATGACAGATTGGCCACTGCAAAAAAAATTGTATCTGAGATCTCCAAATACAAAAGAAAAGGCAAAGTATTGGATATCGGTTGTGCAACCGGTGACTTTTTGGAAGTTGCTAAAAAGAAAGGGTTTTTGGTATACGGATTGGAACTTTCAAAATGGTCAGTAAAAATTGCGCGTGAAAAGGGATTAACTGTTTTTCGTGAGAGTATAAAGACTCATGCAAAAAAACACCAAGGACAGTACGATATAGTGACGCTTTGGGGAGTTATTGAGCATTTTGAAAAGCCTAAAGAAGAGTTGGAATATATCAATAAATTACTAAAACCAAGTGGTATCATTGTCCTTTGGACCGGGGATGTTGATAGCATCACTAGCTATGTCATGGGACGAAATTGGTGGTATTGGTTGGGTCAGCATATACAATATTTTACGAGAAGAAGTCTGTATCTATTAGGAAAGAAAACTGGCTTTACACAAGTATTTTCAAAGACATATCCGCAAGCAGCAACCTATGTAAGACTTGAGAATTCAATGGCGCGTTATAAAAAGAAAAGATTAATTCTTCTTTTCTTTCGACTTGTTTTTTCTATTCGTCCTACGTGGTTTTTGTATCTTCCTGGTGAGATTTTTTGGATGGCCAAAAAAACTAATACAAAGAAGGAGAAGTAAAGCTACAAATATTGTAACTCCTACAACTTTTAGTAACTTGTAGGCCGGAATGTCTTTGTATTCAAATACTAGGTAGTGCATTCCTTTTTGCAGTCTTCCGGTTATGACGCCTCTGTTGCCTGGATAAATAGGAATTTGTTTTCCATAATCAGTAAGTCGCCACCCAGGGTACCATAAAGTATTTTCCCGAAATACTGTTGGTTTTTCTACATCTACAAGATAAGAATGCCGAGTTGTAGTTCTTTCTATCTCATGAACAAAATCCTGATTGTTAGTTACTTCTAAATGGGTGTTGGGAATTTTATCAAACCAGAAATGATTTTTGTCGGCCCATTTCGTATTTGCAAAATACACACCGGGGCCTTCAAGAAATTCTGTAGCTGTTGGTGCATACTGAATCAAAGCAGAATCTCCCATAGTCGTTATAACCCGTCTATGCCCCCAGTTAAGAATAGTTGAGAAAACGGTAAAAAATAAAATCGAGTATAAAATGATTCTCGTTTTTCTTTTCTTTGAAAGAGACAAAGCAACATAACCTCCTATAAATGAAGTACAAATTGCAATGGGCAGAAGAAGTCTATCTGACAACATCCAAAGCATTTTAAAGTTGTTCCAGATAAAGTTTGACAAAGGATTCATCAAAAAAATAAAGACTAGAAGTGTGACAAGCCAGGTTGTCAATTGACGGTTGCGTTTTTTAATAGCGATGATAACAAGTAAAAGGTGAGTGTATCCTATCGGGGGTGTAAGCTCTCCATTCGGACCCTGAAAAAGGAGACCGTATTTATAGGGAGAATAAAACAGCTGGTAAAAAGGACCGAATGAATGGGCTTTGGAGACGGGAGGATACATTATAGGAAGGTAAAGAATGAATGGAAGCCAGATGTAAAGAGATGCGATAAGACCAATTGCTATTGCCAAATACAACGCAATCAATGATTTAGCCTTATCTTTGATTCCACCATGAGTCAGTGCAAAAATAAGAACCAATACATGCACAGTTATAGATACCATGGGGTGTGCCATTGATAGAAGAAGAGTTGTAAGACAAACAAGCAATAGATGTCTAAATTTCTTTTCCTGCATAAAGGAGGTGACAAAATAGAACATAAGAGGGGAGAGCATAAGTAGCGTCATTTCGCCCGGAGTTGCTCTGAAATGAAAATTAACAATGTGATATGGGGCAAAGAGATAAAAAATAGCACCAGCAAAAGCTGCAAGTTCATTCTTTAGAATTCTTCGGATAGCCAAAAACATAAAAATTCCAGAAAAGACAAATGTTGATCCAAGCATAAGTTTCATACTCGTCACAAAGCTAAATCCTAAGAAATGAACTAGACTGACAATATAGTAGGGAAGAGAATAATTGAAGATAAATATCGGATTTCCATAAGTACCGTTGATGTGTGCTGCCCAGGAAGGCATTAAATTTCCTTCACGAAGAGAATCATAAAACGACATGATCCTATAGATGTGAAGGTTAAAGTCCCCACTCTCATACGTCCCTTGTCTAAAAAGGCTTATTGTCGGAAGTAGCGACAGTAAAACAAGAAGACCAAATAGGGAAATCTTTTTTCTTGGGTAAATATATGTTTGAACAAACAAAATAATACAGAGGAGGATTGACGTGACTAGACTTACAATGACTGTTTGGTAACTTTGATGATAGATTGATTGCAATGCAATTCCGCATGCGAACGGAATCAAAAAATACCAGGCACTTAACAAATTATTTAATCTTTTTATAAACATGTACAAGTTCTGCTTCATCAGCATATACGGTGTATACAATTTTATAACGGTTATCAATTTTTGTTTCATCAAAACCATCCCTTATCACTATGTAATAATTGACAATTATGTAATCAGAATCACCATGCACATCACACTCACTGAATTTAAATGGAGCTGAATAATTTACATTTTTGAAAGGATCTGCGCAAATTGATACGGTACTTCCCCTTTTTGCATTCTTGATTAAATATTCCGTTGCTTCGCCTAAACCTTGTCCTCCAAATCCCATTTGAAACAACTTTTTATGAAATACAGTGTTGGTGCCTCCGGTCAATTCGTTGAAGTAATCAAAATAATATGGACTAATTTTTATTAATATTGATATGCAATAAATCAACAATAGGGAGAAAGTAAAAAAAATAATTTTCGGTTTTTTGTTTAATTTCTTAATCAGCATTGAGAATCCATAGCCTGCTAGGATTGCTAATGGAGCGTATATTTCAGCTACATATCTCAGCTGATGTTGTCGACCTTTATAAAATGATTGGATTACGATAGGAACGATAATCCACAAGAGTATCTGTATCAGAAACAATTTCTTTGTATGGATAATCCATTTTGCGCCATAAAGACATAAAAATACGATTCCTATTGGAATTGAGATTAGTCCATACATAAAATAGTAGAAAATCGGTGTTATTCGTAGACTCCCCATAAACCATTCCGGGTATCCACCAGTATGTAACCACATATTTCTTGAAAATTGGAGATATTCGGAAAAGTGAATAATTGCCATAGGCCAGAGCAGTACTGTTGTCAGTACAGCTACGCTTATTATCTGAAACATTGAAATCACAGCATTTTTTTTGGAATACTTTGAAAAAATAGTTTGCAAAATGTAGAGAGAGATAAGTAAAGGAAAAAGAATGATTCCCGTTTGTTTTGTAAGAATTGTGCAACCTACAAAAAAACCAACAAGCATTGCCTTTCTGAAAGTCGGGTTCTCAAGATACAAGATGAAAAATGCTATTGATGCCGTAAAAAAGAATGAAAAAATTATGTCAAGATTTACATTTTGTGATAAACCAAGATAGAAAGGGATAGTTGATAAGATAATGCCCGTTGCTATCGATGCTGCTTTTCCAATATATCTTAGACTCATATAGGTAGTTATATAAATAGTTAAGATTGAAAAAAGAATCGCAACAAGTCTGCTATACGTCAATTCAAAAGGAAATATTGCTACACCTCTATAACCCTTATCCATCGCTTCTTTATTTGAATCAAATCCTATTGCATCCAATTTAGCTGATATGCCGAAAATATAATTTCCTAATGGAGGATGGTCTGGGATACTCCACCAATATGGATTGTTGAAATCGGACGCCTGGAACATACTGACGAATTTAAATCCTTTTTCAACAATATAGTCCTCATCCATAGCTCTACCCATTTGATTGATGGACTGGATTCTTAATAAGAATGCAAATAGGCAGACTAGTATCAATATAATTTTATTCATCGAGGATTTGATCTAATAAGTTCTTTTAATTTTTCAACTTCCCGTCCGGTAAGTTCTCTATATTCGCCGACTTTTAAAGATCCCAATTCCAGATTGCCAAACCGGATTCGTTGTAGATCAACAAGTGGCCATTTTACTGCCTCACACATCCGTCTGATCTGTCTTTTTTTGCCCTCAAATATCGTCATTTCCATGATAGTCGCGTCTTTTCTTCTTTGGATCACAACTATCTTTGCTGGTTGCGTGAGGCCGTCTTCCAACTCAATACCTTCTTCTAGTTTTTTTATTTGTGGAGGGTTGACTGGACCCTTAATTGTAAGTTGGTAAATTTTCCCGATATGGTATCTGGGGTGGATAAGACTATTAGTCAACTCGCCATCGTTTGTGAGAATTAGTAGTCCATGAGTATCACGGTCCAATCTTCCAACGGGATAAATCCGTTCAGTAGTCTTTATGAGTGAAACAACATTTTTACGTCCAAATTCGTCAGCGCTTGTTGAAACAATCCCCTTTGGCTTGTTGAGAAGATAGTAGACTTTATGTGGTTTTTTAAGGATTGATCCGTTTATCTTTATCTCTGCATTTGGCGATACTCTTTCTCCGTGCTCAACAATTCTTTTGCCATTGGCAGTTATTGAGTTATTCGTAAGATACGTCTGTACGCCCCGTCTTGAAGTAAGACCGAGTGATGAAAGTAATTTGTCTGCTCTTACAGTGTTTTTTTTCATAGTTACCCTGTTATTTTTTGTGCAAATGATATTTTATGTATGCCATATGCGATACCAAATGAGAGTAGCGTTACGACAACAAAAAATAGTGGGGTAAACCATACTTGAGTGATTAAATGACTACCGTTTGTCTCCAAGAATTTATAAAAGAAGTTTTTCCATATATGATCAAGCACAAAGACATGTATAAAAAATACGAAAAATGAAAGCTTTGATAAAGCGATGAACTGCTTTCTCATGAATTGAGTCTTTTCTAAAATGTAGTAGAGAGATGAAGTGAAAACTAAGGTATACAGATAATTTAACGGACTATATTGGTTGTAGATATATCCTGAAGTATGCCTTCCTAAAGAAATTGCTCTCACATGAACAAATATAAGAGAGGAGAGAAAAACAGTGAGTGCGATAAATACTTGCGCGTTATTTTTGACATATCCATAAATTTTCTCTTTATAATGACTGGCTACCATACCGTAAACAAACATAGAAACGCTAAGTAGTGCAACACGCAGATCATAATGAATTGGCAGTTGTCTGAAATAGTAATCATAGGCTACAAGTGCAAATTGGATAATTGTTATGAAAAGCAAAGTAGATGGCTTTTTCAGAAAATTGATCTTTGAGTGTAGGAATGGGAATGCAAGGTAAAAAAGAATGAGTGTCGGGATGAAATATAGGTGGTACGCTGCTTTTCCAGTGACAAGATCCATCAAAAAACGGTCGCTTATCAATTTTGAGAAGTCAAAACCCCATCCGATAAAGAAGTAAAAAGCACTCCAAAATATGTAAGGAATCAAGATGCGTGACGCTCTCTTTTTGAAAAAAGTACCATATGAAAGACCATCTCTGTTGTTCAATTCAAGTACAAATCCCGAGATAAGAAAAAAGAGGGGTACGGCAAACCGTGAAGCTTGGTTCAAAAAAAGTGTCAAAGGATCTTTTATGAGATCAAAATGACCAACGTCTAAGGTTTTTGTCGTGACATGTACGAGAATAACCGCCAATATAGCGATGACTCGAAGTGCATCAATTGAAAATAAATAAGTGCTCTTTTTTGAGTGGTCCATTAGATACCAATTTGTTTTCTCACAGTTATCCAAACCTTCCCCCAAAAAGAGGCTTTCTCCATTTTTTTATCTAGATTTCTATTCCTGTCCATTTTCTTGTTGTACTTCTCTTTTTTATAGTAGTCAGAAGTGCCATGTAAAGGTGGATCCATCCAAGCAGAAAGGACAACCCATTCTCCGATGTCATTTTTTTTAGCAATTGTGGTGACTTGGTGTTTGTTGAATTGTTTTATGAATTCCGTAGTATGCTTCTCTTTGCCTGGTGAGGTCCTATCCGGTTGTTTTACCGATTGCCATGCCCAGTCCCCTGTTATTCCACGCTGATTCATGCGTTCAATAGCGTGATTCGTAAATACAACATCTGTTATCTTCATGACTTTATTATAATACTCAAAGACATTATACTAAAGACATGAGTTCTGATAAATTTTCGGCAGTGTGGGTATCTCATACATCAATAAGTGATTTTATTCAATGTCCTCGTGCATATTTTCTAAAGCACGTCTATAAGGATCCGGCGACTAACCACAAAATAAAATTAATGGCTCCACCTCTCGCTTTGGGTCAATCTGTTCACGAAGTAATAGAAAGCCTCTCGGTCCTTCCGGTAGAAAGTAGATTTTCAGTTCCTTTGATAAATAAATTTGAGGAAGCCTGGAAGAAAGTGAGTGGCAAGAAAGGCGGGTTCGCAAATAGTGAGGCAGAACAGCGGTACAAAGTTAGGGGAGAGGAGATGTTGAAAAGAGTGACTGCCCATCCTGGACCAATATCAAGACAAGCAGTTAAGATCAAAATGGACCTCCCAAATTACTGGCTTTCTGAAGAGGAAAACATTATTTTATGCGGAAAGATAGACTGGCTTGAATATCTCCCTGTCACAAATGGGGTTCATATCATAGATTTCAAAACCGGTAAGAGTGATGAAGGGAAAGAATCTTTACAGCTCCCCATTTATCTCCTTTTGGTAAGTAATTGCCAGACAAGGAAAGTCGAAAAAGCCAGTTACTGGTATTTGGATAGAGATGACGATCTAACAGAGTGTACACTGCCAGATTATGACGACGCCCATAAGAAGGTTTTGGATATCTCCCGAAAGATCAAAGTCTCAAGGGCTCTTGAGAAATATAATTGTCCTTCCTCAGGATGTTCATACTGTAAACCATATGAAGCTATACTTCGTGGTGAGGCAGAATTTGTAGGAGTAGATGAATACAACACAAACGTTTTTGTTCTCAAAGGAGATGATCAAGTTCCCGAAAGTGTTATCCTTTGATTGAGTTTTGTGCCTCAAATGCTTACAATATAGGTTGTGTCAAAAGCAAAGACAAAAAGAACTGCAAAAAAGACTAAAAAGGCTCCTAAGAAAAATATCCGTTTGTTGAGCATCACTACAGTCATGCTCATTATTATCGTATCTTTTTCATTAGGTATTGTTATTGGGTTGATGCGGGGTTTTCCCGGGAGTTATCATCCTCCTGTTATAGCCAGCGCAAAGGAAATTTCGTCTGATAATGTTTTGCCAACTAAAGACGTAAGGGTTCCTATTCTTGTATATCACTACGTAGAGTATGTGAAAGATCAGGGGGACACAGTAAGAAAATCTTTAAATATTATCCCTCCAATATTTGAGAATCAGATAAAAACCCTCAAGGAGGCGGGATTTACATTTCTTATGGCAGCCGATCTTGGCTTGTATCTTGATGGAAAAAAACCTTTGCCTCAAAAACCGGTCGTCATAACTTTTGATGATGGATATGAAGATTTTTACACTGATGTTTTTCCAATACTCAAAAAACACAATGTTGTTGCAACTGCCTACATAATTTCAGGAGTACTTGGGAATAAAAATTATATGAATCAGGATCAGTTAAAAGAGGTAGCATCAAGTGGCCTCGTTGAAATTGGAGCACATTCAGTCCATCACCCAAATCTTAAAGCACTTCCTAGGCAAGAAGCTGAGAGAGAGATATTTGAGAGCAAACATATTCTTGAGAATAAATTGGGGATAAAGATTGTCTCATTTGCTTATCCATATGGAGGATACAATGACGAGTCTTCATATCTGGTTGAGAAGGCCGGTTACACAAATGCAGTAGGTACAAAGGGAGGAACTATCGTCAATCAGAAGAACCGATATGTGTTGTTCCGGATACACCCGGGGATCGCAACAGGGCAAGATCTCATAAGTGAATTAGAGCGATATTGACAACAAGTCATAAATAGTTCTAAATATTATTATGAAGAAAAAAGGGAAGGGAAAAGTACGTTCATCGAAAAGACTATCAAATACAAAACTGATGTTTTTGAGTATCATCCTTCTTTTTATCGTTTTTGAAGCACTTTATGTCATGAAAGCCCAAAGCAATCTTCAAGCAAACTCCCAAAACCAATCAGTTGCAGGAGCCGCTATAAAGAAATAAATATCCCCCGTGATCTAGCAGATAGGTTGAAGAACACATATTCATAAGCTACAATTGAAGCTATGTTCAAAGACGTTGATGCCACTATCCCATTTTCAAAAAGAGAAGATGAAGTAAGTGCATATTGGAAAGAAAACAAAATATTTGAAAAGTCTATAAATTCCCGACCGGAAGACAAAAAATGGACTTTTCTGGATGGTCCCCCCTTCGTTACTGGAATGCCTCATTATGGGTCCTTACTGTCGTCTCTTCCAAAAGATTTATTCGGAAGATATTGGACAATGAAAGGGTATCGGGTAAGACGTGTTTGGGGCTGGGATGGTCATGGATTGCCAATAGAAAACAAGGTTGAGGGTAAACTTCATATAAAAAGAAAACGTGATATTGAAGAAATAGTTGGAGTTGACACCTTCATAAAGGAATGTAAGAACTACGTTGAAGAAGTATCGAGTGAATGGGAGTGGTATGTAGACAAGATAGGACGATGGGTGGACTTCAAAAATGCGTATAAGACTTGGGATATGCCCTACATGGAATCAGTCATGTGGGTATTTAGCAAAATGTATAAAGGTGGGCACATATACAAAGGTCTTCGAGTCTCATTGTATTGTCCTCACTGTTCGACTCCTATCTCAAACTTTGAGGTCGCGATGGACCAGGACAATTACAAAGAAATAGTCGACGCGGCAACAACTTACAAATATGCCCTTGAAGGTGAAGAAAATACGTATATCCTCGCTTGGTCAACTACACCATGGAATAAGATCGTGACCCCTGCTTTGGCTGTCAATCCTAAACTCACATACGTAAAAGTAAAACAGGGTGATGAGTATTATATATTGGCCAAATCAACTATAAAAATGCTTAAGAATGAGCAATCCTACGAAATAGTAGAGGAGTTTTTGGGCAAAGAATTGGTCGGTAAGAAATTCGTACCACATTTTGATTACTACAAATCTGAAATCAAAGAAGGAGAGAATGCTTTTGTTCTGATAGGAGGGGATTTTGTGACCTCAGATGAAGGTACGGGAGTTGTCACAATAGCTGTTTATGGAGAAGAGGATCTGAAAGCAATGCAGGAAAACAATATCCATATGCAGATGCATTTAGATGAAGAAGGTACAATTTTGCCTGACGTTCCTTTATTTGGGGGAATGTACTATCTTGACGCAAATAATGCGGTCAATGAAAATTTATCAGAAAGAGGACTTGTGTATGAAGACAAACCACTTCCCCATAACGTGCCTCATTGCTGGAGATGTGCAACAAGACTCTATTATTCACCTCAAAATGCGTGGTACGTAAATATTTCTGACATGAAAGACAAATTGCTCCATACTAATGAGCAAGTGAATTGGTTCCCAAAACATTTCAAAAATGGAAGGTTTGCAAAAAGTATCCAAAGCGCGCCTGATTGGAATATATCAAGATCAAGGTATTGGGGGAGCCCTGTTCCGGTTTGGGAATGCCAGTGTGGTGAGCGTTATGTTCCAGAATCGATCAAAGAATTAGAACAGTTGTCAGGGATGAAAGTTATTGATTTGCATAAGCCTGATATAGATAAAGTAATAATAAAGTGTACAAAATGTGAACAAGATGTAAAAAGAGTACCAGAAGTACTCGATAGTTGGATTGAGGCTGGAAGTGCTTCTTTCGCTGAAAGGCATTTTCCTTTTGACCAAAGCGAAAAGCTTGAAGATTTTTTCCCTCCTGATTTTATTGCTGAATACACAGGGCAGATCAGGGCATGGTTTTATGTACTTCACGTGATAGGTGCAGCCTTGTATGACACGCCGGCTTTCAAAAATGTTGTCGTTGAGGGTGTTATTTTAGGTACAGATGGACGGAAGATGAGTAAGAATTATGGAAATTTTCCTGACCCTAAAAAATTGATCGACACATATGGAGGAGACGCACTTCGGATGTATCTATTGGGTTCACCGGTTATGAATGGTGAAGATATCAGGATTTCTGAGATTGATTACCGCGACCAGGTAAAAGGAACGCTGTTGATTCTATGGAATACATACAATTTCTTTATTACATACGCACGAATTGACGGCTGGACGCCAAATGTCAGCAGCCAAATGCCAGCAGAAAGTAGCAAACTAGGAGCATTGGACAGATGGATACTGTCACGATTGAACCGCTTGGTCATGGAAGTATCTGACAAATTAGACGGATATGACACTGCCGGTGCAATTTCTCTTTACAAAAAATTCGTGAATGAATTATCAACATGGTATATCAGACGCTCACGCGACAGGGTTGGGCCAAGCTCAGTGGCAGGAAATGATAGGAACAATTTTTATAATACTTGTTACGAAGTCTTGACGAATTTGAGTAAGATCATAGCTCCAATCACTCCTTTTATTGCAGAATCAATGTTTCGGAACTTAACAGATCTTGAGTCTGTTCATCTTGAACTGTATCCTCAAGGAAATAAGGACTTTATAGACGAAAAACTTGAAGAAGAGATGGTTTTCGGGCAAGAATTAGCCTCAGTCATCAGTGCTTTTAGAAAAGAAGCAGGTGTAAAAGTGAAAATACCATTCAAAAAACTTTCATATTCCGGTCATAGATTGAATGAAGAGGTCATAAAGATCGTCATGGAAGAGACGAATGTTGAGGAATTGGAATTCAACAACGAGGAGGAGAAATACACAGTTGAAGGTAAGACTGATGAATCTAATCAAAATATCGACGCCGGCCAGGCACGTGACATCATCCGTTCCATCCAGCAGAAAAGAAAAGAATTAGGTACGACGATGGTTCAACTAGTGCATGTTTCACTTCCCTCTTGGCCAAAAGAATTTGAAGAGGAAATCAAAAGAAAAGCCCTCGTCTCAAACCTCACAGTCTCAGATACATTTAGCGTAGAAGCCTTATAGATGGATCGTTTTTCAATACATAGGATAGATTTCTCTCTTCTGATTCCAGCCTTATTATTGGTTGCGATAAGTCTTGCGACACTTTTTTCGATAGACATCACCTTTTTTAGGCAACAACTCACATTTTTATTTGTAGGTCTTTTTTTCTACTTCCTATTCCTCAACGTCGACTATAAATTCTTTGCACTCTACACAAAGTATATCTATGCCACAATTATTATCGGATTTCTTATAGTTCTCATATTCGGTACCGTCGTGAATGGTTCTAAGAGTTGGTTGGTTATCTTTGGTATACATTTTCAAGTAGAGGAGTTATTGAAGCCTTTTTATATCATTGTCATTGCCCACTTTCTTGCGACTTCAAAATTATCCAATATCTTTAAATATTTAGCTTCAGTTGCGATTACTGTTCCCATAATCTTTTTGATCTTACGCCAACCCGATACAGGTACGGCTCTAATGTATATCGTTACTTTTGCCGGGATGCTTCTGATGTACAGTTTTCCGATTTACTACTATTTCATTTCTATGTTTTTGGTTCTTGCGCCTATGCCGATAATAATTCAAGTACTAAAGCCCTATCAGAAAGAGCGACTCATAACGCTTTTTAATTTGACTTCAGATCCTTCCGGTTCTTCATACAATGCCATCCAAGCGTTAATATCGATTGGTAGTGGTGGTTTTTTTGGAAAGGGATTAGGTGAAGGGACACAGTCTGTTCTTCGTTTTTTGCCCGAAAGACAGACTGATTTTATTTTTGCCTCCATTTCGGAAGGGTTAGGATTTCTGGGTGGGATCAGCATAATTTGTCTACTGTGTTTTCTCCTGTACAGGATCTATAAAGTTTCACAAAACATTTCAGACAGGTACCCGTACTTAATTGTTATGGGTGTATTTTTTCTTATTTTAGTTCAAACCGTTACAAATATAGGCATGAATATGGGAATGATGCCTATTATTGGAATAACTTTGCCAATGGTGTCATACGGTGGAAGCTCTCTGATCACTAACTTTATTTTGCTCGGGATTGTTTCTTCGATAGGATATGAATATAAAAGAAAGCAAGCAATTGAAATCATTTGACCTATTTTTTGTTGAACAATTGCAACTTTTTTGGTACAATACTTTCCATTATGAATTACGCAGTTATCAAAGCTTCAGGCAAGCAATACAAAGTAACTCCAGGACTAGTCCTTGAAGTCGACAAAATTGAGGGTGAAAATGGTTCATCAATCTCTTTTGATCAGGTCCTTTTGACAGCAGATGACAAGGCTGTTGTTGTAGGCAAACCAACCGTTAAGGGAGCTGTAGTTACTGCTAAGATCATTGAACAAACAATGGGTGACAAGGTAAGAGTTGCTAAATTCAAAGCAAAATCAAAATACCGAAGAGCAACAGGGTTCAGATCAAAACTCACAAAAATAGAAATATTAACCATAAAATAATATGGCACATACAAAGTCGGCCGGATCGGTCAAAGGAAATAAAGACTCTATATCAAAGCGCCTTGGCGTCAAGATATATGGTGGACAAAAAGCAATCTCTGGAAATATAATCGTGAGACAACGCGGAACACAATTTCATCCTGGAATAGGAGTATCAATGGGAAAAGATTATACGATTTTTGCTATATCTGACGGGACTGTCCAGTTTAAAATTGCCCGTGGAAAAAAAGTCGTAGAAGTAGTATAGTATTGACTTATTATGGATGATTACAAGACAATGTCTATTGTCGAACTGGACTTATCACTCCTGCAGCCAAACCCCCTCCAGCCAAGAGGACTTATCTCACCTGAATCCCTAACTGATCTCGTTAACTCAATCCGCGAGCAAGGAATACTCGAGCCAATCGTCGTTGCGGAAACACCGGCAGGGTATCAAATAATTGCGGGAGAAAGACGATGGAGAGCAGCAAAGATATTGGGACTTATTAAAGTTCCGGTTGTCGTCAAGCAGACAACTCCACAGCAGATGCTTGAAATGTCCATTGTTGAGAACGTACAACGGGAAGATCTTAATCCTATTGAGCGTGCACAGGCATACAAAAGATTGATTGACGAATTCAATTTGTCAGTAACTGAGGTCGCAAAAAGAGTCGGAAAGTCCTTGCCTTATATCTCAAACACCATAAGACTTCTTACTTTGCCTGATGCAATAAAAGATGCATTAGCCGCAGGCGTCATCACTGAAGGTCACGTAAGACCCCTTATTTCAATAGGAGATCCAAAGCTCATGCTTACCGCATTCAAGAAGATTTTAGTTGAAGGAATATCAGTTAGGGGAGCAGAGGATGTTGCAAGGCAAGTAAAGGCTGAAATTCAGAAAAAAGAGCCTCAAAAGAAAAGCGATAAGATTTATATACCAGAACAAGACGAAATGGCAAAGACTTTGAGCGAAAGATATGGCTGGAATGTGAAATTCGACCAGTCCCGTGCTTTAGGCAAAATCGTCATTACAATCAAAGGATCAGAAGAAAAAACAGGAGAAGAACTGAAAAGGATATATCAAAGACTTCTAGAAGCTTGAATTACACCTCGTGAGCCCTTCAGAAATGGGCCAAATTTCAATTTAGATCTAAAAGGAGGCATGTTTTACTATTCTCATGTTTGTTAGTGGCCAATAAACGACAAATGACTTGCCTATTATTGAGCTTTTTGGGACAAATCCCCATTCTCGAGAATCAGAACTGAAAGGTCGGTTATCTCCCATAGTAAAATAACTGTCTTCAGGTACAACTACCTCATCGCCTTCTCCAAGGAAAGTACCCCCATTTGTCTTAACGTCAGATGAAAGAAATGGTGTTTGATCAAGTTTTGTGCCATTTAGGTATACGTCTCCTGCTGATATTTTAACTCTGTCTCCCGGGAGACCAATTATTCGCTTGATATAATCTTTTTCTTTGTCCGGTGGGGCAACAAAAACAATTATGTCTCCTCTGTGAAGAGGACCCATGCGCAAAGTGATTAAATTTGTCAGTACATACTCTCCGTTTTGGAAGTTTGGATCCATAGAATGTCCGTTAACTTGGTAAGGTCTGAAAAGAAAGGCATAGATGACGACAAAGATAGCTCCAGCAATAACTAACGTCTGGATAAGGTCGAAAAGGATATAATAAATTTTTCTTAAAACTTCCATTTTTTTCCGTAATTTATTTTTTCTTTTTTTATTGTGATGTGCTTATAACAGTTTGTCAATCTAAATTATTTTTTTCTGTTACAATACAGAAAAATCATGTCTAATTATACCTGTTTAGCAATCGAGAGTTGAGAGTGATAAGTTGAGGCTGAAATCATTTTGGCCCATCAAATCAATCTAAAATGAATTGCTTTAACTATATCTTACTGATACTATGTATATCAAAAAAGAACAAAGCCACTCTGTTTTATTCCTGACTAGATTATACCATCCACACATAGGTGGTGTCGAGAAGCATGTGAAATTATTGTCTAGAGGTCTTGTTGGCAAAGGACTTACAGTCACAATTATCACCGAAAGGTTTGACAAAAAATTACCGTTACAGGAAATGATAGAAGGTACAAAAGTTTACAGGATTCCAATCGGCAAAAATCAGCGGGTCAAAAAATTTTATATCTGGAAATGGATGTTTTTTCACCTCTCCCTATTGTGGAAGAATGACGTTATACATGTCCACGACGTATTCTTTTGGGTACTTCCCATAAGGTTGCTTATTTTAACGAAAAAAGTCTTTATCACATTCCATGGGTATGAGGGATACCCTCTAAAAAAGTCATGGGTTTGGCAAAGAAAGATAGCTGAAAAACTGACAAATGGCTCAATTTGTGTCGGAGAATTCATGAAAAAGTGGTATTTTACCTCTCCAACCTCAGTTATCTATGGTGCAGTGAGCCTAAACACAAAAAAATACATTGAAAATAGTATGTCAGCTGTGTTTTTTGGAAGATTGGACTTCCAAACAGGAATCCTAGAATATGTGAAAGCTTATAGCATAATCCGGAAAAAGTATCCAAATTTTAGACTAACCGTCATTGGAGAAGGGGTATTGGCCAAAAAAATACCAAAAGGGATCAAAATTGTAAAGTTCGTGCCTGATGTATCCGAATATATAGGAAAAAGCCGGTTTATATTTGTTTCACGCTACCTATCGATGCTTGAAGCCTTAGTTCAAAAAAAAGAAATTTATGCTGTCTATAATTCCCCCATCATGAGGGATTACCTTTTGATGTCCCCATTTTCTAAATATATTTCAATAAGTAATACGAGTGAGGAGATTGCTGATCAAGTAATAAAGAGTTTAGAGTCAGGTTTTGATCGTAAAAAAGCCGAAAGAGGATATGAATGGGCAAAAAAACAGACATGGGATAATATTCTCACCACATATCTTAAATTATGGCAATGAAAATCTCATTTATAACAACCGTATTCAATGAGGAAAAAAATATAAAACCTCTTTTTGACTCAATATTGAACCAGACGAAGCTTCCTTATGAGATTGTTATCGTTGACGCAAAATCTACAGATGGCACGGTAAATACTTTAAAAAAGTATGAAAAGAAGTTTGGTGGTACTAAATTTTCTATATATTCCAAGAAAGGAAACAGGTCTGTTGGGCGAAATTTTGCCATAGATCAAGCAACTGGAGATGTTATTGTGGCGACAGATGCAGGATGCACTTTAGATAAGAAATGGCTGGAGAGGATGACCTCACCTTTTACTGACTCTAAAATAGACGTTGTTGCGGGTTTTTATAAGCCATTTACAAAAAATGTGTTTGAGAAGTGTCTTTCTTGCTATACATGCGTCTCAATTGACCGAGTAACTGATGATTTTCTCCCGTCATCACGCTCAATTGCCTTTAGAAAAATTGCCTGGAAAAAAGTTGGAGGGTATCCTGCGCATTTAGATACTTGTGAAGATTTAGTTTTTGCAAGAAATTTAAAACGTGCACGTTTTAAATTTAAAGTCGTTAAAAATGCATTTGTAATTTGGCCTCAAAGGAACAATATTATTGAGGCTGGAAAACAATTCTTCAATTATGCAGTTGGAGATGGCCAAGCTTACTATATAAGAAGTAACACTTGGTTGCTTTTTATACGGTACCTTGTCGGATTCCTATTATTTTTCATTTCAAAACCCATACTTATTGTTTGTTTCTTCTTATATATATTGTGGAGTATTTGGAAAAACTATAAATATGTGAAAGATTGGAAAGCATTTCTCTATCTCCCCTTGCTCCAGTTGGTTTCGGATATCTGCGTCATAACAGGTACACTGATCGGTCTTTTTAGGAATCTCTAGTTATTTCTTGAAGTATTTGTAGATCTGATAGATATATAAAGGAAAAATAAGCGCATAAGAGACAGTCATTGCCATAGCAACACCTTGTACTCCGGCAATCTTTGATAGTGGGAAAAGCAGTCCTATGAGTAGAATGAATGTTAAAGTGCTGAGCTTTGTAAGAATCTCAGGTTTTCCTACAGACAAAAATAGTGGACCTCCCGGCCCGATAGAAGCTCGAAGTAGACCATAAATGGAAAGGATTTGAAGTGTAGGTGCTGCTACTAACCATTTTTCGCCAAACAAGAAAAGCAGAATCTGTTGTGGAAAGAGAAGAAATGGAATTGTAAGGATCAAAGCGGGTATCGTAACGCTAACAACATTTTTTATGAAAAGACTCTGGAGGTGTTTTTTCTCTTTGTTCCTCTTAACGTAGAGAGGGAACGCCACTCTTGATATTGTGTCTGTGACCTGAGTGAATGCTAGATTTGCCGTCTTAAAAGCAAAATCATATAGTCCCAGTGCTTCAGTGCCGAAAAATTTACCGATAAATAGATTGTCGATTTGAATACTTAGATAGTTGATAAGACCTCCCGCCGTTATCCACTTGCCATAAGAGAATAATTTTTTAAGATATTTTTTGTTGAGTGGTTCTCGGGTAGGAAATCTCACTATCATATATGAGAAAATTACTTCGCTGATAGTGCCGATAATAAGACCCAATAGTAATGCCATCGCGGAATGATAATAAAAGACAAGAATAATTGAGGATATAACGGTCATAACTATCGGAATAAATTGAGTCAGAAATACCTTACTGAATTCGAGTTCTTTCTGAAAACGAATTGTTAATGGATTTATAAATCCTCTTAAAAACGGAATGAGTGATGCAAGGAGTAAAAGATCCAGCAGATTTTCGCTTTTAAAAAATTGAGAAAGGAGTGGTGCGCTTATTAAGGTGAGTATTGAAAGAAGCATTCCTCTTGTAATATTTATGACAAGTAATATTTTTGCAATCTTTTTGATATCGACATTCATGTGTATCGCGGCATAATTAAATCCAGTCTCAGAAAGCGTTTCAAATGTAGTAATTGTTACCGTAACGAGGGCAAACAGTCCAAAATCTGATGGCATTAAAATTCTTGCAAGAATAGATAATTTCAAAAAAGAGACAAGTTGAGTAAGTATGTTAAGTAGGGTTAGGTAGCCGACACCAAGAAACGCTTTTTTTCGGTAACTCATGAATCAGATTATGGTTCAAAATAGTCAATACTGCAATAGCAATATGAATGTTTATAAGCTAAAATAGCAACAACATGAAAGTGGCATTCTTTTACAACTTAAAATTTGGAGGGGCAAAAAGGGTTGTAATGGATCAGGTTCAATATTTCAGAAGTAAAAAGATTGACACAACTATCTACACGATAAATCACGAGAAAGATATCTTCGATCCTGGACAATACGCAAAAATCAGAAACTTCAACGTCTCTGCAGGAAGCACCAGCATACCAGTAATTGGAAAATTTTTTCACATGTATTTTGTGTTTTGGAAGTTAAGAAGAGCACAAAAAAAGATAGCAGAAATAATTGACTCAAAAAATTACGACATCGTAATAGTTCATCCGGATCAATTTACCCAAGCACCATATCTGCTACGCTATCTTAAAACAAAGACTTTATACTACACCCAAGAACCTTATAGACTTGCATACGAACACAGTATGAGAATAGAGCCGCATTTTCCACTTTACATTAAGGTATTCGAACACATGATTCGGTACTTTGTAAAAGTTGTGGATAGAACCAATGTAAAATCCGCGACATGGATTGTCGCAAGTAGTTTAAGTGTCCGAGAAAGGATGATCCAAGGTTACAACGTTTTTCCCTTCATCTGTCCTCCAGGGATAAACACCAAAGTATTTCGGAACAAAAATTTGAGAAGAGACAACATTCTTTTTGTCGGAAGCGAAACTGATCCAATCGACGGATACGATCTTCTGCTCAGTGCATTAGAGTTGATACCGAAATCAAAAAGACCTTCAGTTAAGAAGGTGATTTGGAAGAAAAAAAACAATGAACGAATTACAGAAGAGGAATTGTCCGATTTATATAATAGTTCAAAATTAACAGTTTGTATGAGTAGATTCGAAACTTTCGGGTTGATACCTCTAGAATCAATGGGTTGTGGAACCCCGGTTGTAGCAACCAATATTGGTGGACACCGAGAAACAATAATTAATGAAGTGACAGGTTTTCTCGTAGATCCGGATCCAAAGGAAATCGCAAAAAAAATTCTGTTTCTTCTTTATGCAAAAAATTATTCTTATTACTCTAATAATGCGCAAAATCATGTTTCAAAAAATTGGAATTTACAAACAAGAAATGATTACTTCCTAAAGAAGATTAAAAGTCTTATATAATTATGAAGTTAACAGTCGTTTATGTTTACTTCAATACTCCGAATGAGATACAGGAATCAATAAATTCCATTGATAAAGCTGTTGGAAAAAATAGTTACGAAATAATTGTTGTTGATAATAACTCAACAAAAAAAATTCCCAGAGCTTTATTCAGAGACAAACGCGTAACCATCATCAAAAGCAAGACAAATGGAGGATTTGGATATGGGTGTAATCTTGGAGCAAAGTCAGCAACTGGCGAATATATTCTTTTTCTAAACCCCGATACTGTTTTATTTGAAAACTCAGTAGTTACGATGCTTAAAACCTTTACAGATATGAAGAAAGTAGGAATAGTGGGTCCACTTATGGTAGATGGAAAAGAAAATAATCTTCCAACAATTAATACTTTCATAACTTTTGGTCGTGCTATTGTTGCTTATTCATTTGTTAACAAGTTATTTCCTAAAAATATTGTTTCAAAAAAATTTTGGATGCTAGAAAAAGACCGTACCAAACTTTCAAAAGTAGATGTAATAAGCGGAGCCTGTATGCTAATAAAGAAGGATTTGTTTGAGAAGATTGGAGGTTTTGATGAAAGATTTTTTATGTATTTTGAAGAGCAAGATTTATGTCTTAGGATTGTAAAAGAAGGCTACAAAGTTATATTCAACCCACGTGGTGTCATAAGTCACAAGGTTGGAGCAAGTCTATCTGATAAAAAAGTGATAAAGATATATTTTCAAAAGAGCAGGTTCCTTTATTTTAAAAAACACTTGGGAATTTTTCCTGCGCTTTTTGCAGAATTCATACTACGTTTTTTGACATTTAAAAATTTACTAATAAGTGTTCCATTTATTGTTTCTTTAGTCATTAACTTATACCGACAGGATTCTTTGATGCTTCTAATTGGGGATAGTGCAAGAGATTTTTTGGCTGCAAGAGATATGATATTGTCCGGGAGTATTCCAATCGTTGGTATTCCATCGTCAGCTCCGTGGTTACACCAGGGACCGACTTCTGTGTGGCTCATTGGACTTGCATTCTTTTTTTCTAAATTCAATCCGGTTGCACCGGCAGTTCTTTTTGGATTTTTGGGAGCTATTACCACTTTTCTTGTATGGTATTTAGGACATAGACTCTTTAACGAAAAAGTAGGATTTATCGCTTCTCTACTTTATGCGACTTCACCTTTGATTGCTGTTAATGCTCGAATGCCGTATCACACCTCTCTGATACCCTTTTTTGCAGCGATATTTTTTATTCTTCTTATCAATACCTTAAAAAACAAGAGATACTTGCCCTTTCTTTTTTTCAGTTTCGGACTAACTCTTTTAGTTGAGTTGTCAAATGTTGTTATATTCGGAATTATCTTTGTACTTTTCTTTTTCTTCAAGAAAAAATTACAAAAGAAAGATTATGTAAAGATGTTGGGTGGATTTATTCTAGGAGTATTTCCGTTCGTCCTATACGATTTTCTACATGGTTTTACATATCTTAAATTTCCTTTGTGGATAGTAAATAGAATACGGCTATTTTTCTTCAATAGTAGTCATGTTGAAGGAATTGGATTTTCTCTTAGCACTCTTACCTCTATCTATCAAGAGATTGCAGCCTCTATATTACCAATTGCCGGACCTCTCAGTATTGGTTTATTTATTGCCGGAATTATACTGCTTTTTAACAGAGTTAGAAAAAAAGGTGACAGAAAGCCATATGCCATACTTTTAGTATGGTTGTTGTTGCCTCTTTTCTCGTTTGCTCTCCATTCATCACCTGGACAAGCATATTTTACGTTACTTTTTCCCGCAATAGCACTACTTATTGGGTTTCTTCTATATAGCATTTTTAGGATTTCAAGAAATGTTGCAATTGTTTTGACAACAGGCATTCTTTTCATAAATACCTTCTCACTTTTTAATAGTGAATTTTTTGTGTTTACGCAGAATGGCGCGCATCTCATGCCTCCAATGAATTATAGTCTTGGATATTCATGGAGGCTAAGTGACAATGCCTCAAAAGCTATCACTGATGACGCACGTGGTAAGAAATTCACACTTCAGGCTGCAGGGATATTCAAATTATATGCAACTAGTCTAGATCCCTATATATATATGACGTGGTTTCATGGAGGCAAATATAGTCTTTCATCGGACCTGGTATATATGATTTCCGATGACCCAAATGATCTTAAGGACCAAAAAATCATTTATAAAAGTAACTTTGAATATGTAGCGAGAAAATGAAAATAAAAATCCTTTTTCTTATTTCTTCTATTACTTTGATATTTCTTTCCCTTCTGTTTGCCTATAATAACATCTTTTTACCTGTAGACATCCTTAAGAGTTTGCCGTTATTTGGTCTTGACCCTTCGGGGATTCATAATTCGCTCCTTGCCGATCCAGTTTTTCAATTCGAGCCGTGGAGAATATTTATGAAGGAATCCGTCATTCGCGGGCATCTGCCTTTTTGGAATGATTTAAACGGGAATGGAGTGCCATTCTTGGCAAACCCTATTACATCGGTATTTTTTCCGCTGAACCTGTTATATCTATTTTTCTCCCCCAAGTTCTCGCTACTACTGATGGCAATAATAAAGATTTCGATATTTTGTTTTGGTGTATATTATTACCTTCGCAAAGTTAAAATCACAAAAGAGATAGCTTTATTGGGAAGCGTTATTTCTATAAGTGGATATTTTGTTCTTTGGTTGGATTGGCCACAGACCAATGTTTACATATTCTTTCCATTGGTTCTTCTATTTGTTGAGAGATTGCATGAGAAGGCATCTTTTTCAAATTTCGCAATTCTTTCTTTTATATTCTTTCTAACTTTTCTGGGCGGGCATCCGGAAACATATTTTCAGATAGCTTTGGTTGGTTTTATCTATGGTGTAATTAAGTATCCTAAGGCGTGGAGGACTCACTTATTTTACTGCTTAGTCATTTTTACCGGTACGTTACTAGCAGGGTTTCAACTGCTACCTTTTCTTCAATATCTTTATTATAGCAATGCGCTACATGTGCGTAGCATTACCCCACACTCAGGGCTAAGTTTGGAATCCTTCATTTTCAATTTATTTCCATATATTTTCGGAGCGCCACACCTAAAGTTTTACAAACCATTTTCCGGAACAAATTTTCAAGAAGCAGCAGGGGGTTACATGGGTATTATTTTCTTTCTACTGATACTTAAGAAATCAAGAACTATCTTTTCTTCTTCTCTTCAAAGAACGTGGTTTTTGATCTCCGTCATTTCCATACTGCTTGCGTACTCAATCCCTATTGTCACAGACATCATCAAACTTACTCCTCTTGGTATCAATGCAAATTCGAGAATGATTGCGACTTTCGGGTTTGGAGTGCTTGTCATTGGAGTTTCAATTTTGGATAAAATATATAAAACCAATTCAGTAAATAAAATCAGGTTAAAATTTCATATACCTATTTTGACACTACTTTTTCTTTGTTTAATAGCGATCAAGACCAATATTTTTGATTCTTTTCTTTATCGTTTTGGAAATACTCAATCAAATTTCATACAGGTGTTTTTCATCTTTGTTGCGGTATGTGCAATAAGTACGATTTGCTTCTTTTTGACGTTACCCTTAAAAGGGAAGTTGCCAAAATATATAGTCGTATTTTTTCTTACTATATTTGTATCTCTGCAAACACTACTTCTTTTTGCTTCTTATAACACTTTTTCAAAAAAAGAGTTTTACTATCCTGAAAATAAAGCAATTGATGTTTTAAAAAAACAAAATCTCCCTGTTTTAAATGTAGGAAATGTAAATCTGTCTCCCGATATAAATATGGCATACGGAATAAGAAGCATCGAGAATTACGATGCAATGGAAATCTTGTGGTACAAAAAATACTTTGATGCTAACTTTCCCGACAAAAATAGGTGGGGTAATGTAGACAATGTAAATCTTGAAAGTCTTAAGAAATTTGGAGTGGGTATTGTGATATCAGATTATGACATCAATTATGATAAAGTTTCCTTGCAAAGTAACAGTGACTCAGTAATTCCGTTAAATCAAAAGGTTGTCGTTGATTTATCCGGAAATAACAAACAGCTACGTCAGATACGCTTTCTACCTGCAACATACAATAAAACCAATAACTGTCTTGTTAGCATCTATCTTATGACAGATAACAAGACAATAAGTACAAAAATTGTTTCTTGTAAGAGCTTTTATAATGGAATGTTTTATACAATTGATGTCCATCCGCTCCTTCTTTCTCCAGTAAAAAAGTACAAAATCGTTTTTTCATCAACCGGAGACACTATCGCACTATTTGGAAATGGAAAGTCTCCGTATCTGGACTTGCTCTTTGATTCTGGAAATCATATTTATGAGAGAGTTTACGGTCGTGGTAATGTCACGATATACAAAGTTCCAGATTCTGAGATTATTGAGACCACAGCTGTTGTAAAAAATATTCAAAACGAAAGTGAGCAATTGGCATTTACTGCCTATTCAAATCAACCTACAAAGGTTACTGTAAAAAGGACGTATTTTCCTGGATGGATAATTACCATAAACGGTAGCAAAACCCAAATATTGGGTAGAAACCCATTCATGTCCTTTCAGTTACCGGCAGGGGAGTCAAAAATTGTTTTGCATTACAAACCGGCCATATTTTACTTGGGACTACTTATGTCAGGACTTACGCTTTTTGTGTTAGGCGTGGTATCGATATATTTAACTCTTAAAAAGAAGAACTTCTTTGACCTTGTCTCTAAAAAGGCAAAAGACAAATCTTCTTCGTTTCATTTAGGCATCCTTACTCTATCTTTTTTGATATCAGTTGTAACCTTTTTACTATTATGCTCAGTTTTTCAAATAAGGTTTGAAATGCCAAATACTACAGCCATCAATTGGTTGACAGTAAATAACTATCCAAAGCAGCAGGATTTATTTTATTTTGTTGTGGGGTTTCCGTTTATTGCTATTTTAACAATCCTAATTTGGATCACAGTAATATGCAAAAAAAAATAATACCAATATTATTGATTGTCCTTCTTTCATTACTTTTTGGAACATCTACTTCCGGAAATTTTTTTAGTGGTGATATCAATATGATTGATGAGGGGCAGTTTTCGGCATGGGCAAACCACATGATTCATGGAAAGCTTTTATTTAAAGACATCTATATAACGTATGGACCATTGAGTGTGTATCCACTTTTTTGGTTATTCCAAATTTTCGGTGCATCTGCCTTTCTCGTAAGGCTTTACTTGATGTTAGGCTCTACGTTTGGTATACTTGCTGCCTTTTTGTTGATGCAAGAGCTAAAACTCAAGAAGTGGATAGTAACCATGCTCTTGTGTATATTTCTGTTGATCCCGGCTTTCAATTTGCGCGAAAGTGTAGGTCTTTGGGCTCTATATCTATTAATAAAATCTATTCGTAGTATATCCGTGAGAACTAGTTTTTTAGTTGGGATAGTTGCAGCACTTACCTATCTGGTGAGCCCTGATTTTGGGTTGTTTGTCATTATTACTTCAATGTTGCAATATTTCGTAAGTATTGCGATATCCAAAAATATCAAAATTGATTTAAGAATGTGCGGTGGATATTTAGTAGGCCTTTTTATTGTTAGTTTGACTTTCCTTTTTTGGGCACATGGGCAACATTGGTTAAAGGAATATATCTTAGGAACTGCAGACATAGTAACTTCGATTTCCGGAATAAATGTTCCAAACGGACTCAATTTCCCATCCCCAATAGTTTTCCTTTCCTCTGGTGACTTTGGTGGGTTTGCCAGGTTTCTAGCCGGGCATGAGATGCTTCTCTATTGGAGTTTGTGTATTTATTTTGCTTCCATATTTTACTTAGTAGTGAAATATTTTCAGAGAAGAATCAAAAACTCGGATCATGCATTTGCGCTCATATCTTTTTTTGGACTACTTGTCTATACGATTTTGCTTACCCGGCATGGGTCTGGGCATTATTTCTATACACTACCTGCAAATCTGATAGTCAGTGGGTATTTTCTCAATGAATTATTTGAGGTGAAAGAAAAGGCAAGAATATTTTATATATTCATCTTTCTTCTTTTGTTGTATCTGGTAAGAATCTTATATTTTAATAACCCAATGATACTAAGTACCTTATATCCTAAGACATATTTCTCCGCACATTTTGTGAACCTTGATAAAGTAGGCTTTCTCAATATCTCAAAACAGCAAACAAAAAAAATTATCTTGTACCAAAAATTCATTTCAAAAAATACATCCGTTAATGACTACATTTTTCTTTTCAATGATACACCGTCAATATACATGTTGGTTGATAGAGTCAATCCAACAAAGTTTGACCTGCCCTTTATAGGAAACCGGATGGAGAAAAGAATGGATATGGTGCGAGACCTCACTACAAATAAGCCAAAATATATTTTTATTGATAAGGATGCTTGGCCAGTGGATGGAATTTCAAATAAGGTGCGGTTGCCTGAAGTCTATGATTTCATAAAGACGAATTATGTGTTTCTTGAGGAAAGGGAAAACGTAGAGATATACAAATTAAAGTGAACCTTTGGGTACCGGAAGAGTAAAGAGCCTATTTCTCAAAAGTGCTAGTAAAAACCACGGTGTATAAGCAACGATTGATCTTCTCAGTTGAAAATTAGTTTTTCCATGTTGCCTGTCTTTCCAAACCGTTGGTATTTCTATGATCTTTGCTTTCAATAGATGTGCCTTAACTACTATCTCAAGAGTTACACTAAAGCTGATTGTACTTTTGAGATTCAACCTATCCAGCATTTTCTTTGAATAGAGTTTGTAGCTGTTGGTTGGGTCGCTGGTTGGAATTCCTGTAAAAAATTTAAGTAAAAAACCTGCTGCTTTGGGAAGCCCTACTTTAAAGGGGGCATCTAGTTCTTGCCGTCCACCTTTCGTGTATCTTGAAGGGCACACAATGCCCTCTTTTCTTCCAAGTAGTTTTACCATTTTATCGACTTGAGTAAGATCATCACAAAGGTCAGCCATGGATACAAGAATAAGGGGAGTTTTTGCTGCAAGTATGCCAGTCCTTATGGCCCCAGACGGGCCTTTCTCAATTGTATTTATTGTTGGATAAAGATTTTTTTGCTTCTTTTTGAACTTTCTGAGGACTGGAACCGTTGTGTCTTTATTGGAGTCGTACACAACAATTATTTCATGCTTGGTCTTTATGTTCTTTTTAATACTCCGAAGAGTCAACGTTATATTCTCAGCCTCGTTATAGACAGGAATTACAATAGACAACAAATGTGGTTTCATCTAACTATTCGTGGGGTTGGAAGAGGCACAATAAAGCTTCCCTTAAATCCTTTTTCTTTTAACTTTGGAATAAGTTCCCGAGTGATGTGCCAAGATAAGAGTAACGCATACTCAGGCTGATCAGAAATTAATTTTTGCTCATCAAAAACAGGGATTAGAGTTCCGGGCATGTATTTACCTACCTTTTGAGATCCCTTTGTTTCCAAAACACAAGGCATGATGTCAGAATCCAGACCGACATAACTTATAAGAGTCGACCCTCGTGCAGGAGCGCCGATACCATATATTGTTCCACCTTTCTCCTTTATTTTATTAAGTAAGTTATAAAGGTTTAACTTTGACATCACAACCTTATCTTTGAAATCTTCAAACTGTTTGACGCTTGTGACAACCTTTTTTTCAACATTCAGCATCTCACGGACGTTCTTATTGATCTTGTACTTTCCTGCCCTTGCGGCGTAGACCCGTATAGATCCACCGTGTGGTGGAATCTCTCTTGCATAGAAAACTTCAAGTCCATGCATCGCCAACAGATATTTAAGACTGTGCAGGGAGTAGTATCTGAGGTGTTCATGGTAGATCGTGTCATATTGGACTGTTTTTATAAGTGACAGGAGATAGTGAGATTCTGAAATAAATACCCCATCAGTTGCCAGAATCTTTTTGATATTTTTTATAATCTCGTTCACGTCTTCAATGTGGGCGAAAACATTTGTTGCTGTGATAATTTTTGCCTTTCCATATTTTTTGATGACTTTGTCAGCAACTTTATCGGTAAAGTAGTCGATAATGGTAGGGATACCGTTTTGTATAGCTATTTTACCTATCTCTTCAGGGGTTATTCCGAGAACCTTATTCTTTTCTTTAAAATTGTTGAGGAGATTACCATCGTTAGATCCGATATCTATGACAAGATCATCCCCTTTTAGTGGTATCAGTTGATTTGTTTCTTCGGCTAGCTGTTTGAAGTTATCCCTCAACACTTTTGTGGTGCTACTTGTATAGGGATACTCGGGAGGAAAAAGAATATTTGGGTCGACGATAAGACCAAGCTGTACGAGGTGGCATTTCTTACAGTAAAGCATTTGAGCAGGATAGCTAGGTTGTTCTTGGGGAATTGTTCCGACTTTGATCAGATTGTTAACTGGAGGGAGATATCCAAGGAATATGATGGAATGAAGTTTTTGATAACCGCAACTTTGGCATCTGTCAACGACAACACTTTTTCCGCTGTTTATCGCCAATTTTGGTTTAACTTTATTCATCGTTTAGGTCCTTATTGTAACATAAATAAGTTTTTTGCAAACCCTTTTTTAGACTTGTTTTTGCGCTAAAACCAAGTTTTTTGATCTTTGTAGTATCGGGGCATCTTCTCATAACACTTCCTTTTGGTAGTACTGTTTTTGAGACTTTAATATCAACACCAGCCACTTTTGACAGATAGGAGATCAATTCCAGGATGTTTATTTCTTCCTCGGTGCCGATATTGTATGTCTCATTATTCACTCCCTTAGACAATAAGAGCATAACTGCATCTACAAAATCATCAATGTAAATAAAAGCTCTCGTGTTTTTACCGTCACCTTGTATAGGAAGATCAACCTTTCCGGATTTATTCAGTTTTATGATTTTTGTGATTAGTTCCGGAATTACATGTTCATGTCCCATGTCTGGGCCATACACATTATGAGGTCTGAAGATAACAACTTTCTTAAATATCTTTCTTCCTATATATAAGCTAAGAAGTTCACTTATGATTTTCCCAGCTGCATAAGAATACCTTGGATTATAAGCATCAGGTATTGAGAAGGGGACGTTCTCGGGGGTTGGAATGATTGGGGGTAATTGATAAACTTCTGAACTAGAGGCAAGAAATAACTCACTGACTTTATTTTCCTTTGCTCCATCCAAAACATTCAGCATTCCTTTAACTCCCACTTCAAGAACCAACTCGGGGTATTCATAAAAGTATTTGGTCCCATTGATATAGGCAAGGTGTATTATTGCATCAATATTTTTGCAGGCACTAGATACTTCTTTTTGATTGCGGATATCTCCTTTAACTAATTCTAAATTTTTATTTTCAACAAGTGTTGAACCTGATCCTCTAAAACCATTGTCAAATACCCTTACAAAATTGCCTTCGTCTGTAAGTCTATTGACGATTGCAGACCCTATAAATCCTGTGCCACCGGTCACTAAATACCTTTTCATTTTGTAGAGACATTATATATAATTGACGGGCTTAAGTAAATTTACTTTATGAAATCAACAAAAATAATTCTCTTTGGCTCATCTGGTATGGTAGGATCAAGGATTGTTGAGTTGCTTTCAGAAACGTTTGAGATAGTAATGCCCTTAAGGCGTGACGTAGATCTTACTAAAGATTTTGAAATTGAAAATTTTCTTGCTAAGAATAGAGCGGACTACATCATATATGCCGCTGGAATTACAAAACAAGACCAAGCAGAGGATGAAAAAGAGTTAGCCCTTCGTCTTAACGCTTCTGTACCAAAATTAATTGCTCAAATTGCAAGCAAGAATTCAACACCTCTTATATATTTTTCAACAGACGCGGTTTTTGATGGAAATATGTCTGAAAGACCCTATCTTGAGGAAGACCAGATAAATCCTGTGAACTATTATGGCCTGACAAAAGTGTATGGTGAAGAGGAGGTACTTAAGGGAAGCAACAGGAATCTTATCTTGAGATTGATATCGGTTTACTCAGCTCATTATGAAAAGAAGGTCGATTTTGCAAGAAGGGCACTTGCAAAGCTTTTAATGAAAGAAGCTCACGAGGGAATTACGGATTTATACTTTAACCCTACTTATTCGGATGATGCTGTCGCTAGTGTAAAAAGTGCAATTAATAAAAAAGCCACAGGAATTTATCATATCGGTTCCCGTGATGTCATTTCAAACTACGAATTCATGGTAGATTTGGCCAATGTTTTTTCGATTGATAAGAATTTGGTAAAGCCTGTCATTTTTAAAGATTTCTTTAAGAAAACTCAGGCAAAAAGAGGACAATACACTTGGCTTGACACATCAAAAGCGCAGAGATTTTTTGGAAAAGAAGTATTGCACACAAATATTGACAATCTTAAGAAATTCAAAAAGGAATTTATATCCCGATGATATAATGAACCGATGCTAAGGCTAAAAAAGAATTCATATTTATTGTACGCGCTACTATTTCTGACAGGTATTCTTTCGCGCATCCCATTTTTGGAGAAGGCTCAGTCTCATTGGGATGGTCCTGACTACACGATAGCAATTTTAAATTATTCTTTCATAGAAAAAACCCCATCCCCTCCAGGATATCCTTTGTATATTGGGTTAGGGAAATTCTTTAACTTTTTCGTAACCGATCCCCACACCTCAATCTTACTGGTCAGCGTTCTTTTTGCAGGAGTAGGGGCAGTAGTTTTTTATATTGCAGGAAAATTAATGTTTGACAGAGTTGTCGGTCTTATTGCTGCAAGTATATTTCTTTCTGCGCCTACGATATTTTATTTTGGCATTACTGCAAATCCATATGGAATCCTTCCTGTCACTGCAACGCTCGTTGCACTTGTTGTATTTAGGATTCTAAAAGAAAAAAAAGATTATGGCTTTTTACTTGCCTTGGTCTTCTCATTTGCTATTGGAATAAGACCTCAGGATGCAATGTTTCTGACCCCCCTATACCTACTTGGGTTGTATTATCTTAAATCAAGAGAAAGGGTGGTAAGCACATTCGGGTTTATTTTTCTTTCATTTAGTTGGCTTATTCCGACTGTTGTTGCAGTGGGTGGGGTAAGTGAATACTTTTCTTATGTCTACTTTTTTTCTAGGAATGATGCTGTAGCCCAAGTTTCGTTACAAAGGATAGTTGAAATTGCTCCGACCATTATTAAAGGACTATACCTTACTTGTGGATTTGCAAGCATACTCATGCTCGCATTGGTAAAACATTTTGGGTTGATAGCTAGCCCAAAAAAGTTATTAGGCACAACCATGAAACCATATTTTCTGGTTTTTATTTTTTGGATTACCCCTTCGTTGTTGTTCAACGTTTTTGTTAGAAGCGATCATGCTGCACATCAGATGGCTTACCTCTCTGCAAGCATTCTTCTATGCAGCTATTTGCTAAGGAGCATCTTTCGCAAGAAAGCGTTATTTCTAGTTTTGATTATAGTTGTTGCAAACTTAATTACTTTTTTTCGTGACCGTGACCCACAAAATGTTATGCCATACGTTTCGCAATCATTCCATTATTCTGAGATTGTAAAAAATAATATGCGCATGTCCTCTCTTCAAGAATTCGTTTACAAAAAGTATAAACCTGATGAAACAATCATCATTGTAGACCCGGAGATTTTTCGAGCAGTTTCATATCAATTAAAAAGTTTTAAAGTCTATTCTTTTGGAGCGATTGATACCAACGATAAGCCTCATGCAAATATTGTGCACTCCTCTCAAAATTGGCACTATGTAAAAACAATAAATGAGGTTCATAAGTTTGTTATCCCGAGAGGGGTTAGACATGTTCTTTTTTACAATAATAACAAGAAATTAGTTTTTGGAAAGCTTGATGCTAAAGAACTTTTCCTTCGTGGAAATCAGCAGGTTTACGAATTGCACGTACATGAGAAGGAAGTATTAAATTTTTCAAAAGGACAAATTAGCGCTTTGGATTAACGTGATATATTTGGTAACTTAAATAGCCAAATTAGCAATTTTCTTTTGTGCTATAATCTTTTGATTCTATCTTTTTTCTATGCCTTCCAGGACACGAACAGAAATAATCACATCAGTTATTGGGATTGGTAGAGTAGGTTTCCCACTCGCTTTAGTTCTTGCTGACGAAAAAAATTCAAAAGTTTATGGGATAGGGAGAGACCCTCTCAAAATCTCAAAGATTAACGCAGGCAAAATGCCATTCATGGAAAAGGGGGCTGCACCATTACTCAAGAAACATATCGGGAAAGACTTTTTCGCAACCACTGATTATTCTTGTATAAAAAAAAGTGATTTTATTATTCTGACATTGGGTACCCCCGTTGACGAGAATATGAATCCTGTCTACTCTCAGATAAATGAATCTATCATAAATTCTGTACCTTTTTTTAAATCAGGACAGACATTGATACTTCGAAGCACCGTGTCTCCCAGGACAACAAAATATGTCCAATCTTTGATAGAGGATAACACGAATCTTAAGATTGGAAAAGATTTTTTTGTTGCATTCTGTCCAGAGAGAATATCTGAAGGCAATTCGATTGAAGAGATGAAATCTATTCCCCAGATAATAGGAGCAGACGATAAAAAAAGTCTGAAAAAAGCAGATGGATTCTTTAAGAGTCTGGGTATTTCAACCCTTTTAACAGATAGCGTCTCTGCAGAATTATCAAAATTATTTACTAATATGTATAGATATATTAATTTTGCAGTAGCCAACGAATTTATGGTTTTGGCTCACAACTATCACAGGGATATTTATGAGATCGTGAATTTAGTTAACTACAAATATAAAAGAGGGGGACTTACTATGCCTGGTCTTACCGCGGGTCCATGCCTGTTTAAGGATGGTTTTTTCTTAATATCAGATCTTCCATACGCAGATCTCATATCTACAAGTTGGAAAATAAATGAGTCGATGCCGATGTTTCTTATAAGACTAGTAAGGGAAAGGATGAAATTAAAGAACAAGAAAGCAGCAATATTAGGATTGGCATTCAAAGCAGAGATTGACGATATCAGAGAATCTCTTAGCTTTAAGGTCAGACATGCACTTCTTCGCGAAAGAGCAGAAGTAGTTCTTCATGACCCATATGTTAAAGAATATGAAAAGCAGAAAATTGAGAAAGATGTGTATGAGGCGGTTCGCGACGCAGATATACTATTTATCGCCACCAATCACAATATGTATAAAAAATTAGACATTAAAAAAATCAAAAGTCTAGTCAAGAAAAATTGTATCGTTTGTGATGTATGGAATGTATTGGGGACTGGAAAAATAGTTTACCGAATTAACAATGTGAATGAGGAAATTGCAATCACCTAGCTTCATAACCCAAGTCCTATTTTTATGATGGTTTGTAGGAAAAGAAAACCATCTTTGATCGGCATAAGTTTTGTGGTTCCTACCATTCTCTTTTTATAGGTTATCGGAATATTTTTTATTTTGTACTTCTTTTGTGCTGCTTTGATGATAACTTCTGCCTCGTATCCATAATGGTCTTCCTTCATGTTGATATCCTTAAGAACCTTTGTCTTAAATCCCTTAAACCCGGCAAGCATATCAGTAACTCTTTGGCCTGCTGCAATTGAAGTAGCAAGGGATAAAAAATGGATTCCAAATTGACGGAAAGGAGTAACTGAATCTTTAGAGACTTTTGCGCCCTTCTCATAACGGGTAGCCAAAGCGACATCATACCCATTTTGCAAAGCATCCATAAATTTAGGTATATCGGAAGGCATGAATTGATAGTCAGCATCAATTTGGATGACATAATCTCCCTTAATAAATTTTGTCGCTTTCCTAAGGGCATATCCTTTACCTCTCCATTTTCCTGTTTGAATGACAGTTGCGCCTGCTTTTTCCGCAACACCGGCGGTATCATCAGTGGTTTTACTATCGAGGACTACAAGCACTTGGAGGTCATATAATTTTTTTAGTTTAAAACATTCTTCCAGAGCTTTACCAATCACTTTTTCTTCATTTAAAGCGGCCATAGTTATTGTTACTTTTGGCTTTTTTGTCGTCTGTTTTTTCATTGTTGGTATTATATCAAATAAGATTAAAATTGCGAAACTGCTTGAAATAATGCTTATGATAGAATATAACACTTCTATGGTTGCATCAAAAAATAACCTAATTCAAAGAAAAAAAATATTTTTAACAGGTGGCACAGGTTCTTTCGGTAGAATGTTAGTCAGAGAGCTTCTTAGCTACAATCCCTCAGAAATTATTGTTTTTAGTAGAGATGAAGTAAAACAAGGACAAATGCGCCTTGAGTATAAGAATGAAAAAAAAGTTAGATTCATTCTTGGGGACGTTAGAGATTACCGTAGTGTAAGAGAAGCGATACGGGGAGTGGATATTATCATCCATGCTGCGGCTCTAAAATGGATTACGGAAGTTGAATACAATGTATGGGAGGGGGTAAAGACTAATGTTCTGGGGGCACAAAATATTATCGAAGCAGCAAGAGACGAAAATGTTTCAAAAGTTGTTGCTTTATCAACAGATAAAGCGGTAGAGCCAATCAACGCATATGGAATGTCAAAGGCTTTACAAGAAAGGTTGATGACAACTGCAAACCTTTATGAAACCAACTCAAAAACAATATTTGTCTCTACAAGATATGGAAATGTTTTAGGTTCAAGGGGATCTGTAGTGCCGCTATTCAGATCACTGATTGATGATTCAAAGCCAATCACAATCACTGATCCAAACATGACCAGATTTATGATAACGCTTAAAGAAAGCGTTGATCTTGTTATGACAGCGCTTAAAGAGGGTGTAGGTGGGGAAGTATTCGTAAGAAAAATGCCTGCACATTCTATTGCTGATCTCGTAAATGTAATGCTAGGTGAAAAAAATAGTAAAAAAAATATTGTTACAATTGGTGTTAGACCGGGTGAGAAAATTCACGAAACATTAGTCAGTGTATCCGAATCCGTAAGAACTATTGAGATGGGTAAATATTATGTTATCCTGCCACAAATAGAAATTGATTCCGTAAAGAAGAAATATAAGAAAATGAAGAGATTAAAACCATTTCATTATTCTTCTGACACAACTGTTCAGTTGTCAAAAAAAGCGCTTACAAAAATGCTCAAAAGTGAAGGTTGGATCTAAAAATGTCTCGTCATAAAAACATCGCTGTTACAGGTGCATCAGGCTTTTTAGGCAGAGTAGTTCTAAGAAAATTAATTCAAAAAGGCTACAGGGTAACAGTCCTCGACTCAAGTGGCTCAACGTACCCCGATGGGGTTCAGGTTGTGTCAGGGAATCTTTTTAAAAAAACAGATTATACCAAGCTAACCACCAACTCCACAATTCTTATCCATTTAGCGGGACAAATCGAGCAAGGAAAAACAACTATGACCCAAGGAAACACTGAGACTACAAGAAATCTTTTGAGTAGCCTTTCAAAAAGCCCGGTCAGAAAAATAATTTTTGTATCAACAGTCGCAGTCTACGGGAGTAGTAAGACTAAAATATACGATGAGAATGACAATTGTAGACCTGACACAGAGTATGGAAAAAGTAAATTGAAAGCCGAGAGATTGATTGAAGAATGGAGTAAGAAGAGTGGTAAAGACTACGTAATCTTAAGATTTTTTAGCCTTTACGGATATGAGAACAGAAAAGGATTTGTCTATAAGCTTTTCAGGAATTTTTTTGATTCATCATCAGTTACTATCACTGGGGATGGGAGCCAGGAGCGTGATCTTGTATGGGTTGAAGATGCTGCTGATGCGATACTTCTTTCAGTTATAAAAAACATTAAAGGAATATATAATGTTGGAACAGGAAAGAACTATAGTCTACTTAAGATCATTAGTCTAATGGAAAAGATTGCGGGCATGAAGTGTAATATTAAATTCGTTAGTGGCGATAAGGAAAAGGTTGCGAATATATATTACCGCTCAGAAAAAATCCGAAAAGCAGGTTGGAGACCAAAAATTCTTCCGGAAAAAGGGTTAGTATTGCTCTACAACACCGTCATCAAACCCCTGGCTTCTTTAATACTTTAATAGACACTATCGCAATTGTAAATGCAGCTAAAGGCACAACGTGCAGTAGGAGTTTGTTTGAAACAGCGTTTATTTGTGAAACCGGATCTTGGGGTAGAAGAAGAAAAATAAAAACATAAAATAAAAGCTGAAAAAACAAAAAAATAGGAACCAAAATAGTGGATCCAAGATGCTTCCTATATATAACAATACAAAATAGAAAAACTATCCAGATAATGTTCCAATTCTGGATATTTCCGAACTCTTTAAAAAGACTAAAAACGACAACAGGAAACCTTTCTACATGAAATTCTATGCCGTTACGGAATAAGAAATTTGGATGTAAATTGTTGAACTTTTTAAATAATTCCCACCCAAGCATTACCAACGGTATGGGAATTAGATAAAGTAATCTTAAATATCTTCTTTCTTTTAATATCTTGTAGATTACAAAAACAGATGAAAGTAAAACAAAAGGAATAGCATCATTTTTTATTTGAGTAGCAATCCCAAGTAGTATTGCAAGTAGAAGTAAAACTCTATTTGAATTAAGTTTTAAGTAATCCAATAAGACAATTACACCGGAAAATATATAAAAGCCAACAATAAGATCCGCCTGCCCTGCTTCATACCTTCCTCCATGTCGTATTAAATTTTGAGATGAGAGCAATAGTAGTGTAAAAAGTAGCGCAGTTCTCCGGCTTGCAAGATCTCTTACCGTTCCATAGAAAAGGATTCCTAGTACGACATAAAAAGAATAATAAAAAAGAAGTATTGCTTTATCGTCAATCTCCCCCAGTGTTATATACCCAAGAGAAGTTGTTAGCGGAATTATCAAGGGGTACGAGTCAGTTGTGTAGGCGAAATAATAATGATCAATTCCGCTATTCAGATAGAATACATTTGCTCTAAACACCCAGTTATCCCATCCATCCCATGCCTGAACAGGTCTAATTGTAGATTCTATTCCTACAAATAATACAAGAACTATAAGAATGGAGGCGAGAATTTTTTCAATTCTTGTCATCGATTTTACTTTAATAGCAGAAGAGTGTAGAAGGTTTTTGTTTTTTAGAAAAAAGTAACATATAAATATTACCCACGGGGTAAGGATAATTCCGTAGTTCCACGCAATTCCAATAACTGACAAAACAAACATTTGGATACCGATAAATCCAAACCCAAGAGCGTAAGAGAGGGCAAATTTTTTAAAAAATGAGTAAGTCTTTGGAAAAAGCCAAGTGCAACCGGTAGTATATCCGACCAAAAAAATCATTATAATGTCAAAAATAATAATTAATGTATTCATTTCTTGTATATCACCCCTCTTATTAATCCATTTACTTTAAATTCAGCAAATGTAGTAAAGGTGACTTCGTTAATGATTTTTTTGTTAGTGTAGGAAGGATTTGTAATAGGATAGAAAATTGCATAAGAATAATCTCTGTTTATATCATTCCCCCATTCTGTATATTGTCTTTCTCCCCATATGACTGTCGTAGGGTACAAAAAATATCTTGCCAAGTAGTAGGCCATGCCATCATTAGTAAACATTAGGATATTCGATTGAGAATTTACTTTCTCATTAACAAATTTAAGAAAGACATATTTCTCCCCAAATTGTTTTTCTCTTTTTTGATCATCAGTCAAAAATATCCAGTGGGTTTCTTCAGTATATAGTTTTGAAATATTATGGATAACCCGTGAAAAAACAAGTAGGATCCACAACCCCAGAAGAAGCAGAAGTAACACTTTAAAATTTCTTTTCCCCATAAACTAAACTGTGTTTGTATGATATTATACAAAAATGGCAAAAGATACTATTTCGGTGATTGTTCCCGCATACAACGAAGAAAAAAATATTGCCTCAGTCATAAAAGAATTATCAAAACTTAGGAGGGATTACAAAGTTGAAATAATAGTTATTGATGACGCCTCTAAAGACAAGACTGCAGAAATTGCGAAAAAAGAGGGTGCCGATAAAGTTATTTCACATAAAAAAAATAAAGGTAAAGGTGGGGCATTCAAAACAGGACTTTCTCAAGCTACAAAGGATTTTATTATTCAATTCGATGCAGATGGGCAGCTGAAGGCATCTGATATACCTAAATTGATCAACACACTGAGGGAGGGTGCAGATATAGTTCTTGGAGCACGATATAGTCTGAGTAATCTTTTTAAACCTAAAAAAAGCACACAAACGAATTTACTCGGGAATATTTTTGTCTCCTTTGTCGCTACTATTTTTTCTGGAAAATATATCATAGATGTCATGACCGGTCTTAAGGGATATAGGAAAAGTAAGATTAAACAAATTATTCCGCGCGCAAACGATTTTGCTTACGAAGCGGAAGTTGTAGTTAAGGCCTCACAAAATGATCTCGTGATTCGAACAGTACCGATTACGTGCCGTCAAAGAAAAAGTGGAAAGTCGTATCTCAGTCCTTATAAACATGGACTTTCAGTTATCAAAACTATTATCATGACAGCAACTTCATAGATAAATAAGATAGAATAATATTATGGGTAAATATATCGGAGTTCAAACATTGGAGGTACTAGAGGGTGCAGAAAATTATAATAAATGGATTGCTTCAAGAATAAAACCTTATCTGAAAAGCCCAACTTTGGAGATTGGAGCTGGTACGGGTAACATTTCGGAGCATATGCTAAATCTTAAAGAATTAGTTCTTACAGATATAGACAGTATGCTCATAGATTCATTAACAAAAAAGTTTGCCAAAAACAAAAATATAAAGGTAGAGTTATTCAATGCAGCTTCAAATCTCAGTAAAGTGAAAAGCAGATTTAAATCGATTTATGGGGTAAATGTCTTAGAACATATAGATAATGATGAAAAAGCACTCAGGAATTTATATGGACTTCTTGAGAACTCAGGCAAGCTCGTACTTTTGGTACCAGCAAAAAGAATAGCTTATAACGAACTTGATAGAAGCCTTGGTCATTATAGAAGATATGAGAAGGAAGAACTGAGAGAGAAAATGAAGAATGCTGGTTTTAAAGTTGAAGAGTTAGAATTCTTCAATATGGCAGGCTTGCTGAGCTGGATCGTAAGAAACTACATAAGTAAAAATCATGGCCAACTTGAAAAATCTCAGGTCAAGTCATTCAACTGGGTTGTGCCGATGCTTAAAGCGATAGAACCTAAGAAAGGATTACCTTTCGGAATTTCTCTTATTGTAGTTGCCTCAAAGAAGTAATGGAAAAGTTGCGTCTTATCTTAGAATCTGTCAACGATTTACAAAAGGATTTTATTGGTGTATTTCTCGATCCGGAATTTTTTCTTAGACAAACACTTTTTCTCATTTATGTATTGTTATTGTTTTACATAATGTATGGGACCGGGAGGATCCTTGCAAAGCTTTTTTTCGAAAAAAATTACGACAGTAGGCTTTCACATTTCATAAACTTTGCACTAGGGTATTCATTCATAAGCATCTTAATATTTATCGTGGGGTTGATTGGCCTGCTTACTGAGTTGAATATGATACTTTTGGTAGGCGTTTTGACTATTGTCTCGATTTGGTCTTTTAAACGCTGGCCGGTAAAATTCCAACTTACTATAGATAAGAATCGTGATTGGATAAAAATTCTTAGTTTTGTTTTTATAATTATTGCATTCCTAAGATTAGTGCCTCCACAAACAGCTGGTGATCCATTGGACTATCATCTTAGATTTCCCAGAATTTATCTTGAGAATCACACGATCATGATACCGGCATTGGGTGACGAAAGTTATACTACTGTTCCTCACCTTCCTGAACTTTTTTATATCTTAACCCAAGTGGTCAGCAATGGTCTGATGACTCACGTTGTACATTTCGGCTTTTTTATACTTATATTCTTTCTTCTTTATAGAGTTAATTTACTGGATAAAAATGACAATAAAAAAAGCGCTCTAGCTGCATTGATGTTTGTTAGTGCCCCATTAATGATTCAACTTGGAACTCAAGCATTCAGTGATTTTCCTGCTCTATACTGTTTCAGCCTTTCCGTAGTGTTGTTGCTAACATCTAAAATTCAAAAAACAAACATAATCCTAAGCGGTGTGTTACTTGGAGTTGCGTTGGCAAGTAAAATCTGGATTTTATTTTATTACCCGTTCGCGGTTCTATTTCTAATATTGTTGTTGAAGAACAATAAATTAATGGATAAGGCTAAAAAAACCTTGTTGTTTGGTTTGAGTTCATTGATTATAGTTCTTCCCTGGTATATTCGCGCTATTATACTTGTGGGTAATCCTCTTTACATCAACACTTCACAGGGACAAAATACGCAAACGTATTCCCATACAGAAATGTTCATGAAAAATTTTACTTTGGCTGGATTTAGTGAAAAATTCAACTTTACACTCGAATACGGATTCTTCATCGTCATTGGACTCCTTTTGCTGTTTTTTGTTAAGAGAAAAGAAATCTTCAAGTACAAAAAATTCTTTTTGCTACTAATATTGCTTATGCTTCCTGTCTTGTTTTTTCCACTAGGATTTGGTCGTGGGAGATACTCTTTGCCATATATGTTGTTGACTTATCAACTAGCCGCGGTGGGATTGATCTATTTTATAAAGAATTATCTTTTCAAAATAGGCTTGATTATCCTGTTTGCTTGCCTCGCCTTATACTATTTATTTAATACGCTTGTTATTCTGCCATATGGATTGGGATGGGCAAATAAAGATAATTTCTTAAGAAAAAACTTAGCAAAAGATCCAGCTTCATACTATGATTTCAATGGTCAGTTTACGAGAAATATCAAAAAATATGAAACGGTAACAAATTATGGTGTCTACGAATTATATTATGCTGACTTTAAGTATAAAAATGTCTTCTATTTCATCAATCAAGAAACTCATATATTTAAATTACCCTCAAATATCAGTAAGCTTTTAGTTAGAGGCGGGGATTTTGATTGGCTGTGCAAGCATTTGGGTATAACCAACTGTAAAGATTATACCGTTACCCTAATAACAAGCGACTTGCGCACAAAACAATATCTCTATAACATTAAATATGGCCGCAGAAACTAATTTAAGTATTATAGTCTTGACGCATAATGACGAAGAACATTTAGTTGACTGTCTTGAACTGCTGAATTTCGGGGACGAATTGATCGTCATTGATGACGAGTCGACTGATCGCACCCTAGACATTGCCAGGAACTACACGAGTAAAGTATTTAGTCGACCACTTAACAATAATTTTTCAAATCAAAGAAATTTTGCTCTCAACAACGCTCACGGAAACTGGATTTTATTTGTGGATTCTGATGAGTACGTTAGTGAAAAATTGCGGGATGAGATATTGTCAAAAATGAATAATAAAGAATTTTCAGGCTTTTATCTAAGACGTGTTGATTTTATGTGGGGTAAAAAAATTCTGCATGGCGAGGTTGGAGAAGTCAGATTAATGAGACTGGCAAAAAAAGACTCAGGGAAGTGGCATGGCAAAGTGCATGAAGAATGGAGTGTGAATGGGAATACAAGCACTTTAACTACCCCATTGGTGCATGCACCGCATCAGTCAGTAAAAGAATTCATAGCAGAGGTGGATACCTATTCAAGCATGAGGGAGTCTGAGTTGGAGGAAACAGGTGGTAACTCTAATTTTTACTTGATCCTAATGTATCCCGCTGGAAAATTTATTCAAAATTATTTCTTCAAGAAGGGTTATAAGGATGGAGTAGCCGGGTTTATTTATGCGATGATCATGAGTTTCCACTCATTTTTGGTTCGTGGTAAGTTATATCTTAGAAAAGCGGACACGGATAAGGTCTCTCAATGAAATATACATCTCATGCAGATCGGCTTTTGATCCTCCAATTCTTCTATTAATAAATATTGTAGGCTTTTCTTTTAGTCTGAACCCTTTCTTGTGAAGTAAGTATGTCGACTCTGCAATAGTTGCAAATCCTGAGCTTTTATACTTATGTCCTATCAGAACTGAAACCGCATCTCTGGAATATGCCCTAAACCCATTCGTATAATCATGAATAGGGAGACCAAAGAGTCTTTTTTCAAAACCATTTACAATTTTGCTTATTATCTTTCTACCTTTTGATATCCCTAAAATTTTGCTTTTTGGAATATAGCGCGAAGCAAGAACCATAGTTTTGTTATCCACTGAGCCTATCAGGCCTTTTAGCTCTTCTGGATTATGGGAAAGATCTGCATCCATCTCAACAAATATCTCAAAACCCCCCTTCAAGTACGCCTGTCTAAAGCCTTCTATCACGGCAGTCCCTCTCCCAAGTTTGCTTTTCCTTTTGATATAGAAAATAGGATACATAGCCCTCATTTTTTTTATGATCGTTCCAGTTTTATCAGTCGAATTGTCATCCACAACAAAAAGAGTAAGACCTTTATTGTATTTATAAATATCTGGAATAAGGATTAATAAATTATCCCCCTCGTTATATACGGGAATAATGACTGCAGTTTTTATATTCATCTAGCTTTGAACAGTTTTGTAGCTGTTATAATACTGATATGAAAAAAGTACTAGGGCTGTTTGTTCTTTGGACAATTATAATAATAATTCTGTATTATTACCACCTGATTTGTAGAAAGGGATTATGCTAACAATAGCAATTCTCATTGGGGTTTATTCATATTGCGTTCTCTTCATAGGGCTTATTGGAAAATTGTCTTACTTTCCTGTTTTTCTTTTGACTGTATTGCTTTTTCTTATTGGTTTGCTTCTTTCTATAAGCAAGCTTGGAAAACTAGATTTAGGAGCTCTGATCAAATATCAATCAAAGCAAGATTTACTTTTGTATGTTTTGTTTCTAACTCTTGCGGGAGTAAATCTTATTGGTGCACTCGGTCCTGAGTTAGCATTCGATTCATTATGGTATCACTTAACAATACCTAAAATATTCATTCTCAATCAAAAGATTTTCTATATTCAAGGCAATCTTTTCTATTATTCATTGATGCCGAAGTTAACAGAAATGTTTTATGTATCCTCCTTGCTACTGTGGAGCGAAACAATGGCTAAGTTGATTCACCTGACTTTTGGGCTTTTATCTTGTGTCGTTCTTTTTAAGCTTGCCAGGCTATATCTAAAAAGGACCCAGTCATTACTAGTTGTGATACTTTTCTATACAAGCCCGGTTATCATGTGGTTATCAACTACAGCATTCTCAGATCTATCAAGAACTTTTTTTGAGAGTTTTTCGTTATACCAATTTGCTTTATATATAAAGAAGGGTAGTAGAAAAAATTTGCTTATAAGTGCAATTCTTTTGGGATTTGCGATAGCTACCAAAATACTTGCTATTGGAACTCTTTTTGTCTTTATTGTATTGATCTTTACTTTGACAAAAGATCAAATCAGGGAAAAAATCAAAAAGTCATTGAATTTTTCCTTTGTTGCACTAGCAATTCCTTTGCCTTGGTTTGCTATATCTTATTTCCATACCGGTAACCCTTTCTTTCCATTGTTTTCAGAACTTGGACTCCGTAACTTTACAATAGATCTTCTCTCGCCTACGAATTTTATAAAGACTTTCGTGGGAATTTTTCTCTTTGCACCTGACCCGATTAGCTCAATCTATGTGATTCTTCTACCGGTTGTCTTGTATGGACTGTTATTTAAATTAAGAAAATATCTATTTCTTATGGTTTTTTGTTTTCTAACGTATCTCATATGGTATTTTACTTCCCAATCCGGAGGAGCGAGGTTCCTTGCACCATTTTTACCCGCATATTCACTCTTAGTATATTTATCAGTTATCAAACTTAAAAATGCTCCCATTTTTAAGTTTGTGAACATCGTTATCATTGTTCTGGCTATCTCAAGCGTGTTGTACAGGGGTGCTGCAAGTTTTAAGTACGTCCCGGTAATAATAGGTGTAGAATCAAAAGAGGAATTTTTGATGAGTCATCTTAATTTCGAATTCGGAGATTTCTACGACGAAAATTCTCAGATCAAAAGAATTGTAGGTAGTGACGTCGTTCTTATGAAAAATACACATAACCTGTATTATGTAGATTTTCCATTCACTATCGATGAATGGGGTAACAATAATTATAAATACGTCTTATACCAAAGCGCAGAAAAACCTGAGGATAAGGGTAAGCTTGTCTATAGGAATGAAAAAACTCATGCTTGGCTATTTAGATTATGATAGAAAAAATAATTCAAAAGTTAACGTTGCTACTTGTTATTAGTTTTCCCATCGGATTATTGTTAAGGTTAAGATTGTCGACAAACGTTTACGTGGTTCCTCAAGATATTTTAGTTGGGCTTATTTTCCTACTTACAGCGGTTTATTTCATAAAAAAAAGGAAAATTCCAAAGAATAATTTTGTTAGGTTTCAGTTAATATTTGTGTTCATTGGTGTAGTAAGTCTTTTATTAAATTGTCTTTTCTATACTGACGTTAAACTCATCCAATCAATTCTTTACCCCCTGCGGTATCTTTCCTATCTATCAATTTTTGTCGCTCCACTAAGTCCTTCATTTTTAAAACGCATAGGGTCTGTGATGTTATTTTCTGGAATAATCATCATCCTGATGGGATATTGGCAGTTTTTCTTTTACTATGATCTTTACAAGTTATTTTACCTCGGCTGGGACAACCATCTCTACAGAATGTTTTCTTCATTTCTGGACCCTAATTTTGCCGGAGTATTTTTTGTCATGTTTTTTTTCTATCTATTCACTCGCATAGGAAGTGGCAAATTTGAAGCAGTTTATAAAGAAATAATTCTTGCATTTTGTACTGTTATTGCCATATATCTTACATTTTCAAGAACAGCTCTGGTTTCTCTTCTTGTTGGGATAGTAAGCTATGCAGTCATAACAAAAAAAATTAAGCAAGTTTTATTTGTTGGACTTCTTATGATTGCTTTTTTGTTTCTTATCTCAGATACTCACGTTGAAGGACTAAATCCTTTAAGAACAGCATCTACAAGTAAGCGGATTGATTCAGTGAAAGAATCCATAGATATAATCTCAAAAAACCCGATAGGTGGAGTTGGGTTTAACGCATTTCGGTATGCTCAGTTGAGATATGGTTACAGAAATGAAAAAGGGGCTTCATGGAGCAATGCTGATGCTGGTACCGACAACAGTTTTCTATTTGCTTTCGTGACAACAGGAAGCATAGGAGTAATTGTGTATATATTCTCATGGTTCCTTTTAGGAAAGGAAATACTAACACATCAGAAAAAGAAAATAGTTATACTGTTTCCGACCATGATAGCACTTATCGTAGGGAGCTTATTTACAAACGTACTTTTTTATACGCCTATCCTGACATTTTGGTTTTTAATGGCAAGGGTAATAGGTATTGGGTCTAAGGCTGATAAGTAACCTTCAATTGCTTCTGAGTGGTACCTCCTGCAGGATTTTGTGCATCAATCGTTATCTGATTCTCACCGTCGTTCAATTGAAGCTGGTATGAAAATTTGCCAGATGTATCAACTATTGCTCTAAATGAATTGACAGAAACAGTGTTGTCAGGGTCTGTCATTCCTGTAACAGTAATATTTTTGTCTGCTTTTGTGTATGTTCCACCATCATTCGGAAAAGAGACCTCAAGTTTTGGTTTGTCGTTGAGGTAATTGACGAGATAATCTTGAGTGAATGAACTAGTCTTGTCTCCTTTAACAAAGCGAGCCTTTACAATATTTACGCCCTTTTTCAATGGCAAACTATTGATTTGAAAGTCAGTTTTACTATGGACCTCAATTTCATCCACAAGGTCATCATTCACGTACAGTTCGACTGTTCCACTTTTGTCCGGTGCGACACCGCTAAAGGAGATTGTTGCACTTTGAGTTGCCTCGGCAACCCCAATAAGGATTGGTGGTTGAAGTAGCTCTTGTCCTACCACTTGTGTATCACTCTTGTCTCCACCTCGAAGAGTATATACAACATTGCCAAAAATGTTTATTAGGATTGGTCCAAACTGAATTAGAATCACGAGGAGAACGACAATACCAATCGTGAACAAAAGAGCTTGTCTTTTATTTTGCTTTTCACTAGTTCTTGATAGTCTTGAGGAACGTATTCTTCTGCGGATCATAGAGATTAATGGTGCTTCATTTTGTCGGCTACTTTAAGTTCTAGCAAAGACTTTTGTAATTGCCTCTCTGCCATGATCAGATCTGCTGTCCCCTGTTTGTTGGAGATGAACTCCTCAGCTTGTTTTTTTGCTTCCAAGGCTCTTGCAACCTGAATATTCTCGGCTTTTATCGCAAAATCAGATAGGATTGTGACTATTTCATTATTAACCTCTAAAAACCCACCTACGATGGCAATTACAGTACTTTTACCACCCTTGCTGATAGTTATGGTTCCTTCAGTCAGCTTTGAGAACAATGGGACGTGATGGGGTAATATGGCGATTTCGCCTTTATCGGTTGGGAGTAAAGCTTCATCTACTGACTCATTGAAGACTTCACCTAATGGTGACAATATTTGGAGTTGAAACATAACTTATTTACCTGATTTTTCTGCTTCATCAATGGTTCCTTTCATGTAGAATGCGCTCTCAGACAATTTATCGTACTTTCCTTCAAGAAGTTCTTTGAACCCTTTGACTGTATCTGCGATCTTAACATATTTTCCGGCAGACCCGGTGAATATCTCTGCCACAAACATTGGTTGCGTCAAAAATCTTTGTATTTTTCTAGCCCTGGCTACAGTAAGCTTGTCTTCGTCTGAAAGCTCATCAATACCAAGGATTGCAATGATGTCTTGAAGATCTTTGTATCGTTGCAATACTCTTTTAACTTCGGATGCAACTTCATAGTGCTCACGACCGACTATGTTTGGATCAAGAAGACGGGAAGATGACGTTAACGGATCAACGGCCGGATAGAGTCCCTGCTCAGCAATGGACCGCTCTAATGTGATTGATGCGTCAAGATGTCCAAAAATGGTAGCAGGGGCTGGGTCTGTATAATCATCAGCAGGTACATATACTGCTTGAACCGATGTAATTGAACCTTTATTTGTAGACGTTATTCTTTCCTGTAGACTCCCAATGTCTGCAGCAAGCGTTGGTTGATAACCTACGGCAGATGGTGTTCTACCGAGTAGTGCTGAAACTTCACTTCCTGCTTGTGCAAAGCGGAAAACATTATCGATAAATAAAAGAACATCCTCATTCTTTTGATCACGGAAATATTCAGCCATAGTAAGAGCTGTCAGTCCTACACGAAGTCTATTTCCAGGGGGCTCATTCATTTGTCCGAAAACCATAACTGTCTTATCAATAACTCCAGATCCGGTCATCTCTTTGTACAAATCTGTTCCTTCACGGGTTCTTTCCCCAACTCCTGCAAAAACAGAATGCCCACTATGGACTATAGCGATATTTCTGATTAGTTCCTGGATGATAACAGTTTTTCCAACACCAGCTCCTCCAAAGATACCTACCTTTCCTCCCTTAGTGAATGGAGCAATAAGGTCGATCACTTTAATTCCGGTCTCAAGCATCTCAGGCTTTGTGCTTTGTTCTGAAAGTGCAGGGGCACTATTGTGGATAGAAGCTGTTTTAACTTTTGATGATAACGGCTTGAGGCCGTCAATTGGTTCTCCCAAAACATTAAAAATTCTTCCCAAGGTTTCTTCACCAGTCGGAACAGATATTTGTGATCCGGTAGCAATAACCTCAGTTCCTCTAGATAGGCCCTCTGTCGGACCCATGGCAATTGTCCTGACTTCGTTGTTGCCCATCTCAAATTCGGTCTCAAGTACCAATTTTTTGCCTTTACCCAGTTCAATAGTTAGTGCTTCATATACTTTTGGAACTTCCTTCTCGAATCTGACGTCAACTATTGGTCCCTGGATACGTATGATTATTCCTTTGTTTGTCATATTTGGGTACTATTGGAAAGGTCTAAGATCTCATTTGTAATTCGTTCTTGGCGTGACTTATTATAAACAAGGTTGAGGTACTGCGCAATATCAAAGGCATTATTTTTGGCGTTTTGCATAGCTACCATCTGGGCAGCTTGTTCTGAGGTAAATGCTTGAAGGAGGGCGTTATATATCTGGACTTCCAGATAATAGGGTAACAATTCTTTCAAAAGATCAACTTTTCCTGGTTCAAAAATAGATGTATTTTTTTCGATTCCTTCCTCGACTTGTTCAAACTGGAGAGGGAGTAGTTGCTTAACAATTGGGGTTTGAGTAAAAAGTGAGATGAAATCAGCATAGACTATGCTTACTGAAACAGCATTGCCGGCATTTATTTCATCATCGATTATCTTCTTTAGTTGCATGACTATCGAATAATCGGGGAGTGTACTTCCCATAGGGAAAGAGGAGATCAATTCAAAGCTCAATTTTGAGGTAAAAAGTCCTACCTTTTTTCCTACTGTTACCGCATTAGTATTATTGTCTTCTATTTCCATCAATTTCTTATATAGATTTGTATTGAGGGATCCACAAAGCCCCCTGTCAGGACTTATTGCTATCAATAATTTCTTGCCTGTTGTTCTTTTCTCAAGATATGGATGGGAGAATTTTTCTTCACTCAAGGAAGATATTATTTTTTGGGTTATGTCAGTAATTCTCGCGGCGTAGGGATTGTTACTGATCGATGCGCTTTGGGCTTTTTTTATCTTTGATGCGGCGATCATTTCCAAAGCCTTGGCAATTTGAGCGATATTTTTTGAAGTTTTGATTCTTCTTTTCAGCAATTGAAGGTTTTGGGCCATAGTATTACTTGACGGTCTTTTTGAAGCTTGTGACAACGTTCTTTAGTTCTTCGATAGTCTTATCATCCATTTTTTCCCCAGCCTCAAGCTTTTTGAGTAATCCTTTATTCTTGACTTTAATAAAATCTATTATTTTTTGTTCAAAAAGACCAATCTGATCTACGGGAAAATCATCCAAAAGTCCTGTCGCCGCAGAATAAATACTAACTACTTGCTCAAATTCTGAAAGAGGGGAGTATTGTGGTTGTTTTAGAATCTCAGCAACCCTTTTTCCTCGCTCTATCTTTTTCAGAGTCTCTTCATCCAAATCACTTCCAAATTGTGCAAAGGCTGCGAGTTCTCGATACTGTGCACTTTCAAGCCTGAGTGGTCCTGCAATTTGTTTCATGATTTTAGTCTGTGCAGCCCCTCCAACGCGTGAAACTGACTGACCGGTGTTGATAGCCGGTCTCACCCCTTGATTGAAGAGATCGTTCTCAAGGTAGATTTGTCCGTCTGTAATAGAGATGACGTTTGTAGGGATATAGGCTGAGTTGTCTGCAGCCTGAGTTTCAATAATAGGAAGGGCAGTGAGAGACCCACCTCCCAATTTATCTGACATTCTTGAAGACCTTTCTAAAATTCTGGAATGTAGATAAAAGATATCTCCAGGATATGCTTCGCGGCCCGCCGGACGTTTGAGAAGAAGTGAAATTTGTCTATATGCCCACGCATGTTTTGAGAAATCGTCAAAAACGACAAGAACGTCCTCCCCTTTTTCCATAAAGTATTCACCGATTGCAGTTGCAGCAAATGGGGCAAGGTATTGAAGTGCAGCAGAATCAGATGAGGATGCCGCAACAACGATCGTGTAATCCATCGCTCCCTCCTCTTCAAGCTTTCCGATTATACGGGCAATATTGCTTCTTTTTTGACCGATTGCACAATAGATACAGATAACTTTCTTAAGACCGAGATCTTTTTTCTTCTGATTAATGATCGTATCGATAGCAATCGCGGTTTTTCCTGTATTTCTGTCGCCGATTATAAGTTCCCGTTGTCCCCGTCCAATTGGAGTCATAGCGTCAATAGCTTTTATCCCTGTTTTTAATGGGGTATCAACTGATTGTCTTTCGATAACTCCAGGTGCAATCTTCTCTAGAGGGTAGAGTGGTCCTTTCAATGAAAGTCTTTTGCCATCGAGTGGGTTTTGTAGGGGGTCGATAACGCGTCCAATAAGCTCATCGCTACCTGTGATTCCTAAAATTCTTCCTGTGGTTTTGATACTGTCTCCCTCTTGGATATCCAAACTTTCGGTAAGAAGGATGATTGACGTAAGATCTTCATTAAGGTTGAAAGAAAGACCTCTTGCTCCATTCTTGAATTCAACTTCCTCACCAAATCCGACTCTTGAAAGTCCGGACGCCTGGATGATTCCATCTCCTACACTTTGGACGACTCCAACATTTTCCATCTTAGGGTTAAGATGTACTGTAGAGAGCCTTTTTTCTATTTGTTTTAGTAACTCTTCTTGTTTCATACTAGTCTTTTAACGTATCGATTGTGTCATCTATATATTTCTTAAAAGTAAAATCGACTATAGTGTCATTTTGTTGAATTTTCAAGCCTGCGCCTAGTGTCGGATCAACTGAGAGTATTATCTCTTTTTGTGCATATAAATTCTTCAATGTTTTCATACTATCTTGAGAAAGATTTTGAGGAGTCGAAACGTAGACTCTTTTTCTATCAATCTCATTTTTGTAAAAGCGCAAGAATACTTTCAACTCTTGCTTGCCAAGGTAATTCAATAGATATGAAGCGATATCTTCAGGGATACTATCACTTTTTGAAGCGAGTATGGCCAGTTGTTTTAATTTTTGTTCTTTATTATTCATGACTTTTTATTTTTGTGATACCTTTTTTGATCAGAGTATCCTGTTCTTTTTTGTCAAATAGACTTTCTATCGTTGTTGAAAGTATTTGCCTTGATAATTCCAATGACAAATTCTTGGCCTCTTTCTTAAAGTTCTCTTTCTCGAGTTCGATCTGTATTTTTGTCGCTTCCATCATCGTAGCGATTTCTTTTTTTGTATCTTCAAGCATCAACTCACGTGCAGACGTTGCTTGATTCTTGGCTTCATTGATAAGCCTTTCAGCTTCTTTACCAGCTTTTGCAAGGATTGCGTCTTTCTTTTCCTCAGCTTCTGAAAGAGCCTTTTCAGCTTTTTCAGCATCTAAAAGCCCCTTTTTGATTGTAGATTTTCTTTTTTCGAGAATCGCAAGCAAAGGTTTGTATAGAAACCGCTTGAATACGTAGGCGATCACCAAAAAATTAACTATTTGTGCAACAAATAATTTTATATCAAATCCAAATTGATCGAGAATTTCCATAATTTAAAATTCCTCCTCTTTTGGTAATTTATTATTTAATAAACGCCAAGATTAGAGAATAAATTGCGATTGCCTCGGCAAACGCCATTCCCAAAAGCATTGCTGGTAGGATTTTGCTCGAAGCCTCTGGATTTCGTCCAATTGCTTCCATTGCTTTGAATCCTATAAAGCCAATAGCAAGTGCTGGAAAGATACCTCCAATAGCGATTGTCGCTCCACCTGAAAATGCAAACTGCATATTAGTGAACACCTCCCTTCATTAAATATGTATATGTTTTAATCATGTTTTTTTATTAGTGTCCGCCTTCTTTACTGGTAGTTGCCAATAATGACATAAATACCATTGTTAACATTGCAAATACGAGTGATTGTACAAGTGCTACAATCACTTCAAGCAACAAGAATGGAATTGGTGCAAAGAAAGCAGAAAGACCTGCAACCGTTACCAGTACTACTTCTCCTGCGAATATATTACCAAAAAGTCTGAAAGAAAGCGAAAAGATCTTTACAAGTTCAAGACAAAACTCTAAGAGTCCGATAAAAAGATAAATAGGATTCAATGAAAGAAACTTTTTAATATAACCAAGAAGACCATTGTATTGGAGGGCTATAACGTGTGTTGCCACCACAGAAACTGCACCCAAAGCGAGGGTTACATTAAAGTCGCTTGTTGCAGCTCTAAAAAGTGGAATAAGCTCGTGTTTTGATTCACCATGATGTTCTACCGTTTCCCAAAAACCTATACTACCAAACCCGGGCAATAGTGCTATCAAATTTGCAAAGACAATAAAAAAGAAAAAGCTAGCAAACCAAGGGAATATTGTGGCAACCTTACTCCCGGCAATACTAGAAGTTAAATCATAAAAATATTCAATCACCGGTTCAAAAACTGCTTGGACCCCAGAGGGTATAAGTGCTGCCCGTCTTGAGAATGCAAAAATTAAGGAAAAAATGACGACATCCACTAAAATAGTAGTCACAAACGTGTTTGTGAGAGGAAATCCACCGACGTTCCCAATAATTTCTGGTCTGAGTGAGGCCATTAAGAAATGTTATTGTACCTAACCTCAAAATTTAAGTCAATGCCTATATGTATTGACATTAGTTAAGAATGCGTACACCCTCGACAATTATGACAGGAAGTTCTTCTTTGAAGTCTAGCTTGCCTTCCATGATGACTATTGCATCTTTTACGAGATAGGATTTGGATTTTTCAAATATCTTTGGGAAAACTACGCATTCAATGCTTACTCCCAGATGATCCTCAAGAGTTACGAATGCCATTTCCTCATTCGATCTTTTTGTGAATATTTTCTTGATGGAAGAGATAAGACCCCCGATTTTGATCCTTGTTCCGTTATTTACTTCGGGAAGATCTGAAATTTTATGAGTAGCAAATGTGAATAGGGTGTTTAGTTTGTAGTTGAGAGGGTGGTCAGATAAGAAAAACCCTAAAAGTTCGCGCTCAAACATCAACTTCTCGCTATCGGTAAAATCGTCAATGTCTTGGATAGAAGTGTCCAAGAGAGGTCCTGCAGTCTCTTGAGGTAGATCGGCAAAAAGACTCACTTGATTTGTTGGTTTTTTGACGGCCTTTTTTGTGATTGATGAAACAATGTTAGTGATCGAAAAAAGCATTGAGGCTCTCTTACCAAATTCATCAAATGCCCCGGCTTTGATGAGACTCTCGAGAGTTTTTTTATTTACTTTAGAGAGGTCAACACGAGAGCAAAAATCTGAAAGGTTGGTAAATTCACCCTTTTCCCGAGCCTCAAGGATAGTTGAGATAGCAGCCGTGCCAACGTTTTTAACTGCCGAAAGTCCAAATCTGACCTTGTTTTCTTCTATAGAAAAGTCTTGGAGGGATTTATTGACGTTCGGACCCAGCACCTCAATCTTGAGTCTCTTACACTCAGCCACAGCAATTGAGATTTTCTCATTCTTTTGAGGACCGGTAGAGCCACGCGACTCTGCCGTCAGAAGAGCAGTCATAAATTCTACCGGGAAATGAGCCTTAAGATAAGCGGTCCTAAAAGCGATAGTTGCATAGCATGATGCATGTGCCTTGTTAAAACCATATCCTGCAAAAGGAGCAATCAATTCAAATATTTCCTCGGCTTTTTTTTGTGTAAGTCCGTTTTTGACAGCTCCTGTAAGAAATATCTCTTTCTGCTTTTTCATTTCAGCAGGAATTTTCTTACCCATTGCTTTTCTAAATTTATCAGCGTCTAACCATGTGTATCCTGCAAGTGCAATTGTTGTCAAAAGGACATCATCCTGAAACGTCAAGATTCCGTAGGAATTAGCTAGGATTTGCTCTAGTCTTGGATCTGGGAAAGAGATTTTTGATGGGTCGTGCTTCCGTGCTATAAAGTCCGGAATATTTTGCATAGGTCCGGGACGGTAAAGCGCAACCATTGCCATCACATCAAAAATTGTCGTCGGCTTTAACTCCTTGATATACCGTCTCATACCGGCAGACTCAAGCTGGAATATGCCGGTCGTCTCACCACTCGCCAAAAGTCTGTATGTCGGAGGGTCATCATATGAGATTTTTTGGAAGTCTATCTCTTTGTTTTGGTTTTCTTTAATAAAACGGAGAGCTTCTTGGATAATAGTAAGATTGCGAAGTCCCAGAAAGTCCATCTTCAGAAGTCCGACCCCATCCTCACCAACGGTGTACATGTCGTATTGGGTGACAATCTTGTCACCATTCGTTTCTTTTTGTAACGGTACATACTCTGTAAGATCTTTGTCTGCTATGACAACTCCCGCAGCATGCACTGATGCGTGTCGGGCGACCCCATTCAGTTTTTTTGCAATGTCTAAGAGCCTTTTTGTTTCAGGTTCAGTGTTATAAGCATTCTTAAGATCAGGACTTTGAGTGAGTGCAAGATCAATAGTCATATGGTGTCCTTGCCACCCTGGTGGGATCATTTTGGAGATCCTGTCAGGTTGAGCATATGGCATTCCAAGCGCACGACCAGCGTCACGGACTGATCCCCGAGCTTCCATGGTCCCGAAAGTTATGATTTGGGCAACTTTGTCATGTCCATATTTTTCAGTGACGTATTGAATGACCTCATCCCGTCTGGTATCAGCAAAATCAAGGTCGATATCGGGTGCTGAAGGTCTTTCCGGATTTAGGAATCTTTCAAAAGGGAGATTGAAGTAGAAAGGGTCAACGTCAGTTATTCTTAATATGTAAGATACCACAGATCCCGCTGCAGAACCTCTTCCCGGTCCAACGCTTATTTCGTGATCCTTTGCCCAGTTCACAAAATCAGCAACAGTCAGAAAGTAGGTTTCATACCCTTTTTTAAGTATTACCTCAATTTCATAATTGATTCTTTCCCTTATTTCATCAGTTACTTTTGGATATCTGAAGGGTAGCCTCTCTTCAATGAGCTCCTTGAAATAGTCAGCTGTTGTCATGCCTTTTGGCACCTCATACTGTGGCATGATCCACTTTCCGAGAGTAAGCTCTAAATTACACATTTCAGCTATCTTTACCGAATTTGTAACTGCTTCAGGGATGTCTTTAAATGCCTCACTCATCTCTTCGGAAGTTTTGATATAGAAATCCGGAGAGTCTATCATGGAGAGTTTTCGACCCTCATCAAGCATTGTTGTTTGGGTTCCTATGCAAAGTAATAGCTCTTGAGCTTCCGCATCATCTTTCTCGATATAATGATTGTCATTTGTAGCTACAAGTTCTACGCCGTATTCCTTTGAAAGAGCTATAAGTTTTTCATTCAATTCCGCCTGAGGAGAGACATGAGTATGTCTTTGGATCTCTAAGAACAGATTTTCTTTCGTGTAAATATTAATCAGTGTTTCAAGCCTTTTTTTTGCTTCTGCCTCTTTACCTTCTAAAAGTGGTTCTCCTACATATCCACTTACACACGCGGTAAGGCAAATTAGTCCTTCGCTGTATTTTTTAAGTAAGGCAACATCGGTTCTTGGCTTGTAGTAGAACCCTTCCAAGTGGGAGACTGTGATGATTTTGAGTAAATTTTTGTATCCTGCAAGATCCTTTGCCAAAAGTATTAGATGATTGTAGTCCTTATCAACCCCTGCCTCTTTGTCGTGTAAATTTCTTTTGGCGACATAAATTTCGCATCCAATGATAGGTTTTATTTCTTCAGCAAGGCATTTCTTGTAAAACTTAATTGCTCCATATAAATTTCCATGGTCTGTTATGGCAATTGCTTTCATTCCCTGCCTTTTGGCATATTCCACCATAGGATCTATGCGGGATAGTCCGTCAAGCAATGAATACTCGCTGTGGTTATGTAGGTGAACAAAATCTGCCATAAATAAATTCTACGCCGCGTCAGACACTTGTACAGAAGGTGGGGTATCTCCTCCTGTTTTCATATCATCCACTCCAAATATATAAGATACATTTTTTATACCTTGTTGTTTATTTGCTAAAAGAGCAGATGATACCATGTTTTTGTAAGCATCAACATCTTCTAGGCTTCCTCCAGCAAAAATCCCTCCACTAACACTTACTGAAAATGGCACAACCTCACCTGTAGTTGTTTCCAACTCAGTCGAACCTACATTTTCTCTTGTCTCTTCTGCATTTATTTTTAGGGTCGTTGGATCATCTGTTTCTTCATATACTGCAACAAATTCATCGCCACCAACTCTAAATAATATAGGATTTCCACCCCGGCTGTCGAGCATTGCATTTGAAACAATTTTTAATGCTTCATCTCCAACTTCATACCCGAAATTGTTGACTTGTTTGAAGTTATCAACATCAATAAAAAGTATACCTTTTTTTTTGCCTGAATTAGCCTGCATGTATTCATCATAGCTTCGTCTATTTAATAAACCAGTAAGTGGATCTAGGTATGCCATATCTTTGAGTCTATCGAGTTGACTTTTCATTTTATCGAATCTTTTTAGTAATTTTAGTTGAGCATTTGCTAACGCTTCTTTTACTTCTATTTTGGATTTTGATCCGCGAGCTAGCATGTCCAATTCAACTCCGATATCTCCGTGTATCTTAGTTGCTCGAATGCCATCTCTGATTTGTTCTTGTGTTGGGGTTTTCTGTTCAGCTCTTGTATTAGGATTTTGTGGCTTAAACCTTTCGTTGAATTCTTCCATTCCTGTTAGACTTGGGGATTCTTCGTTGTCGTTTGCCATGATTCATTCTAGCATTTTGGTAAGCATATTTCTAATTTGGTCCGTGTCTTTGGCATCAGGCAATGCTTGCTTCGTTTGGCCTATGAAAAAGCCCAAAAGTTGAACCTTGCCAGCCTTGTAGTCGGCAACTTGTTGTGGGTTTTTCTCGAATATTTGCTTGACTGTTTCTTTTAGTTTTTCTTCATCAAAACTTACAACCGTACTTTGCTCAACAATTATTTTTACCAAGGAAGCCGGGAGTACCTCATCAATATTTGGTTTCTTGTTGATGATCCAGTTGGCTACGGTCTTGCCATCAACGTTGTGTTCTGTCCCTACCTTTACTGCCTCTTCAAAATAACTAGCCAAACCGACTTCCCGAGTTAAAATCTCTGCATTGTATTCGGTAAGCCCGAACTCCTTAGTAAAACGTCCTGCTTTTTCATTCGGAAGCTCTGGGAGTTGAGATTTGATAGCTGAGATTTGAGAATCGGTCAAACTTATAGGAGGGATATCAGGTTCTGGGAAATATCTATAGTCGTGTGCTTCTTCTTTTGATCTTTGTGACACGGTTTTATTCTTAAATTCATTCCAACCGCGAGTTTCTTGAACTGGGATTTCTCCTTTATCTAAAAGTTCCTTGTGTCTTTTTTCCTCGAATTGAATTGCTTTGTCAACAAATATAAATGAGTTAATATTTTTAACCTCAACCTTGTATTTTGCCAGTTCTTTTTGTCCAACTGGGCGAAGTGAAATATTTGGCTCAAGTCTCATGTGCCCCTTTTCCATCGCAGCATCACTGACTCCCAGATAGCGGATGATTTTCTGAAGTTCTGTTAGAAATATCTTTGCTTCTTCACCACTTCTGATATCAGGTTCAGTAACAATCTCTACTAGTGGAACCCCAGAGCGGTTGAAATCTATAAGCGAAACTTCCTTTCCATCCACTGTGGAGTGTGAAAGCTTTCCGGTGTCCTCCTCCATGTGTACACGGGTAATTCCAATTCTTTTAGTCGTACCATTTAGTTGAATATCTAGATATCCTTTCTCACCAAATGGATGTAGGAATTGTGAGGTCTGAAATCCCTTTGCAAGATCTGGGTAGAAGTAGTTTTTCCTTTCAAAGAATGAATCTTTATTTATTGCGCAGTTAAGAGCAAGTCCAATTTGGATACAGGAGTCAATTGCATTAGTGTTGGGGAAAGGTAAAGCACCAGGAAGGCCAAGGCACACGGGACACGTTCTGGTGTTTGGTTTGTCGGAGAGCTCAGGTACGAGACATCGACAAAACATTTTTGTTGTAGTTGATAGTTCCACATGGATCTCCATGCCAACTACTGTTTCGTATTGTGTGTTATTCATATTTTTGGTTTTTCCAAATAAAATTTAGTTTCTTGTTCAAATGCGTGCCCAACTTGAAAGAGTAGTGATTCGGAAAAATGAGGTCCTACGAACTGAATCCCTATTGGAAGTTTGTTTCTAGAAAACCCAGCAGGTACTGCAAGGCCAGGAACTCCGGCAAGATTAATTGTTACTGTCAAAGCATCTGACAGGTACATAGCTAGTGGATCATTCACTTTTTCACCAAATTTCCAAGGGGGAGTTGGTGACACTGGCGAAACAAGGAGGTCAACCTTTTTATAAGCTTCATCAAAATCTTGTTTTATCAAAGTTCTAACCTGCATGGCTTTTTTGTAATAAGCGTCATAATAGCCTGACAAAAGCGTATATGTTCCAAGCATTATTCTTCTCTTTGCTTCCTTTCCGAAAAATGATCTGTCATTTCCAAATCTTATTCCATCATATCTTGCCAAATTTGATGAAACTTCTGATGGTTGGACTATGTAATAGACAGCTATCCCTTCGTCTGTATGAGGCAGTGAAACATCTATGATTTCAGCGCCAAGCTTTTGAAGGGTTTTAAGGCTGTTTTCAAAAACTTCTTTAACCTCAGACGACAATCCTTTGTCAACGTATTCCTTCGGTACACCTATCCGCATCCCCTGGATACCCTTTCCAATATTGGCAAGGTAATCCTCTTGTTCTCCCTGAGCTAGTCTAATGGTTGCGTCATATCCGTCTGATCCAGAGGTGATGTTAAGGATTTGTGCAGCATCCAAAACTGTTTTTGAAAAATGACCGATACTATCAAGTGAGGATGCCATCGAAATGACTCCATATCTGCTTACAAGTCCGTAAGTTGGTTTGAGCCCAACAGTATTGGTAAAAGAAGCAGGAAGGCGAATGGACCCACCTGTATCTGTACCAGTGGCAAATGGGACCATTGAAGAAGCAACAGATGCGCTAGAGCCCGATGATGAACCCCCCGGAACATATTCAGTGTTCCAGGGATTTAAGGTATTTCCAAAATCAGAATTTTCACCACTTGATCCATGAGCCCAGGCGTCATGGTTGAGTTTTCCCAAAGAAATTGCTCCTGCATTCTCAAGTCTATCTATAACCGTTGAGCTATAAGGCGGGATATAGTCTTTTAAGACATTTGATGCGGCTGTTGTCCTAACACCTTTTGTTAGGAACATATCTTTTATTCCAAAAGGAACTCCAAATAGAGGAGAAACGTTAACGGGTTCACGAGTTAACGAGTTATCAAGTTCTAGTGCTTTTCTCTTTGCATTCTCAGAGTCAATTGTTATGAATGCGTTAAGAGTTGGATTTAGTTTTTCAATGCGTGTTAGATAGGCGCTTACTATCTCACTGACACTAAATTTCTTTGACTTATAACCCTCAATAATATCTGTTATTGTTAATTCTGTTACATCCATACGTTAAGTTGTATCAACTAATTTGTCCACAACAAACAACCCATTGTGTGTTTTTTTAGTTCCTGAGAGAGCGTCTGTTACTGACAAATTATCGTCTGCAAAGTCGTCATTGCGTGTTTTATTCTTAAGGCCAGTAACTTGAGCAGTGGGCTCAATATTTGAAGTATCAACAGAGTTTAGCTTTTCAATATAACCTACGATATCTGTCAGTTGCTTGTCGAATTCCTTTTCTTCGTCTAGCGAAAGCGTGAGATTCGCGAGTTTTGCGACTTTCTTAACATCTATTTTCATTACTTGATTATAGATTTGATAGCTTCAAACCGCAAGTGGATCTTCATAACTTTAGCTATTCTTCTTTAACTCACTCTTTGCTACTACCATAATCCAGATTACTGTAGCAAAATCATCTTTTAATGTCTGAGCGCTTGATTCCAGAATATTCTTTTCTCCGATTAGGGAGCGGAGACAGACTGACTTCGCGAAATCTTTTCGATCTATATTCTTTTTCGACCTTTCTTCCTCTTATCGAAACAAGTTGAAAACATTTCGGAAAGCTGACTATCTGTTTTGCGACCCACGCAATTGTAGAGTAACCTACATTTGAGATTTGAACAATTTCCTTGTATTTACCTTCGCTTCGAAGAGCTTCAGCTATTAATATTCTCCTGCCAATTCTAATTTTTTCATCCTCAGTAAGTAAACCGTTGATTATCTCAGTAACTTCATTTCCGTCCTTTGCTGCTAAAAAAGCATCACGTAAACGGTTAAGAGCTTCGGATATATCGGAAGATGCTAAGAATCCATATCTCCTCATGCAAAAATAATACAGTAATCTAGATTACTGAAGCAACATCAAGTAGATAAACTATTTTTATTGTTTTTCGTCGAAGATGGAGTAGAATTTTCCTTCAGTAGTATCTTTTGCAACTTCATCTGGGCTGAAAGTATTTGCATTCATGCAAACATAAATACCCGGATTTTGCCTTGCAACTTCAGCAATGCCAAAACCTAAATTGAATGGACCGTCAGAAAAGTCAAATCCTTCCATGGGGACCATAGAACCAGTTATTACAATTGTCTGATCAGCACGTGTCAAGTGTGATTTAAGAAAACGAGCAGTATCTGGCATTGTATATGTGCCGTGAGTAACAATAATCCTTTCTGAATCACTTTTTTCAATCACCTTAACAAGCTCTTTTCTACCTGATTCATTTATTTCCCTACTATCCTTCATGCAGACTTCTGTAAATTCAAACTGGGTATTGAATTTAAGATTTCTTCCTAACTTGTTGAAATACTCGGGTAAAACAGAATGCTCAGAAACGGTTGCTGTATCCCTTGATCCATTCCAAACAGAGTCAATAGTTCCGCCAGTCAATATAAAATGAATTTTGTTAGCAGTCATAGCGTAATTGTATAATATTTATTGTTAATAAGCGTGGAACGTTGACTTTTAGCCTCACGCAGCCTATAATAATTTCATGTCAGAAGTGCTGGGACCTGCCCCCAAAATAAAAGAAACACCTCAAATGGATTCTAGTCAGCAACTGACACTTATTGTGATGGGAGATTCTCCTTTAACAGATGTAGACAGTATCCCAAAAGACAGTGACCGTGACCCGTATGGTTACAAATTGCATGAGGGAATAGATTTTAGATATCAGCCATGTCCATATTCAAATAGTCCAAGTAGATATCCGGATGGAGCACCTCATGCGATTCCCATGAGTGGGCTTGAGCGGGATAGGTTGGCAGAAAACTACTATGAAATCCTTGGCAACCTCAGTTTTGTACGGGATTATTATCTAGAGCAGACGAGAGATGGAGAGGACAGAAAAGAACCACTTACGATTTATGACACAAGAGAAGTGCTGATGGCTCTCAACTATGCAGCTGCTTACTTAGTCTATCGAAGCGAAAATCCAGTAAAAGGATTAGGTGAACTTCCTACAGATCTGATAGTTATGGCTAATGCCGCTGCAGGTTCACTAGCTGCTCTGGGTTCATATATGTTAGTCCAAAAAGGAGAAGGAGATGAATATCTTGATCAAGTGCCTGATCCACAACAGATGATCGAAGAATCAGAGAAATCAGGTCGATTGGTTGGTGAGAAAACCGTTTGTGCAGCCTCCCCAGAGCTAATGGCTCACTTCTTCAAAGCAGTAATTGAAGGTCCAACAAGAACCGGCGAAGGTTCACTTCCAAAATTTGTAGATCAATCTGAATTATCCAATCTATTCGCTTACGGAAAAGCGATGTATGAAGGGGTAGGTACGATCAATAAGCTTAGAGTAGTGGATCTGGATGTATATGCAATGCTACATAAATTATACTCAAGTGGAAGACAGGAAGAAATGCAACTTGCTGCCGAATCATATCTTCAGCACGTTGCCCAAGAAGTTACTCTCATGCTTATAAATCAAGCAGCTGCCAATTTTGCATTAGGTAGGGATTATGACTATCAAGACAACGTTCCTCTCGAGGTATTTGAAGAAAGCCTCAATCTCACGACAGCAAAATATATAAGAAATGGTGGGTTAAATAGACCTTTTGTAAAAGTATCTAGCGCAAAAGCCTCAGACAGAAGAAAAAAATATTTACGTTAAATTTATGGCAGAAACACTCGCACCATCTGAAAGTACTCCAAAATTAGCCCCATCGGTTTCTTTGTTTGATATGCATATGACCTACTTTACCGATACAACAGGTATCCCTCTTGATAGTAATAGAAGAGTGGAAAATCCTCATACGGCTGGTATCGACTTTGAGCTACAGAAATGTCCATTTTCAGATAGTCCAAGTAGGTATCCAAATGGGGAGCCACATGAAAAACCAATGAGTGGACTTGAGAGGAGAAGGTTAAATGAGCACTACCAACAAAATTTGAGCGCCTTCAAATACGTGAGGGATATCCAGATTGCGTCACGGGAAGATGGGGATACAACTCGTCCATTAAGTGTAGGCGAGACACGGGATTTACTTGCGGGTATGGCCTATCTGCCCCATTATCTTGTGTTCCGTGCTGAAAATCCACTTATGCCTACTGGAGAAATACCTGTCGATGTCTTGTTGGACGCATCGGTTGCCTTAGGAGCTTTTGCTGCCACAACATTGGTGGTGCAACATGACAATATTTCAAAGGAAGACTTTGATAGGGTAAGTTTTGATCCCGACAGACTCGTTGAAGAGGCTGAAAAAGCAGGGACTATGGTTGGCGAGCTCACCGTATGTGTGGCCTCTCCAAAGCAGATGGTCCACTTCTTAAGAGAGGTTATAGAAGGACCTACAGTAGAATCAGGGTTGGGAAACATAGAATCGTTATTAAAACCTGAAGAAGTCTCTAATCTTTTGAAGTTGGGAAAATCGATGATGGTTAGTAATCATATAGTAGTTTCGATTGTTCAATCAGATAATGATTTTTCCGACAATTTCGCTTCGCTTGTTCATAGAGATAAATTAAAAGAAGCAGAACAGCTACTACAGGAATACCAAAAAGATATTAAGAAATCATTTGAACTATTGCTTGTAGGAAATACCCGTGCTCAGGATGCTTTGGGCAGAAAACCTCAGAAAAGATCAAAGTTTGCGCAAGATTTTATGTTGCATCTTGATTTGGCAGGGACAATGTTTTTGGAGGATGTTATCCGTTAAAGTTTAGCGCCAAGTCTTTTTAGAATGGCAGTTTTTGCTTTTTTGGAGAGGACATCTTCAAATTTCAGAGTGATTTTTTCCCCGTATTTTTTTTCGTAAGCAAGTTCCAACAGGTAGACAGCTAGCTCTGGGTTTGAAGGTAAAATAGGTCCATGTAGATATGTTCCGATTGAATTTTTATAGTGTATTCCTTCAGTTTTGTCAGTTCCATTGTTGCCATGCCCTAGCTCAACTTTCGCAAAAGCCTGCGATTTGTCAGAGAGATATGTTCTCCCTCCATGGTTCTCAAAACCTACAAGGAAGGGTTTAGCGTTTAGGGTAGAGGGTTTAGTTTGGGAGATTACGCAATTCCCGATGAGGCGTGGTTTGTTTTTATAACTTTCAGTATGCATATCAAAAATGCGGAGTCCCTCGATTTTTGTTCCGTATGCATCTTTATAGTAATTTCCCAGGAATTGGAAAGCCCCACAGATGTAAAGTCCAGGAGTACCATCTTCAATCATTTGTTTTAGAACTTCCCCTTTATTCTCAAGTAGATCTTTATTGACAATTTCTTGTTGTAGATCTTGAGCACCACCCATAAATATTAGATTACAAGTGGTTAGTAGTTCGGAGTCAGAAGTTTGGTTGATTCGAACAATTTCAACTTCAATTCCGTTGTCTTCGGCAATTTTTTGCAAAACAATTATGTTACCTCTGTCTCCATATGTAGACATAAGTTCCGGATACAGCCAAGCAATTTTTAATTTATAGTTCATAAGATTGCCTTTCCACTGATTAGTTTTCTGACTTCAAGCATGGCAGAGTAAGTTGGTAAAATTGTAAGTATTTTGCCAATGGGTGTTTGTTTCAAGCTTTCTTCGTAAGCCGTCTCAAAGTTTTCAAATACTTCATGGGTGACATTCGCAAACAAAAGTCTATTTGCCATATCATATGAGCGGTCTCCAGAAACAATTACCGTTATTTCTTTTTCAGTCAGCATCTCAAAATCTACATCCCATATCCATGAAATATCCCGTCCATCTGGGATCCTATCGTTCAGCAAAATAAGAAGTGTACTACTTTTGTTCTCAATAGCTACTTTTAGGCTTTCATTAAATCCGGTAGGGTTTTTGGAGAGTAATAACATTACTCGTTTTCCTTCAACTTCAATAATTTCTTGTCTGCCAAATGCCGCCTTGAACGATATTAATGATTCTATTGAAGTGAAGGGTAGTATCCCAAATATTTTGTCTATTGTAAGAATGACAGATGTTAGGTTATATATGTTGTACGATCCCATAAGATTTGTTTTGAAAGAATAGTATTTTGCTTTTGGATTTGAGAATTGACAATTGCTGCATTTGTAGTTACCCAAATGAGAATAAGAGATACCAGAGTAGGTTAGGGAGTGGTTACAAACAGGACAGGTTGTTGAATCAACCGCATGGGAAAGTAATGTCCCCTTTTTAAAGGTATTGTCGATGGTAAAATAAGCTTTGTTTTTTGCAAAGCTTGCAACATGTGCAATTTGTGGGTCGTCTGAGTTTGCGACAACGAGCGTTTTTTCAGAAAGTTTTTTTATGGAGGTGGTCCATTTCTCGGAAGTTGCATTTACTTCCCCATATCTATCTAATTGATCTCTGAAAAGATTTAGTAAAATTATGGCTGATGGATTAGGTATTTCAGAGAGAACGAGGGGCAATGAGTTTTCATCTACTTCAAAAATTAATACCTTTTCTTTTATTTTTCCTGTCAGATCGGATTTTAGAACAAGAGTAGAGGCAAGACCATTGAGGAGATTTGCACCTGCATTGTTAGTAATGACTGAAATATCATTCGTCTGCAATATATGACAAAGAGCCTTTGTAGTCGTTGTCTTGCCATTTGTCCCTGCTACGAGAATGACTTTAAGATCTGGGTTTTTGGAAATTACTTTTCTGATAAAGGCTTTATCTGTCTTTAAAGCTACGTGACCCGGCCATGTAGACCCGGATCTACCTTGCATTTTGGACACTTTAGCAACTACCTTTCCCGCGAGAAGTGAGTGACGCATGAGTTAATTATACCAGGAGTAGCTACATATTCCGCAGTAACTTGACTCTCTCTTCAATCGGGGGATGTGTGGAGAAGAGTCCAGTAAGAAAAGAATTGGATTTCCTTTTAGAATCGGCTTTGAAGGGATTCTCAATATACAAATGTGCTGTTGCATTAGATGCGTGTTTTAACACATTTCTGTCGGTAGATATCTTTTCAAGTGCACGAGCAAGCCCTTCCGGGTAACGCGTGAGAAGTGCTCCATCAGCATCGGCCAAATATTCGCGCCTTCTAGATATCGCTAGCTGTATAAGCGTTGCACCAATTGGGGCAAGGATAGCAGCGGCAAGACCAATAATGAGAAAAATTCCACTTGAACTGTTGCGGTCTCGGTCACGTCCACCCCACCAAAGACTTCTCATAAAAAAATCGGAAAGGATGACAATTGATCCAGCCAATATACTGACAACCCCCATAAGTCTGGTATCGTAATTCTTAACATGGGATAGTTCATGTCCGATAACTCCCTCAAGCTCTGATTTGGACAACTTTTCTAGGATTCCGGTTGTAGCAACAACCGCTGCATGGTGAGGGTCCCGCCCTGTTGCAAAAGCATTCGGTGCTGGGTCGTTTACAACATAAACCCTTGGTTTTGGTAGACCTGAGGCAATGGAAAGATTCTCAACGCTTTCTATCAGATCTCTATGTTTTTTTTCATCAGCTGGTTGTGCCCCTGACATAGAAAGAACGATCTTGTCTGAATAGTAGTAAGAGGCAAAAGACATGATTCCTGAGATAATAAGCATGATTCCTGCAAGGGAAGATCCGTATCCCAGTGCTCTACCCAAGACATAAGAAACGAGAAAGAAAAATATCATGAAAAAAATAATCAGAAACCACGTTTTTCTTTTGTTAGAACCAATTGTTGAATAAATTGTCATGTGTTATGGATCCCGCACAGAACGGGATGACCTTGAGGTGTTAGAAGGTCACCTTAACCGGTTTTTTGTCTGATTCTTCTGATTCGAAGAATTCTTTTTCAGAAAACCCGAATTGGCGGGCAATAAGAGAAGAAGGGAACATCTTTATTTTCGTGTTGTATGCCAAAACATTAGAATTATAGAATTGTCTTGAGTATGAGATCTTGTTCTCAGTGTCTGATAGTTCATCTTGAAGTTCTTTGAAATTTTCACTAGCCTGAAGATTTGGATAAGCTTCTGCAACTGCAAAAAGACTCTTTAGAGCTCCGGTTAACATGTCGGAAGCTTTGCCCTTTTCCTGAGGACCTTCAGCCTTCATCATAGCAGACCTTGCCTTGGTAACATTTTCGAAAACCTCTTTCTCATGCTTTGCATAACCTTTTACGGTTTCTACAAGATTTGGAATAAGATCAGTTCTTCTTTTGAGTTGTACATCAATTCCGCTGATAGCCTCCTTTATTCTTTCATTGAGAGTGACTAGCGAATTGTAAGAAAGCCAAACGTAAGCGACGATGGCAACGATAAAAAATATGACGATTCCGATTATTAGATTCATACTAACCATATTATGACACAAGTCATTGTTTAAATCAAAATAAATAAACCGTAGTATTAACTTGCGATCCAATCAGCAAGTTCTTTGTAGGGAAGTGTATTTATGATATCTTTCTTTTCGCACCATCCACGTCTGGCGACAGCAACTCCATATGGCATATTATCCATGTGTTCTGTAGCATGACTATCTGTGTTAATTACAAAGCGTATTCCCATATCCTTTGCTTCTTTGACAAGCGTATCTGACAGATCAAGCCTTGTAGGCCAAGAGTTGATCTCAAGTGCTTTGTTGTTCTCCTTTACAAACGAGAATAACTCTTTCCAGTCCACTTCATATGGGTCTCTGGAATTGATGAGTCGTCCTGATGGATGGGCAAAGATTTTAGCTTTTTTATGTGACAATCCTGACAGAATTCTTTTGGTCATCTCTTTTTTTGGCGTTCTAAAAGAGCTATGGATAGACACTATTACCATGTCTGTCAGATCCAAAGCCTTATCATCAAGCGCAAGCTTCCCATTAGCTAAAATGTCGACTTCGAGTAAATTAATTATATGTATACTTTTGTTACTCTCTTTAAGTTGTTCAATTTTTTCCCACCTTTTTTTAAGTATAGAAAAAATTTGTTCATTTGAATGGTTACCTACACTTGGATTGTGTTCTGAAAATCCTAGATACTCGTATTTCAATTGAATAGCTCTATCTATCATTTCCTGCATTGAGTTTTTGCCAAGATCATGACTCGGCTCAATAGGATAATCCGAATGTATATGAAAATCTCCCTTGATGTCGTCTAGCTCTATTAGTTTTGGTAAAGTGTGTTTTATTGCTGCTTCGATCTCCCCTTGGTTCTCCCGAAGTTCCGGTGGCACAAAGTCTAAGCCAAGAAAATTGTAAAATTTCTCTTCATTATCAAAAGTCTTAAGTGTTCCATCCTTCATTTTTATGCCTTTCTCGGATAGTGAATAGCCTTTTTTGAGGGCATATTCTCGAAGGTGAACGTTATGTTCTTTGCTTCCACTGAAATGTTGAAGTAAAGAACCCATCATCTCTGGCTTTAGTACCATAAGGTCAATCTGCTTGTTTCCCGAAAGTATTATGGAAGAAGTGATATCCCCACGTTCAATTATCCTGTCTTTATATGGATATGCATTGAAATGGTCCAGAACTGCATTCGGGTTGTTTGAGCTGACTGCAATATCGATGTCTCCGGTCGTCGACTTCATGCGTCTGAGGCTGCCAAGCGTGTATGCTTCCAAGACATTCTTGTCTTTTTTGAGGTAGGAAAGCATAGTATCCGAAATCTCCATGGCCATAGCCAATATCATCCTTGAGGATTTAGTTTTACCTAATCTGTATTCATCAATAGCACGGATTATGTCACTTTGGGATTTGTCACCAAAGCTATCAAGAGGTGCAATCTTACCTTCTTTGGCTAAATTGTATACGTCTGTAATTACTGTTTTTGGATCATCCAGACTAAATGCAGAAACTATCTTATATGCCTTCTTGGGTCCAAAAGAAGGTATATCAAGAAGAGGGAATACAGCAGGAGAAACACCCTCAAGAATGGAATCGAAGTATTCAACGTGTCCTTTCTCAAACAGTTCTGTGATATGTCCTTTTATGCTTGTTCCGACACCGTCAAGTTTGTCTAATGCATTGTCTTGTAGTAGGTCTTTTATTTCTGTGCTAGCGGTTTCAATAGAATCGGCAGCCTTTTGGTATGCAAGTATTTGAAATCTATATTTGGCCTCATTTTGAATTGTATATGAAGCTGCGACTTGCCTTAAGAGTCTAGCAATCTCTTCATTCGTAAACGATTTCATAAAAATATAATATCATACAAAATGATTTTGAGGCTATTGACTGGACGGTGAGGAGGATGGTAGAATAACTGAACCAGAAGTTGTTAGTCTCAGGGTAGTTCGGAAGGGCCACCCAAGGGTGGTAGTCAGGATCTTTTAGATCCTTCCTCCACCCCAAGAGTGCAACTCTTGGGGTGGTAGCTCAGTTGATTAGAGCGCTTCCCTGTCACGGAAGAGGTCGCGGGTTTGAGTCCCGTTCACCCCGCAAAAGTACCTGCCACTGCCACAATGCCCGCTGTCCACTGCCACATTCTTGCCCAGAGAGGAGTAATAGTATGCTTACAAAGAAAACAAAACAATCAATATTAGACGAATCATTTAGTGTCACAACGCTTATGAAGGGATCAGATTCTTACAAGAGTTTGATTTACGGGATCGTCACCGTCGTAGTACTTTTTGTCGTGATTGCGCTTGGCATCAAATCTCTTTCGCAAAATAGAGCTCAAATTGATGATGAGGCAGCAATGACACAAAATACAGTTCAGAAAATCAATGACAACAGTTACACGGTACAAGAAGGCGAAACGTTATGGAGTATCGCAGAAAAATCCTACAACGACGGATTTAAATGGCACCTTATTGCGGAAGCAAATAACATAACAAGCCCAGAAGCGCTGTCTAGCGGGACCAAACTTATTATTCCAACTGTCGACAAAACTGTAGTAATGCAGCAAGAGTCGACTCAACAGACTATGGCACCACCAACAACTGGTGCAGCACCTGTTGGAGCCACAAGTATAACTGGAGCAACTTACACTGTTGTTAGGGATGATAATCTTTGGGATATCGCTGTCAGAGCATATGGAGATGGGTATAGATGGACAGACATTGCAAATACGAATAAGTTGGAAAATCCAGGACTTATATTTTCAGGCAATGTATTAAATCTTCCAAGACCGTAACAACCTTGCTTCCAGCAAGAACGTTGCTCTCTTCGAGAGTAGTTACAAAAAGCTATTTGATATACTATATCTTGTGTTCGCGGGGTTAGTATACCGGTAAGCCAAAGCTTGCCGCTATACAAACTTTTGCACAAGCGGGGTTAGTATACCGGTAGTATGCTACCTTCCCAAGGTAGAGAAGCCAGTTCGATTCTGGTACCCCGCTCATGAGAAGAAGGGTTTCTGAGACCATCCTAAGCTTTACAATTGCCATTTTTGGTTTTTACTTGTTGTACATAAATCTGGCTGATCCAGTACATTTATCCGTCATCTCAGTTGTTATCGCTCTTATTCTTTTAGTTATGGGTGTCGTTCTTCTTTTCAGGTCCGGAAGACAAGATCACACTAGAACTATTCTCTCAGAGCCTACAAATAGTAACAATGGAGAGACTCTTCTTTCACGGCACAAAGACATTATCAGTTCTTTCGAAAAGCATTCAAGGATGCGTGACAAGCTAAAAGCCATAAAACACATCGAGACATAGATTGCAAAGACTCTCAATTTTTACTATTCTTTAACAACTGTGAAGAAAGTTATACTATTTACATTCGTAGGATTTTCTCTTTTTATATGTGGTATTGGTGTTGCTTTCTTTTATTTTCAGGGGGCAAATGATGGAACGCGAAGCGCGCTTTTACTGATCCCCTCAGTTATCCTTGGAGGTGCCGGTGCATTTTTCTTATTTAAAGCCGGAAGGATAGATACACAAAAAGTTGTTTTTAAAGAAAATCAAGAAACATCAGCCGGAATTAGCGCCGACGGACTTATCACCAAGAACAACAAGCTGGTTGAAGAATGGAATAAAACTAACGAGAAGCGAGACAAGTTAAAGATGATTGAGTTGTCCGCAAATGAGCAATCAGAAGCCGCTAAATAGAGGAAATAAAACTTCCTGTTGACACGATTTTCCCGATTTGATAGTATAAATCGTGCCGCTCACAAAAAAGAGAACAAAATTTATTTTCGTGTCCGGAGGAGTAATATCCGGAATAGGAAAAGGTCTCACAGCTTCTTCAATCTCATTTCTTCTAAAATCAGCAGGGTACAAAATAGCTCCCATAAAATTTGAAAACTATCTTAATTTGGATGCTGGAACAATAAATCCGATAGAGCATGGGGATCCATTTCTTTGTGAAGATGGAACGGAAGCAGACATGGATATCGGGTCATACGAAAAATTCCTCAATGAGGATATGGGCAAAAATAATTTTGTCACGATGGGGAGAATTTATCAGACAGTTATAGATCGGGAAAGACGATTTGAATACAACGGAGAGGATGTAGAGGCTATTCCCCACATAACAGATGAGATTATCGCGAGGATCAATCATGTAGCAAAAGAAAGTAAAGCTGACATAGTCGTCATAGAACTTGGTGGAACAGCAGGTGAGTATCAAAATATTTTTTACTATGAAGCCTCCCGAATCATGACGCTCAAAAATCCTGGAGACGTTGTTCATGTCCATGTAAGTTATGTTCCAACCCCTCAACATTTGGGAGAACCCAAGACAAAACCCACCCAGTTATCGGTAAGAACTTTAAATTCCATGGGGATTCAGCCTGACTTTATTATCGCCCGATCTACAAGATATTTGGATCAGAGAAGACGTGACCGCTTCGCGCTTTTTTGCAATATGCACCCAGAGGACATTATCTCAAATCCGGATCTTGAGACTGTTTATGAAATCCCAATGATTTTACACAAGCAAGGGCTTGAGAAAAGAATTTTTCTTAAATTAGGACTTCCTGCAAAAAAACCAGCTATTTCACAATGGGAAAAAATGGTTGAGAACATAAAAAAGCCGAAAGCCTCAACAATTGAGATTGCAATCGTTGGAAAATATTTTGGGACAGGGGAGTACCAGTTGAGAGATTCATACGCAGCACTACTTGATGCTATTGAGCATGCTTCCTGGGGAGCAAATGTTGAGGTGGTAACCCGTTGGGTAAATGCTGAAAAAGTAGAAAAAGAAGGGTCAGAGTCTGCGATAGGAAAGCCTGATGGAATTATAGTGCCGATTGGTTGGGGAGAGAGAGGGTCAGAAGGCATGATACAAGCTGCTGAGTACGCTTTAGACAAAAAGATTCCGTATTTGGGGCTTTGTTACGGGATGCAACTTGCAGTCGTTGGGTTTGCTAGACACATTTTGGGGTGGAAGGACGCAAATACTACCGAAAATGACCCTAAATCAAAACACCCGGTGATACACATGATCGAAAATCAAAAAGAGCTTATGGCTCGACGTGCATATGGGGGTACGATGAGGCTAGGTAGTTGGGATGCGATAGTCAAAAAAGGGACGCGGGCTTTTGAAATATACAAAAAAGCAAAACTCATGAAGAATGAAAAGACCGGTCTTACATCTGAAAGACATAGACACCGATACGAGTTCAATAATGAGTTTGCACCTGAGATTGAAAAAGCAGGGCTTGTTATATCAGCCCGCTCTGTTGTCGAAAACTTAGTTGAGATTATTGAGCTTCCAAAAAGCACGCACCCATTCTTTATGGGGACCCAGGGACACCCGGAATATAAAAGTAGACCAATGAGTCCTCATCCTCTTTTTGTCGAATTCCTCAAAGCCGCGAGTAAATAAGAATCTTGTTCTTTGAGCCTCATTTGTGTATAATACAACGATTATGGAAAAAAAGACGGAATCAATTGTCGAACCAGCGCTTGATCTTCGAGCGGGTATGGCTGTAAAGGTTTTTCAAAAATTTGTTGAAGGTAAAAAAGAAAGGATCGTAGCTTTTCAGGGAAAGATAATGAAATCCAGAGGAGCTGGAGACAACAAGATGGTAACTGTCAGACAATTCATTGATGGAGTGGACGTTGACCGGATTTTTCCTTTAAATGCTCCATCTATCGTAAAGCTTGAAAATATTGAGATCAAAAAGAAAAAGTCTCGTAAAAAAGCAGTCAAGAAAGTAACAAAGGTTTCTAAAAAGACACTCGGAATCAAAGCTCAAAAAGGGAAATAGTCTTCTTTTATCTATTCTTCCACATCATCTTCAGGATCGTACGGTTGGTCATTTACCGGTCTTATCAGAAAGTCCTTCATATCCCTGTGCCCAATAATTACGGGGTACTTAAGGTTTGATCTGTCTACTATCGAAATCACAGTATTTATTTTTTTGCCTCCTAATATAAAAGAAGTCTTTGCTGTTGGTCTAAAGCTTTCACCGCTCGCTGACTTTACAAAGACTTTTTCGTTGAGGATCTGAAGATCTAAAAGTTCTGCAAATTTTCTATCAATTGATGTTCTAAAAGCACCAGTATCAAGCTTTGCCTTGACAGTAATAGGTTCACCATTTCTATAAAAAGTAACTTCTTGGATAATGGTCAAAATTTTGGGAGATATGCTGACTTTTTCAGAGAAGCTTTCTGTAAAAAGATTTTTAGCTATCTCAACCCCACGTTCCGGGGTAGGGATGATGATATTTTCAACGCGCTCAAGCCTTGATCTCAAAGATGCTCTATTGGCATTTTGAATTGAAAGGCCAGGACGTGCATTTACCTCAAGGACCATTGGACCTTGTTGTCCATCAAATACAATATCAATTCCAGCGTATCCAAGCCCTGAGATCTCCTGCGTTTTGGATGAAAGGAGTAATACCTCCTCCCAATTTGGAATTTTGATTCCCCTCGTCTTAATTTTTGTGTTAGGGATATAGGATATCTGTTGGTCGTATAGAATTGCATGAGTCGTAATACCAGTTCTGATATCTATTCCAAATCCGATAGCTCCTTGATGCAGGTTGGCCTTACCATGTGACTCTTCTGTCGAGAGACGGATCATGGCCATAACAGGGATCCTATTAAAAACAATAACCCTCATGTCAGGAATTCCATATCCGGTCAGTTTTTTAAAGAACGGATGCGGGTGGAGACGTTCTTCAATAAAAGCATTATCGGGTAGAAATTTCAGTGAATACGCACCCTCCAAAATATCAAGGATGTGTGACTCAAGCTGTTTTATGGTGTAGGTTTGTCCATTTGCAGTTGTCCCTACCTCGCCGTCCCACTTTCTGATTGCAAGTATTCCTGCCCCGGCGTATCCTCTTGCAGGTTTTATGACAAATCCTCTTTCCGGAAGGTCTGTCCATACGAAATTTTTGATAGAATCCCGGTCATAGAAGATAGAAAAAAGCGTAGGAGTTTTTATCCCATTTTGAATGAGCGTGTTTTTGGTCTCTAATTTATCATCCGCTATCTTTTTTGCATCCGGTGAATTGTAGCGGCGGATATAGAGAAAATTGCGGGCGTTCATGCCCAAAATGTTACGACTTACTGCCATGGCGCATTATTGAGGAAAACCTGAAATATTCCATGAGTCGAAGGCCAAAATACCTACCAACCACTATATTAAGTGGAATGAGTATCAGTATGAATTCAGGGTAGAGAAGGATTGTATTTCTCAGATGGATAGACGAGAGTAGTAGAAATCCTAAGATACCTATGGCAAAAGTCACCATTGAAATGATTGCCATTTCCTGAGCGCTTCTCTCTTGTTGTACCGCAATGATTTGCTCAGACAAAAGTATAAGTAGAAGTACCGGGAATATAGAGAGCTGCTTTACTACCAAAATCCCTGCCATAGCAGATACAGTTAGCGTAAGGAAAAGAAAGATAGATACAATGAACATCGAGAAAGCCATTTTGGGAAGCTGCATGATGCGAACCTTCTTAAGTAGAATTCTTGCCACAGTTGAAGAGAAAATAATTGTTGCCAACAGTATCAGCCCTGCTGTGATACCTGTGGATAGAAGAGTGATAGAAAGCGCAACTGGTACAAGCATTCCGATACTCGGAAGACCAATAACGTGTCTAATAAAGGCAATAATTGTTGCAAGCATAGGTAAAAGCAGAATAAGAATGACAGTTCTTGAAGGCACACCGGCTTTCACGGAAGACTGTATGAGAAATGCCATGAGATTGTACCAATTGAGTTTGTCAGCTGGTCTTTGCTTGAATAAATTAAGTGCTGCGGCATCCTCAGGTCCTTCCGGACGCGTAACGTCTTGTTGCTGTATCTTTGCGATTGCTGCGGCCTCTTTTGCCGACTCTGAAGCAGATGCTGAATCAGTAGCAACTTCCGGAATCAATGGGTCAGGATTAAAAAAATCTTGAGCATGGACTCTTGTAATAGAAATCAGTAAAAAGGCAGCAGACAGTAAAAGGGTGGGGAATATTCTTTTCATGTGAGTTAATGGTATCAAATACCCAACTGAGGTTCAACTTAATTCTTTCGTGTGCTTATTTTCCGCTCAACTGCTGAAAGATATCTCTTTCGAAGTCTGATGCTTTGCGGAGTTACTTCTAAAAGCTCATCAGCGTTGATAAAGTCCAAAGCCTGTTCCAATGAAAGCTCGACAGGAGTATTTATCTGAACAGAGAAATCAGACGTTGAAGATCTGACATTCGTCATTTTCTTTCCTTTTGTCACGTTTATCTCCATATCGCGGTCCCGAGTCGAAATTCCGATTATCATACCCTCATATACAGGTGTATTTGGTTTGATAAATAACGTTCCACGCTCTTGAGCATTCTCAAGTCCATAAGAAAGAGCATTACCTGAATCAAATGAAATAAGTACTCCATTTCTTTGTTCTTCAACTGCAGATTCTTCTTTGGGAAAGTACCCTAAAAAGAACGTGTTAAGTTCAACCGTTCCACGAGTCTTTGTCAGTAAAATATTTCTGATACCAAGCAAATTTTTACTTGATACTTTGTATACAAACCGGGTGATATTACCAGGTTCCGGTGACATATTGATGAGTGTTGCTTTTCTTTTGGCAAATTCCTCACTGATCGCACCTATATATTCCTGTCCTGCATCAATTGTGACTTCTTCGTATGGTTCATGGACCTTTCCATCAACTGTTTTGTAGATAACCTGTGGCTTTGATATTTCTAGTTCAAATCCTTCACGACGCATGTTTTCAATCAAAACTGCAAGATGAAGCTCACCACGTCCTGAAACTGCAAAATTTGATGACCCTTCTGCCTGCTCAATCTTAAGACCCAAATTGGTCTCTTTTTCTTTTAAGAGTCTATCTTTTATCTGAGAGGAAGAAAGCAATTTTCCTTCTTTACCCAAGAAAGGGCTTGTGTTGGGTCCAATGGTTATTCTGATGGTCGGATCTTCGACATGAATTTTTGGAAGGCTGACAGGCGTAGATGGATCTGTCACAGTCTGACCTATGGTAAGCTGTGGGATTCCGGCGATTGCAACTATGTCACCTGAAGATACCTCTTCAACCTCAACACGGTCAAGCCCGACGCTTGTAAAGAGTTTTTGTACACGGCTTGTACCAATGACCTTGTCCTCATCAACTAAAGAAACCATATCTCCCTTTTTGAGTTTTCCTCTTGTTACGGCTCCGATACAGATCTTTCCTACGTGTGGGTCAGTATCAAGGGTAGAAATAAGCATTTGGAAAGGCTGGTCTTCGTCCTTAACGCTGTTTGGGATTTCAGACACTATAGCTTCAAAAAGTGGAGATAAATCACCCTGTGTGTCTTGAGTGTAATTTTCAGGCAAAGTATCAAATGCCTTCCCGTCACGCCCAACCGCATACAAAGTCTTAAAGTTGAGATGATCATCGTGAGTAGCAAGTTCTAAGAAAAGTCCTTCTGCCTCTTGTATGATCTCTTGTGGTCTGGCATCTTTTTTGTCAATTTTGTTGATAAGAAGAATGATCTTCAAATGTTGCTCTAAAGCCTTTTTAAGTACAAATTTTGTTTGGGGAAGTGGACCTTCAACAGCATCAACAAGAAGAATAGCTCCATCTGCCATATTAAGGATGCGCTCAACTTCTCCTCCAAAGTCAGCATGTCCTGGAGTGTCAATGATATTGATCTTAACATCCTTGTATTTTACCGAGTTGTTTTTTGAAAGAATGGTAATACCTTTCTCTTTTTCCAGGTCATTTGAGTCCATGATGAGAGTTTCGGTCATTTCCTTTTGATTGTCTCGGAACGTGTGGGTTTGTTTTAACATTGAATCCACAAGAGTAGTTTTCCCGTGATCAACGTGGGCGATTATGGCAATGTTTCGAATTTGTGTATCCATATTAAAATAAAAAAACGACACGCGGGCACACGTGTCATACTATAAGTTTCATTATACCAAAAATAGGATATAATAGATACAACTTATTTATGAGCAAACTAAAGACAAGTGTTATGAATTCCCGGATAAAGCGTATCCCCATTACAAAAGAAGGATTTGAAAAACTGAATGAAGAACTAGCCAACCTTATAAAAGATAGACCTCAGGCAGTCAAAAATCTTGCTGAAGCTCGTGCTATGGGAGATCTGTCTGAAAATGGTCTTTATACAGCTGCAAAATCAAGACTTCGCTCGATAGATAGCCAGATTTTTCGAACAGAAATACAGATAAAATTGGCTGACATTATTGAGGGAAGTGATGGGAAAGTATCTATTGGAAGCATAGTTACCGTTGAAAGTGATGGTGGTAAGACAGTATTTAATATTGTGGGAGATTATGAGGCAAATCCATTAGAAAAGAAGATTTCTCAGCATTCGCCTTTAGGGCGCGCGCTTATGGGTAAAAAAGTAGGGGAGGAAGCTTCCTTTGAGGCTCCAAAAGGTACAATTTCTTACAAAATACTCTCAATCAATTCGTAGTATACTGGCTCTGTGTCGCGTAAAAATATCCGCCTTTTAGTATCATCTATTGTTTTTCTCCTATTCCTGGGATTTCAAGTTTACAATCAAAATTACCCCCAAAAGAATGTATTGTCTGTTAGGGATGCTCCCAAACAGAATGTCCCAAGTGTGTATAAAGTCGTAAAAGTTGTCGATGGAGACACATTTAGTGTTTCTTTTAATAACTCAACACTAAAAGTACGAGTTTTGGGGATAAATACACCAGAAACTGTAGACCCCCGGCGCAAAGTCGAGTGTTTTGGGAAAGAGGCCTCAGATAAGGCCAAAGGTTTACTGACAAGCCAAACTGTTAGACTAGAATCAGATCCATCGCAAGGGGATAAGGATAAATATGGCAGACTTTTGCGGTATGTTTTTCTACCTAACAATATTGATTATGGACTTGAAATGATAAAGTCAGGATTTGCTTACGAGTACACTTATGATACCCCGTATAAACATCAGAAAGAATACAAATCAGCTCAGATCGAGGCGGAGAGATTGAGGGTAGGTTTGTGGTCAGAAAAATTATGTGGAGGAAAACTTTAGTTTATCTGAATATCACTTATCTTTTTAGTAACTCTTGTTAAGAATTGAGTAAATGGAAGTGTTAGCGTGTTCTCCTTAACAAATACGACTTTTGTATTGAATATTTTTTCAACGATTCGCTCAGCTGCATAATTATCATTTGGATACGTATCTCTATAGTGAACATCAGAATCTGGAGCACTATTTATTTCATTAATAGCCGTTTTAATAGTTTTGTGAGAAAGTAAAATATCAGGTGAGATGTAATCAATGCCCGCAAATCTAAGGCCCAATACTTTTGCTGCATTTTTAAAAAGTTCGCTATTATCAGGGTGGATAAGTTCTCTTTCAATTCTTACACGTTCGCCTCCAATATCTAAATCACAGCCCAACTGTAAAATGATATTGCATCCTGAAGGATATACTTTGGACAATTCTATCTTTTCCTTTTTCAGATAGTGAAGATCTTTCATGCGCAAATGAATTGGGGGAAGTTCCAATTTTCTTCTTTCTTTGTTTTTTTCAATAATAAGTTGTTCTATAGAACTTGTTCCATTCGATGTCACATTTGCAGCTATTCTCTCAGTTACGGCAATTATTTCGTCATCAAACACTGTAATTCTGAAATGTCTTCCGGGAATATATTCCTCTATCATGATAATTGAATTTCCTTCAAAAGCCTCGGCAACTGCCTTTTTAATTTGAGAAACTGTCGAAGGATTAACAGTTATCCCAATTGAAAGCGATCCGCTTAACGGTTTAATGACAACAAGAGTACCATTTTGCAAATGATCAGAAGCGTAGTCAACGGCTCTCTGTTGATTGGTGAATATTTTAAAGCTTGGTGTAGGTAAATTCTCTTCCTGAAGGAGCAGAGATGTTTTTGATTTATTTACTGACAGGCTTGAGCTTATTTGAGTATTAACACCCAAAATATTTGAACTAATATCAAGCTCAGTAGCATTGTTAAAAATTCTAGCCAATCCAACCTTTTCGTTCAAAATAACGTATTCTAAACCAAGTTTGGACGCTGCATTCAGATAGAAATTAGCGTACTTATTTTTTATTAATTTTTGCATAATAACCAGAAAAGAAATGAACGGTGCGGAAGGAAATTAACGGGGCACTAAACTCATTATAACTTACTAGAGGATGAATAGCGAACGCTAATAATTTAGGTAGACTCTTACTGCAAGAATCAAAAGACCAAAGAAAGTGATGTAAAGAAAAAATGGTACTGCCTTTTTAGCAGTCTTTTTAGGCAAAAATAACTCAAAAAAAGGTATTTCATCACCGATTTTACGCTGTATGTGTATCAACGGACAATCACCCCTATTGAGAAGAAATACCATGATGCCCTCAACAACAAGACTACTTATAGCAATACCTAAATAAATATCAAGACTTAAAGTAAATATTGCATAGTAGATACAAAAGATACACAGGATAAAATAAAGGGCAAAGAGCCCATGTATTGTTCTTAGAATAACAATCTTTCTATTCACTCTTCTCATTGTAAATTGATTATCATGAAATCAACCAGATTTCATTGATACTGATCAAGTCTCTTGACTGAGAATGGAGCAGGGATATAATTTGGAGTATGGAACAACCTGCGTTGCCATTTGAACACAGAACAACCGATATTGCACTCGAGTGTCTGTCAGATCTAGGGGTTCCGCAATTATCAGAAGGAACCTTAGCTTCATTTGCTATGCATTTTCAGGATAAAGGGTTAAAGGAAAGAGCTAGCCTTTTTCATGTTTTTTCAAATACAAAACACGGTGGTGGGTTAAGAATGTTGCTTTCCGCAGTAGCCGCAAATTTCTTTATTAATGATATCCCTGATGAAACCGTAAGAATGTCACTGTTTCGATTATCCGAAGAAGAAATTTATCAACAAAGGTTGATAGAAGCTGGGGTAAAGTTAGGAATTTCAAAGTTTGATAACCCTCAACTTATGGGGACTCATGCAACCCACATTGTAGGGACATTAACCAATTTTCAGGAAAAATTACTTCAAAGGGTAAGTCAGACAGACCCAGGAATGAGGAAATAAGATGAAATTCTAGATAGGTCCGAGTGGACTTTTTAAGCCCATTGCTAAGGTTTGAAGGACATTTGTGTTGATTGCTGCTCCAAGTGATGCAACTTGTCTTGAAGGGACTTCTCCACCAGGTTCTTGAGACGAATAATCCTCCAAAACAATCAAAGTATCATCTTTGACAGGCATGAATACGATAACTGGTGCTTCAGGTAAATCAATCCATGCTTGCTCATGAGTGTCTCGATCATATGATATCCCAACTCTTCTGTCCCCCTCGAAGTAAAAGGCTTTTTCATCCTCCCTTTCCCAATCTACATCATCCTCAGCTCCTGTTTCCGGATCGATCCATTTGATACCTTGATCTTTATACTGGGTACAACGAGTTGCGAAAGAATCCGCAATGGCCTCAAAAAGATCTCTATTTGTAACCTCATCAGCAGGTTTTGCAAGAAGTCCGTCAATTTTTGCAAGAGTGTCTGGCAAAGATGTAGAAGGCTCGTAAAGTGGAATGCCTGCTTCTGGAGTAGTTGGTTGTTGGCTTGATTCTCGAGCGTCTGGGGATGTCATTAACCAAATAATAGTACTTTGAAAATTCTCTGTCAAGATTGTGACCCGTGTGGGAGTCGAACCCACCCTACAGGGATGAAAACCCTGTTTCCTAACCGATAGAAGAACGGGCCGTATTTGATTTACCAGCCTTATATTATAACAAAATCTAGTTCATTCTCAACAAACTAGATCTTTTTACGAAGTTTGTCTATGATGTCCTTCGCTGCTTCCTTTCCTCCAAGACCAAAAGCAAGACCGCCAGCAAGAGCTAACATTGCCACTATGCCCGAAAAGAGAATCCGTATGAGATCACTTGCAATTCCTAGTTGATTGAGCACAACTAAGAACACAAAGATGAGTACTGACCATCTTCCTACCATCGCAATCGTTCTTGCACTATCTCTTGAAAGTCCACGAACGGAAGCCATCAATAGGTCATACACCAATTTTGAGACGACAAATCCAACCAAAAGCAGCAATACTGCTATGAATACGTTTGGAAGGAAAAGAAGTAGATTGTTGAGAACATCAACAAATTTTCCAAGTCCCCAAACATCAGCTGTCGGTACTAGAAAGACGATGATGACAAACCATCTGACGATCTCAGCAATGATGACACTCCACTGAGCATTCTCTTTTGATTCAGGTACGCCGTACTTTTTCAGAAATGCTTCAAATTTGACGAATTTGAGAACTTCTTGGACAAGTTGCCTTAAAAAAGTAGCGATTATTATTCCAATCAGAAGAATTATAAAACCGGACAAGAAGCGTGGAATAAAAGAGAAGATAGTAGATACACTTCCATTTAAAGTGCTTATCAAAACGTTGTTTACACTGTCCATTTTCTCACCTCCTTCCCCTTACCAGTATGGTAAATGTTGCAGTTTTTGTCAAATTGACGGGCCATTTGCTTATATGAGGGTAAATTTGGTAAAATTAGGGTCGGTTCAATTGAAGTTATGTGGAACAAAGCTGATGTTGAACCGTTTATAGTGCGGTTCGGCATGACAAAGCTACGCTTTTCAGTGTCGAACCTTGCTATTGAGAGTCCGGTAAGTCTGAGCAAGCTCATCCTTGGCCGACCCTCATGAGTACATTCGGTCCGGTAGCTCAATGAGACACTTCGTTCGCCATTGAACTCCCAGACAAATTGAAAATTGGTCCGGTAGCTCAATGGTAGAGCAAAAGCCTTTTAAGCTTTGGGTTCAGAGTTCGAATCTCTGCCGGATCACAAAATTTCCCTTTACAAAAGTTTTAGCATTTGTATAATAGTTAAAGAAATGCGAAAAGAAGCAGAAAATGTAGATGAATTAGTAGGAATGCTTCAAATACCTCATCCCTCAGAATTAGTTGTAGGTTTACCTTATTACGTTGCAGGAGCACTTGTTGATGAAGGATGCGCTCCTCCAGATCCTGTAATTTTTAGAGATCTTGCTAATAGTTTTGAGGTGAATTTTAGACAGCAGGTAACAGATCAAGAACCATCGGCCTCTATCTTAAATAATCCAGAATGGCTTAGGAAGTGGAATTCACAAGGGGAGATTATTTTAGAAGCATCTAAAAAACGCCAAGCGAACCCTCCTTATTCAGAATAAGTTGTTGAAAGAATTTGTCTAACCTCATCCACCGTATGGGTGGACATCAATTTTTCTCTCAATTCAGATGCGCCCTCAAACCCGCTGATATAAATTTTAAAGAACCTTTTGAGTGGAGGAAAAAGTTTTGCTATTTCTTTATCAGTGAGGGGGTGGTCAACGGTCCACACTTTCTCAAAGATATCAATATGTTTTTTTAGCAGTTCTATTCTCTCGTTTGCTGTTTTAACTTCGTAGTTTGTTGTTCCATCGAATACAAAAGGATTATGAAATACTCCTCGACCTATCATGACTCCATCAATTCCGTATTTTTCTACCAATTCTTTTCCCTGTGATTTGGACACGATGTCTCCGTTAGCAATAATGACAGTGTTTGGGGCTATTTTGTCACGAAGTTCTACAATTTTTTCAAGTTCATCAAAATGCGCCGGGACATTTGACATTTCCTTTTGTGTACGAAGATGCACGGTAAGTGCATCCAAATTCTGTTCAAGTAAAAATCCTATCCATTCCGCGGTTGTGATATTTTTCAGTCCAATCCGTGTCTTAACACTGACTGGAATCCGCCAGCCGGCGGACTGGACTCCTTTTTTTGTTGCATCTATCATTTCTTTAGCTAAAGGTGGGTTGCCAATAAGGCCAGAGCAAGAGCCTCGTGCTACAACAGCACTGACAGGGCATCCCATATTCAAATCGATCCCATCAAACCCCATCTCAACTATTTGCTTACTCACTTCAAAGAAGGCACTGGGATCAAGTCCCCAGATTTGGGCGATAAGCGGCCTTTCAGTTTCACTATATATAAGACGTCTGCCGACTTTTTCTCTTCCTTTAGACATCATCCCTTCACAATTCGTAAACTCAGTAAAATAAACATCAGGTGCTGCAAGACTTCCAACAACTTGCCGAAAAACAGTATCAGTTACCCCCTCCATAGGAGCGAGAGCAAAAATTGGCTTTGGCAAATCTTTCCAGTTAAACTGCATAGAGCTCATATTATACTTTTTTTAGCCTAAAACCTACAACATGAAACCTAGAACCTGAAACTTAGAACCTGAAACCTACTCCAAAGGAGCAAGCTGTGCTTAGACCCTAATTTGCCCCTTGCACCGCCCTGAGCAATGCTCGGCCGGCACTGCGGTTCAATTTTATTATAAAAAAATTCTGTATTGAATTTGCCCCTTGACAACTTCTTTTTATGGGTGATACGCTAAGTCCATGAACAAAAGAAATCTTGCCCTAGTTCTAGTAGTAGTAGGAGTCATCATCTACTTTTATCCCCAATTTTCACAATTCGCTTCAGACGGTAGTCAGATTACAGGTGCTCTTTTTGCAGTAGGTGGAGTTATCCTTTGGTATCTTCCTTCAAAAGCCTCTTCGAGAAAAAAGAAATAGTTTCTACTCATTTCATTTGACTTTTGAGCTAAAGTCTTTAATATTGTATACACCATGAAAAAGATTTTTGCCGTTGCCCTATTGTGTCTTTTTGTCTGCCTTTTCCCAAATAGTGCTTCTGCAATTTTTGATCCTTTAAGTCGACCAAATAATTATTACGGTATTCATATCCTTTTCCCTTCAGAGCTTTCTGAAGCAGCAAATCTCGTCAATTCAAAAACCGGAGAATGGGGTTATGTCACTATTCCTATTCAAGCTGGCGACAAAGATCTGGAGAAATGGCAAAATTTCATGGATTCTGCAAAAAAGTTGAAATTGATTCCTATCCTGAGGCTTGCAACCCAAGGAGACCCTTTCAATACTGCATCTTGGAGTAAACCAACAGCAACAGACATATTGGATTTTGCCAATTTCTTAAATAGTCTGAATTGGCCGATAGAGAACAGATACGTGATAGTCTTTAATGAGGTAAACAGGTCTGACGAGTGGGGAGGGGAGGCGCCCAGTCCGGAAGAATATGCCGGTTTTTTGCGCTACGCATATGACACATTCAAAGAGCGTAGTCAAAATTTCTATATCATCATGAGTGGGCAAGATAATGCTGCACCGAATGACGGGAAGAAATACATGGATAATTTTGTTTTCCTCAATAAGATGCTCGCACACGACCCTGAAATATTTACCAAGATTGATGGATTTGCTTCCCATTCGTATCCAAATCCAGGGTTTGTAGCTCCACCATTGCCAAAAAAATTGGTGGGTATAACTACCTATCAATACGAGTACACTCTTATTAATGCCAACAGTGGTAAAAAAGTGCCAGCATTTATTACAGAAACTGGATGGGATAGTAGTAAATTGCCAGGGAGTGTTGTTGCCAAATACTACAAAATAGCATATGACGATTTTTGGGGAAAAGACAAAGATAAGATAGTTGCCATAACGCCATTCCTTCTCAATTCACAGGGCGGGGCATTTGACATCTTCTCTTTTGTAAAAAATGGGCAGTTCACAGAATACTATGCCGCTTCAGAAAAAATGGAAAAAACAAAAGGACAACCACTTATTCAAGCTGTCAAAGGGATTGCGATAAAGCAAATCACTAAATTTAAGCAGCTTGTAGTGACACCTGAAAAGCAGCAGCTTTATAGCGCAAAGGATCTATTGATAGATTATGTTCGCTTTTTCTTTTGATTTTTGCTAATAATTGACACATGATTTACATACTTCACGGGGATGATATCTCTGCCTCTAGAAAGTTCTGTACCGGTCTTACCGAAGGTTTTCAGGTGACTATACTTGAGGGAAAAACACTCACACTTAAAGATCTCGAGGAAAAATTGGTCTCAACAAGTCTTTTTGATGAAAAAAAGGCAGTTGTTATTGAAAATCTTTTGTCAAAAAATGCCAAGAAAAAAGACTTTGTTACTTTTCTTAATACAAATAGCAGTCAAACGTTACTTATATTGTGGGAAGACAAAAAACTCGCAAAAACCTCCTATGGAAGTTTGAAAAACGGAACAGTCAAAGATTTTTTTCTACCTCAAAATTATTTCCAGTTCCTTGATTCCTATGCCCCAGGAAATGGAAAAAGACTTTTTACTATGTATCATGAGTTGCTCCAAACGACGAGTGAGGAGTTGATATTCTATTCGCTATTGAAACGTATACGCTTACTTGTAGTCCTTTCAAGTGGTAGTACTGTTGCAGACCTTTCAAAGATGGCACCTTGGCAAGTGGGAAAACTTAATAGCCAACTCAGATTGTGGAAGAAAGATTCTTTGCTTTTTTTCTATAAAAAACTGCAGGAAACAGAGATAAAAATGAAATCAGGAAAATTGCCCGTAGGTCTATCAAAACATCTTGACATACTGATCCTCACTCAACTAATATGAGTAGGTTAGTCAAAAGAATCTTTTCATGCTCGAAGAACTAAAACCATTACTTCAAAATGCCCTCGACGAAAAAAAGCTCAATGAAAAAGCTTTTAGTGAGATCACGAAGTGGTTGAATGACGAAGAATTCTCAGAATTTGTACCTGTTCTTTCCCAAAAAATTACAGACGCGAAATGGGAAGACCTGATGGACTCTTTTTATAGAGTACTCATCTTTGGAACTGGTGGAATCCGGGGAGTAATGGATATCGGTACCAACAGGATCAACAATTACATGGTCAGATGGGCGTCTCAGGCATACGCGCAGTATCTTTTAAAGCATAAAAAGGAGATTGTCCAAAGTGGAGTTGCCATCGCTTATGATAGTAGGCATAATTCAGAGCAATTCATGAAAGAGACAGCACGCGTTCTTGCTGCAAATGGTATACCTGTCCACATATACGATTATTACAAAGCTACTCCTCAATTATCTTTTACCGTCCGGTATCTTCACTGCGCGGGAGGGATAGTACTTACTGCAAGTCACAATCCTCCACAATTTAATGGATACAAAGTCTATGACGAAAATGGAATACAGGTACTGCCCGACGTCGGTCTTCAGATAGAAGAAGAATTCAATAATGTAAATGAGATTTCAAAGATCACTTTCGATGAGGGAGTTGAGAAGGGGCTGATAAAATATATCTCAAAAGAAGTTGATGCCGCTTTTGCTGACTCAGCAAAGAAAGCATCTATATATGATAGTCGTGACGTAAAGATAGTATTTTCCCCGCTACACGGCGTTGGGTCTCAATCAGTTCTTCCCGTACTTAAAGAATTAGGGTTTACCAATATTGAGGTTGTTGAGGAACAGATGGAACTGAATGGGGATTTTCCAAATGTCACCGGTCACTTCCCAAATCCTGAATTTGCAGAGTGCTATGACAAAGCCATAGAACTTGCCAAAAAAACAGATGCCAATATCATCCTGGTGAGTGATCCAGATGCAGATAGACTAGGGATGGCTGTACCTGACAAAGATGGTAACTGGAAGAATTTAGATGGTAACCAGGGAGCGGTTCTAATGGAATACTTTATCCTTGAATCTATGTCCAAAGCAGGAAAGCTTCCAGTAAATCCTGTTATGGTAAAGACTTCAGTTACGACCGAACTTTTCAGAGATATCGGAGAAAGTTACGGCGTTGAGGTTATCGGGGATCTTTTGGTTGGATTTAAATTCATTGGAGACAGAATTGAGCATCTGCCATCAGACAAAAACTTCATTTTTGCCGCTGAGGAAAGTGTGGGATACCTTTTCGGTACCGCTTACAGGGATAAAGGAGCTGAAACACCAGCAGTTATTGCTGCAGAGATGGCTGCTTATTGCAGAGACAACAATACAACTCCTGGAGAGATGCTTGAGTCTATCTACGAAAAATTCGGTTTTTATGCAGAACGCTTGTATTATAAACTCATTGAAGGTTTTGGAGCATTTGATCAGATGAATTTGGCTATGAAAAAGTTGAGGCAAGATCTACCAAAAGAGATTGGGGGAAGAAAGGTTCTTAAAGTGTTGGATAGAATGACTGGGGAACTGCGTGATGGTGCTACCGGTGAGCTTCTTGAAACCCGAGCATGGGACAAGGGTGACATGATCTCATTTTTCTTTACGGAGGATGAGAGGACTGTGATACACGCACGTCCATCGGGGACTGAGCCGAAGATGAAATATTATACAAATGTAAAAGGGAGACTCCAGGAAAAATCAAAAGAGCAGATAATGCAGGAAGCAGAAGTTCTTGAGAAATCCATAGCTGCAACATTTGAAGAGATTTTATCAACAATAAAAGTCGATGTATTCTAATTCCCCAACGCAACAAGACCTTTTTGATCTCAGGGAAAAAGCGCAAGTAATTGTCAAAAAAGTTGGCGAGTTTGTATATAAATCCCGGGAGAATCAAGGAACAGTTCATTATAAAGATGGCAGAGATATGGTCACTTCAATAGACATCGAGGCTGAAAAAATGTTGACTGATGAGTTGGCTAAGCTACTACCAGAGGCAGGACTCATACTTGAGGAAGGAACAAGTACAGATTCTAAAGATTACAATTGGGTTATAGATCCTATTGATCAAACGAAGAATTATGTTGGAAATATCCCACTTTACTTTGTACAGGTGGCTCTTGTCGCACAGGAAGTGCCAATTGTTGCAGTAGTCTACAATCCAGTTTCTAATCAATTGTTCTCTTCTTCAAAGGGGTCCGGAGTTTTTTTGAATGGAGAAAAATTGACTCCTTCACCTCAAAAGGAGCTTGTTAACAGCATCGTAGACTTTGAGTTTGGTGGAAGAGGTGATGAGATAGAGTGGAAATTAAATTTTCTCAACATCATAGCAAGAAATGCCTACCGGATAAGAGTAACTGCAGCTACTTTTAGTCTAGGCTTACTTACCGGTGGTGTTGATGCGTGCTTGCTTCTCAATCAATCGGCAAAGATTATGGATACCATGCCACGCTTGGGTTTATTTTTAGAGGCAGGCCTTGTTGTCAGAAAATATAAGGATAGCAATAAAGAATTTATTGTATGTGCAGGAGCTGAAGTACAAGATGAAATAGGAAAATTGTTTGGTTCTCCCGAATTTGTAAATTTGTAAAGAAGTTTAATAGATGAGACGCGCCAAGATGACGATCGACATCTATTAAATTTGTAATTGATTTTAATAGATGAGATCGACATCTATTAGATTTGTATTTGACTCTAATAGATGGTAGAAATATAGATACTCGAAATATGGATGATCAAAACCAAAAGTCTCAATCAAGCCAGCAAGAAGAAATTAACATCGACAATCTGAAATATTCAGATGCTGCCAAATACTTCGAAGCTGCAACATTTATCACGCAACCATTTATCGAAGCAACGAGCACAAGTTGGGGTACAAGAGCGGTCTGGACTCCACAAGGGCTTCCATATATGGGTGCTGAGTTGCGGTTTGATGAAGGAAAAGGCACAGACGAGCAGATAAGCGATAGATTCCGGATATTTGTATTCAGAGACGGGAGAGCCACGATTCAGATAGAGGATGAGGCTGGAAATATGGTGACAAAGCAGATGGAGACCGATCTTGGGTACCGTATCGAGAAAGGTCAGCGCTACAGCATACACGCAGAAAATGTCTCACGGATTTTGGAGGCAGCAATGGCAAGTCCTGATGAAGGAGATGTTCATCGTGAGAATTTTCAGTCTCAAGAGTATGTTGCTCGAATTGGAAAACCATGGGGTTATGAGCTTCATTTCGGTCAGGAGGGCAATCCTCTCATGGCAAAGATATTGCATGTCAACGAAGGTGACAGACTCTCTGAAAAAGCCCACAGGGTAAAAACAGAGAGTTATTGGATGCTTTCAGGTACTTGTAACATGATTATGGAGAATTCTAACCGTGAACTTATAACCTTCCAATTGGAATATGATAAAGGATATACTACAAATGTAGGACAAAGACACAGACAGCAAGGTGCGACGGACTGCGAGGTCTTTGAAGTATCAACCCCAGAACGGGGTAAGACGTGGAGAATACAAGATGACTACGAAAGGCCGGATGAGACTGATCAACAGAGAAAGTTGGAACGTGGACAGCTCTAAATTGCAAAATGATTGATCTTAATAACATTGACGATATAAAAAAACTTGATCCTCAAGATACTTTGGGATCTACAGAAATGTTGGCGCAGCAGATGGAAGCTGCGTGGTCTCAGGTGCAAGAGGTTCAAGTACCCCAGGACTATAAAGATGTTGCAAATATCGTTTTTTGTGGGATGGGAGCATCCATATATGGAGCATTGGTTTTTAAAGCTCTTGCCGGTGAAAACAACCGTTATCCTACCGAGTACGTTTCGGACTATCATCTTCCTAAGTTTGTAAATAGCAATACCCTTGTTGTACTGACTAGTTATTCCGGAACCACTGAAGAGGTTCTTTCATGCGCTCAAGAGGCTAAAGACATGGGTGCAAAGATGCTGATACTTACTAAGGGTGGGCCACTTTCAGAATTCGCAAGAACCAACAATGTTCCTGCTTATATATTTGATGGAGTTCTCAATCCGGCTGGAGTTCCTCGGCTTGGAAATGGGTATACGATAGTAGGACTTTTGGGGCTTTTGGATAAAGCAGGCATTTTTGAGGTTAATAAAGAGCAGTTGTTGGGTGCAATAAATCGATTAAAAAACGATTTGGCGGAGATTAAGAAGCAGGCAATGGCAGATGCGGTCGAATATGAGGGTTACATCCCAGTCATTTTTGCCTCGGAGCACCTGTCAGGCAATGCGCAGATCTTGAGGAATCAATTTAATGAAACAAGTAAATCATTTTCCTCATGCTTTCTTATCCCGGATCTCAACCATCACCTCATGGAAGGTCTTGCTTTCCCAAAGCACCATGTTCTCAAATTTATCATTCTCAACTCAACAAATTTTTCAGAGAAGATTACGAAAAGAGTACAGTTGACGACAGATGTTGTTGAGAAGAACATGTTTGAAGTAGCCGAACTGAATTTTGGTGGAGAAAATGTATATGAGGATTTTATATTGACGTTGTCATACGGGTCATACCTGACTCTTTATTTAGGGCTTATTCATGAGCAAAATCCTGCTGTTAACCCCTGGGTAGACTGGTTCAAAGAAGAGTTGGCGAAATAACCTCTAGTTGAAGTGACATTATATCTTGTAGTATAATCCCGTTCTATGAAAAATAATCGAAAAATAAACAATCCTCGGAGAGGACCACAATCAAAAGTAGAACAAGATGCTGGCCTTGGTAGCAGAAGAAGAGATTTTTTAAGAGCTCATGAAGCACAGGTTAATGAACGTATTGCCACTAGAGAACAAGAGCAGCAAGCAGCAGCTGCAGCACGAGCTGAGGAAGCCCGTTTAAGAGAAGAGGCAAGACAACGAGCGCAAGAACAAGAATTATTGCTGATTGAACTGGAAAAAATGAAGCCAGAGAATATTTTGTCTCCAGAAGTTTTCCCTCTCTTTGAACTTACTCGTGACAACCAGCCATTACCGGATGAATATAAGATAATGCTTCTACAACCAGAGGTTAAAGTTGATCAAATTTCCACAGCAGTAGAATTAGGTATTAAGGAAGGGTGGGCTCAACTCCGCTCGAAAGAGTTCTAATCTTGCATTTTTTTGCTCAATTCCCCACAATGGAAGTATATGTTGGCCCAGACAGATTTTGTGGTGTGGAATAAAGAACTTACTTTAGAGGACAAAAATGAGGTAGGGATTGAGCTTGCCTCACTTGGGGAGATTTCACAAAATGGCGTTACGATAATTCCCTCAATCATTGTCACTCCATATGCATTCTCAACTTTTCTTATCGGTAACAATCTTTTTTTACAAATAAAGCATCTTTTGGGTAGCACAAACCCTGAAAGACATGATTCTCTTACTCAGACAGCTTTATATATAAAAAAGCTTATAGAGAAGGGTGTATTTCCATCAAAAATTGCAGAATCACTTTTTGGTAAAGTAAAAAAACAGGACTCAAAGACTTTCACTCTTGTTGCTTATTACTTTAGAGGGAACAAGTTGATCGGGAAAAACAAATGGGAAAATATTTCAGGAGAGGCAGTTTTGGTAGAAAATATAAGAAGTGCATGGGCAAATTTATATTCTCCGGAACATCTAAAAAAACACACAATCCACAGTAACAATCATCACTCTTTCTCAGTGTGTCTTGCCATTGTTCCCAAACACGAATTTGTTCTAACCGGAACAGTAACTACAGTCGGGAAAACAAAAAGTGAGTATGAGATTGAGGCTCACTCGATGGTAAAATTTGTATATAACAAGCATGCAAAGCAAATTTCTGAGGGGAACGTTCTTCCTGGAGGAAAAAAAGACGCACTTACGGCTCAGGACATAAAAAAACTTCTCCATTTCGCTTCATTAACTGAAAAAGCATTGTATTTGCCTCAAGTACTTGTATGGGGAAAGACAGGAGACGAATTTTTAATAGAGAAAATCATGCCTTTGAGCGATCAGATTTCATATCATGATACATATTCATCGTTAACAAAGAATCTTTCCGTGCATCCAGGGATCACAATTGGTAGACTTAAAGTTATAGACGAGAAGGACAAGGAAGAGCTACTCGTAAGGGATGAAATCATTATGCTTAAAAGACTCGATAGATCTATGCTTGAAGCCTTAAAAAAGGCAAAAGGACTTATCATTGAAGAAGAGCCACATCCCGAGGTCGCATTCTTACTGAGAAATTTCGGAATACCAACCGTAATCCGGAAAAAACATCACATGCTCTATTCTACAGGAGATGTTATAAGTCTGAATGCCACAACAGGGGAGATAAGAAGAGGAAGTATGTTGGTATCATAATATGGCAAAAATTGAACAAGTAATCGCTCGCGAAATTCTAGATACTAGAGGGTTTCCGACTATTGAAGCAACTGTCACGCTTTCCGATGGAACGGTGGCTAGGTCATCAGTCCCTACTGGTTCATCGAAGGGGACATATGAAGCCCAGCCTCTACGGGATGAGGATGTGAATCGTTATTTTGGAATGGGAGTACTAAAAGCTGTAGACACGGTCAACACTGTTATAGCCCCGAAAGTAATTGGCATGGAGGCTTCAGAACAGCAGGTCATAGATAAATTGATGATTGAGATGGATGGAACCCAAAACAAAATGAAGTTGGGGGCTAACAGTATCCTTTCCGTCAGCCAGGCAATCTGCAAAGCTGCGGCTAAAAGCTCACTACTACCCCTTGCTTTATATATAAGACAATTCACCTCAAAAAGTGATCAAGAACACAGGATGCCAAGTCCAATGTTCAATCTTATTGAGGGAGGAAAACACGTGGAAAACACCCTGAATTATCAGGAGTTCCTCGTGATACCTGCTTCCTCACACACGTTAACCGAATCATTGGAAATTGGGGTTACTATCCACAAGAAATTGAGGGAATACCTTAAAGACAATAATCAATCTGTGTTGAGTGCCGAGGAAGGGGGGTTTGCTCCTTCTTATGCCGGAAATGTTGATGCATTCAGAACTCTAAAGACAGTCATCGAAGGAACACATTATGCATTTCTCAGAGATGTATTCATGGGAGTGGATATCGCAGCAAATGCAATTCTTTCGAATAAGAAGTATGTCGTGAAAGATAAGAATGGCCAGTTAGATCAGGATGATCTCATAGAGTTATATCAGAATCTTATCAACGATTTTTCGTTAGTTTACATTGAAGATCCTTTTGCTGAAGACGATTGGGAGGGGTGGAAAAAAATGTTCTCTGCTTTTGCAGCAAAGACCCTTATATCCGGAGATGATATAACAAGCACAAATCCATATAGACTTCAGTCAGCTCTCAACAACAACGTGCTCAATGCTATGGTTATAAAACCAAATCAGATCGGAACTGTAACCGAAGCGTTAGCAGTTGCAGAGATTGCTAAATTTAAGCAGTTAAAAATTGTAGTCAGCAATAGGAGCGGAGAGACCGAGGACGATTTTATTGCAGATTTTGCTGTAGGAATTGACGCAGATTATGTGAAGTTTGGTGCTCCATCCAGGGAAAGAATAATAAAATACAACAGACTGCTTGCTATTGAGCAAGAGTTAAGTAAGAGCAAACTCTCGTAGGAAGCGTTTAGTTATTAGGGTTTAGCGTTTAGTTGAAAAGAGGAGGACGAATTCACCTTTTGGTGGTTTGGTCTCAAACCCTTTTAAAAGATCAGAAATGTTTTTTGAATAAATCTCCTCATACATCTTAGTCAATTCTCTGGCTATCGTTACCTCTATATCACCATACACATTTTGGATTATTTGTAGCGTTTGGATTATTCGGTGGGGCGATTCGTATAGTAAAACCGTAGCCTCAAGTTCCTGAACTGTCTTTAGGCTTTTTTCGGCTTTAGCCTCAGATTTTGAGAGAAAGCCTAGGAAGACGAATTTGTCTGTTGGAAGACCGGAGGCAGAAAGTGCCGCAATCAAAGCTGATGGTCCAGGAATAGGTATGACTTGAAAGCCTTTCTTCCGTGCTGTGTTTACCAGTCTAAATCCGGGATCTGAGATTAATGGGGTTCCTGCATCAGAAACAAGTGCAATATCCCCTGTTTCTAATTGTTGGAGTAGTTGGTAAACAATCTGCTCTTCGTTGAATTCATTGACCGCGATCATTGGTTTTTTGATCTCAAATTTCTTAAGAAGTGTCGAAGTAACTCTAGTATCTTCGCAAACAATAGCATCCACCTTTTTAAGCGTTTCAATCGCTCTTATTGTTATGTCTTGTAAATTACCTATTGGAGTAGCAACTATATATAAAATTCCTTTGTTACCCATTTTTGTATTGTAGTTTAAGTGATTGCTATTTGCCAGTTACAACTGATAAAATTTTGGGATGGATATCATTAGCGTCCTCTTACATCTCGGTGACTATTTAGCTAAAATTATTGAAATTTTCGGCTACTGGACGTATGCAATACTTTTTCTTGTGATTTTTGCGGAAACCGGCTTTGTTGTCACACCTTTTCTGCCGGGTGATTCATTGATCTTTATAGTTGGTGCTTTTGCTGCCATTGGTCACCTAAATATAATTGTTGTGTATGTCGTTCTTCTTGCAGCAGCTATTTTAGGTGACACGGTCAATTATTGGCTTGGACACAAGATTGGTGCTCGGGTTTTTAGTAAGGAAAACTCAAGAATATTTAACAAAAAATACCTTCGAAAGACAGAGGAATTTTACGAAAAATATGGAGGTAAAACTATCATTATTGCCCGGTTTGTGCCTATTATAAGAACTTTTGCCCCTTTTGTAGCTGGGATAGGGAGCATGAAATATAGTGTTTTTATACTCTATAACATTATTGGGGGCTTTGTCTGGGTGACAAGTCTTGTGCTTGCCGGATATTTCTTCGGTAATCTTCCAATTATTAAAGACAACTTCGAATATGCCATTTATATAATTATCCTATTATCTTTGACCCCTATGATCTTTGAATTTGCAAAGCACAAAATTGAAAAAAGAAAGAAAAATGAAGAGTCAGTTTCATATAAAGAAATAAAGGAAGTTGTTAAGAAAGACTAGTTGAGTGCTCCAAATTTTCTGACAAGACCAGTTACAACTCCCTGAATCCTGCACTCTGTAGGGTAAATGGGATCCATCTCGCTATTTGATGGCATAAGTACTATCCGGCCATTCTGTCTGTAAAACCGTTTTAAGGTTGCTAGACTATCATCAACAAGCGCAACAACAATGTCGCCTTCATTACATACATCTGTCTTTTCGACAACCACAAAGTCGCCATCAAATATTCCATCCTCTATCATCGAGTTTCCTTTGACCTGCAGCGCATAAGAAGTTCTCTTACCGGATATCATTGACGATGCGACATCAAGGGATGCCTCAGGATCAGTATGTGGCTCAAGAGGAGCACCGGCTGCAATAAATCCCATAAGAGGAAGGGAAATAGTGGTTCCCATTCCCTTCATTTTTTCTCCGATAAGAGCTCCTAATTGCTCTTTCTTGAGGATCTTTAAGGTTCTCATGTTACCATCAACTTTTTGGACGTACCCTTTTTCTACCAGTCCCCGGATCAATGAGTGGATAGTTGAGGGGGCTTTACGGTTCATCGCATCTGCCATTTCACGAAGAGTAGGTGAGTAGCCATTCCTCTCTTGGAATTGCCAGACGAATGTTAAAAGTTCTCTTTCTCGTCGGTAAAGTACTGCTGTCATAAAGTTAGTAAAAGTTTAGAATTATTCTATAAAACTATACTAAAAATATACGAAAAAAAGTAGAACCTTGTCAATCGTACAATTTGTAACAAACTACGTCAATTTAGGGTTTCGGCCTCAAAGATATGTTATACTAGTTAGTCATGTTTGATTTAGTATCAAAATATCAACCTACCGGAGATCAACCCACAGCAATAAAAAAACTTACGGATGGGTTGAAGAATAACAAGCCAGACCAAGTGCTTCTTGGGGTAACTGGGAGTGGAAAAACATACACAATAGCCAATGTTATAAAAAATTACGGAAGACCAACTCTTGTTCTTTCGCATAACAAAACGCTCGCAGCTCAGCTATACCAAGAGTTACGGGATTTCTTTCCAAACAACGCTGTTTCGTATTTTGTCAGTTATTATGACTACTACCAACCTGAAGCATATATTCCAACAACTGACACTTATATAGCAAAAGAGACAGATATAAATGACGAAATTGACAAGCTAAGACTTGCTGCTACAACCAATTTGTTGACTAGACCCGATACGATAGTCGTTTCATCGGTTTCTTGCATATACAACCTTGGGTCTCCAACAGAATACGGAAAGTACGTCCTTGAGATCGCAAAAGGAGAGAAGGTAAGTCGGGGTTCTGTAATGGATAGACTTTTGGATCTGATGTATCAAAGGAATGATTATAATTTTACAAGAAGTACTTTTAGAGTAAGAGGAGAGGTCGTTGAAGTTCTTCCGGGATACGAAGATAAGTCATACAGGATAACATTTAACGGAGATTTTGTTTCCAATATAGAGCAAGTAGATCCACTCACAGGGGATGTTATAGAGGAGCGTAAATTCTTAGTTGTATACCCAACAAAACATTATATGACTGATGTAACGACGTATGAAAAAGTATTTGATCAAATAAGAAGAGATCTGGCGGATCAAGTAAGGAAATTTGAAAAAGAAGGGAAGCTGGTTGAAGCGCAAAGGATCAGGCAACGGACCGAATATGATCTTAAGATGATCAAGGAACTGGGATATGTAAATGGTATAGAGAATTATTCCAGATATTTCGATGGAAGAAATCCGGGAGATCCACCATATTCACTTTTAGAATTTTTTAACCACGTGAGTAAAGATTGGTTACTCGTACTTGATGAGTCTCATATGACTCTTCCGCAAATAAGAGGAATGTACAATGGAGACAGGTCTAGAAAATCAACGCTTATCGATTATGGATTCCGACTTCCCGCCACCTATGACAATAGGCCTTTAAAGTTTGAAGAATTTTTGACCAATATAAGACGGACTATCTATATGTCTGCAACTCCAAGTGACTATGAAATGGAAATTTCCGGTCAGGAAAACATCGCAGAACAATTGATACGTCCGACCGGGGTTGTTGATCCAGAGATTGAGATAAGACCAACTGAAGGGCAAATCCAGAACTTAATAGGAGAAATTGAGAAGATAATCAAAAAAGGTGAGAGGGTTTTGGTCAACACTTTAACAAAAAGAATGTCTGAGGACTTAACAACATTTTTGGAGGAGAAAGGGATTAAGGTGAATTATCTGCATAGTGATGTGGATACTCTTTCAAGGCAAGATATTTTAGATGATCTTCGTTCCGGTGTGTATGATGTGCTGGTGGGAATAAACCTTCTTCGTGAGGGGCTTGATCTACCCGAGGTTGGACTCGTTGCGATACTTGATGCAGACAAGGAGGGTTTTTTGAGATCAAGGAGCTCTTTGATCCAGATCATGGGTAGAGGAGCTCGGCGTGTGGAGTCTCATGTTATTTTGTACGCGGACTACACCACAGGATCTATGGAAGAGGCAATATCCGAAGTGAACAGGAGAAGAAAATACCAACTAAAATATAATAAGGATCATGGTATTACGGCAAAAACAGTTGAAAAAGAGATACGGGCAAAACTAATTGAGCGGGAACGGGTTTTGGAAGATCTAAAGCCACTCATTGAAAAAGATGTTCTTTTGCCAGACGAGAAGGAGAAGCTTATTAAAAGTTTGCGTAAAGAAATGCAGGCTGCTGCGAAAGACCTGGACTTTGAAACAGCAGCATTGATAAGAGATAAAGTCCGATATCTACAACAAAACTAATGAAAAAAGGGCCATTTGAAGTAATTGATAGTAAAGTGATTTACGAGAATCCTTGGATAAAGGTCAGGGAAGATAGTGTAAAAAGGCCTGATGGAACTGATGGTATCTTTGGTGTAGTTGACTACGCACCTGGAGCCCACATCATGGCGATTGATAATGACGGAAAAGTGATTGTCATCAGGGAATATATGTATGCTATTGAGCGGTACGATCTCCTTTTCCCCGCAGGAGGGGTAGATGAAGGTGAAAATCCTTTAGAAGCGGCAAAAAGAGAACTTCTTGAAGAAATCGGATACGAGTCAAATGCCTGGATAGATCTTGGAGTAGTAAACCCATTGACTATGATAGTAAAGTCCCCTTTCTATCTATTCTTAGCACTAAATTGTAAAAAAGTGAAAGAAGGAGAACCAACTATTGAAGTCCGGAAATATTCCCTGGATGAAGTAGAGGATCTTATAAAGAAAAATGAAATAACCCTTTCAGGGACAATTGCAGCATTTTTTAAAGCAAAAATGTATTTTGAAGCAAAATAAATTAAAATCTGTTAGAATAGAGTGTGAATATAGCGCAAAACCTTCGCAAACGCATCAATTACCAAGGAGAATTTGAAGAACTTTTAACCGACGTAACAGAGTCGTATGGGCTGGGTACCTTCATCGCTTTTGAGCCTATGCTTCTTGGGATTGAGGACTTTAACTTAAAACTCATTACTTCAAAAGGAAAATATTTCGTCAAAATTTTCAACGAAAAAAGAGACAACGCCGAGTGTTTGCGCCTCATCAATATCGTAAAGATGTGCACTGACAATGGAGTTTCTCATCCTGAGTTTTTGAAAAGAGATGTTGGTTATATTTTCAGAAATCAGTACGAGCAATTCAATATCCGCCTTGCTGTGTTTGAATTTATTGAGGGAAAAACATTCTACGAGCTAAAAAGAAACCCAACCACCTCAGAACTTAAGGAAATCATAAAAATGGCCGCAACGGTTAATGGGATAGACTATGTAACTGCAGATCTATATGACCCATGGGCAACAGTCAATTTTCCGGCTGAGTACAAAAAAGCAAGGAAATATATATCAGATGATGAAAAGAAGATTTTTGACAGTCTTTCCTCGCAATTCGAAAAAGTAGACATCAAATCCCTTTCTCATTCACTGGTGCACGGAGATTTGATAGGGACAAACATAATAAAGGGGAAAGAGAAGATATATTTTGTGGATTTTTCCTCCGCAAATTATTATCCACGTATTGTAGAACTAGCGGTTCTAATGTCTGATATTATGTTTGATCCAACTGGCAAAGTATCTGTGCAAAAATATTATGATCTATTGACCTCAGAGTATCAGAAATACATAAAACTTACTAAAGAAGATATTGAAGTTTTGCCACTCTTCATAAAGCTTGCACATAGTATGAATTATCTTGGTGCAGTTCTTGAGAAGAATGCCGGAAAAAATAAGACGGAGGAAAATGAGCACTGGCTAAAATTAGGGAAAAAAGGACTTGACGCCACCCTCAAAGTTTGGAAGTAACGTTATCACTATTACTTGAATAATCTCCCCATTTAGGTGTACAATGGTTAACTTTGGAGCCGTTAGAGAAATAACGGGTTCACAACTCACACCAATTTTTATGAAAGATAGAGAAGTTATAGTACCAGTTACAATGTCAGTTGAGATGCATGCCCAAATTTCGCAGTTTGCAGAACAGTTTGATGTGCCGCTTGAGAGTTTTTTGGTAATGTCTGCATTAGAAAGTGGGAAGATGAGAGCAGCAATTGATAAAGGGTACGAGATTATTGGTAGGAATCAAAATAAGGATGAGATCGATTACACAGAGATATTATACGGAGACGGTGAGCAATTTACGTATGTTGAATCTACGAGACCCGAACTTAAAGTAGTCAAACCTGAGGATGGAGTAACTTCACATGAGAGTCCAAATATTTTTGATGAGATCGGCGCAGTACAAGTAACACCCAAAACTCCAACTAGTCTTTCTGAATACAGGAGTAGAAAATAATATGGACAAAAAGATCATCATATTTCGCAATGCTCATATGACCATTTTCTATGATTGCAGGTAATATTATGGAGAAGAAAATAATCATTAAAGGTGCACGGGAGCACAATCTCAAAAATGTCGATATTGAGATCCCAAAAGATCAGCTTGTAGTTTTTACAGGTCTTTCCGGTAGTGGAAAGTCGTCTCTTGCCTTTGACACAATTTATGCAGAGGGACAAAGACGTTACGTCGAGTCTCTTTCCTCGTATGCCAGACAATTTTTAGGGATCATGAAAAAGCCAAATGTAGACTTTATCGAAGGTCTTTCACCCGCCATCTCAATCGATCAAAAAACAACTTCCCACAATCCTCGCTCAACAGTAGGTACGGTTACTGAAATTTATGATTATATGAGGCTTTTGTTTGCACGGATTGGCCATCCTCATTGTCCAAAGTGCGGTAGAGAAATTACAAGAACTACAAAGGAAAAAATAGTTGAAGAGATAGTAACTAAATTTGTGGGATCTATTCCAAAGAAAGTCATGATTTTGGCCCCGATTGTGTCTGGTCGAAAAGGTGAATATGTTGATCTTTTTAAAGACCTGAGAAAAAGATCATTTCAGCAGGTAAGGATTGATGGAAAAGTAATAAATCTTAATTCAGATATCACACTAATTAAAACCAACAAACATACAATCGAGGCAGTTGTTGATAAGCTAATCCTGGACAAAAATTTTGAGAGACAAAGGGTTTTGGATAGTGTTGAGCAGGCACTGTCACTTGGAAGTGGAGAGTTGATACTTTCTCTTGTCACTGATAAAAGTTTTACTTTTCCTGAAATTCCAAAAGAGATGGAAGACACATTTTACTCTGAAAAATTTGCCTGTCCGTATGATGGGACACCAATGCCAAAGATAGAACCCCGTCTTTTTTCATTCAACTCGCCATTTGGAGCATGCCCTGAGTGTAACGGGCTTGGCAATATCATGACTGTTGATGAGGATCTAGTATTAAATCCGCACCTCACAATTGCAGAAGGTGGAATTTTAGCATTTGCCAATCTCTATGATAGGGAGACCTGGCTCACAAGGACTCTAAAGACCGCATTTGATGAGAATGATATCCCCATGACAGATCTTATCATGACATTGACTGACGAGCAGAAGAAAATTGTCCTTTATGGAACCGGGGAAAGAGTGTACAAAGTCAAAGGAAGAAACCGCTTTGGTGAGTCAACGTCTATTTACGAGCCATATCATGGAGTTGTTGGATACTTACAGGCAAGATTTCTTGAGACCGACAGTGAGCTGATAAAGAAAGAGATCCAAAAATTTATGACTTCAAAAATCTGTGATAGTTGTCTTGGTGCTCGTCTCAAGCCTGAGGCTTTGGCAGTAACAATAGTTGATAAATCTATCGTTGATGTCTCCGACATGTCGATAGAGGATTGTTATGAATTCTCAGGAAAACTTCTTGAGAAATTGAGTCCAAAAGAGACCGCTATTGCGACCATCATTCTTAAAGAAATAAATGCCCGGCTAAAATTTTTGTTTGACGTCGGTCTTTCGTATCTCACGTTGTCACGTACCGCAGACAGTCTAGCAGGTGGTGAAGCACAACGCATCAGGCTTGCATCTCAAATTGGAAGTGGACTTTCAGGTGTCTTGTATGTTCTTGACGAACCATCAATTGGGCTTCATCCCAGAGACAACACAAAGCTTATCGGAACTTTAAAACACCTAAGGGATATCGGTAACAGTGTAATTGTTGTTGAACATGATAAGGAGATGATGATGGAGTCAGACTATATTTTTGACTTTGGACCCGGTGCTGGAGAGCACGGAGGTAAAATTATTGCTCATGGGACCCCTACGCAAATACTTGCTGACGAGAATTCTGTTACCGGTAAGTATTTGTCAGGCAAAGCAGTAATTAAGATTAAGAAAGAAAAACTTATTGGTGTCGAAGACAATCCGAGAAAAATTGTTCTAAAGGGAGTTTCAGAGCACAACCTAAAAGGAATAGATGTGGAATTTCCACTTGGAAAGTTTATCTGTGTCACTGGTGTTTCGGGTAGTGGAAAATCGACGTTAATAAATGACGTTTTTTATCATGCTATTGCTCACTACAAAAATCCGTTCCATAAAGAAAAAGCCGGAAAGTTTTCAGAGATTAGTGGTTATGACGAAGTAAAAAGAATATTCATGATTGACCAATCCCCTATTGGAAGAACTCCTCGAAGTAACCCTGCTACCTATACTGGTGCTTTCACCTATATCAGAGATATTTTTGCAAACTCAAGAGATGCAAAATTGAGGGGTTACACTCCTGGAAGGTTCTCATTCAACGTAAAGGGGGGAAGATGTGAAACATGCGAAGGAGAAGGTCAAATAAAAATAGAGATGCAATTTTTACCCGACGTTTATGTGAAGTGCGAATCCTGTAATGGAACCCGCTACACACAAGACACTTTGGAGATACAATTTGATGGAAAAAATATCGCCGAAGTTTTAAGTATGTCGGTTGAAGAGGCTATACCATTCTTCTCTTTTCACGAACCACTTTCGTCACGTCTTACTACACTTAAAGAGGTCGGGCTTTCATATATTAGACTTGGGCAACCTGCAACTACACTTTCTGGTGGAGAGGCACAAAGAATAAAACTTGCTTCAGAACTAAGTAAAAAAGGTGGAGGAGGGTCACTCTATGTTTTGGATGAGCCTACCACTGGGCTTCATTTTGCGGATCTTGAAAAACTGATCCTTGTCTTGAGACGTCTTGTAGATAAGGGGAATACGGTTGTTGTTATAGAGCACAATCTGGATCTAATAAAGAATGCGGATCACATTATTGATCTGGGTCCTGAAGGAGGCGGTCTGGGTGGAAATGTCGTTGCAACCGGATCACCAAAAGACATCGCAAAAGTACCAGGTTCGTATACGGGACAGTATCTGAAGCGTGAACTGTCGTCTTAGTATGTTTAAAAAAGTTTTCCTTCCCCTTTTCCTTGTCATAGTTTTAAGTTTTTCAGCGCCACAGGCCTACGCCGCCGACTCCCATTTTGATATTTCGGTAGATTCTAAATACAAGATAGCAGAGACTGGAATGACAACAATTACCCAAGCGATTACTATAAAGAATAAGACCGAATTCTATTACACGCCTACGTACACCGTATCAGTTGGGTTTTCTGACATCCAAAATATCGAGGCGTACAATTCGGATGGGACTATCGCAACAACACTAAATGACAAAAACCCATCCAACAAAAGTATAAAATTGACCTTCCCAAAGCGGTATACCGGGCTTTCTGATTCAAACACGTTTACCTTAAAATTCGACACAAAAGACATTGCAAAAAAGCAAGGAACTATTTGGGAGGTAAGCATTCCTGGGATTTCGATACCCGATGATTTTACTTCTTATGATTCAACTATTACCGTTCCTCCCTCATTTGGCTCGCCCACAATCGTAAAGCCTCAAAAGGAATCTGGTAAAGATAAAACTCTCAGACTTACAAAAGAGGATATCGGCAAATCAGGTGTCTATATATTATATGGGGATAAGCAGTACTATAATTTTTCTCTAAAGTACAATATCTCAAATCCAAATCTATTTCCCGTTAGGACTGAGATAGCACTGCCTCCTAAAACAAACTATCAGAATGTACTTATAAATTCCTTTTCCGCAGAGCCTCTAAATGTAACCCGGGATAAGGACGGAAATTGGATTGCAGAATACCGCCTTTTGCCACAACAGAAAGAGCAGATCATAGTGAAAGGTGTAGTGGCTCTTCTTCCCGTGCCATCAAAAGAGGAGCTTTCCGACTCTTTGAAGAAAGAATATATTGCTCCAAGGAAATATTGGGATCTGAATTCTTCAGCGGTACAAAAAGCAATAAAGGAACTTGAGACCCCAAGGGAAATATATGAGTATGTCATAAAGACTCTTTCATACAATTACTCAAAAGTGGCAACGGATAACCTGCGTCTCGGAGGTAATGGTGCTCTTTCTGATCCTAAAAATAGCGTATGTCTAGAGTTTACGGATCTTTTTGTGACGCTCGCCCGGGCGAAAGGAATCCCGGCGCGCTCAGTTGAGGGATATGCCTTTACTCAAAACTCAAAGCTAAGGCCCCTTTCTCTTGTTAATGATATTCTTCATGCGTGGCCTGAATATTATGACGAAAAATCTAAAAAATGGATAATGGTAGACCCAACCTGGGGCAACACAACGAAGGGTATGGATTATTTCAATTCGTTGGATTTTGCCCATATAGCATTTGTGATAAAAGGTGCTGACAGTCAGTACCCCATTCCGGCCGGTGGGTATAAGTTTGATAAAGAGTCCAGAGACGTAGAGGTGAAATTTACGGGTGAAAGTTCTTTTGTACGAAAGTCAAAGCTTACAATCACAGATACTTTTCCGACATTTTCCTTTCCAAAATTTAAGATTCAAGGAACCTTCCTGATTAAGAACTCAGGCAACGGACCTTTGGAAAACACTATTGCTTATGTCAAAACAAGCCGGGGTACGACAAAGCAGTTCTTGATCGACTACATCCCGCCGGGTGGGCTTGAGAAAATTACGACAAATTTTGATGATGTGCCATTTTTGACAAACGGCACGTATCTGCTTACAATTCAGGTAAAGGAAGCTACATACTCAAAGAAAGTTAGGATTTCATTCATCCCTGATTTGCAGTTGTTACTTCTTATTGGAGGAATTATAGGTGGATCAACAATTATTGCAGCAATTACCTTCCACACCGGGAGTGTACTTCTTCAAAGACGCAAGCGGTAAACTACTTTACGTGGGGAAAGCAAAGGACCTCAAAAAGCGCGTTTCGTCCTACTTCTCGCACAAAGCTCTAGATGCAAAAACTCTCAAGCTAGTTTCTCTTGTTTCGTCAATTGAACACATTAGCGTGGGTTCTGAGATTGAAGCATTTCTTTTGGAGTCTTCTCTTATAAAAAAACACAAGCCTTTTTATAACATCAAGTTAATAGATGATAAATCCTATCCAATGGTTGAGGTTTCGAGTGGAGAAAACCCTTCAGTCACAATTACGAGGAAAAAAACTGATTCCGCATCCACGTACTATGGACCGTATTCAGATGCTACAGCGCTAAAAGCTGTTTTAAAACTGATAAGAAGGGTATTTCCCTATCAGTCAGTAAAAAATCATCCAAAACGAAAATGCTTATACTACCACTTGGGTTTATGTCCCTGCGTTCTCGTAAATTCTGAAAGCAAAGATGACTATCAAAAAAATCTAAATAGTTTGGGAAAGTTTTTGGATGGGAAAAAGGAGGAAGTTATTAGAGTTCTTGTGAAAGAAAGAGATAGTTTTTCAAAAAATGAAGACTTTGAAAATTCAGCCCTTGTCCAAGAACGGATAGAAAGAATCAATGTTATAACTTCAGAAACATACGACCCTTTCCATTACATAGATAAACCTGATTTCTATTTTGAAAGAATAGAGAAAGAGATAGCTTCACTTATTGAAATCTTAAAACCTTACTATCAACTCGAAAGTCTGAAACGCATTGAATGTTATGACATATCAAATATTTCCGGTAAAAATGCAACAGGATCGATGGTAGTATTTGAGAATGGGGATAAGGCGGGAAAAGAATATAGAAGATTTAAGATAAAAACAAAAGACACCCCGGATGATTTTGCGATGATGAAAGAGATGCTATCCAGAAGACTTGATAACGCTTCTTGGCCATCACCTGATCTTCTTGTTATAGATGGAGGAAAGGGGCAGGTTGGTGCGGCCTTAAAAGCTCTTGCAAATTTGGGTAAAAGAATTCCCATTATTGGGCTTGCCAAACGAGAGGAGATTATAGTAATCCCACTGAAAGAGCAGTCTGGTATTGTTTTTGAAGAGGTCAAGCTGCCTCATTCGACCCCGGGAATTAATCTTTTGAGGAGAATTAGAGACGAAGCACATCGCTTTGCAATAACATATCACCGTCTCCTTCGAAAAAAAGCTTTCCTCCCCCCTAGTAGCTAGTAGCTTTTATCTATTAGCTATTAGATTTGTGGTATTCTTAAAGATATGCGCGGGATTTTAAGAAATGTTTTGTTGTATGCATTTGCTCTATATGTCACGCAAATGATTTTTTCAGGGTTGGTTTTGCATGGCGGAATAAGGACTCTTATCGTTGGTGGGATACTTTTGGCGATCGGATTTAAGGTTATAAAGCCTGTTCTTTCTGTTATCTCTCTACCTTTCAATATGTTGAGCCTTGGACTCTTTAGTGTTTTCATAACCGCTTTTATTCTCTTCTTGATTACGTTGGTGTACCCGGCAATAGACGTGAAAGCCTTCACATTTTATGGGCTTTCATTTTGGGGGATAGAAATTCACAAATTTTACGTATCCCTTCTTTTGTCTTATTGCCTAATTTCTGTTACAATATACCTCATTACAAAGGCTATTAATTGGCTTTTCGGAAAGTAATCATGAACATTTTCGCAATCATTCAAGTCATCTTATCTCTTCTGTTAGTAGTCGTCATTATTTTGCAGCAACGCGGGAGCCAGGCAGGAATTGCTTTCGGTGGAGGGACTGAAAGTTTTCGCAGTAAGCGTGGTCTAGAGAAATTTCTTTTCTACGCAACCATAATTTTGGCTGTCCTTTTTGCTGCAAACTCCATCTTAACTCTCGTTTTACAATAGATTTGTATGGCCAGTCTCAAGCGACGATATTACGTTTGGCTTATTAAAGCGTACTTCAAGAAGATGAGCAGAACTATAATCAGTTCGCTCGTTTTGGGGATATTGGTATTCTTTGCCATTGTTGGACTTCTCAATTATTATTTCAGGCCTCTTATTTTTAAAACTACCGAGAACGTTGGGTATTCCGGATCCTATACTCTTGCAACTCTTCCTCCAGAGATTTTAGATGAGGTGAGTTATGGATTGACGAAAGTAACTTCTGACGGTCAAATAACGACAGGCGCGGCTGAGAGTTGGACGGTACAGGATGAAAAGATTTATACATTTAAGTTAAAGCGCGGAATAAAATTCCATAATGGACAGGAACTCACCAGTAAAAATATCAATTTCAACTTTGAGAATGTTACCCAGAAAGAGATAGACAAATACACTGTACAGTATATTCTGGCAAATCCTTACTCTCCCTTCCTGACCACTGTTGCCAGGCCAATTTTTGGTAAAAAACTAGCGGGTATCGGAGGATACAAGGTTGAGAATGTTGACATCAATGGAGGATTCGTGCGCTCTATTACACTATCTAACACGAAAGTTAAGAATCAGAAGAAAAAGATATATTTCTATCCTACGCAAAGGGCGCTAAAAGTTGCATTCATGTTGGGTGAAGTGTCAAAGATCTATGGGGCAATAACACCAACCGTAGACAATGTTGATCTTTCAAAGTGGAAAAAAGTTAGTACCCAAAATTACACAAATTACACAGGACTTGTTGCAATTTTTTATAACAACAATGATTCGGTTCTCAATAATAAAAAAATCAGACAGGCTCTTAACTACTCTTTGCCTGAAAAAGTTGAGGTTGGAGAACGCGCATTTGGTCCGATTCCTCCTAACTCAATTTACTTCAGTCAGCCGCCAACGTATAAAATAACTGATATTGAACTTGCAAAGACACTTCTCTCATCGGTAAAAGAACCGATAAATGGCCCTATTGAGATTTCAACGACTGATGAGTACCAAAGGGTAGCTCAAAATGTGCAGAAGGAATGGGAAAAAATCGGAATCAAAACAAAGATCAGGATTGTTCAAGATGTCCCGTCGGATTTTCAGATATTTATCTACAGGATTAAGTTACCGCAAGATCCTGACCAGTACGTTCTTTGGCATTCAGATCAAAGAAACAATATAACCCATTATAAGAACTTGAGGATAGACAAACTTCTTGAAGACGGTCGATCAATTTCAGAATTGGAGAAAAGAAAAAAAATATATGCAGACTTTCAAAAGTATCTTACAGATGACGCTCCGGCTTCCTTTTACTACTTCCCCAAGGAATTCAATCTTTCAAAAACACACAATTAAGGTTTGCATGAAGGGCACGTCTTAATAGGTTTTTTCTTATAAAGAAAAAAGTTGTTTTTGTGATCCAGTATTAGCGTCTGGTAACTCAAGGTGTCTATGGACTCGTTCATTACAGTCCCTTCTCGGTAAAGCACAACATAGTCAGCTGTTGTTATCGCAAAAGGCACAACGTATATCTCATCTCTATGTGATAAGTGTGCACCAATGTTGTTTGACGCGCTAACAGAAGCATTGGCTGGTATCAATGACAGATAAGTATCTATGGTCTTACTGTTTGTTGTGGTGTAAACAGAATAATCAGCGTTATTCATACCGGGAAGTGGTGAATATAAATAAAGCGAGAGAATTGTTGATGTCAGAATATAATAAAACACCAACTTTTGAGTGTTTTTGTGGGTGAACTTCGAAAACATCTTTTTTACACCATAAATCGACGAGATATAAATGAACGGCAAGATAATAGCTCCATAATGGTATTGATAAGACCGCAAGCCGGGATTATCGGAGAGAAGATAAATGGCAAGTTCAGGCAATGTAAATATGAGATAAAAAGGGGAAAGAAGCGCAAGATATCCAACGGGAAGTAGGAGTTGTAGGAGATAGTCCAATGTGGACATACTCAAGAGATGACCGATTGCTATCTGAGGTTTGAATATCAAATTCTGGATAATTCCTTGAGTTGTCCCACCTAGATACGAATAATAAGAAAGAGCGAAATGAGCTTGGCCACGGGCGTCTGGTATCGCCTTTGAAACAAGATAGAGAAATATAAGAGTTGGTATTATTGTCAGCAAAGTTCCGAGTATCCACTTCTTTTCCTTAAAGATAAGATATAGACCAAAAAAACTAGCCACCATAAACACGTTTTCTTTTGTCATGACGGAAAGCAATAGGAAAAGAGAGAACAGGACATATCTTTTTTTGACCAAGAAATAAAAAGTAGCAAGTAGTAAAGTTGTGCCGACTGAGACTGCATGAAAATCAAATATATTCTGCTCATGCACCCAAAAGTTAAGATAGAAGGATAAGGCAAGAATCAAGCTAATCCGCTCCTTTTTTAAGATCTCTTTTGCGAGTAAATAAACTACGATTCCTCCTAACGCAAGCGAAAAAGTTTGCACTATAAGTAAAACCTTCGGATCAGACCACAGTAAATATAAAGGTGCAAAAAGTACAAGCAGTATGTCTGAGTGGTCTGCAAGTCTAGATATTTGCTCAACGCCATCTGGGTTTGTAAGAGAAAAAAAGTTGCCATTTGCAGTGTTCCACACGGTTTGTGTCATGTTCCCTAGATCGAATCTACCTGAGATGTACATATCATGCCGAAGTGTCGTATAAACAGAAAAATAGATGAAATAAAGAACCGCACAAAGACAAACGATTGAAAAATAAGGGTTCACTTTTAGAAGTTTTGCATTGTCTTTAAGTTTGTAAAAAAGATAGGTAGTGGCCAGATATAATAGCTCTCCGACTATCATCCCCACGCGAGTTAGAATGGCAATGGTAGATGCGATAGGCACAGGCATGAAAAAAGCCAGACTTCCTGTAGCTATAACTTCACGTACCCCAAGGCCCATCGGAGTTATGAAAAGAAGGTATCCGCTTAACCACGAAAGAACAAAAAACGAAAGTATAAAAGTTATGTTGAGAGGGTATATATATGTTAAAGAAAGCGCTATCATAAGGCACCCCAGCGCATAGAAGAACCAAGCAAGAACAAAAAGTAGAAAACAATCAAGGTAGGAGAGTATTGTTCTTTTGAACTTTAGGTACACAAGAGATACAACAAATAAAAGAATGAAGACTACATTTGAGGAAATATCCTTCGGGATTATAAGTCCTTGCTCTTGGGCTTTATGAAAGGGGAAAAGCAGTGTAGGAAAGCAAAGCAGTAATGCTGATAGAACGAGAAGAACCGCTTCGATACCTATTCCTTTTAGTGTTTCTTTTCCAGGAACGTGAGTGGATAAAGTATTTGCCCGTCCAATGAACGCAAATATACTTCCGGGAACGTACCTTTTCACTTCAGATATGGAATAAAGAAAAATTGTCGATCTTTTTGGAAGTTCGTATCCTCTTTTTTTTAGGATCTCAAGCCAGACAAAAGACTTGATCATGAAAAAAATTGAATAAAATAGAAGTCCTAGAAGAAAAAAGAGAGGATTTAGAGTTAGAAGGGAATGGACAATGATATTTTTATTATCTAAAAAAACCTTTCCAATAAAAAGAAAGGCGATGATTGTGATTGGGATTCCAAGAAAAAATCTTACAAATTCTTTGAATCTTTTCATTGGAATTAAGACTTATATTTTATAGGGAGATCTTCTTCACTATAAACACGGTTAAAATTCACCATAAGATCGGCCAAAAGTCCGGTAAATATTGTCTGTATTCCAGCGATCTCAAACAATACCCCAAAAGTAAGAAGGGGGCGGGTTCCTATAGAATGACCCATAAGTTTTACTATTATTAGATAAAAAAGAATTAGGGTACCTAAAGCTAAGAGGAGTCCACCTAACTTCGAGAAAAAATGAAGAGGGCGTCTGGTATATTTGACTAAAAAATACATAGTCATAAGATCTGGGATGTCTGTAAATATCTTTGTAGATTTATATTTGGAGACTCCGTATTTGCGCTCTTTGTGGGTTATGACTTCTTCCTTTACCTTAAATCCCATTTCCTTTGCTAGAATAGGTATAAATCTATGCATTCCTCCGTATATCTTTATTTCGCGTGCTAACTCAGTGCGGTAAAGCTTTAGCCCTGAATTCATATCCTTGAAATTTACTTGAAAAAGCATTGGGATAATAAAGCTATTGAAGAAACGGGAATTTACAATTTTCAACAATGAATCCTTGCGATTTTTACGCCATCCAGACACGAGATCATAGTTGCCTTCCTTTTGGGTTTTGATCATTGCAGGAAGATTTGCCAGGTCATCCTGAAGATCAGCATCCATTGTGATCACAAATTCACCCTTTACTTTCTGAAAAGCGAGCGTTAAAGCGGTAGATTTGCCTAAATTCCTTCTGAATGAATATATATGGATAAAGTTATTTTTTTGAGCGTGATTCTTTAGGATCTCAAGCGTAGAATCGGTTGACCCATCATCAATAAAAACAATCTCGTATTTTTCTTTCAGCTTAGTAAATGCAGCATCAATTTGGGAAAGAAGCTCATCAATGCTTTCTTCCTCATTGAGTATTGGGATAACGACAGAATATTTTGGGTTCATTGTGTGGTTCAATTATAGCAAAGTTACGCTTAAAAATATATGAAAAGAAGTTAAGTGACTCTGAAACCGAGTCACTGGCAAGATTTTGTGAGCGGCCAGGGACTCGAACCCTGAACCGATTCCTTAAGAGGGAATTGCTCTACCATTGAGCTAGCCGCCCGACTCACAATTTGGTGGCCAAGCTTTGCTTAGCCGCCCGACTCACAATTACTAATTAATCTGCGCGCTCGAAGGGACTCGAACCCCCAACCCCATGGTCCGAAGCCACGTACTCTATCCATTGAGCTACGAGCGCAAACCTATCTACGTCTACATTTATCTATGTAAACTATTGAGCAGATGATGTATTTTATCAGATAATAGGTTTATGCTCAATTTTTGGTGTTACAAGCCCCTCTTGACCTTCACTGCATTCTATGCGTATATTAGAAGAACCACACGTGCTGGTGATTCTGTAGTTATGATAAAAAAAGTATTCATTCTTCTCTTTGCAGTTTTTTCTGTGGCAATTTTTAGCTTCTTAAGTGCGCCCCAAGTAAATGCTCAGGCTTGTGCCGCACCAGCTGCTGCTAGTGGAGTTGTAGTGGAATTCCCAGGATGTACCGGTGATTCTTGTGATTTGACACAAGCAAGCTGTTCTTGGAGTTCTCAAGTAGACGCAGCCTCCTTCAATGTCACGATAACAGAAGTAGAGTCAGGTACCATCTTGAAGAACAATGAGTCCCAGTCTGCATCCACCTTGAAGATCTTGTTTTCTATAACTCAAGGTAAAACGTACAAATGCGATGTTGTAGCAGTAAGTGCTTGCGGAGGCTTGGCGGCTGCAACATCTGATCAACTGCTTTGTCAGGTAGACGCGATGATAACACCTAGTGTTGCACCAACTGCTACCCCTATCCCGCCAACTCCAACACCGACTCCGACAATAGCGCCCCCGGGAGGAATTACTCAGACCGTAGTTCTTGTTGGAGGGATAATTCTAGCGATTATTGGTGGCATCGTACTTCTCGCACTTTAATGAAACCCTCACATCATATTGACTTCTATGGTGAAAAACACCTAATATAAATATATGGAAGATCAGCAAAATCCAGTTGTTCCTGAAGTGAAGAAAGACCCAAAAAATAACATCAAGGTTCTATTGGGTGTTGGGATAGCCGTTTCTTTAGTGATCGGTTTTTTTGGTGGATGGTATGTAGGAAATTCAGCTGTTTCAAAGACATCTGGTCCTATTGCCGTAGTCACACCTATTCCTAAAGTAGTAAACACAGACCCACGTCAGATGCTAGATCCTATAGAGACCTTAAAGTCTCCCGTTTTTACTGAATGGAATGGAAGTGTGAAAGGAGTTGTTGCCAGTAAGGGAGCAGATTCTTTTGTTATCGAGAAAAATGGAAGACAATTGACAGTCTATTTGCAGCATTCTCTTACTGGCTTTTTCAAAGAAAATGCTAATGTTGCACTTGCGCCTACAAAAATTGAATTTTCTGATGTGAAAGTGGGAGACACTGTTAGTGGTGGAGTTACGATAACAAGAGGGTCACTAGAAAACAATTCTAACGAACATATATATGCAAACGTTTTCACAGTCCTAAATGAAAAGCCAAGCTCTCAATAAAATATCTTTTTCTGCCCTTATTTTTTTATCAGTAATATCATTTATTGTTGTAGCACTTTTTGTGCATCCCAAGTTAACTCATGCAGCCGATAATTGGTGTGTTGGCAAAAACCCAGGAGAAACCTGTCTTTATGGTGGACAATTTTATGGAGGATCAAACACTACAAACCCTGCAACTTGCGAAGTAACAAATAGGCTTTGGACCTGTAGTCCAAGCCTTGACTGCAATACTCCTGGACCCATAGATCCTCATGGCACGGATCCAACATGTACAATTTGCCCTGTTTATGCGGGTAGTTACAAGACGTATTGCACAAATAACCAGTGGTTTGAGGAGTATGATGACGGGCTATGTCACCATGTCAAAAACGCAGGACCTAGCTGTCCTTATGGTTGTTCAGCAACTGCATGGCAATGTAAAGCAGCACCAACTCCAACGGATACTCCTCCACCAACCGATACTTGTACCCCAGCAGGGGGCGTATGTAATGCGTCGAGTATGTTAAATACTTCCTGCAATGGCACTAGCTCATGGTCTCCAAGAGGTGGAAATTGTGGAGTAGGGGGAAAGACTTGTATGTGGTGTCCGCCTCCAGTAGTTACAAATCCACCTGTTACCAACCCTCCTGTTACAAATCCACCTGTTACCAACCCTCCTGTGACAAAAACACCAACACCAACTCCAACGCCGACAAAAACGCCCACACCAACTCCTACTAAAACGCCAACCCCTACGCCTAGTGCTACCCCAACGCCTACACCAACAAAGACTCCAACACCAACGCCAACTGCGACACCTACTCCTACGGCTACACCAACGCCAACCCCCTCACCTACTCCAACACCGACTCCTTTTCCTTTTGACAACTCTATGTGTCAATGTGACGGCATAAAAACTCCATTAGACCCAATTGTTATCGGCAATCCATTTACGGTGACTGCCTATGGAAAAGTTATGGGAGTCAACAAAAATTACGCAAAGATTCCAACATTTACATTCACCTTTTTCAAAGGCAGTGGGACGGTTGTCACGAGAGTAAAACCACCAGAGAAGGTTAATACTACAGTGATTGAGGATACAGCAGAAAAAACAAAGTACCAAGCCGTCTGGACATTGGATCTATCAGGAATTGATAAGACCCAGACGTATCGCATTCAAGCGCATCCTGATTGTTCTAGAAAGGCTGCAGCCAACTTCTTTACCAGTAACAGTGTAGTTCTTGGGACAAGTACGAAAGCACCGACACTTTGGGATAGGATAGCATCATTCTTTGTAGGACTCTTTGGAGGTAGTACAAATCAAAATGTAACAAATCAAGTTGCAGTTAGCACTCCTACACCAACTTTGACTTCAGAACAGAAAAAGAACTTGCAGTTAAAAACATTCACTCCAGCCAAAAATGTAGAAACTGGCCTGGATGCAAATAACTGCACCTTCATAAAGTTTTCTTTCTAAGAAATCTTTTACTTTGTATTAAATTCTCTTTCTAAACCTTCAGTTGTGTTAGGAACCCATGGTATAGTAAAATATAGGCTGAAAGTGTTAGGTTTGAGTACGCCTTCGTATGCAAAGCATGCAAAGGCAAAAAGAATGAAACGGTTTTTGCCTTCGTAGCTCAATGGATAGAGCACATCGGTTCTAACGATTAGGTTGTGGGTT
>CAZAJO010000001.1:35612-138660 GCA_964485575.1 uncultured Gammaproteobacteria bacterium | reverse complement strand
ATTCTTCTGCGACCACTCCTCACTTCGTTCGGAGAGGTCGCATAGTGGTCGAGTGCAGCGGTCTTGAAAACCGCCAACCGAAAGGTTCGAGGGTTCGAATCCCTCCCTCTCCGCATAGAATTATTTGTTTTTCTTTTCAAGAAATAGTAGGTAAAGCAATATCCCCAATAAAGTAAATATTAAAACCTCACTTAACAAATGTTTTTGGTAATCAAATACTACATATCCTATCGGAAAAAGTAAGAGATGGATAATAAACAATCCCACCGTTCCCCAAAGAGCAAATCTTTTGACTCTTGAAGCACTATCCCAAAAAGCAAAAGGAAGTATGGCAAGCGTCAAATAATAATAGGGAGATAGGGTTGTTGTTATATATATAAAGAAATAGCCAAATATCATAGGATTTATTTTCTTGAGACGATACAGCGTGTTAAGAACAAGAATTAAGAGAAGTAAGGTTGATAGATATAAAAACAATGAATTTTTTTCGATAACTTTTACTCTTTGGATTGTATGGACGTAGTCCTCAGAATACGTATTTGAATTTGCTTGGTTGTTTGAAAGAACGGTTGCAGCAAGATTAGGAAATCCGATATTAAAAATCTCACCGTTAATATAATTTTTTTGAATTGTTATTTTCTCACCCCACTGACTCCATGAAGAAACACCACTATATATGCTTCCAACAATAAAACAAAATATAAGAGTTGTTATAAATGTTTTTAAAAAAGTGGAAGTGGATCTTATGTCTTTGGCACGGTTTTTTATTTTTGAAACTATAAATACAAATAATATAGGAAGAGCAAAAAAACCAGGGAACGCTTGAAGGCCTGTCGCAAGACCCAATACTGCCCCACTTTTTCCATATGATTTCTTATTCCATAGAGAAAAACTTCCAGCAAGAAGCGGTAGCCAAAGATATTGTAAAAAATTTCCTCCAATAATATTGACCGTCCCAAAATACAGAAAAGAAAGAGTAAGTGTTATGAGTCCGGCATATTTTCCTGCACTACGCCATACGATAAACGATGTGATAGTAATAAAAAGAATATCGAGATTGAACAATAGTAAATAAGTTAAATTATTGAGAGGGACAATGTTTGCGAATACTGCAGATAGTGCAGACCAAAATGGAGTAGCGTTAAATCCTTTATCGGTCAATGCATTTTCCCAATAGCTGGTTGGGGCTTTACTCGCAAGTAGTTGTATGTCTTTTGAGAATTGATGCCATCTTTCTTTTGAAAAATTATTCACTGGACATTCTGAAGTTTCAGTGACAGGAACAATCTTGTATGTTTTTAGATCTCTAACTTTTTCAATTGATTGCCACGAATCTTTATTTACTTCTAAACTGCATGAATAGATATTAAAATACCCAATTTCATTAAGATATTTACCACCAATATAATAGTGAAAAATCCCCCACGCTCCATAGGACGGAACCTTTAATGACTGAGAAATTTGGAAATACAAAGAATAAGATATTAGTGTGGCACAAATGGCTATACCAAAAATTTTTAAATAGTGTTTCAACGACTTATTCATGAAGTGACAAATAAATTATACATGTAGGCAGTTGCAAAACTTATCCAAAACGACTATTCTGTTATTCCTCTTATGTCATATGATAACCTCGCCATTTTAGATGTAGAAACAACAGGTGCTGCTGCTCCATACGATAGGATAATTGAAATTGGGGTGCTTCGGGTAGAAAAAGGAAAAGTTGTCAGAAAATTTGAGACTCTTATAAATCCTGAAGTGACCATCTCTCCATTTATAGAAAACCTCACCGGGATTAGCAGGAAAGACCTAAAGGGTGCACCACTCTTTTCTGAAATAAAAGAGGAGTTGGCAGATCTTTTAGATGGATGTATTTTTGTTGCACATAACGCACGATTTGATTATTCATTTATTAAAAACGAATATAAAAGAATTGGGATACCGTATAGCGCGAAGCAGTTGTGTACGGTTAAATTGTCTAGGATTCTATTTCCTGATTTTTCACATCACAATTTGGATAGTATCATGCAAAGGTTTGAAATAGAGTGTGCGAGAAGACATAGGGCTTTGGACGATGCTCTTGTTGTGTGGGAATTTTTACAAAAATTACAAAAAAATGTGTCGCAAGAAAAATTGTTAAAAGCATACAATATAATTCTTAAAAAGCCCTCTCTTCCACCGTTACTCTTAAGAAAAGATGTAGACCGACTTCCTGAAAAAAGTGGAGTATATATGTTCTTTGGGAAAAGTGAGATACCACTATATATAGGAAAGAGTGTAAATATAAAAGATAGAGTACTTTCACATTTTATAAATGATACAGAGTCGACAACGGAAATGGAGATAACCCAACAAATTGAAAGGATAGAAACGATAGTTACTCCAGGAGAATTAAGCGCCCTACTTTTGGAATCGGAGATGATTAAAAAAATGCAACCTATATATAATAGAAAGTTACGATACACCAGAAAACTTAATTTCATAAAGAAAAAAGAAAACAAAAATGGGTATCTTTCATTGGTCGTCAAAAATGGCGAAGAGATATTGTCCTCAGAGCTTGAAGAGGTACTCGGAATTTTTAAAAGTCAAAAATCGATGAAAGCCCACCTGGCAACACTTGTCAAAGAGCATAAACTTTGTGAAAAAATGGTTGGACTTCATAAATCTTCAGGTCCGTGTTTTTCGTATCATTTAGGATATTGCAAAGGGGCGTGTGTAGGAAAAGAAAGTACTGCACTTTTTAACGCGCGATTTATCATGGCATTTGCGTCAACAAAATTACGGGCATGGCCTTTTTCAGGGCCTATTGTTATTATCGAAAAAAATGAAGAAATAGGTGATGGTTTGGTTTTTGATAAGTGGTGTTACCTGGGAAAGTATTCGGAATTTTTACATGAAGAGAGTCCTGGAGCTATAGCTATCTCTGATTTTGATGTATATAAAATTCTCAATTCTTTTTTGAAAGATGATAAAAATCTCAAAAGAATAAAAACTTTAAAAAATATTTCAGAAATAAGTCATTCTGGATTTTCCAATGAGTCTATTGGATTCCCGCTTTCACGGGAATAACAAGCACTTTATATTTCAGAAGAAGTGTCCCGCGGTCATTCAATTTTCCAGACGATATCAGTTTTAGATGAACATCAACAGTATCTGCAGCTGTATTGAGACCGACCCCTTTTAGATACGGTTCAATTGTTATCCAAATATCATCAACGAGGTTATCTTTTAAGAACTGTGTATTTGTATGCGCTCCTCCAACCAGTATCCCAGTCTCAAATCCTTGAGATTCTAATCTCTGCATAAGTTTTACAGGTGTTTCATTCGTAAATTCTAGTTGACCTGGAATTTTTTCTTCATTATATTTGTCAGGATTTTTCGTCAATACAATTCTCAGTCTCCCATCTTTATGATCCATAAAATCCTTTGCTGCTTCATAGGTCTTAGAACCCATGATAATGAGATTTGCATTATCGCGAGTAGTGTTGAAATGCATTTCATCTTCTTTAGAACGCCAAAAATGATGATCTTCTCCTTTTCCTTGATTGGTGACCCCATCAACGGAACTCGCTAGAATAAGTGTCAATTTCATTACATGATTATAACATCTGAAAATTGAAATGAGGCAAAAAATAACATATAATTTCGCCCATGGCAGAAAAAGGAAAACTCATACCAGTTCTTGGCGTTAGCAACGATATACCAATGCTTCGTTCATTTGTCCGTGAATTCAAAGAGCATGGATACGGAATAGTGCATGCGGTAGACCCAGAAACAGTAGAAACCGCTTTTGATAAATTCAATCCGCAGATAGTGCTTTTGGATGAAGAAGTTGAAGGACATTTTCCTGAGGACTTTGAGGATCAAAAAGTGATAGCTATTTTAAGAGAAAGAAGCACTCCGGATCACAGAGCTGATGTCATGGAGTCAGGAGTTGAAAACTATGTTATCAAACCAGTTGTGCCATCACACCTAAGATGGATAGTCCAGAGAGGTGATACAGTAAGAAAGCTTGATGTAGAAAAAAAAGGTGCAATTCAATTTGGAGGATTCACTCTTGATTTAGATGCAAGAGTCGGAATTTTTAAGGGACAACGAATAGACTTCACTAAATTGGAATTCGATCTTTTCGAAATCTTGCTCAGAAATGGTGATGAAGCAACAGCTAGGCAAGCTATTCAAAATTTGTTTGATTCAAAAAATAGAATAAGTAGAGTTTCAGAGGAAAACACTTATATAGGTGGTTTACGCAAAAAACTTGAAGCCCATGAAGTTCCCCTAGAAATCGTAACTCTAAGAAATTTTGGATGGAAACTCATGGATAATGATAATTCTTCTGATGGAGATAAATAAACGGTGTTACTTCTTCCTGGCAACAATAATGAAATTAGAATTTCCAAATATTTTAAGAGATAAATTGTCGAGAATTGTAACTAAATCAGACGCAAAAAAATTAACATATCTCACTAGTTTTCCAGCGTAAGGATTAACAAAGAGAAAATTTCTTATAATCCCTTCCGTTTTGGCAATTTGTATTATCTTAAAGTCATTTTCTTTTAGAAGTTTTTTTAATTGAGGTAGTGTGTATCGCCTTAAGTGTCCTACATCCTTATCAAATTTTTTTGTTAACCCCATTTTATGTAACGGTGCATTAATTGATGGAGTTGAGAGAAAAAGCAAACCATTCCTTTTAAGAAGCGTATTTATTTTTCTGAGGGCAAGATTGTCATCTTCGAGATGTTCAATCACTTCAGTGAAAATAATTGCATCAAATTTTTTTCCTAAATCATTTATTTCTGGAAATGAAGCGCGTAAAAAAGAAATATTCTTTAGATTTAGAATTTTTGAACTTTTTTTACATTCTTCAATTGCCTTTGTTGAAATATCAATTCCCGTAACACGATTTCCCTTTGCTGCAAGATAAAAGGAAAGGCTTCCAGCCCCGCTACCGATATCAAGAATCTCCTTATTTGATTTTTCTGGAATATATTTGTTTAAATATTGCAAGATATGTCTATAAGTAAAATTGTTTAATTTAATTATCCTTAGCTGTTTTTTTGTAGTTTTATGATAAATTTCGTGTATCAGTTTTGAATTTTTTTGCCTCATATTCTAGATATTGACTTTAAAAATAATTTAGTCCTTAATTATACTAATAAGACGAATTTATTGTAAGTAAGTGAAAAAATTTCTTGCCCTACTCATTATTACTGCACTTCTTCTATCAGTGAAACCTCCAAGTGTGTTTGCAAGTGTTATCTTTGAAGATCATTTTGATGGGAATTCTAACAACTGGACACCTGTATTAAATGGAAGCTATTGGGTTGTTGATAGCCAAAAAGGTTATGGTGGAATCATAGGAAGTGGAGGTATTCTTACAGACACAGTTGCAAATGTGGATGTAACGACCCCTAATTATACGATTGAATATGATTACTTTCCGGTCCAAGGTGCGGATAGAAATTTTGACTTTCACTGGCAAAATAACAGTCCACTAGAAGAAGTTCATTTTGCAGGTAGCGATGTTAATTTTAAAGATGCTACCACTCAATATGTTTTAACGAACAATGTTAATCATAAAATAAAGATAGATATACAAGGGAAAAAATTTCAATTTTATGTTGATGGAAACAAAGTATTTGATGCTGAAGATCCTCAATATGTTTTTTCTGGTCACGAGCAAATTGGATTAAGGATGACCGCTGGGTCGGTGTTTCCAACAGAAGTGTGGTTTGATAATGTGAAAGTTACAACAGAGGATGACGATACTTTAGGTGTGCCATTGATAAAACAGACAGACCCATTATGGGCGAATAATATTTACGACACTGCATTTACTTGGACCCCTGGATCAAAAAGTATCGGAACGTGGGGATGCGCACTAACTTCTGCTGTCATGGTTTTTAAATATTATGGAATAACCAAGACTCCAACAGGGGAAGATTTGACACCAGGTACCGTCAACTCTTGGCTTCAAGGAACTACAGACGGGTATATAAGAAATGGATTACTCAATTGGTTGTCACTAACAAGATTCTCAAGACTAGCTAAGATTACAAACATTTTGTCATTTGACGCTTTAGAATACAAAAGAATAAATCACAGAGATGATAGTATTCTTGCAAGCAGCTTAGGAAAGAAGATTCCTCCTATTTTAGAAGAACCTGGTCATTTTATAGTCGCTACGGGAACTGATTCAGCGAATGCCACCTTCTTTATAAACGACCCAGGTTATACAAGAACAACTCTTAACGATTCATATAACAAGAATTACTTGACTATGGGCACATATACCCCAGTCAATTCCGACCTTTCATATATCATGTTGGTTGTAGATCCTAACATTAATCTTAATGTGACTGACCAAAATGCTAACCCTGTTGGCGAGTCTTTTATACAGTCTGCGATCTCAGACCCTTTGGGGTTGGCAATAAATACGAAAGGGTCACTAAAGATCTATTATTACCCAAAGCCAGCAAGTGGTAAGTATTCGGTTGTTTTATCCAGTGTGGGTGCATCGGCATACCAATTGGATCAGTATCTTTACGATAGCAATGGGGAAGTAAATAAAATGAGCGACAGTGGTAATCTAAATGGGACAAAAGATACATTTATCATAAATTTTGATAAAACAAATTCGAATGATACAAAAAGTGAAAAAATAACCTTTGATTACATTAGAAAAGAGATAATAACGGCTTACAAGCTAAAGAAAATAAAAAATGTTGGCATTTATACTGCTCTTCTTGGAGGACTGGAAATAGCGAATAAGTCTCGCAATAAATCGTTTACTAAAGCTGCTTTGGATACAATGATAATGATAATAAATAAGGACAAAAAGAATATCGATTCTACTTTTGCCTCAATCCTAATTTCAGATATTCAGAGCTTAAAGAATTCTCTTTAGTCAATTGCGCTTACAGCTCTCGTTTTGCAATAATGATGTATGGGAGAATTGGTAGTCGTTAAGAAATCAGGTGATGTAGAGGTTTATGATGAAGAAAAAGTGCGCCGCACGATGAATCGTGTGGGAGTGCCAGACGACCTTAAGCCTGAAATCCTCGCACATATAAAGGAGAAATTCCAGAATGGGGAGATGAGTACTGATGATCTTTTCCATCATGTGATGGAATACTTGGAGCCCAGGGACCGCAAATCATCATTGAGACTCAATCTTCGTCAAGCTATATTTGAGTTGGGACCTACAGGATTTCCTTTCGAGCAGTATCTTGCGCAAATATTTAGGAGCATGGGATACACAGTTGCAACTGATGTCATCATGAATGGTGACTGCGTAAAACATGAAATAGATTTGGTTCTTGAGAAAGATGGACACAAAGAAATAGTGGAAGTTAAATTTCACAACCATCATGTTGTCAAGACTGACGTGCAGGTGGCACTTTACACTTACGCTAGATTTTTAGATGTGAAAGAAAAAAATAATGTGGAGAATGTTTGGTTGGTTACGAATACCAAACTGACCACTGAGGCAATAGCTTATGCCAACTGCAAAGGTATGCCGGTTATCGCATGGAACTATCCAGAGCATGGAAATCTACAAGATCTTGTCGAAGAACCAGAGATGTATCCGATTACACTTCTAACGTCTCTTTCAGAGCAAGAAAAGAAAAGACTTGTCGAGAAAAATATTGTTTTTTGTCGCGACCTTCTTACAAAAAGCGACGGTGATCTAGCAGATCCTCTGATAAGAAACGATAGCCTTCAAAAGGCTAAAGACGACGCGCGTCTTGTTTGTCCTTTGCCCAACAAATCATAATTTGCTATAGTAGAAATATGAGATTCCTAAAAAAGCTTCTTGGAATTCTTCCTATTCAATATGCCTCTGCCCACTGCGACGTACCTTGCGGAATATATGATCCCCGCCCTGCTCAGATAGCAGCAGCAACAGTTCTTACTATGGTGCAAAAAATTAATGCTTTAGAAAAAACCGGTGATGATAAGGAGGCAAAGCTTAATTATAAAAACAGTTTGATAAGAATGATCTGGACGAAAGAGGAACATGCGAGAAAATGTAAAGAAGAAATACTTATTTTGTGGACCGACTATTTCAAGCCAGAACACCTTGAGCAATTTCCTGATCTTCACGATATGATATGGAAGGCTTCGAAATTATGCTCGCAAAATAAACAAAGAATTGATGAGACAGTAGCACAAGAGTTAGTGGAAGATGTAAACAAAATCGCAGAGATATTTGAAATGTCAAAATCTTCAAAGTGAATTTCTTTAAAAACTTCCCACTCAAAAGATTTAAGATAAAAAACGACAGCATGGTGCCATATCTTTCCGAGCGTGATGAAGTGTTGACAATTTCTTACTTATTCACCAAACCAAAAGTAGGGGATGTAATTGTTTTTCGTCAAATGGTTCCTCCATTTATTCTTTGTAAAAGAATTGTCAAAATAATAAACAGTAAAATTTGGGTAGAGGGAGATAACAGAAAAAAAAGTATAGACAGTAGGAATTTTGGGTTTATAGAACAAAAAAATATAATAGGAAAGATGTTTTTCAAATTATAGATGCTTGTAAGCCTTTTACTAATTGTTGCCCTACTTATTCTCCTTACTTTCGTCTGGCCACCTGATAGTCCTTGGAGTCCTTGGTGGAGAACAGACAAAAAGTCAGCAAGAAATGCTGCAAAGCTAGCAAACATTTCAGATAAAGATATCGTATACGAATTGGGTAGTGGAGATGGAGAATTTATACTAGTTGCTGCAAAAGAATATCATTCAAAAAAAGCAGTAGGAATTGAAATAGATCACACCCGCTATTATATATCCAGATTAAAAAAATATTTCAGAAAAGTTAAAGCAGCCACTTTTATGAGATCTGATTTTAAAAAAGTAAAAATTAATGATGCAACAGTTGTGTATTTTTATTTGGTTCCAGCAGTTATAAAAAGAATCATGCCAAAATTAAAAAAAGAATTAAAGCCAGGAACAAAAATTGTTAGTTACCGATACGAAGTCCCGTTAACGTTAGTAAAGAAAAAAGGAGAACTTTATTTATATGAAATCTAAAGAGATTTTTTAATTCGAAGAAAAGCCCAGCGCGCTTTGTCAGCGACTTTATACAGTTGGTACATTTTAGGCTTGATGACGAGATCAAAACTTCCTGCAAATTCTGTGTGAGTAGCTCCATACCCTTCTTTAAATTTATGAAATCCATACCATGGGTCTTTTTCATTAGGAGGATTGCCTAGCGCTCCCCACATATCAAAATATTTTAGTCCGCGTTTTTTTCCAAATTTTATTGCCTCCCACATGATGAGATTTGATGCCATCACATTCCTAAATTTAGTAGAAGATGCACCATAGGGATAGTACAGGTAGTCGTGGAAGACAAACAATATCCATGAGGCAAGAGTAACATTTTTATTCCCAGTTTCTTCAGAATTATAAACAGCCGTCAGTAAATGTGCTCTTAATCCTCCTGTCTCCTGTCTTAGAGTATCCCACATTTTTGTGTGATAAGAAGGAGTGTGTGCAAAAAATTTCTGGCGAGTTGTTGTCTCCTCTGTCAGTTTTAAATACTGCGAAAAAGCTTCTTTAGAAGTTTGTTCTTCTACTCTAACGTTGTGTTTTTCGGCAACTCTGATATTGTATCTCGTTTTTGAATGAAATGACTTCATCAGTTCTTCTTCACTTTTTGTGATATCTAGAACAAAGGTAAATTTTGTAAAGAGTGGATGAAAAGAGGGAACTAGTTTTGTAGTTTGTAGTTTATGGTTTGTAGTTTTAAGTACATTTGGTTCAAGCTGTATAAATATACAGTTTTCCTCTTTTCCAATTTTTTCTAACTCCTTGATTGTTTCAGGAGTTGGAGGATTTCCTTTTGGCAGATACCCGATTGTAAATTTAGTCTTGGGTACCTTATGAATTGTAAGGGTAAACCCGTCAGTTAATTTTCCGTTTTGAGATATGCCACGACGTATCACTTTGACTCCTGTTTTTTCACGAAACTCTCCCCATTCATACGATTGCAATGGATGACCAACAACAGAATTGTATTCTTTCTTGTTTGGTTCGGAAATCTCGACTATATCCATATCACCAGTATTCGTTATTTATGATACTTGTGTCAACATTATTGTATTCAAGTACCTCCTCTGGAAGTTCAAAGATGAAGCGGGAAGGGGTGGCAGTGTTTCTTTGACCAAATATAACACGCTGTTTGGTATAGGTAAGATAAAGATGCTCTTTAGCACGAGTCACACCCACGTAGCATAGCCTTCTTTCTTCTTCCAAGTCTCCAAAGTCGAATAACGCTCGAGAATGAGGGAATAAACCCTCTTCAAGTCCTACAATAAACACCATTTTAAATTCTAACCCTTTGGCTGCATGCATAGTCATAAGAGTGACGGCATCTTCATTCTCCAACACCATTTGTCCATCAGGCATATACTCTTGTTCAACGAGAGCTACATTCTCCAAGAATTGGACAAGATCAGGAAATTCTATTGCGACCGACCGGAGTTCTTTTATGTTTTCTAGTCTTGCCCTGTCCTCTGAATCTTCAGCGTCATATCTTTCCAAATACCCGGATCTTTTGAGGACTTCGTCAATAATTGCGATTGTGTCTTTTGTCTCAGCGTAATTCGCTTCATTGAATTCTTGTCTGTAAAATTCAAATTCTTCAAACCTTCTTTTACCAAGCTTTTGAATTCTTTTAAGAGCAGCTGCATCTTGCTGATTTGATAGATAAGAGATGTATGAAAGGACATCCTTGACCTCTTTTCTGTCATAAAAACGTACTCCCCCAATAAGTTTGTATGGAATTCCGAAGTGCAAAAATATTTCCTCAATAGTTCTTGACTGAGCATTCATGCGATACAAGACTGCCACATCTGAAAGTCTGAAGGTAGGATCGTATTGTTTTTTACTGTTTATCATACGCACTATATACTCAGCCTCTTTGTGCTCGTTTTCTGCCTGAAAAATACTGATCTCATCACCCTCTTTATTATCGGTCCATAATTTAAGAACAGGATGGGAATTATTATTTGAAATAATTGCGTGCGCAGCATCAAGGATCGTTTGGGTAGATCTAAAGTTTTGTGATAATTTATAGACTTTTGCATCAGGAAAGTCGGTTCTGAATTTTTCTAAGTTTTTATAATCAGCCCCTCGAAAAGAGTAAATACTTTGAGAAAAATCACCAACGATGCAAATATTGTTATGTTTTCCTGCTAAATATTTTGTTAAGCGGTATTGGCTGACATTCGTGTCTTGATATTCATCAACCAAAACATATTGAAAAAGGTTCTGATAAAACTCAAGTGTTTCCGGTGATTTTTTAAGTAAATCTATCGTTTTATTCAATAGGTCATCAAAATCCAAAGCATTTCGTTCAGCAAGCAGATTTTGATAGAGGGGATAAATCTTTGCGACCCTTTCCTGGATGTATCCTCTTGCAAATTTTGCATATTGCTCTTCAGTTATCATCTGATTTTTGGCTGAGGATATGGCTTCAAGTGCTGCACGAGGTCGGATATCTTTTATCGACAGCTCAAGTTTTTCGTAGCAGTCTTTAATAGTGTCTAACTGGTCTGTCGTATCGTAGATCACAAAATTGTGGGGAATACCAATTTTTACCCCACTTCTTCTCAGCATTCTTGCGCATAAAGAATGAAAGGTTGCAACAGTAGGCTCTCCGGATACATCGAGTGGAAAAGAGTGTAGTAATGCCTTGATACGTTCCTTCATTTCCCCTGCTGCTTTATTTGAGAATGTGACCATGAGAATATTTCCTGGATCTATCCCTTTTTCAACTATCAGGTAAAGGACTTTGTGCACTAAAACTCTCGTTTTTCCGCTTCCTGCTCCAGCTAGGATGATTGCTGGCCCTTCTGTATGAATAACTGCTTCTCTCTGTTCTTTGTTGAGTTTGTTGAGAATGTCTTGCATTGGCTGATATGATATTATATCTTAAACAGTCGTTCCTATGGACAAAAAACTATTCGTTGCTAACTGGAAGTCGCACAAAACTAAGGAGGAAGCTATTAAGTTTTTTGAGTTTGTAAGAGACAATATATCACATATTGATCTTACAAATAAAGAAATTATCATTGCTCCTCCCTTTACACTTTTAGCTAAGGCAAAGTATCTTATCGATGAATATGAATTGCCTGTGCAGTTGGCAGCTCAAAACGTTTCCTCTTTTCCTGAAGGTGCATATACGGGAGAGATTAGCGCAAAGCAGATAAAAGAATTCGCGCAGTACGTAATTGTCGGACATTCTGAAAGAAAGAAATATCAACATGAAAGTGAATCGGAAATCGAAAATAAAATTAAAGAGGCAAAAGAAGAAGATCTTAAAGTAATACAGTGTATTCAAGATGAAAATAGTCAGCTTCATAAGGATTCCGATATCATCGCTTTTGAGCCTCCAAATGCTATATCAACTTTTGGAGTTGGAGAGCCAGATGATCCAGGAGACATAGAGCGAGTCTTTTCAAAATTATCTGAAGAACTTTCGGGACGTACAATATTATATGGTGGCAGTGTTGACGATAAAAATATAAAGAGTTACTCACAAATACAATCATGTGGAGGTTTTCTTATCGGAGGAGCTAGCCTTGAAGCAGAATCATTTATTGCACTTCTTTCTCAATGGTAAAAGAAACACAACTCCACAAGAAAAACGTTCTATTATTAGTAGGTGTCGTTCTACTAATTCTCATCGGTATTTTTAGATCTCAGATCAGTGCAATATTCTCCATTCTGTATGGCGTAACAGTTGATAGGGCAATAAATCTGACAAAGCCAGAGAAATCATCCTTTAGTATCGCACTGCTTGGGATTGGGGGAGCAAAACATGACGGTCCAGAACTTTCTGACACCATAATTCTTGCTAATGTTAATGTCAAACAAAACAAGGTTCATATGTTCTCACTTCCTAGGGATCTTTGGTTTCCCGAGGCATCCGACAAAATAAATTCTGTCTACGCTACTGCGCAAGAAAAAAATAATGGTATTGCCGCAGTCGAAAACATGCTCAATAAAATAATGGGGCAAAAGATAGATTATGTTGTTGTGTTGGACTTTAAAGGCTTTACGACACTCGTTGATCATCTTGATGGTATTGACGTGGATGTTGCAAATACTTTAGATGATTACTCCTATCCAATTGATGGAAAGGAGGAGGATAACTGTGGGAAGTCTGATACTGAGATTAAGGAATTCACGGCAACTGTTTCTGCGGAAACAGACATGTGGGATTATTTCTCTTGCCGATATAAGCATGTTCATGTCGACAAAGGTAAAGTCCATATGAATGGAGAGACTGCTCTTGAGTTTGTAAGGTCGAGACATGGGGTTGGAATTGAGGGAAGCGATTTTGCTAGAAGTAGGCGTCAGCAATTGGTGATTTCTGCTATTAAAGACAAAGCACTATCATTGGGTGTTCTTCTTAATCCAGTTAAGCTTATCGGTGTTTATAATATTTTGAAAGATAACATCAATACTAATGTTAACGTCGAGAAAATAGATGATTTTATAAAGCTTGCTAATAAGCTAAAAGACGGACAAATTCAAAACTATGTTATAGATCAGGGAGATCTTTCTGTTCCTAGATATGGATTAGTGGTAAATCCTCCAATTTCAGATGAGTATAGATCGAAATGGGTGTTGATACCTCGGGTTGGAAACGGAAATTTTACAGAGATTCAAAAGTATGTAGCCTGTCTGTTAGAAGATAGCATATGCTCAGTTGGAAAAATAGGAATAACCACTCCTACCCCTAGTCCTTCGGGTAAAGCTATTCAGGAGAAACCTTAAAGATGTAAGTATTATTCTTCTTAAAGACAACATTTCCCAGTTTGTTAAATTTTTGCTCTTCAACTAATGGATATTTATTTCTTTCCATCTCTCCAATGTATATATAAGAAATGTTATATTTTTTGATCAGAGTTTTTATTTGTGGGACCGTTCCTTCGTAAAGTGTTTTTATGTCATCAAGTCTAGATTGAGGGAAACTATAATCTCCGCGCCACAACCATTCATGTACTGTCCAACCAAGTGGGGTCGGAAGACCAGTATTTGCAGAAATCCGCGCGTAGTCTGTATAAGAATCTCCTTGAGCTTCAAGAATTACGGGACTCCCTTTTATATTTTTTTGGATCCACAAAATAGCATCATAATCATCTGGCTGAATGGTTTTGAGATATTGTAGCCCATTCAATCCTTTATATTCTTTTAGATCACCAAAATATGAATTAATAGAAAAATAAGGGTACAGTAAAACCAACCCCAAAAGGATAAAGGTTATTGGTAACCAAAGAAGTCTTCGCCCTTTATGAAACAAGTAAGTAATTGCAAAACTTGATACAAGAGACAGCATAATAAATGCTTGATATCCAAGTTTAAACATTGTGTTTGCGCGATAATGTGCTGGGTAAATATCTTTTGCATAAATAAATTCTGGAGCAGCAATAAGGATTGTAGACAGGAGAATAAGAAGTAAGATATATATCAAGCTTGGTGGAGTTTTCTTTAATTTCACAATTTTTAGAACGAGGGCGATTGCGAAGAAGTAGAAGAATCCATATAAAATAACGAGCATCCAAAAAGGAGATCTCTGGCAATGATTGGCTTCAAAAATGAGAGGCCCAATCTTGCCGATATGAACAAGAAAATCAGGTGGGCAAACCACACCTATTCCGGAGACAAAAGGTTTGAAATGCAAATTAAATGGAAAAGTGAAAATAAGGTATGTAATAGCTGCAAAGCCAATATATTTTGCACAAGCAAGTAGGTAGTTACCTTTCTTTGTTATCACTCTAATTCTTGCAAAAATATTGAACCATCTGATTTTTTTCGCAGGTTTTTTTATTTTCAAAATATCGCTTTTCCAAAGAGCAACCGTGAGTCCAAAAAGAAGAAAATAAATGATCCCATCCCATGCGTTAGTCATGTACATGATAGCAAGCATAAACGCTATGAAAAACGATGTTTTATATGTAAGTTTTTTTGCGAGAAAAACAGAATAGATAAGTGCAAGAGTTAGAAAAACAAATGGAATGTCAAGCACGTGGCCATGGAGATCTGACACAACAAAAGAGTATGAAGGAAATTCATGAATAGTAAAGGGTATGAACCGGGTTGCATTTGGATACCAATAATTATTAGGAAAGGTTTCTGATAATTTGAGTTGCCAAAATGGGACAGGGTTTTCGGGTGGTGTGTACGGAATAAAAAACGCGTAAATAGTATGCAAATTTCCCCCAAGGGTTGCGATCGCTGCTCCTAGAATGCCAGCTAAAAAACTTGCTCTCCTGATTTTTAGGATATCAAATGTTAGGGTGGCGACGAAAGAAAAGGAAGAGCAGATAGTAAATGCGAATATTGTTGACAGCATTATATTGTATGAAATGAAAGGGTTCACGTTGGTCAATTTCATTAGAGTAGCTGTTACTAGATGTCCGAAATAGTAATAATTAATCGAGAAGGGAGGAAACCATATATCTGTTGGTGGAAAATAAGTGCTTCTAAGTATAGAATTCATAAATCCAAAGTCCATAAATTTTTCAAGACCATGTATGTCAGGCTGGAACGACTTAATGTACGACCAGGTCAGTAGTGATACTAAAAATAACCCTTCCTGGAACAATATAACCTTAATCCTATTGAAAGAAAGCCTTATTCTCCCTTTCTTAAGAAGATATATGTCGAGAAAGAATACTAAGATAAGTACCAAAAATATTGAAAGTCTTTGAAATGGAAGGATATGAAAGGTGCCACCAATGTATACAATATATGTAAGGACGCAAAGCCCAAGTGACTTTGAAAAAATGTAACCTTTATCAAAAAAATTTCTGAATAAAGCATTACTCAGAGGAAAGAATGCTAGCCCTATAACAAGAAGATAGGACCACCAAATAAAGACATTAAAAAAATCATTAATCATTTTTTGAAAAGACCACTATATAGTTCTTTTAAGTCTTTAATGGCGATAACATTTTTTGGAAGGTTGCCCTCTTTTTTTCTACCATCCCGGACCCAATATATAGTAAGAGTAGGCATTTTCTGAGCGAGATATAGTGAAAGATCTAGGTCATCATCGATGTAGGTATCTATCTTAAGATTTTTGATTGTTTGCTCTTTGAATAAATGCGGCTGCTTATCTTCAAAGTTGAAATAAATACCATCAAAGTACTTATCCAAATCATACTTCTTAAGAATTGCTTCAGTTCTTTTCTTAAGAAATGAGAAGCGACTAGATACTAGATATGTCTTATTATTTTTCTTCTCGGAAATTTTCTTGAGGTATTTAATATTCTCTGTGATGGGTCGTCTAAATATATAATAATGGGATACAATCCTGATCATCTGCTCAATTTTTCCAGGATATCGATAGTGAATTTTTTGACTTTTTGATTTATTTTTCTTGAAAACCACAGCACCTTTATATAGGAAGTCAACTAACGCATAAGGAATAAGTGGTGGGTAATCAATAAATACCTTATCAAAGTCAAATCCAATGATCATATTATCTGAAAAATTTTTGCGCTAAGTCTACTAGTTTAAAGTTCCATATCGTTCGGTGTGTTTTGCCTTCTTTCCCTATAAATTCTTTACGGTGAGTTTTGTACCAGTCATATGTTTCAGTCAAAATGTCTTGATTACTTTTTGTCGGAAGAAATTTCAGCTGTTTTTTTGCCTTTTCTATACTTACATATGAATCGACTGGAAAAGTTAAATAGTGCCATGCAATGATAGGTGAGAGATTGAAGGTTTCAAGTACTGAAAGGGCAATTTGTGTAGGTTTTACTGGCAAGCAAATTATTTTTGATTTAGACCTCGCATGCTTTATCAGAGCACCAAGATCTTCTTGCCACGTTCCGAATTCTTGGGCCCCTACGTTGTAGGTTTCTCCCGATTTTGACACCAACAAAGCGCTTTCAATTGCCGAGCATAGATCAACGACTTCGAGTAGTTGATAGAGATTATTCCCTTTTCCAAGAATAAAAACAGGTCTGTTCTGGAATATAGCTTCGAACCAGATGGTGAAAACCCCAAGTCTTTCAGGACCTAGAAATGACTTTGGGCGCAGAATATTTGTATGTAGCCCTTTTTTTACAAATTCGCGACACAATTTTTCAGCGGCAGCTTTTGACTCTCCGTAGTAGCCGATCGGATAAATTTTATCTGTCTCTTTTTCTGGGAGTGTTCGTGGAACTCCATACATTGCGGTTGTTGAGATAAATACAACTTTTTTTATCTTATATTTTAGTGAAGCCTTCAGTACATTCCTTGTTCCATTCACATTTACATCAAAAATATAATTTTTATCATGATGTATAGGTAGAGCTGCTGCAGCATGAACAACGTAGTCAACATCTTTAAATGAAGACTCTATCTTTTTTAAATCGCGTATATCTGCGTTAATAACAGTTACCTTTCCAACAAGATCTTTTGCTGTTTGATCAGCTGTATCAAGAAGAATGACTTTGTATTTTTTCTTTACTAAAAAACGGGCAAGGTGCACTCCTAAAAAACCGGTGCCGCCGGTGATAAGAACAGTTTGTTGTAATGACTTCTTCATTATTAATTTACGTTATCCAACAAGCATCAACTATACAGAATAACAACCTCATTTTCAATAAGGGTTATTCTTTTTTAAAGATCATTATTTTCGGGTGATCAAACACCGTGAAATTCTCGTCAGCTGAAATATCATTAATTCCAATGTTAATAAGTGGGATAGTTGGTTCCGACTTAAATTCTTTTATTTTTATAAAACCAAGTTTTCCTGAGAAAAGATCTTTATAGTAGGAAGCTGTAAGGGGATAGCATCTGTTGGAGGGCAAATTTTTACAGTCAGTAAGTTTTTGTAAGGGTAGGTATAGACGTCCAGAAGCAATAATTATGTAATCTGTTACTCTTAAAGTCGATTCTATACTCTTCCACTTCTCTTTCGTATCAGGATCGTATAGAGGTAGCGTAATTTGTGTGTAATTTTGCATTCCATATACTGGTAAGGAGTCATCCCAGTGCTCGACAGCAATCTTACTGCCCTGTGGAATATTTTTATTGATCCAGTCAGACGCTTGAATTCTGGTATTTGGGCGTAGATAAATAGAAAGAAATGAAATCGGATAAATTGAAATAATAAATACAAAGAAAAGGATTGTGAATTTGTTTGTAAAGTAATTTTTAATATATTTTTTTGGAACGTATTTAATAACAATTTCTGATAGAAACCAGCCACCAAAAATTGTAAGTATAGGATAAATAGGAAGCATATATCGAATAAATCCTACAGCGAATCTCCCAAATACGAAAAAATATACAACCACATAAACAAAAGGCAAAAGAGTTAAAATTTTCTTACCATTATTAATTGTGATAAATACAATTCCTAAAATGCAGAACAAGGCGATAATTGGTCCGAGTCCCCAAAGGAAAATATTTTTTAGTTCATACAAATATGGAATTTTTCCAACGTATTGTAAGGTATACGGAAATATAAAAGCATTATTTGACATCTGTGTTTGCGCTGATGTCTGTTGAGAAAACTCCCTAAAGTCAATCAAAGCGTATGGTTGAGTAAAGAGAAAGCTGACGATTGATAATAATATAAATATCAATGCTTTATCTATGGTATTTGATTTTTTAATTTTAATTTTTTTTCTCTTTTGAAAAAAAACGTGGATAAAGGTAATAAATATAATTGGGATTAGTATAAGTGCACTAAACTTTGTTGAAAGTGAAAGCCCAAAGGATACCCCCGATAGAACAGAATTCATTGTCGTCGGTTTTTTATTAAATACAAGAAGTCGAAATATAGTTAAGGTCATGAAAAAAGTAAGAATTGTATCAACCGCGAAAAAATGTGAAAGTTGAATTGGAAGCACTGAAAAGGCATACAATAAAGAGGATAAGATCCCCACTTTTTTTGAAAAAATTCTCTTGCAAATTAAGTAAATGACAAAAACTGTTGCGGTATCAAAGCTCGCTGAAATAAGCCTTCCAACTATATGTATTCCTCCGTAGACTTTAAGTATGGGGTTAATGTTACTAAATACCTCAGCGCATATTTTAAGAAGATAAATCGGAAAGGAACCGTAGGCAAAAAAATGTGGATTAAGACTGCTTTCTGCGGAGAAAATAGTGCTTAAGCTTGAGGGAAACTGAACAGGTAGCGACGTCATAATAAGCGCTCTTTCGTCTGGATGAAAATAGTAGCCATCGTCCCAGTTGATATTAAAAGTCCTTAAATAGAAGGCAACACAAATGATTATGAGAAGATATGCTTCATATCTATAATATTTTCTGATTTTTTTAACTATATTGATCATGTCATTTTGTTCTTTTGAAAATAAAAACAATTGGTCTGTCAAAAACTGTTATCGTTTCTTCATTGTCAAAAATTGGATCACCAATATATGCAATCTGACACACAATGTTACATGCTGTTTTGTATACTAATTTAAAATCTCCTTCGTTATTGAGTAGGTTATTATAAAAAGTAAACCCGCGTGGAAAAACAGTTGGATTGTTCATTCTTGATTTGAGGACTCTCTGACTCGGGAGAATGATAAATTCTGATGTTGATAGCTTCGACTCAAGCATCTCATTCACCCTGTCATCTGTATCTATATTATAAAAATCAATGAAATTTATCACCCTAGCTAAGGGGTTAAAGGGAGTGATTCCAATATCGTAGCTTTCACTCACTACATTTTTTGCATTTTTATAATGATTTTGAAACCAGGAACTCGCGCTGACTGCAGAGTGAGGCGACAAATAGACAGTAATGAAAAAGCTTATAGAAAATAGAATAGATAACCCTATTGGTATAACTAACAACACAACTCTTTTTTCTAAGTTTTTTATATTCTTTAGAGCGTCAAGGAGAAAAACTGAACAGATGATATATAGAAAGGGAATGACAGGAATCATATATCTTGTCCACTTAACATAAAGCAGCGACGTAGAAACGAATGGAATTAAAAAACTAAGAAGTAATAATAAGAGATATGCATCCTTTACCCTTATTGTCTTGTATGAAAGGTAAACAATTCCATAAAAACTTAAAAGGAGCAACGCAGGATTTATGAGAAAAGGTAGCACTTTTTCTATCTGGTATACAAGAGGAGTAGTATTGGTAAAACCTTGAGTAAAAAAGACTGGTAATTTTCCTGTAGCTACTGTTGATTCAAATTTGAGACTGTCCTCAATTTGTTTGAAATTAAGAAATAGTTGTGGAAAAAAAACTAGGATAGTTGATATAAAACCTATTGTAAAAAGATAAAGAGCGCGGAACAGTTTGATAATGCTTTTTTTATCTCTTTTCTTAATAATAGTAAAAAACAATGGCACAAATGGTATTATCACAATTGGAGCTGCTGCTAATATTAGAAATTTTGTTGCAATACCTATCCCAAATACGACACTCAGAAGAAGAAAATAAAAAATTCTTTTCGTTTTTAAAATTTCGGCTCCTATAAAAAATATGAGTAACAATATCATTCCTTCCCACATCTCAATGGTACCGAAGTGACCATATTGTATGAGTCCGGTGCTAAAGATACTTAGTGTGAATGCGAGTATTCCTGCTGTGTAATTCCATATTCTTTTTCCAATAATAAAAAGGAGCACGCTTATGACAATTGAAAATAAAGCACTGTAGAATCTGGATATCATTATTATGCTTTCAATTGGATTAGTAACTTTTCCTGATATCATAGAAATCATTGAATGTGTATTTTTAATGACTATAAGAGGAAATGGATTTATGTCAAAATTTTTCTGATCCCTTAAAAGCAAAGATTTAGATTCCTGAATTGGGTAAGCAATATTTTGTCTTTCGTCAGGATGGAAATAGAATGGAGCTCCCCAATTCAAATTGTAAAATCGCAATAGGACCCCGATAAAAAGTATTACAAAAAAAAATATCTTTTGATTTTTTGAGTAGATCTTAATTAGAGTTGTCATGGGTGGGAGATAAAGTCTGTCACCTTTTTACCCAGTTCGACTGCATAATTAGTTCCCCTATCCCACGGATATACTTGTTGAATATTGGCTAGGTACACGTTCTTGAGTGGAGTTGCAAAAGGGGGAATAGCCTTTGAATAATTAACAGGAATAATTGGTTGTGCAAATGGTGCACGGAAAAGTTTGTAGTTTAAGATTTGCCTTTTGTAATTTGGGTTGATCTTTTTCAGCCATGGTTCATATAGTGTTAGCAATTCTTTCTCAGTCATGGAAAAACGGGGATCGGTAGTTTCCATATAATTCCCGATATACACCAAGTGCTCATTGTTGTAATTTTTTTTGTGCATGAAATTGGTATGTTCAACGATGGCAAGAATTGGTGATTTTAAATCACACATACTAAGCCAGTAAGTACCATCCATGAAAAAAGAGTCCTTCAACCGAAGTATTAGATTGATTGCGCCGATACCTTTTAGTTTTTGTAATTTTTTAATGTACGTTTTTGGCAATTGTGGAGTGATCCGTATGAAAAGAGGAGAAGGGATTGTAACAATGACTGCATCAAATGTCTCACTCTCGGTTTTAGTGCCATTGATCTTTTTGAATTTTACTAAAGGTTTGGTACCGACTGTTAGCTGGGAAACTTCTGTCCCGTAATGAAATTCTCCTCCCTTTTGTTTTATGACATTTTCCAAATGGGTAGCAAATTTCAAGAAGCCACCTTCAGGATACGCAAGTCTTGGTGTCCTTTTATAAACTCTTGCCCAAAACCAAGCTAACGAAACAATCGATGAATATTTGCCAAGTTTGTTTACCATCAGCGGTTCCCACAGTTTTTGATATCCAGTTTTTCCCATCATTTTCCTAAGGAATGGCTCAGCTTTCACTTTTTCTAGGGGTTTCCAGAAGGGATTATAGCGAAGAACCGCCAGTGACAAACCCATGCGAAGTCTAGCAATAAGTGTAAGTTTCGGAAATTTCAATAATGAAAGAGGTGAGTCAAGTTGAAAGATTTTATCTTCGACAAAAGAGCTTGTTTTAGGACGTTTAATAATTACTTTGTGATCTATCTCACGTGCCAAATTAAGAATAAATTTATCATTAGTGAACCAGTGGTGATAGTGCTGTTCAAGCGTCCAATTCCATGCGTCTTCTTTGTATCCAATTGCTAGTCCACCGGGTTTTTCATCTCTTTCGAAAAGAACTACGGAGTGACCCTTTTTTTGTAGATAATATGCAGCTGCAAGTCCGCTAAATCCAGCACCGATAATTCCAATTTTCATATTTTCAAATATTAATTAATAAACCTTGATAACACAAGCACCTTTAAATTTAAAGGGCAAAAAGTAAAGCTGTTCCAACGACGATAAGAATAATAGAAAATGCGGTAAGCATAATCGTATTTTCGGTTCCTCCAGGGCTTGCTATAGGGGGAAGCTTAGTTGGTGTAGCAAAGATGGTCGGCAATGGGGTTGGAGTTGCTGTCGGAGTTAGTGTGGGAATTGGTGAAGGAGTAGGTGTGAGAGATGCTGTTGGTGTTATGGAAATACCTGAAGGGGTAGGAGTTACAGTTGCAGGTTGAGTTGGTGTCGGTGTAGGAGTTGACGTAGGTGTTGCTGTTGCCCGTGGAGTGGGAGTAGCCGTAGGTTTTATCGTCGGCTTTGCAGAAGGGGTTGCACTCTCAGCTATTTGAGATCCCTGCTGGAAAATACTAAACGTTCTTGTAGCAGAAGTTTTATTTCCATCCTGATCAGTGCCAGTGGCAGTGATTGTGAGTTTTCCTTGCGGAAGATTGTTTATGGATTTAAATGCCCAGGTGCCATCAGAATTTGCAATTATTTTTTGTTGTAATAGGCCAGGGATGGAAAGGGAAACATTGCTGTTGGGGTAAGAGGTGCCTGTGAACTCAGGACGTAAATCGACAAAAGACTCCCCTTGTTTTGGACTAGTTATATCGACGGTTTTTGTACTGGATTTAGGTAAAGCGATATTGAGTTGGGAGCTCATGGTTGATGTCTCTTCTTCCCCTTGGGTAAATACGTATTGTTGTAGTAATGTTATTGGCGGGAGATTTTGTGCAACTTTAAAATTCGTTGAGACGGTTGCGCTCATCAACTGCCTGTACGCGGTTATTGTGATTGCTGAATCGTCAACAAGCAGTATGTAGGCAAGTCCTTTTATGTCTCGGATAGAGTTAGTTGGAATTATGAATTCACCTTTTGCATCAGTTATAGCTGATGCCTGACCAGCCCCAGCAGTTTTGACAACTACAATCGAGTCGGAACCAGGTGTTCCATCGGGAAGAATAACTTTTCCGAAGATTGGATTTTGTGCCGGTGGTGAAGTATCTATTTGCCCTCCTGTTTTGACAGAATAAGCACTACTGAGATATTCCTTTCCTCCGACAATTAATTTAAATGTGTACGATGAGTTGGGAGATAAATTCGGAACAGTAATATGATGAGAGTAATATTTATTATGTGTTCCAGTCTTTTTATCCCGGTCATCGAAAGTTATTGAATTACCGATATTCGCGTCATTCATGCTAAGAACAGAATCAGTAAGACCAGCTGTAGTAAAGACAACAGTAAATGAAGTATCAGTGACGTTATTTATGGATAAGTTTTGTGGTTGTGTATCTGGTGCTGCTTTTCCAACATAGAAAACACCTTTTTGAATCAAATATGTTGAGATTCCAATAACTGCTACCAGGATAATAAGGGCAACCATCGTTGGGATCCTTTTGTTAAATAAGCCTTTTTTCATATATTATGGTTGTAGTACTGAAGGGGTAACTGATGTCACAGGAACAGCACTTTTAGTTGCAGAACCAGGAGTCAGGCTAATTGTGGGTGTTGGAAGTGTTGTTTGTTTTGAATCCTCAGAAACAACAGAGCTTTTTTCTTGGAGACTTACTGAGACCGCAGATCTCTTTTTCAAACCTTCTAGGGTTTTAATATCAAAATTAGGGGTGATGGCAGTCACATGAATTTGAGTAGCAGATGGCAAAGAAGAGACTTCATGGTCATGAAATATATTTAGCCCAATGATTACGATGACTACAAATGTGCTGAAACCTGCTAGTAGTAATAGATTTTTTAACATATATTTTAAGTTATTCTTTATACTTCGTTCGTTTTTCTCACTCGTATCATTCGTGAACGTATTCACTCACGATAGAAAAAGGCACGACCGGTTATTGATGCTGAAAAGAGATTATTTTGTTGTTTTCCTGTCGTAAGTTTTTCAATACCAATAATTCTACCCATATTGATTAGATCTCCGATGAAGGAATTGATATCCTGCTCCTTGCCGCTAACCCCCACAGAGAACAAAAAAGAAAATATTGGGCTATTCGCATTTTTTGCTGGATATAATTCCATTAGTCCACTATCTAATTTTTGAACGATTAGATTATGTTTGATTGTCAATAACTCAAGTTGTCTTGAGATGTCTGCAACTTTTGAGTTTTGGGGAATCGCATTTTCGATCAAATCAAGCTGAGGCTCGATCTCGAGATAAGAAGCGCTTAGCGATTTTAGAGCAGCATTTTTATCCTGAAGCTGCTTTAGTGCAGATTTGTCTTCTCCAAGTTGTTTGTTGAGATTTGAGATTGTTGTAATGGTAGGTCCGATAGCAAAAATACCAAAGAAAGAGAGTGCAAACAGAGAAAAAATAATATAAAGGTATGCAGTCACTCGCTGTTTATTCTGACTGGCATTTAGCATCGCATTACCTTTGTCTATGAGGCCTTTTATCTCAGCTTTTATTTTGTCTTTGTCTTTAAACATATTATTTACTTTTAGATTGTTTTGGTGTTGGCGCTATGTCTTTAATATCAATACGTGTTTTAAATCTTACACCCTCATCAGCCGTGTTGATCTCATCGATAGAGATGGCAGAGACTGATGGAAATTTCTTTAGATTGTTAAGAAAATCGGTGAGCGTATATATAGAAAAAGTACTTCCATCAACGAGAATACTATTGTTATTGATAGATAGATTAGTGGCAAAAAATGTTCCCGAGGATATTACTTTTAGGATCTCATTCATGATCTGAACTTTGGCCGCAGTCTGTTCATTTGTAATTTTTATGTTTTTGAGACGTTCTTGTATGCTTCTGAACTTTTTTTCATCACTTGCTTGTGCCGCAATATAGACCTCCTGTGTTTTTATCTGATCATGTAGATCCACTATCTGTCTATCAATAACAAAGCGGTATCCAAGGGCAGCTAGTGCAATCAGCTCAATCCCAACAATTATTGCGCGTCCGGCATCAATAGTCCACCCATAAACGACTTTTCCGACTGTCGCTTTACCCGCAGAGCTAAGGTTGATATTTATTTTTGGAGCAGCTTTTTTTGCCATAGCTAATAAGCCAGTAAATTGCACTGGTACTTATCTCAGTGTAGAGTTTTTATGAGGGAATGTCAAAGCAAAAAACGGAAAATATGAGGCTAGATCTGAAGTTACTTAGAAGATTTTTTAGGTGCTATTTTTTTCTTAGGAGCGGCTTTTTTAACGGTCTTAGTCTCCTTTACGTCTACTTTTTTAACAGATACTGGTTTTGCAAGTTTGTTTAGTGAAGATTTGAGGCGAGACGCTTTATTATTATGAACAATACCTTGCTTTGCTGCTTTATCTATAATAGCAACTGCTTTGGCAACAGACTTTCCTGTTTTTGTCTTTTTAGCGCTTCTCACCGCATTTTTTAGAGAATCGCGAAGAGCATCATTTGCTTTCTCTCTTTTTTTATCTTGTCGTAATTTTTTAATTGCTGATTTAATTACTGGCATAAATTTAAATGTATTGTATTCGGAACTTGGTTATTCTAACATGGATAAAGACCAATTACAAGAAAAGAAGCCTCAAAAAATAAACAATGGGACAACATTAATAAATTAATGTTTCGACATTGTTTGTTTAGTAATATTTGATAAACAAACAATGGTAAAAGATATTTTTAAAAAGGGATTACAAGCGTTAACACTAAAGCAGTCAAATATTTTTACTGCTGCTTTTTTTATTGTAGCAACAACAATCTTTGGACAAGTTCTTGGACTTTTCAAATATAGACTTCTTGTTGCCATATTCGGAGCATCAAGTGATCTTGGAGTATTTTTGGCATCATTTAGGGTGCCGGATTTTCTTTTTCAGATTTTTATAACTGGAGCCTTATCAACCTCATTTATACCTATTTTTTCTGAATTTGTGTCCCAGAACAAAAAAGATGAGGCTAATAGATTTACGTCAGCAATTCTATCGTATGGTGTTCTTGTTTTTGTTGTGATCTCAATATTTATCGTTTTGTTTGCCCATCCCTTAGCTCGCGCTGTCGCTCCCGGATTTTCTGACCGTGAGATAGAACTTATGGCAAATCTCATGATCATAATCCAAATATCTGAGGTATTTTTTGTAGTAGGAACTGTCTTTTCTGGAGTTTTGCAGTCTTTTCAACATTTTTTGGTTCCGGGGATAGCATCTGCCTTATACAACCTCGGAATAATAATTGGGATAACGGTTCTGTCAGGTATTTTTCACCTGGGTATATACGGAGCGACTTTTGGTGTAGTTATCGGAGCTTTTTTCTTTTTTGTAGCACAACTTCCATTACTTCGAGGAACTGGTTTTCGTTTTCGGTTCACTCTCCATCGTGATTATGCAGTGAGAAAAATCGCAGCCTTAATGGTTCCACGGTCTTTAACATTACTCATTGCGCAGATTGCAATTACTGCTAACGTTTTCTTTGCTTCCTTTACGACAGCCCGTGGACTTGTAATTCTTGAGTTAGCGCAAACATTAATGCTTGCCCCAGTACTTCTCTTTGGCCAATCTATCGCACAGGCTTCCTTTCCATCACTTTCCATTAAGTCAAAAGAACCTCAGGAATTTGTTTCGATTTTTGTAAGCTCTCTCAACCAAATCATGTATATTACACTTCCGATAAGTGCGCTTCTTGTTGTTTTGAGGATACCAATTGTCAGGTTATTCTTTGGAGCATCACGTTTTGATTGGGACGCAACTGTTGCTACTGGGCTTACTTTGGCGCTTCTTGGGATATCAATAGCTGCCCAAAGCGCTATCTACCTTTTTTCAAGAGCATTTTTCGCGCTAAAAGATTCTCAGACGCCTTTTTTCATCACATTGTTTTCGGTGATCATAAATATCGCACTTTCTTATTATTTTATTTTATTTTTAAAACTCCCCGTCTATTATCTTGGGGTTTCTTTCACAGTAGGAAATATTATGAGTTTCATACTTTTGCTCATAACCCTTAATGCAAAAATTACCCTGCCAAAACTTGAGATCGTAATTACTACATTAAAAATTCTTACAGCAACGCTTGTTATGGGAGTAGCATTATATATTCCTATAAAGCTTTTGGATCAGTTAGTTTTTGATACAACAAGAACAATAAATCTTTTGATTTTAACAGGGATAGCATCAACAACTGGAATTGTCGCTTACATCTTTTTCACTTGGTTATTAGATATCAAAGAAGCCTTCTATATTATTGCCGTCATAAAACAATTTAAGTATCATGACAAAATAATAAAACAAATCAGCGAACTCCTCGACGGATCCAAACTCAACCCCTAGTTTTTTTAGCAATATTTTTAGATATAATACGTTTTATTATGAAAGAATTTCTTGGATTAGGGAAAAAAGAATGGGTTGGAATTGGTGGGATTGGAGCAGGGTTTGCCATAACAGTTGCAGGTTTGGCTTCTGACGGGTTTTTTGAGGGTACTAACAACCAATATCCAAGTAATCTTAATGAAGCAGTAGCTCCTTCTCCTACCCCATCGTACCCTTTAATTATAGATGGTGAGAAAATATATTATATTTATGACTATATGTTCCGGGGAACTCAATATAGAAGAGAGTTGATGAAACTTAAAGAAGTGAACAGTCCCAAATATCAACCCCTGAAGGATGCTTATGAAAGACAAAAAAAACAATTTGGGAAGGAATACTTAGATGGGAATGGGGAAAAGTTTGATCCTCAAGTTGAAGACTTTTTCTATGTGAATGATCCAAGTAGAATAAGGCCTGGTGTTGTTTTACGTCAGGGTTTAACTGTTGATATAAATCCTGAAACAGACCAGGTAGCAGTATTTGATGGTGACGTCGTAAAGATAATTGGAGAGGCCGAGGATGCAATAGGGTATGACCATGAAGCAAATCAGGAAATATCAAAAAGGGTATACAAAGTTTCAGTAGTTTTTCAAAACTCCCAGATAGGGCCTGATTTTGGTGAAACCGGATATATGCCTATGGATTTTCTTGGGAATAAATATGACACAAATCCCCCAGCTGGTCGGTAGGTAAACCATTTGCAATGATATAATCTCCTAATGAACAATATTCGAAACTTTGCCATAATTGCCCATGTGGATCACGGTAAGTCAACGCTTGCCGATAGATTCATGGGTATAACAGGTACTCTTACTCGCTCACAATTAGAGCAAGAGCAATATTTGGATAGCAACCCAATTTCTCGGGAAAGAGGAATAACAATAAAGCTTGCACCAGTCCACATGAAGTACCAGATAAATAATCAGGACTATATCCTTAATTTGATTGATACACCAGGGCACGTAGATTTTTCCTATGAAGTTGTTAGAACTCTTTATGCATGTGAAGGTGCGATATTGGTGGTAGACGCGACAAAAGGAATTCAGGCACAGACCGTCAGTCATTTTAATGTAGCAAAAAGCTTGGGATTAACAATCATCCCAGTAATCAATAAAGTGGACCTTGATAGTGCGGAGGTTGAAAAGGTCGAAAATGAGATTGTTGAATCCTTTGGATTTGCTAAGGAAGAGATCTTGCGTATCAGTGCAAAGTCAGGGCTTGGTGTTGAAAAGTTGATAGAAGTCTTAATTGAGAAAGTTCCACCGCCAACAATTGTAGATGGAGATAAAACTCAGGCTCTTATATTTGATAGTAAATATGATGAGCACAGAGGAATTGTAATCTTTGTAAGGGTTAGAAATGGTGAGATAAAAAAGGGAGATGAGATAACCTTTTTGTCTGATAATTCCAAAGCGCTTGTTATGGATGTTGGATTTATGACACCTAATTTTACTTCTTCCCAAATTCTTAAGAATGGAGACGTTGGTTATGTGATCACAAACATCAAAGATATAACTCAGGCAAAAGTTGGAGATACGATGACTCTTTCAAAAAATCCTGGAGAAAGTCTTCCCGGATACAAAGAGCAAAAGTCTTTTGTTTACCTGTCTATCTACCCAACTGATTCATCTGATTTTCAAAATTTAAGAAAAGCAATTTATTCATTAAAGTTAACGGATGCGGCATTGGTAATTGCTCCTGATTACTCAACTGTATTTGGGTCAGGTTTTCGCTGCGGATTTCTAGGCCTTTTGCATTCACAAATTGTATTGGAGAGGATTGAGCGTGAATACAATCTGGATGTGTTTAGTGCACCGCCTTCTATACTTTATCTTGTAGATGGGGAAGAAGTTTCAAGTCCGAAAGATTTTGATATTTCAAGGAATGATATTAAAGAGCCATTCATTTTGGGGGAGGTATACACACCAGCGCAATATCTTGGTGGAATTTTGGATCTTGTCTATAAAGGACGCGGGACTGAAGGGGACGTTTCATATTTTGGATCACAAGTAAAAGTTACTTTTGAGATGCCACTTTCAAATATTGTCTACGACTTCTATGACAAACTAAAGTCGGCTTCTGCAGGATATGCTTCATTTGACTACGACTTTTTAGACTACAGAAACTCTGATCTGGAACGTGTTGATATCTCTGTCAACGATGTAGTTGTTCCTGAATTATCATTTATTGTGCACAAATCAAATACGGAGTCATTTTCAAGAAGAATTGTTGAGACGCTTTCAAAGTCAATTCCCAAGCATTCTTTCCAAATTGCGGTAAGAGCCCAAATCGGAGCAAAAGTAATTGCATCTGAAAAGATAGGAGCTTACATGAAAGATGTTACCGGGAAATTGTATGGAGGAGACAGAACAAGAAAAGACAAATTGTTAGACAAGCAAAAAGAGGGAAAGAAAAAGATGAAATCTATCGGAAGAGTCAATGTCCCCAAAGAAGCTTTTATGAGCATCCTCAAAGTTTAGCTAGAGCCAACGAGAAGACTATTCAAAAAATCAAACCTCAAGTTATTAGAGGGCGAGTAAGAAGATACCGGCGATTATTGCAAGTACAATTCCGCCAATCAAACCGAATGTGATACTAACTCCACCAGGATTTGAGATGGTTGGAGTAGCAGTTGGGGGATCTGTAGGACTGATACTTCCTATCTCAATGGTTGGTGTAGCTGTTGGAGGAATGGTCGCAATTGCTCCGCTGACCGCAATAACTTGTGAGCATGTTGCACTCACAGCACCTGAATTATCCGTAAATACTGCAGTTGATGTGAAGTTCCCCCCAGAATTATATGTATGAGCCAGTTGCGCTGAGACCGATGCTGTCCCAAGTCCTGTTGTGACATCTTGTTGAGATCCATCACCAAAATTAAACGTAGCTTTTGAGACAATTCCATCTGTATCTCTACCCGTTGCTGTCAAGGTTACTGAAAGTGGTGCAGAACCCGAAGAGGTAGATGACGCGAGATTAAGACACGTTGGTGATTGATTGGCAACAGCTGAGGTTGGAGTTGCGGTTGCTATTGGTGCAGTCGTAGGAGTGGTAGCTGCTGTCGTTGGTGTAACTGCGGATGTTGTTGGAACAGTAGTTACGGTTGGTGTTATTGAGGATTGGGTATCTGGTGGGTTACCGGTTACAGTTGGAGTGATTGTTGCATCCGTACATACTTTTGCGGTTATGGCTACTTGAAGAGGAACCAGTCCACCAGGATTGAGTACATTTTCAGCTGCTCCATCTTGGCTTGAAAGTGAAAATATTTTCGTATTGACGGGGTCAACCTCAAGATCAACTTTTGTCGTTGGAGCAATTGGCTTTATCTGTACCGTCCCGACATCGGTTGTAGTGCTGATTGCTTTGGTGACATCAGGACCTATGGCAAGAGTAATAGTCATGCCATCTGCTGTGGGGGCTGCATCTTTTGCAATGTCAGGAAATGCTGTTTTATTCGGAGTGAATACAACATCAAATTTAGTCTTATCCCATTTAAGAGCCAGTGCGATTCTATTTACTACATTTTGTCCGGGGTTGAGGACGAGTCGCGCAGTTTTTGAGTCATCGCATTGGTCAGCGATCACTGTCGGATCTATAAATGATAGAGTGCTTGTCGGTGCGGCACTTCCCCGTGTTGATGTTTGGTTCTTAACGAAAAAGAGTACGACAGGGATCACTATTAATAGGAAAGCAAGATTACCAAGGAGAAAATATTTATTTTTAAAAATGTTCATTCCATCTCAAGGTCACAAGCCTAACAGCCTGCAATACAAGATGATATTAGCGTAGAAGATTTTGCATACTTTTGCAAGCGTAAACGCGAATCAAATTAGCAGACTACTTGACAAATTGATAACCGTTTTGTATAAATACATTCACTCCAACCAAGTTTTTCTTGTTTGGATATTTTAAATGACAAAGGCAGTAAAAATGACTATAAAACCACTCTTCTCAAATGTACTGGTAAAACCAGTTGTTCCAGAGACTAAAACCGCAAGTGGAATCATCCTTCCCGATAGTGCAAAAGAAAAACCAGCAGAGGGAATCGTTATGGCAATTGGAGAAGGGCACATCTCTCCAAAAGGCGATCGTGAAAAAATGGTAGTAAAAGTCGGAGACAAAATCATGTACAAAAAATGGGGCGGAAATGAGATAAAAGTTGAGAATGAAGAGTGGACTATTGTTGAGCAGAAGGATATTTTGGCAATTTTAAATTAATATGGCAAAACAAATAAAATACGGTGAAGATGCGAGAAAAGCTTTAAAGGCTGGAGTTGATAAATTGGCTGACGCTGTTGTCACAACTCTTGGACCAAAAGGACGCAATGTTGCAATTGATAAAAAGTGGGGAGCACCAAATGTAATTCATGACGGAGTTTCAGTTGCTAAAGAAATTGAGTTAGAAGACCCATTTGAAAATATGGGAGCTCAACTCGTTAAAGAAGCTTCTTCAAAAACAAATGACGTTGCAGGTGACGGAACAACAACGGCAACTCTTCTTGCGAAATCAATAATCGACAATGGATTTAGAGCAGTATCTGCTGGGGCAAACCCAATGATTCTAAAGATAGGCACAGAAAAAGGAGTAGAGACTGTTATTGCTGAAGTTAAGAAGATGGCAAAAGAAGTAAAGGGAGACGACGTATTAAAAGTAGCAACCATTTCAGCTCAAGATGAGAAAATCGGAAAACTTATCGCTGACGCATTAAATAAAGTAGGAAAAGATGGAATAGTAACAGTTGAAGAAGGAAAAGGAATAGAATTTTCAATTGATTACAAAGAAGGAATGGAATTTGATAAAGGATACGCCAGCGCATATCTCGTTACTAACTCCGACAGGATGGAAGCGGAAATTGAGGATGCCTACATATTAATAACTGATAAAAAAATCTCATCACTTCAAGAACTCCTTCCTTTCTTGGAAAATTTCGTAAAGGTCAGTAAAAATCTGGTTCTTATTGCAGATGACATAGAGGGGGAGGCTTTGACTACTCTCGTTCTTAACAAGCTTCGAGGAGTATTCAACGTTCTGGCCGTAAAGGCTCCTGGATTTGGAGACAGGAGAAAAGCAATGCTTGAGGATATAGCTATGCTTACCGGTGGAACCGTTATCTCTGAAGAGTTGGGTAGAAAACTTGAAAGTGTCACTATGGAAGATCTTGGTCGCGCAGACAAAGTAAGATCAACAAATGAGTCAACTCAAGTTATCGGAGGAAAAGGAAACAAAAAAGACGTGACGATAAGAATTGAACTTCTTAAAAAAGAAATTGCAAAGACTACCTCTGATTTTGATCGCGAAAAACTACAAGAAAGACTCGCAAAATTGGCCGGTGGAGTAGCAGTCATTAATGTTGGAGCTGCAACAGAAATTGAAATGAAGGAGAAAAAAGAAAGAGTAATTGATGCGGTTGCTGCTACAAAAGCTGCAATTGAAGAGGGAGTAGTTCCTGGAGGTGGAGTAACTTTACTTCGTGCAAGAAAAGCTCTTTTGAAATTGAAAGAAACAACTGAAGGAGCAGACCAGAAAATGGGTATAGAAATTCTCTATCAAGCACTTGGAGAGCCTACAAAATGGATTGTAAAAAATGCAGGAGAGGATCCAGGACTAATTCTTTCAAAAGTTGAAGAAGGAAAGACTCCTGACTTTGGATTTAATGTTATGACTATGCAATACGGATCAATGCTTGAGGCTGGAATAATTGATCCAGCTAAGGTTACCCGAAGTGTCGTCCAAAACGCAGCATCAGTTGGCATGATGGTTCTAACAACTGAAGCACTTGTCACTGATCTCCCTGAAAAAGAAAAAGCTCCTATGGGCGGTGGCGGAATGCCAGGCATGGGCGGAATGGATTACTAACTTCACATTAATCTTCACTTTCTTGTAAAATAAACTCATGTTAGATGCGCATTGTCACTTGCAGTTTCATAAATTCGAAGAGGATGCTGAATCTGTTATAAAAGAGGCAGTAGGCATAGGTGTTACGACAATTGTAAACACCGGTACCTCAGTAGACTCTTCAATAAAAGCCGTTGAAATAGCTCAGAAATTTGAAAATTGTTGGGCAATTATTGGAATTCATCCACACCACGCAGACAAATCAGACGCGCAATATGAAGGTCTTATGCCAGAGGACTGGCTAGAAAAGCTTGAAGAATTGGCAAAGCAGCCAAAAGTGATAGGAATTGGGGAAGTAGGGATGGATTTTTGGAATTACCGGACCAATGGAGTTGTTCCCGTCGATTTGCAAGAAGATGCTTTTAGAAAACAAATAGAGTTGTCTATAAAACTAAATCTACCATTACAGATCCACACACGACTTGCTTGGGATGAGACTTTGGCAATTCTTTCTGATTACAAAAATCAATTAAGAAAAGTACCAGGGATGTTCCATTGCTTCTCGGGAAGTGTAGAGTTTACGAAAAAGGTTTTAGACATGGGATTTTTGGTGGGATTTGATGGGAATGTTACCTATGATGGTGTGCCACCTGGAGAGACGACACCATTAGTAGATCTTGTTAAATTTGTTCCAGAGGATATGATCTTAACCGAGACTGACAGTCCATTTCTTTCCCCAGTGCCACTAAGAGGTCAAAGGAACACCCCTTCCAATATTCCCATTATCTTAGAGTTCATTGCGAAGAACAAGGGAATTCCCTATAATACTCTTGAGGCTCAAATCGAGCGTAATTTTCGCGCTGTTTTTTCAGTCTAAAAATGCACACAACACTCGACAGATTATTTACCAGATATCCTATCAAATCCCGAAGGGCTCTTGAGATAATTCCCCCGGTTATAGGTTTGTTTCTGATAACGATGCCTGTATGGGGTGCATATTTTTTCCCTATAGCGCTTTCTTATTTCATAATTTTCTTTGATGTGTATTGGTTCTACAAATCGGTTCATTTAGTAGGTACATCATATGTAGCTGCAAGAAAAATAAGAAGCGCTGAAAGGACTGACTGGTTGGCAAAAGCAAAAGCATTTCCAGATTTTTCAAAAGTTCACCATCTTATTGTTATTCCAAGCTACAAAGAAAGTTATGAAAAAATTAAGGAAACACTAGAAAGTATTCATGATCAAACATTTCCTATGCATCAGATACACATTTATATGGCATTTGAAAAAAGAGAGGAAGAAGTAGCAGCAAAAGGTGACAAACTTAAAAAAGAATATGAAAAAATCTTTGGGGGTTTTCACTACACGCTCCACCCAGATTTACCAGATGAAGTAAAGGGAAAGTCATCTAACCAAGCATTTGCTGCTGCTGACGCATATGAAAAATTAGTAAAATCCGGCAAGCTAGATATCAATTATATGACCGTGACCTCTGCTGATGCTGACGTTCTTTTTGACAAAGCATTTTTCTCATACCTTGCCTATTCATTCTTAACTGTAAAAGATCCTCTATACACATTTTGGCAATCTGCAAATGTGACTTACAATAATTTTTGGCAAGTACCTTCTTTTACGAGAGTAATTTCGTTCTTTGGGAGTTTATGGAGGACATCAGTTCTTGTACAACATACCCGCCTTGTTCCAAATTCGGTATATTCTCTCTCCTTCAAATTGCTCATGGATATTGGGAATTGGGATGTAGATGTCATACCTGAAGACTATAGAGTCTTTTTCAAAGCATTTTTCAAAACAAAAGGAAGAGTAGTTGTAGAGCCAATATTTCTCAAGACTTCAATGGATGCTGCAATGTCATATTCTTATAGAAGAAGTCTGATGAATAAATATCACCAAGAGAGAAGATGGTCATGGGGGATTGCAGATGATGCAACCTATATTAAATGGTATCTGACAGTACCCGGTGTGCCTTTTTGGAGAAAGACAATGCTTGTCACAAACGTTATCGTAGACCACATACTCTGGCCAGTGAATTGGTTTATTATCACGATCTCTGCAAATTTAGTAGCTTTAATAAACCCGGTTTTTACGAGAACAAATCTGGGGTATACACTTCCTCATATATCTGCTTTTATTTTGACTCTTTGTCTTGTCTCAATTTTGGCCATGATTTATGTCGATTATTCTTTAGGTCCAAAGAAAAATCAAGAAAAGCATTCAAGAATCAGAAAATTACTTTTTCCTGCTGAATTTCTTTTCATGCCCGTTGCTGGATTTTTCTTATCTGCTCTCCCTGCCTTGATTTCACATGTACAACTAATCATTGGAAAGAGATTGGAGTACAAGGTAACAGAGAAAGTCTAACTCACATGAAAAGTTTTTTTTTAAGAATTTATAAGTCGAAGTCCTTTTATGAATATAAGGATGCATGGTTCTTACTAGCTATTTGTACAGTTTTCGTACTCCTGAGAATACCATCCCTTATAGAGCCACATTGGTATGGAGATGAGGGGATATATCAAGTTATTGGAAGAGCATTGCTTTCGGGAAAGACACTCTACAAGGACATTTGGGACAATAAACCCCCACTCCTTTATATAATCTACGCACTTGTAAATGGGAACCTATACCTTATAAAACTTCTTTCCTTATTTGCCGGTTTATTTTCAACGGTAATCTTTTTTCTGTTGTCAAAAAAAATGTTTGCAAATCCTCTGTCATTTTACATTTCTACAACAGTATTTTCGATACTTTTTGGTCTACCTATCTTGGAAGGAAATATAGCCAACGCAGAGAATTTTATGCTGCTTCCTATTATAAGCGCAGCTTATTTGATTTATTCTTATCTCGAAAACAAACAAAGGAAAAAACTCATTTATGCAGGGTTACTTTTGTCAATTGCTGTCATCACGAAGATAGTTGCCGTTTTTGACTTTGCGGCATTTTTTGCATTTATTCTGCTTTCAAGTAGGGTAATTGTCTCTAATCAAAATGCAAAGAGATTTATAGATTTTTTTATTGCAACCATGTCTCTTCTTTTTGTATGTTTCGCAGTTTTTTTGGTGTTAGGAATTCCAAAAGAATTTATTAGCGCGGTTTTCTTACAGAACGTTTCATATGTTGGAGAGCAAAATAGATTTATATTCCCAATGGGAATTCTTGTTATTAAGACTATTTTATTATTTGTTGGTTTGATGATAATCTTCGTAAATCGAAAGAGGATATCAAAGGCTTCCTTGTTTATTTATCTGTGGCTGATATTTTCTTTGTATAATGCATTCTTTTCGGAGAGGCCCTATATACATTATTCGCTCGTAATTCTTCCGGTTTTTTCGCTTCTGATAGGACAATTATTTGAGAAAGTAAAATTACGCATATTGAACGTTGTTGCAATTGTTGTCATTTGTTATTTTGCGTATTTTCATTTTCAGATCTATCTCCGTTCTATTCCTTATTACAATAATTACTTTAAGTTCATAACCAACAAAGAACGTATCGTTGAATACGAAGGATTTTTTGATAGGAACACTCCACGGGATTATGACATTGCAAACTTCATACGCATGAATATTAAGGGCAATGAAAGTGTGTTCCTCTGGTCCGACAGCGCGCAGATATACGCATTATCCAATAGACTTCCTATAGGAAAGTATGTTGTTGCTTATCATATTACTTTTTATAAAAATGCGGACACTATCACAAAACGGGAGATTGATAAAGAACAGCCAAAATATATAATACAAACAATTGATGTTCCGTTGGTCGACAATATTTTGTCGTCGTATCAGTTGAGATATATCATGGACGGTACAAAAATTTATGAAAGAGAAATTTAGCATCGTATTAAGTGATCAATTTGTCAGGATATCGTTATTGTTGTCTATTATTTTTATAGTTCCTCTCATCGCGATTATCATCGTCACTTACGGGAATTTACCACCGCTGATCCCATTTTTTAACAGCATGCCATGGGGAGAGCAACGATTGATCAGTTCCAATATCACAATCGTATTACCGATGTTGCTTGTTGTAATATTTGTAGGGAATGTTTTGTTGGCAACTTTTGTTTATACTAAGTATGTCCTTATATCAAGAATTGTATTGTTTAATTGTTTTCTGATTTTATTACTTGGACTGCTTGCCTATTTACAGATCTTATTTTTAACATTTTAATGCAAAATTTAATTTTGGCTCCAGTTGTTTCTTTCCTTATCACCGTCTTGGCTGTTCCTTTCATAATCAAATTCGCAAAGAAAGCAAAACTGATGGATGATCCAAAGAAGCACATCCATCCTGCAATTCTTCATAAAAAACCAATTCCAAGAGCGGGAGGGCTTGCTATATATATAGGAATTGCATTGGCTGCCATTATATTTGTTCCTTTCGATAACTTTATCAAAACAATATTCATAGGAGGTTTTATCGTAGTCATAACAGGAGTTTTGGATGACAAATTTGACCTGTCTCCCTACATACGGTTTGGGATAAATATATTGACTGCAGCGATAGCTGTTTATGCAGGTGTTACTGTCCCTTTCATTACAAACCCATTAGGGGGAATATTGCACTTTACTAATTTTCAGTTCGTCATTTTGTCCCAAACATTCAATTTTGGTGATGTATTGGCAATCATATGGATCGTGTGGGTTATGAACATGTTAAATTGGAGTAAGGGTGTAGATGGACAGATGCCAGGTATTGCTGCTATCTCTGCATTTGTAATTGGCATTGCCGCTTTTAGATTTGTCTCTACAGAACAGTTAAGCTACGCGACTTCAATGATCTCTTTTATTGTAGGTGGTGCGTCGCTAGGATTTTTAGTCTACAATTTTTATCCAGCAAAAATATTCCCTGGGTACAGCGCCACCATACTCGGTTATTTTATTGGGATACTTTCTATAACTTCAGGGGTGAAATTGGCAACGGCAGTACTTGTAATGGGTGTACCAAGTGTTGATGCAGCAATAACAATTATCAGGCGTTTGCTTGCGAAAAAATCTCCTTTTTGGCATGACCGTGGACATCTCCATCACCTGTTGCTTAACTACGGATTGGGACATAGAAGTATAGCCGTTTTTTATTGGTTCATGTCATTGCTCTTAGGAGTAGTTGCGTTAAGTGTTTCTAGTCGCGGAAAACTTTTTGTTATAATGTTGGTGGGAGTTGTAGTATTAGGGTTTGTATTCATGTTGCGAGTAGCAGGAAAAAGACAGGACTACGACTAAAATTGAAAATTTTAGTCGCAAGACGAACGAAGAGAGGCTTACGATTAGCAAGCTTTGCTTATGATTAGACACGGATATTATATATTGAAGTTATTACGTCCAAGGCAATGGATTAAGAATTTCGCTTTATTTGCAGGTGTTACCTTCGCTGGTAAATTATTCGAATTAGATCTCCTTTCCCAAGTAGTAAGTGGGTTTATTGCTTTTTGTATGTTTGCATCGGCAACATACATATTCAACGATATTTTAGATGTAAAAAAAGATAGGCTTCATCCATTCAAGAAGATGAGACCGATCGCCAGTGGAATCATTTCAGTTCCCGAGGCAGTGGTTTTGCTTGTGTTAATACTTACTGCAGCATTTGTCATAGCTCTAAATACTAGTTATCTTTTTACTGTTATCGCAATTTCATATATATTGCTTCAAATACTTTATTCAACCGTATTCAAATCAATAACAATATTTGACATTCTTTTTATTGCAACTGGATATATATTAAGAATTCTTGCCGGAGAGGCTATCTCAAATTTCCATACATCCATTTGGTTACTTTTGACTGCAGTTTCCCTATCTCTTTTTCTTGCTGTTGGAAAGAGAAGGTCTGAGTTAACGCTTCTTCAAAATGTTAAAGGTGCAAAGATTGATGAGGTCAGAAAGACGCTTTCTCACTACTCTGAAGCTCTACTTGATTCCTTCTCTACTATTTTTGCAACATCAACATTCGTTTTTTATGGACTTTTTACTTTTCTAGCAACTCCAAAAGGACTACATATTGGGTTGGACGTTTTGCTACCTGAATATCTTCCAACGTATTTCAATAGAAAGTGGCTCATGGTAACAATTATTCCAGTAATTTATGGTGTTATGAGGTACCTGCAAGATATTTATGAAAAGAAAGAAGGAGAGAGTCCTGATAAAGTGCTTCTTACAGATAGACCACTATTGGCATCTGTTATCATCTGGGGATTTCTTGTTATTTTTATAATTTATTTTATTGGAGGATAAGCCTTTCTTGCTATGGTAGAAAGTCTTGGTTTCGCTCCTATGCAGTCGCTACACTAACTATTCTTTTTTAGAATATTGGGAAGTAACCCATCCGGTAGTTGTATCATCAATTTGTATCTCAAACCACCCAGATTGTTCTGATAAAATATCGAAAGTTTCATTTGGTTTGACTCTTCCTACTTCACTAAAGGTAGTTCCTGCTCCACTTCTTACCCTCAAAAAACCATTCGGAGTTGGGAGTATTGTAACTTTCCCCTTTGCTATTTCTGTTGGGGTGACTGATGGAGTCACACTAGGTGTTGCCCCGTCCAGAGGGCTCTGTCCGACGGGTGTAATTTGTGGAATAGTTCCTATGTCTCCAGTTCCCAGACTCGCGCTAACTACAAGAATATGATTATTAACAACCCTTACTCTGATTGTTTTTTTTGCAAAGCCTTCCTTTTGAATTTCTACTTCGTGCTCTGACGCTGAAAGAGTGTCTGACTTGTATGGAGTTGCACCTAAGGCAACGCTATCAATGGTGACCAGTGCGCCATCAGGAATTGTAGTTATCTCAATTTGTGGTTTTGGACTTGAAGATTTCTCAAGGGTCAGAATATAAGAGCTACCTAGTGATCCGGGAAGAAAAGTCTTGTCAACTGCTGTGAGTACCCCTCCATTTACTCTCACTCGTGCAGTGTATGCAGTAAGTGTTTTGTCTTCTGGCTCGATACGTAATTCATAATTCCCAACTGCAACTGTATCGGGTTGGTTTATTTTTCTGACCGGGATGTCTCCAATATATTTGTTATCTAAAAGTACTCTTCCTTTTACATTTGATGTAACTTGAAGTCCCCCTTTTTCGATATCTTTAAAACTATAGATGACACGAACCAAAAGAAAAAGTCCTGATGCAACAAGGATTATGGATAGAGCCAAAAGAAGACGCCTTTTCATAGGGGTTTAAAGTAAACCAATCATACCAGAGATAAGAAGTATTGACAAATTAGCACTCTCGATGCTATACTGATAGAAATTGAATGATTTGAACTTAAAAAGTTCATCATTACACAGTAAAGGAGGTGAATAACATGTCATTAATGCGATTAAATCCATGGAATTTAGACAGAATTTTGGATGACGATTTTGAATTTCCTACACTTCCTGGTATCTCAAAGCTGATGTCTCAGGGACTAAATCTCTACGAGACCGAAGACTCTTTGGTGGCAGAAGCACATGTCCCTGGAATCTCAGAAGATAAGTTGGATATAACATTTGAGAATGGAGTAGTCAGAATTAGTGGATCGGCTGAGCAGCATGACGAAGAGTCTACTAAGAGAAGATACTTCATGACTTCGATGGCAAATACATTTAACTACTCATTTAGAATTCCTGAAGGAATAGTTGCCGATCAAGAACCGGTCGCAGAACTTGAAAATGGGGTATTAAAGTTAGTCTTCAAAAAGGCAGAAAAGAAAGAACCCCGAAAAATCAAAATTTCTGCAAAATCAAAAAAATAATCTTTTAACTGTTTAAGCTTAAGGCTTTTTAAAACCTCTCGCTCACCACGGGAGGTTTTTTTATGAAATCCGGGGGAAAAGGGAATCTGAACTTTTTATCTCTCCACTAAATTGTTTTAAAATTTTCTCAGCAGTTCCCGGCATAAATGGTTGAAGATCATATGCAACCCAATATATTTGATCTACATATGTTAGGAGTTTTTCACGAAGCAATGTAGGATCAGTTACTTTCCAGGGTGCTTGTGCGTTGATAAATCCATCAGCGCTTTTTATCCTTGACCAAATCAAATTGAGAGCCTCACTAAATTTATAATCTTTGCAAAGTAACTCTAAATCGAGAGACTTATCTTTAAATCTCGATTCATCTGGTTCATAGGAAAAGTTGGCATTTTCGCAAAGCTTTGCAACTCTGGCAACAAGATTGCCAAGGCCGTTTGCAAGATCTGCATTAAATACAATTCGTAGTTTTTCTTCTGAAAAATCTCCATCATCGGTGGATGGAATTTGACTTAAGAAATAATATCTTAAAGCATCAGTCCCGTATTTATCCACAAGTTCAATTGGATCAACTACGTTTCCCAAAGTCTTTGACATTTTTTGACCATCAACAGTAAAGTACCCATGAACAAAAAGAGACTTTGGTAATGGTAATCCTGCTGAAAGTAAAAATGCAGGCCAGTAAATTGCATGGAATCTAGTGATTCCTTTCCCGATTACATGAACATCAGCTGGCCAGAGTTCATCATATTTTGCGCCAAGTCCACTTCTGTAAATATTTAAAGCGTCAAACCATACGTACATCCTTTGACTTTCATCTCCCGGAACTGGAACTCCCCAGTTTCTAGCACGTTCGTTAGAGCGAGATATGCTAATATCTTCAAGCCCCTTTTCGATGAAAGAAAGCATTTCGTTCTTGCGAGATAGCGGTGTTATTTTTAATTCGTCTGATTCTATAAGTTGTTTTATCTGGTCATTATAGTTTGAGAGCTTGAAGAAATAGTTTGTTTCACTTACCTCCTGAAGGGCTTTTCCAGGATGTTCGAAACATTCTCCATTTTCGTTCAATTCATCTTTCTCATAAAACAGTTCACATCCCACACAATAAAATCCTGTGTAGTCTTTCTTATAAATATCGCCTTTCTGTTCGCAGAGTTTCCATAACTCTTGAGAGGATTCATAGTGATCCTTGTTACTTCCTTTTTGGAAAAAATCAAATGTGACATTTAGTCTTTCTGCGAGATTTTGAAAAAGTTTACTATTCTCATCAACAAACTCTTGAACCCCTTTACCAGCTGTTTCCGCAGCCTGTACATTCTTTAAGGCATTCTCATCACTTCCAGAAAGCAAATAGGTTTCTTTCCCAAGAAGTTTTTGGTATCGGGCAATCACATCTGCCTGTACAAATTCTAATGCATGACCGACATGCGGTTTTGCATTTACATAAGGAATTGCGGTTGTAATGTAATATTTATTCATACGATATTATACCAATTTTTGAGGCTAAAAGAAAATCACTTCTTTTTCCAAAAAAGAAATTCGAGAAGAACAAAGATAACAATTAATATCACTGTATAAAAAATATTGTTGTATCTCATCATTTGTAAAAGCAAAAATCCTACAATAAAAAGTGCGACAAAAATCCCCCGTCTTAAATGGGCCAAAATAAATCCTGATATTCCAGCAATTGCTAAGAATACACAAAGAAAGAATGGTATGACAGGGGATAGTTTTGTGAAGGATAGATCTATCTGACGGGCAGGACTAAAAGTGATTACAAGTAAAGCTATACCAATTAGAGCCAGAACAGCAATAATTAAATGTGGAATTAATTTCTTCCTCTTTTTCATGGATTTAGAGTATCACAAATGAAAGGGCTTGACATAATTTAGCACTCGTGATATAGTATTGCTAATCTCGTATATCACCAAATGAAAGGTTATATGAGATTGAATTCATTAACTTCATTACAATCTTATTATGTACGATTTAACACAGAGACAAATCGAGATATTAAAGCAGATAGTTAAAGAATATATCGATACGGCAAACCCAGTCGGCTCCGAAACATTGGAGAAAAAGTATGATGTAGGTGTAAGCCCCGCTACAATAAGGAACGAGATGGCCGCAATGGTCAAAAAGGGATATCTTGCAAAACCTCATACATCGGCTGGCCGTATTCCAACTTCAAAAGCGATGAAACTATATGTCAATGAATTAATGAAAGAGAAGGATCTTTCAGTTGCTGAGGAAGTTGAAGCAAAAGAAAAGGTTTGGGATGTGCGGGAGAAAGAAGGAGAATTCATGCGTACAGCAACTCAAAGATTAGCTGACAAAACAGGAACATTGGCGGTTGCAAGAAATGACATGGGAGACTTTTACTGTTCCGGATACTCTCACATTTTGGACATGCCAGAATTTTATGACATAGATGTCACAAAGAATTTATTAAATCTCTTGGACAATTCTAGCTATTTCGATACAATATTTGGGAATATCCACGAGAAATTTTCAGTAATTTTGGGAGAAGATTTGGAATTAGAACTATTCAAACCATACAGTTTTGTATTTTCTAAATTCCACACACGAGGAAATCATGATGGTACTATTGGAGTTATCGGTCCTGCAAGACTTCGATACGAAAATATCGTACCACTAGTAAGATACTACGGCTCTTTAATAGAAGAAGTTGCAGGTTGGTAAGTTATATGGATGATAAGAATTTAAAAAAAAAGAAACAAGATGAGCAAGAAAAACCAGTCGAAGAGGTAGACGAACGGGACGTAAAGATACAAGAACTTGACGAACAACTAAAAAGGGCAGTAGCAGATTATAGAAATCTAGAAAGAAGAAGTTTTGATGAAAGAAGTGAGGCAGTCAAATTTGCGAACAAGCAATTAATAGAAGCACTTTTGCCTGCATTTGATACACTCTTTTTGGCAGGAAAATATACGACAGATGAGAGTGTAAAATTGACAATTGGAAGAATACTTGAAGTCTTACAACAAAACGGTATTGATAAGATACAGTGTGAGAATGTAAAATATAATGCAGACTCAATGGAAGTGATAGAAGTGGTACCGGGAGCAAAAGACACCGTAATTGAAGAAGTAAGACCAGGATTTATAATAAATGGAAGACTGATCCGTCCAGCGCAAGTAAAAGTTGGTAACGGTGAAGAACTAAAAAATTAAACAAAAAATATATGGGAAAAATTATATCATCAACTCATTCTACGAATGAGCCTCAAGATATAATTTTCGCCAAACTAATATAATAAATAAACAAAGTATGTCAAAAATTATAGGTATTGATTTAGGAACAACAAATTCATGTATGGCTGTAATGGAGGGAGGCTCTCCAAAAGTCATCTTTTCATCTGAGGGTAGAAACACCACTCCTTCAGTTGTCGATCCAATCGAAAGGGTTGTTGGAGATGTAGCCAAGCGGCAAATGGTTCTAAAACCAAAGAAGATTGTATTTTCTGTCAAAAGACTCATGGGTCGAAAATTGAAAGACGAGTCCGTTCAGAAAGACTTAAAACTCTTGCCTTATGACGTAAAGTCAGGACGTGAAGGTATGGCTGTTGTTGAAGTTGATGGTAAAACATTTACACCACAAGAAATATCTGCACAAATTCTTCAAAAACTCAAGAAAGATGCAGAAGACTATTTGGGAGACAAAATAACACAAGCTGTTATTACCGTTCCTGCATATTTTGACGATGCCCAAAGACAGGCAACAAAGCAGGCCGGTGAAATTGCAGGTCTTGAAGTATTAAGAATTGTTAACGAGCCAACAGCAGCAGCACTTGCATATGGATTAGATAAAAAACACGCACACACTGTTGCGGTTTATGATCTTGGAGGAGGAACATTTGATATTTCTGTCCTTGAATTGGGAGAAGGAGTTTATGAGGTCAAGGCAACGAATGGAGACACTCATCTTGGAGGAGATGATTTTGACCAAGTCCTTATTGATTATCTGGCAGATGAATTTAAGAAGGACAATAATATTGATTTGAGGCAAGATCCTCAAGCACTACAAAGACTCAAAGAGTCTGCAGAGAAAGCAAAGATTGAGTTATCTTCATCTATGGAAGCTGAGATCAATCAGCCATTTATAACTCAAGGACCAAATGGACCACTTCACTTAACAGTAAAAATCCCACGATCAAAATTGGAGCAACTAGTTTCCCCACTTGTTGAGAAATCATTTGGACCAGTCAAGCAGGCTTTAAAAGATGCAAAGGTTGAAACATCAGGAATTGATGAGGTAATTCTTGTTGGAGGAATGACAAGAATGCCAAAGATTATTGAGGAAGTTACAAAATTCTTTGGTAAAGAACCAAATAAATCAGTAAATCCGGATGAGGTTGTTGCAGTTGGAGCTGCAGTGCAAGCAGGAGTTCTGGGTGGAGAAGTGAAAGACGTGCTTTTGTTAGACGTTACACCTTTGACGCTTGGAATCGAAACAATGGGTGGAGTTGCGACACCATTAATTGAGAAAAATACGACCATTCCAAGTAAAAAATCACAAGTCTTCTCAACCGCAGCTGACAATCAAACACAAGTTGAGATAAATGTTGTTCAGGGTGAACGTCCAATGGCAAATGACAACAAATCATTAGGGCGCTTCATATTAGATGGAATTCCGCCTGCACCACGAGGTGTTCCACAGGTTGAAGTAACTTTTGACATCGACGCTTCAGGAATCTTGTCTGTTACGGCAAAAGATAAGGCAACTGGTAAAGAGCAAAGTATCAAAATAACTGGCTCGACTGGCCTTACAGATGAAGAAATCAAAAAAATGACACAGGATGCAGAAATGCATGCTGATGAAGACGCGAAGAAAAAGGAACTTATTGAGGTAAAAAATAGTGCTGACAATCTTATCTTTACGGCAGAAAAATCCATGAAGGACATGGAAGGGAAAATTGAAGAGACCGACAAAAAAGAAGTAGAAGAGGCAATTTCCGAGCTTAAAAAGGTAAAAGATGGAGAAGACAAGGATGAGATTGAAGCAAAAACGAAGGATCTTTCTGAGAAAATCTCAAAGGTAGGAGAAAAGATGTACGCAAACCAAAAGCCAGAAGATCAAACAAGCTCAGGACAAGCAGAAGATGCAGGTTCAGAAGAGCCAAAATCGGATGAAAAATCCGATGATAGTTCCTCAAAGAAAGAAGACGCCGAGGAAGGCGAAGTAGTTAACTAATTTTTCTCAAAAAACATTGCCTTGCAAGCATAAAAAATGCTAGTATTAATGGGTATGGCTTTAACCTGTTTGGATACTGAGATACTGACGGACTTTGGATGTCTTCCTAATTCTCCAGCTGGATTTGTGGGTAAATTTTACACATGGGGGCTTGGCCTCATCGGTCTTGTAGGTCTCCTATTTCTTATAATAGGTGGTTATCATATCCTCATTTCCCGAGGTGATCCGACCCAGCTTCAGACAGGAAAATCCTATATAACGTATGCCATCATAGGTATTTTGCTTGCAATTTTTGGGTTCGTCTTTATCCAGGTTATCGCGACAAACGTACTGCATATTCCTGGATTTTCTTGATATGTATAACAAACTGCCCAGTTTTATCAAAGTCTTTCTGTTTTCGATTCTCTTTGTTGGTTTTTTCTCATTTAGTCGTCCAATCCATGCACAAGCTGTCCCAACAACAGCTCCCGATGTCACAACTGGATGGGTAAAAGACCAGGAAGTGACTTTCGTCGGTAAAACAGCAACCCGGGCTAATAATTTTCTTGACTGGACTCTTCAAGACAAGAATTATAAATGGATAGTACTGCCAGCAACAGGAGAGAATCCTATCCAAACCTTCTGGGCGCTTGTAAGAAATATCGTTTTTGTTCTGTTAGCGCTCTTTGTATTGGGATCTGCATTCGTGATGATCATAACCCGAGGCCAAAATCTGACAATCATGAAATTTATTCCCCGGTTCATATTTATCGTCGTTCTTGTGGTTCTGTCATTTGCCATCATCAGGTTCCTGTATCAGGCAACTGACGTTTTACAAGGATTTTTCCTCAACATTAAAGATCCGTTGGATGGAACGAGTCGCAATATCGATTCAAGAGATCTCCTTTACATTGCATTTCAATACGATTTTCTTGGTTTTAGAAAGGTCGGAATAGAATATGACGAGTCAGCATTCATATCACTTCTTTTAGTAAAACTTACAGCAATAACCTACTATGTCATGACAGGACTTCTTATCATAAGAAAAATAATCTTGTGGTTTTTTATCATTGTTTCCCCGATATTTCCGTTGCTGTTATTCTTCCGTCCCGTTAGAAATACTGCAAAAATATGGATCGGAGAGTTTTTCCGCTGGTTACTATATGCACCTTTATTTGCTCTTTTTCTTCATGGTCTCGTTAATGTTTGGAGAAGTGGAATTCCGATGTTTTTTGATTTCACAAAAAACGTTCCTGATCAATTCAGATACAAAACAGCAATAAATATTTTACTTGGAGGTCCAGGTCAACAGATTGGACTTGATAACTCAGTTAACGTTAACGACACCTTTGCCTTATATGTTGTTGCTCTTCTTATGTTGTGGGTGGTAATTCTATTGCCTTTCTTACTGCTTCAAATTTTTCTGGATTACCTCAGCGGCATGTCTATAGGAGAAAGTCCGGTAGTTAAGAAAATTACGTCTAATTCTTGGTTCAACAAAACCTATGGGGGACCATCTCCTGCTCCAGGGCAACCTCCACAGCAACCTTCACCTTTCGGACTTGCTAAAAGTATTCCATTCTTCAATAAGAGGTCGATGGAGATTCCTGCAGCAAGATCCGCAAGCTCTTTGGAGAGAGCATCATTGAGCAGCCTGCAGTCAGTTAGGGAGACCCGTGATGTATTGCGTCTCGCCAATCTTACAGTTCCTAAGATGAGAGACATTGCCCGGTACGAGACTTCTATGATGAAGCATGATAGTGTCTCAAGAACTGAGGTAAGCAAATTTCATGAGACACTTGAGAAGATCTCAAAGCCTACGACTGCCACGGCAACTCACGACCGCGAGAAATTCACAACAATTAAAGAAAAACTTGTTGCTCAACAAAAACAAGGAGACAAATTGGCCGACAATGTTTTGTCAGCATCTAAGGTTTCTGAGGAAGTAAATAACAAAACAAAGGCTGTATTGCCAGGGCAGAAAAAGGAATCACTCGCAAACATCAAGGATGTAAAGTTACCGCAAACCAACCAAGTACAGCAGGTAAGTATTGAGGAATACGAGGATGTTAAGAAGATGTGGCAGGAAAATTATCAGAATATGGAGACTCCTGTAGGTGCAAATGGAGTGCCATCAGACAAACATTCGTTCATTCAGCAAGATATAGACAACATTACTGAGACCATCAACCTTCTAAGTTCTGAAAATCAGGATAATGTTGATAAAGGAATGGAGAGAGTCGCAAATATTTTGCCATTCTTACTTTTGGGAGGATTCTCAAAGACTGAAGTTGTCTCATACCTTAAGGCCAAGATGGAAGCTGCTAAGTCAATCTTAACAGCAGTTGATCAGAAGAAAGACGAAGAAGACACAATGGTCGATAGAACCGATGAAGCAAGCAAGACCGGACATGCTGAAATGACGATGCACCAAGAACTTCCAACCGAAGAACCAAAGGACGAATCAGGTAATAAGCCAGGAGGTGCTCCTGGAGTTTAGAGCAGATATCTGCATATAATTGAATATGTTTGGAAATCTATTTAGTACAAAAAAATACGGAGAAGGAGAAGTGCCTGGTGATCAAGCAGCTCCAAATACAAATCAACCACAACAGGTAGTTGAAAGTCCAACTCAATCTGCTGGGATGGATCCGGTGAAAAGACAAAATGTCGAAAGCCTAACGCATCTGGACGCGAGAGCAAATCAAGTTCTTCAGCAAGCTCAAAATGAAGCCAAAAAAGCAAAACTTGCCCTCATAGAACCAGACATTGTTTTGTTGGGACTCTTATACGATAAAGAGATATATAAAACACTCCAAGAATTTACCGTAAACGCAGGGGATTTAGCGCGCGAATTGCAACAGAAACAAACCCCAGGAACTTTCGATGGACCACCAGTTCTTTCTCCAACATCCCAGAAAATTTTCGATGATGCATTTACAATGGCAAAAAATAGGGGATCGAGCTTTATTACTCCTGAAGATATTTTGCTTTCATTATTTAATTCTGATACTGCATCTCAGTATTTAGTCTCTAAAGGTGTACAAAAAGAAGGACTTGAAAAAAATCTTTCAAAAAACCCTACTTTTCAAGCAGCCGGAAAAAAATCAGTTCTTGAACAATTTGGGATTGATTTAACCAATGAAGCGAAAGACGGGAAGTTGGACCCAGTTATTGGGCGTGATAAAGAAATTGAACGCTTGGTTCATATACTGTTGAGGCGTACTAAAAATAACCCAATTATTATTGGAGAAGCAGGAGTAGGTAAGACAGCTGTTATTGAGGGGCTAGCTCAAAAAATAATTGCAGGAACAGTTCCAGATCAGTTGAAAGACAAAAAAATTATTCAGCTTGATTTAGCTGCCCTTATTGCCGGTGCTTCACATCGTGGTGAATTTGAAGAGAGACTTAAAAATGTTATTAAAGAAGTACAAGTGTCTGGAGGAAAAATATTATTGTTTATTGATGAAATACATACATTAATTGGTGCCGGTGAAGAAGGAGGAGGCGCTATGGATGCATCGAATATTATAAAACCTTATCTTGCACGCGGACAATTGCAGCTTATTGGTACAACAACAACAGCTGAATATAGAAAATATTTTGAAAAAGATAAGGCATTTCAACGCAGATTTCAATCTGTAATAGTTGATGAACCGAATGAGGAAACAGCTATGAAAATGCTTGAAGTGCTTAAAGATAAATATGAGAAATTTCATGAGGTGATACTTACTCCTGATGCCATTAAATTTTCAGTCACATTGTCGAAAAAATATGTAGGAGAAAGGTACCTTCCGGATAAAGCGATCGATTTATTAGATGAAGCAGCTGCTGAAGTAAAGTTGAAAAAAGCAGAAGGACAAAGACAAGATTCAAATGTATCTAGAGCTGACATTGAAAAAGTAGTTTCTGATTGGACAGGAATACCTATAACAAGACTTACTGAGGATGAAGGTAAAAAATTATTGCAGCTTGAGGAACTTATCCATAAGAGACTTATTGATCAAGAAGAGGCTGTATCTGCAGTTTCAGAAGCAGTTCGCCGGGGGAGAATTGGTTTGGCTAGTGCTAATAGACCTATTGCTTCCTTTATTTTCTTGGGTCCAACAGGTGTTGGAAAGACTGAGCTTGCCAAAACTTTGGCTGAAATATTATTTGGGAAAGACGATGCAATGATTAGACTTGATATGTCTGAATACATGGAAAAGCATGAAGTTGCAAAATTAATAGGTGCACCTCCGGGATATGTTGGATATGAAGAGGGTGGACAATTGACTGAAGCGGTTAGAGCAAAACCATACTCGATAGTTTTATTAGATGAAGTAGAAAAAGCACACCCGGATGTATTTAATATTTTACTGCAACTGCTTGAGGACGGGAGACTCACTGACAACAAAGGTAATACTATTTCATTCAAAAATACGATAGTAATAGCAACATCTAATATAGGAAGTGGTCTTATTCAAGAAGCATTAGTAAATGCAAAGACAGCTACCGCTCAACCACCACATACTCAACCAGGTGTTCCAACTGCTCCAACCGAAGTCCCAATTCCGGAAACACCGATTGCACAAGCGGCCCCCGTTGCAGCGTCTTCTTCTGTCGTTAGTGCAAATGGAGCTGTTGCTGCAGTTCCAAAAGTAGCCAATCAAGATCCTCATATGCAAAAAGTATTTGCTGATCTTTCTAAAAAACTCATGGATGAATTAACGAAATTTTTCCGGCCCGAATTGGTCAACAGGTTTGACGGGGTAGTTATTTTCAAACCTTTGAGAAAACAAGATATGAAATTGATTGCAAAAATCAACATTGGACACACAGCTAAGTTATTGAAGGAGCAAGGGTTCAATCTTGAGGTAAGCGACAAAGCGCTTGAAATGCTTGGTGACGAAGGATTTGATCCGGTCTACGGGGCAAGGCCATTGAGACGACTTATCCAAAATGTTATTGAAAATCCAATAAGTATTCAAATTATTGGACAGAAGTTTGTAGTTGGAGATACTGTAAAAATTGATTACGATATGGCAAAGGGTGAGTATACATTTATTAAAAGTGCAACTTCCACTGCTGTTCCCGGAACAAATCCAGTTGCGCCTGATGGGACAACACCAGTTCCTCCTGCACCAACAAATGGTGTTGCTCAACCTACTCCAGCAGCTACAAATAGTATGATTGTAGATCCCTATACACCCATACAAAATCCCATGACTCCTCCGCCATTCAATCCTTTTAATGCTGATGGAGTGGGGCCAACTGCTTCAAATCCCATGCCAACCTTAGGATCTGATGGCACTCAAATGCAGCCTGACCCAACAACTGCAACTCAATAAGACAAGCTTTGTTACACATAATAATTTATGGAAAATAACGTGTCCGATACTAATCAACCAACTCCTGTTGTTGCTCCTCAGCCAGTCCCGTTTGATCCGACCAAGCAAGGTAAGTCAAAAATAATTATTTGGTTAATAGTTGTTTCAATTGTTTTGATTATGATAATTGGAGCATTTTTTGTTTTTACGAATAATTCGAATGTGGTCCCGACTGTTACTCCCGGTGTTAAAACAACGGTAATAACGCCAGTTCCTACAATTCCATCTGCTGCTCCTATTAAAATGACTCTTACCAAAGGAAAAATTGTAACAATCCCAACGACAAATATAACAATTGAGTATGTAGGGGCATCATTACCAAATCCCAAATGTTTTGATTGCATAACAACAACTGACCTTGCTTTAGTAAAAGATGATATAAGGAAAATTTTAAGCTATTCATGCGGAGGAATTGCTGGGATATGTACAGATAAGATAGTTGAGCATGGATTGGAAGTATCTCTTGAAAATTCTACCGACTCAACCGCTCAGGTATCAATCACAAAGCAATGAGAGAGTATCTTAAAATATTCACGAAGATTACAAAGAAGCACAGGAAAGTGACTATTGTAATTATTCTTATTGCTGTTTTTGCCACGAGTTTTTTGACGGCTTATTTTATTGGAAATACCAATAGCCAACTTGAGATCACTCCTTACTCTAGTGTCACAAGAGACACTGGAAGGACCGTGTTTTCGATAAATACAACAAACAAATATCTTTATAAGTCAAATAAAAAGGGTTTGGATGCCGCCAAAGAATTTCTAGAAAAAAATCCTTCAATCGGAAATTCAGGGCCTCTCTTTCCTGAAGGATTCTTACAAAATGCGACTACTACCCGACAGATCGAGGATAAAAATGACAGTTATCTTCAAAAAAATGGAATATCAATCAACAATGAACATTATTTCTTTGACCAATCTTTAAATGGCGTTCCTATCTATAAAGCCTCTGCAGTAGTCCATATAAAAAACGGTAACGAAGTATATTCCACTAGTGGAAATGTCTCCTCAGCAAAGGATGTTACCTCTCAAATTATCCAGGAGACAAAGGCTGTTCAGATAGCATTTGATCTAGCAAAAAATGAAAGTAGAACGTCACAGCTAGAAATAGAAGAAACTAAGAAAATATATATAAATGAGCAGCTTTTAGGTATTTCGGATAATCCAAAAAATCAAATAGCACTAAAAGTTATGATAAGGTCGAAAGGATCGCCTATCATTTTTAGGACTGAATACATAATAAGTCTCAGTGATGGAAAGCTATTGTACTCTGAGTCTCAAACTCGAGACTTACTCAATCGAAATGTTTACAATTGCAATGGAAGCACAACATGCTCAAAAGCTAGATCAGAGGGAAGCCCCTCTTCTGGAGATGCTGAAGCTGACAATTTATATAGCTATTTTTACACTGTCTATGATTATTTTAAATTAAACTATGGAAGAGATAGCTATGATAATTCTGGAGCTCCATATAATGGGTATGTTCATGTGCCAGCTAATAGTGGTGGGGGAAGTGCTCCAGCAAACTCATGCCCTAATGCCCAATGGAACGGAAGAGAGATGGTCTTTTGCACTGGACTTGTTACCCTAGATGTAACTGGGCATGAATTGGCACATGCTTTGACAGGTAGCACAGCAGGACTCATTTATTCAAATGAGTCAGGTGCTCTTAATGAGGCAGTGTCAGATATTTTTGGAAGTGTTATGGATAATAACTGGACCATGGGAGAGGGAATCCCAGCCTCAGCAGGTCTTCCAGTTCCGTTAAGATCAATGAGCAATCCTCCATCAAGAAACCAGCCCGACAAATTATCATCCTATACTTGTGGCCCGGCTGATAAAGGTGGAGTGCATTCAAATAGTGGAATAATAAATAAAGCGTTTTATCTTATGACAGATGGTGGTAGTTTTAATGGATGCACGATGAGTGGGATTGGAAGAATAAAAAGTCACCCAATTATATATATGGCTCTTACTAAATATCTTTCACCAACTTCAAATTTCAAAGAAGCATATACTACTTTTTTGCAAGCATGCAATGATATTTATGGTTCCTCATCGTCAGAGTGTGATAATGTGAACCGCGCCATGCAGGCAACGCTCATTGATCAACAGCCCCAGGGATCTTCATCGAGTCCAACATGTTCTGGTGCTACCTTACAACCTGCAACATGTGCAACATCAGGTAGTCCTTCACCAAATCCAACATCTTCTATCACCCCAACAGTGACGACTAATCCAACGCCTGGTGGTTCAAATCCAGGAGGTGGATCAACTCCAGGAGTAATCATAAATGAGATTATTGGGACTGTGTACACTGACTCGAATAGTAATTCTGTTTTCGATCCAGGCGAATCTGGATTTTCTGGAGCACAAATTACACTTTCTGGCGCTTTGAATACGAGCGCGACGACCGACTCTTCTGGTAATTTTGCTTTTCACAATGTACCTTCGGGAGGATACACAATAGTTGCGAGAGTAGCAGGTGCGATTGTCGGACAAGGAACTTTCACAATTCCAAGTAGTTCATCAACAACGATGAAATTATTTATTGCTCTAAATCCCCTTCAAACAACACCAACCCCAGTCATATTGCAACCTACCGTTATCACTCCAACCCCAACCCCGACTCTTGTCCCAACAACGACAACGGTGCCAGGGGGGAGTGGTAAATTCGAACCTCTTGGTACTCCAACTCCAACACCAGAGCAATATTATACGTGTGTACCAGATCCGGCCTGCGTGGCATCTGGAAAAAAGATTCAATTGTGCCCTCTTAAATGTACTCCACAATGAAAAGTTGAATCTGGCAATTGAGGCTATAAACTGCTAAAATATATAAATATGTCAAACGATTTGTACAAAGTTTTGGGAGTAAGCAAGTCTGCAACTGCTTCCGAATTAAAATCTGCATATAGAAAGTTAGCATTGCAGTATCATCCCGACAAAAACAAGTCCAAAGAAGCTGAAGAGAAATTCAAGGAGATTAATCAAGCATACGAGATATTGGGAAATGAGCAAAAAAGGAAGCAGTATGACCAATTTGGAAGTGCTGCATTTGAGAATGGTGGACGTGGTAATACCGGTGGTGGGCCATTTGGTGGATTTGGTGGACAGCAAGGACCATTCACTTATACGTATTCCGGAAATCCCCAGGATTTTGGTGGTTTCTCAGATCCATTTGATATATTTGAACAATTTTTTGGTGGGGGAGGATCGCCATTTGGTAGACGTAAACCATCTTACTCCTTGAGAATTGATTTTATGGAAGCGGTTAAAGGTGCTACAAAATCAGTTTCATTAGACGGAAAAAAAAGAGATATTAAAGTTCCAGCCGGTGTAAATGAAGGCTCACGAATACAATTTTCAGACTTTGATATTATAATTTCAGTTGCACAAAGCAATAAATTTCATAGGGAAGGATATGATATTGTGACCGAGCTTAAAATTTCAATGGTGGATGCTACCCTGGGATCTATTTACGAAGTTGAAACAGTTAATGGTAAAGTAAAGTTGAAAATCCCACAAGGAACGCAACCGGAAACACTTATAAGGATAAAAGGGAAAGGTGTAAAGCATGTTAACAATTCTCAATATGGTGATCATTATGTTAGAGTTCAAGTAGAAATTCCATCAAAGCTTTCTTCCAAACAAAAAGAATTGTTAGAGGATTTTGAAAAAGAATCTAAGAAAAAGCATTGGTTCTAAGTATTATTTACTAAGGAGCTGTATAGTATTCAGTATTTTTTAGTCCTCCCAGTGACCCAACACCGCCAGCTACTAGAACCGTTCCGTCATTAAGTACAGTAGAGGAATGATTTGACCTCCCTGTATTTAGATTTGTTGTTACGGTCCAAGTATCATTTATATAATCATAGAGTTCTGCCTTGTTTCTGTCAGTTCCAGTTGTGCCTGATACAAGTACATTTATGGATCCATTGCTTAAGGTTACAAGCGATGCTGCATGTTGTATTCTTCCATAATTTAAAGTCGCAGCGTTAGTTATGCTTCCAAGGCTTGGATCATAAATTTCAGGAATTGTAGCTGCAGTTCCAGCACCTCCTACTATTAGAACTCTTCCATCGGGAAGTAATGTTAGCGTGTGTCCTGTGCGAGCATACGTCATAGTTGGTCCGTTTGCCCAAGTATTATTTGATGGATCATAAATTTCAGTTGATGCAATTGCAGAGGAAGTACTTATTCCTCCCGCTACAAATACCTTACCATCTTGCAAGATAGTTGCAGCGTGGTATTTTCTTGCAACTGACATAGGTGCCTTCACTGTCCAAGCATTTGTTGCTGGATTATATATTTCAGATGAAGGAGTGGCGACTCCAAATCCCTTGTCTCCGCCCATAACAAAAACTGTACCATCATTCAATAGAACACTTGCATGAGCCGCCCTTTTTTCATTCATATTAGCAGCCGAGGACCATGTAGCTGAAGCTGTACTATATAATTCAGCAGTATTGGTAATCCCGCTACAAGTTACTCCACCAATTGCAAGTACTTTTTGAACTCCACTTACTGAAACCAAGTGAGAAGTGTGAAGATATCTGCAATTCGCCATGTTACCAGACAATGACCAAGTGCCCGTTGCTGGGTTATATAGTTCCGTTTTGTTTGTCGGATTATTATTAAAAGTCCCTCCTATTAAAAGCACCTTGCCGTTGTACTGCAGCACGTGAGCTGTATGTGTATGATGGTCAACCTGTAACATTCCCGAATTTGTCCATGAGGCAGCAGCAAGTGCGATAGCCGACATGCTTAAGAAAAGAAAAAAGCTAATAAATAAAACAAAGAATTTTTTAAGTCGAAAAAAAAGTCTAAAAGAACGATGGGGTATTTTCACAAAGAAACTATCTTGTTACAGTTATTGTTTGACTAAGCTCAGCATTAGGAGCTGCAACCGTCACTCTGTTATCTGCTGAACTGACTTGAATAGTATAACCTGTTGCGTATGTATTATCGCAAGTTGATACTGGTGTTCCATTATTTGTTTGTGGATCTACGGGAAGTGCAGCAAGATAAGAAGTTACAAGGGCTGGACATAAGTCGATGTTTCCTGAAGCTACAACTCCTGTAATACTACAAGTAGCCGATGAACAATTATTAGTTAGACCAGCTGGAAGAGACCCGTGATTGTCGGCTGCATATTGTCCAACAGCATTAAGGATTGCATTGACATCAGATGATCTTTTTGTGTTATTTGCTTGAGCAAATTGTCTTGCTGGATTGATAGCGATAAGAGTGATTGCAAGAAGAACTGCGAGGATACCAATAACTACGAGTAACTCGATGAGAGTGAAACCTTTTTGATTTTTCAACTGGGCAGTTTTCATATCTATAATCACTTAATCACATCCAAAAAATCTTGTCAATAGGGTATTTTGAAGCTGAATATATCAAAATCTATTTTTGATTGAGAAGCATATATCCAAGAATTATGAAAAGAATCACAAAAATACCACCCATGACATACAGACGAGTTTTGCTCTGTTTTGGTTTTGATGATTTTTTATCATCAGCATTTTGAGTTACTTGTGGTTTTTCTTTTGGAACAGTAAGCATAGTAAATTGCTTAAGGTGGTCAACGCGTCTTAGTAATTGTGCTGCATTTTCTTGAGTAAAATTTTGAATAAGGGCTTGGTCAGACCCTAAAAGTTGATAGGGTATTACTTGGTCTATGACAAATGAATTTTTTTCAAAACTCATCTTAAGTTCTAGATAGAGTTCTTCATTCCAACCGATAACTTTTACACCTTTTTCAATTGGGTATTTTTTACTCATGACACTCTCAAAAGGTATAGTATCAACAAAATTTTTTGTTTTTTCTTCCAAAGCATCTGAGGTCAGATCCACAAAATCTTTCTCGAAAGTGATGTTTGGTGAAACAATGATGTTTATTACCCCAAGGGGTATCTTATACTGGTCAATGAATGATTTTACCTGAGTCATAATGGATGCACCATTTATAACATCCATATCTCTTACGGATGTCGCAAGAAATGCCAGACTTATGACACCGGGAAGTCCCTCTTCATAGAAGTAGAACCCATTCTTATCAAGATAGAGTATCGCAGGTTGTTTTTTCGTATTTTCCATATCAAATTTCTTTCCAGGATGTAGCTGTCAAGACATTATTACTGGTATCAACAATCACTTGAATTGTTCTTGTAAAATTATTGAGAGTTCCTTTCGAGACAATTATTTTTGGATTGGTCCCTGTTACAGTTATGACTGCCTGTCCATTCCCGACTGTTACTGTCTCGCCAATGTAGTTGGGATCTCTTAATAGTTTAATCATAGCAGTTTCGGCTCCACTTTCTGCAATATCTAAGGAGTTTGCCCCTTGATAGACCTTATCAGTGCCTCGTGAACTATTGATCACAAGAGCAATTGATGCGGTCGTTACAATGATTGCAATAACCATGTAGATCAGAAGTATTATGAGTGTTTGACCTTGTTGATTTTTAAATAAATTTTTCATCTTAGTCCGGCTGTCGTCTGGAAAATCTGCTGATCGTCAATCCCTCTACTTCTTACTACTCCTTTTACCGTGAAATTAATCTGCACAGTGCTTTTAGCACTTGTGGTTCCGACTTTTGTAAAAAGCAATCCCGATATTGATGATCCATAGCCATTTAGTGCATATGATCCTCCTGGACTTGTCACGACCAGGTTGTTGTTTAGCAGTGAGTAACTATAATTTTGTCCACCGATTGTTAAATCAAGAACTGCAGATGAACTACCATAGGTTGCAGGTTGTGTGATTGCTTGGGCACGACCCACGTCGTAGATGAACCGGGAGTAGATATACCGACCGTCGTCAGCGACGTTAGATGTGTTTCTTGAGCTTAACTGATTGTCAATTATTGAGGTGAATATATCAGTAAATATGAGGATTAATACTGTGAGAAGTCCCATATAAATAAGAAGTTCGACAAGGGTAAAGCCATTCCGCTTCTTTGAATAAACGAAGCCATTTTGGTTTTTCTGGAGAATTGAGAATTTAATCATGGTGAATAATTGATTGATGCATCCAGTAGTGTTGGCGTTACGTTAAAATCAGTGGTTGAAAGATACGCTTTATACCGTACGCATCTTGCAGGATTTTGAAATCCCGAAATACCACTCAATGGGATAGCTCCTCCAGTTGAAGGAAAAAATGTTCCAGCTGTCCCATCTGGCCCCACATATGTGTATGTTGCGTTGGCACACGAACCGTTTACCGGGAGAGTTGCAGCAACCCTATACTGCAAAGAGGTACTCGCAGAAACCGTAGCATTTGAAGAGAGTCTATTTAGTTGAACCATTGAACCAAGATCGAGTGGAGCAGATTCATATGTTCCGGTATCAAGATATGTCCCGTCAGGTCCTCCCTGAATGATCTTCAATTCATTGACCCCGGTGTTTGATACAAGATACGCAAATTTGTCATTGTCAGCTTCGGTGACAGACCCAAGGTCGCTAAAGCCCTGGTTGAAATCAAGACTTCCACAAAATGAAGGGGACGATTCGTTGGTGATGTTTACTACCTGATACTCTGCAGCGTTATTGCCATTGGTCAATCCATCTTTTCCGACAACAATTGCACGAGAACCATTAAATACTGTAAGAGATCTTCTTGGATATAACTCGGCATCTGCACTCGTTCCATAATAATATCCACTCGTAGCGCCAGTTGCAGGAGTTCCTGAAAGAAAAGCGGGAGCTGTTTTTGAATTAGTGTTGATGATATAGAATTGCCAACTGTCTGGAATGCTATCACCATTGGCATCCACAGTACCATTTGAAGAAATGTATGCACGCGTTCCATCCGGACTTGCAAAGACTGAGTTTGCAGTCTCTTGCGTGTTGCTTTGTGAATTGAAATCAAGTGATCCACCCCTTTTCCATGAGGCATTTCCGCTAGCTATCGTCCCACAAATGCTCGCATTGATTGCAGGGCTTGTTGCACCGGTAGGAGGAGTGCTTACATTTACAATATCAAGTTCAGGATCCGTACCAGCACCAACTGCCGCGTACACATAAGTACTTGTCCCAACTTTAACAGGATAAATATCGTTTTCAGCATATATTTGAGTATTTCCTCCATCAAGACATGCTGTTTGACCTGCTGATTCGCTTCCCCAATTTGTGCCTGTGCTTCCTGCTGCATATTTTCGAACTCTACTCGTGGTTGGGTTACAGTCCTTCCCGTCAAGTTCTATCCTGCAGCCAATCATATCCAATCCGCTATTTTGACTCTTGCTATCTATGTTGCTCAAATCAAACGTATATAAAAATCCCCCAGAAGTGACATATCCTCTATCATCAAGAACGGCGATAGAAGATCCTCCGGCTCCATATGGGGCTTGGTCTGAAGTCGAAAGTGAACCACCGCTGTAATAGACTTTTGTTGCAACCCAGTCGAGAGAAAAAGTACGTGTCGAGCTTGAAATATCAATAACCCTCACTCTAAAATTGGCATCATCCATTTCAGTATCAGTCCATGTCCTTCCCCAGTTATCTGAAGATCCACCCAATGTGTATGTTGCATTGTTGGTAGTTAAATTATTTGAGGATTTTGCACTTGTCCACGTTGTTCCTCCATCCCATGAGAGTTGTACGCAAAATTTTGGACTCCCCGTAGTACTGTCAGCTCTTCCATCCAATCGGATCTCTATCCCATCGATAGTGCTTCCGTTTGGTAGAGATATTCCGTAATTATAGAATCTATGTTTGTCTTTATCTGATCCCGTACAGTTCGTTCCATTACCATTACCGCTATTGGAATCAGTCGCATATGATGAGTTGGCGGAGTATGCCCGTGTTGGATTTGTTTCGTATCCGTTACCATCACCACCAGAGTCTGCGGTATTTGCTGACGGACTCAGAAATCCAGTATCAAGTCCCGAAGCAGCTCCATAAATCTTTGTGTCGAAAAATGTCCAGTATTTATAGATCTTATTTACATAATCCTGATACTCTCCATTGTTAGTGCTATCGTTACCTGCATTTCCGTCATCAACAAGGATAGCTATGACTTCACGGTCAGACTTAGTGGTTGCAATAAGCGCATACAATTTACCACTAGAGGACTTGTAGTATTTAATTGCGTTTGTCATAAAACTGTTATCAAGTCCTGGGTTTACAGGAACCAGCGAGCCGTTACTATATTTAGTTGAATCAAGAGTGAATGTTCCTCTTAATGTTGGTACGGGAGGATCAGTGTCAGCGGTCACTTTCACATGCGCTAGCTTGAATGAGTTTGCCGTTGTTGGTGAAGTTGCAACAAAAACGTCATTAGGTGTTGAAACAGAAGAAGCACTTGCGGTTGCTGCAACTGCAACCGGTGGTCCATCGGGAAGTGTAATAGTGGCACTTGAAAAACTTGGTGAACACCATTTACCTTTCGTGTTTGGTGCGAGTGTTATTTCTCCTCCTGACGTGTTGGTGACAGCAGTATCTTGGGTAGTTCCAGCATTAAAATCCGCGATACTTGTTTGGGTTGATGCATTGTTTTGCAAATATCGTGTTACATAAATTGTAGAATCAACTGATGAAGCATATGGTTGTCCCCATGTTATTTGTATGTAGACTTTTTTTGTTGAAGGATCAAGAGTACCCCCGCTTGTTACGACGACTCCATTATTGTCCCGATAGACATCACTTACTGTTATTGTCCTTGTCAATCCATTAACATTTTCGCTTCCTGATGCAAAGGACCACGTAGTCCCTGAGATCAACGGATGATATGTACCATTGACAGAAAAAAGTGTCCACCCTTGTTCGCGAACATTTCTGACTACTTCTTCAGCTTCTTTCATAAGAGCAACGGCCTGAACTCTTTGACCTTGTTGCGCTTTTCCTTGTTTTGAGGAAAAAAGTCCTGTCAGAAGAGCAGGGAGCATGATTGCGGTTATGGCAATGGCAAGGATAATCTCAATTAGAAGTTGTCCTTCCTCCCGTTTTTTAAATTTTTTAATTAATATCTGTAATTGTTCCATATGCATTGAATTGGATAGTCTTGACTTGTCCGGATGGAGTGCTTGTGAGCATGATTGTATTCTGGTTTGCGACAAATCCAACTAATTGACCACTTTCTGACGCGAATATTATTGTACTATTCGGAAAAGTTGTACTAAGTAAATATCCGCTGTCTACTGGTACAGAAAAATTTGAAGTGTCTAGAGGGTTATAAGAAAGTCCATGAAATAGAACATATCTGTTAGAAAGGATTTTGACACCATAATTGTCAGGAACTCCGCGTCCTTCAGTGTCCCCGGTCATCGCTTTTATCTGTTGTGTCTTCAAATCAGAAATAAGGACAACACTCGCGCTGCTGTTACCGGAAATGACTCTTATATTAGTAAGACTTACTATCCCGATAGCAAAAAGGATAGAAAGAATTCCTATGACAAGAAGCAGTTCTATTAAGGTTAACCCGCTTTCACTTTTCAAATTGAGGTCTAGAGTTTTTGGGTTTCGGCAAAACATGTTAGTGAGAACTTACTTGTCCGATAAGTCCATAGATCGGTGCGATAATTGATAACATCATCCCTCCAACAAGAACGCCTACGAATATGAGCATGAGAGGTTCAAGAAGAGTCGTCAATGTCTTGAGAGTGTTTTCAACTTGGTAGTCCAGATATTCCGAGACATCTTGCATTGATTTATCCAAAGATCCGCTTTTTTCCCCAGCTTCGGTAATTTTTATCATGATATTAGGAAAAATATTTTTTGCATTTTTTAATCCATCAGACAGTTCGCTTCCAGCCAAAACAACATCCTTGCAATGCCCAATGGCATCACTTACTTCTTTTTTTAAGACCACTTCTTGGGCAAGCTCTAGTGCGGCAGCGATTGGAATTCCGGCATTTAACAATAGATAAAGACTTCTTGAGAATCGGGTCAGGTCAATTTGTTGAGAAAGCGTTGAGACAAGCGGTAGCATGAAAAGAATATGTAAAAACGTTCGCTTCTTCTCACGGTAAAAAAGAAATCCTCCAATCCCTACAAGTGCAATCCCAAGAAAAACAAATATCGTATATTGGGTCAAGACTTGTGACATCCCAATAAGTATTTGTGTAGGAAGGGGTAGGTCTACATTGAGTCTCAAAAAAACACTAGATATCTTTGGGATTACGACAATCAGAATCATGACGAGAACACCAGCAAAGACAAAAAGAATAAGAACAGGATATGTCAAGGCACCTTTGATCTTGTCCATGAATTCTGCATCTTTTTTAATGGAGGACTTCAGGTCAACAAGCGTTACGTCAAGTGTTCCGGCTTCCTCAGAAGCCTTGATGAGGTTAACGGTGATCTTGTCAAAAATCTTTGGAAATTTACCTAAGGCATCAGAGACATGATTTCCTTGAGCAAGGTCTGCTTTTAATGAGTCTAGAAGTTTTTTCTGGTTTCCTTTTGCATCTTCAAGCAAAGAGTCTACAACCTCAAGAATGGAAATGCCAGCAGATAGCATTGTCGCTAGATTGCTGATCAGTCCCAATTTCTCAGATGTTGAGATCCTCAACGATTTTGGATTGTTGTTACTAAATATTTCCATCATGATGACGTTTCTACTCGTGTTACTCTTAAGACTTCCTCAAGTGTTGTAGTGCCTTTTGCAACCTTCATAAGACCATCATTAAGCATGGTCGTCATTCCTTCTTCGACAGCTTTTTTTGTAATGACGTCCGAATCATTTTTTGCTGTAATCAATTCTTTTATATCTTTTGTTACCTCCAAAACCTCAAACACTCCAAGACGACCGGAGTATCCGGTTGAATGGCAAATTTTACAACCTTTCCCTTTATACAGTTTGACATTTTCTCTGTCGCCGAAGTGCCTCGAAATAATTGTTGATGGTAAGTTTTTAGCAAGATCAGTTCTTAGTATTTCATATGACATTTTGCACATATCACAGATCTTTCTGATCAGACGTTGGGCGATGATGACATTTACTGTTGATGCCACAAGGAATGGTTCAACTTTCATATCAATAAGCCGCGGAAGAGCAGTTGCTGCATCATTAGTGTGTAGGGTAGAGAGAACTAAGTGACCGGTTAAGGCAGCATTCACAGCAATGCCAGCTGTCTCTCCATCACGGATTTCTCCTACGAAAACGACATTAGGATCTTGTCTTAGTATAGATCGCAACCCGTTAGCAAATGTCAGATCAGTTTTTTGATTTACATTGATCTGATTGACCCCTTTTATTCGGTACTCAACCGGGTCTTCAATCGTTGTAATATTTTTCTCACGGGTGTTAAGGATTTTTAATATGGCGTAGATTGACGTAGTCTTGCCACTTCCGGTAGGTCCGGTCGAAAGTACCATGCCATATGATTTGCTATAGGCATTCGTAACTTTTTTAAGATCAGGCTCACTCATTCCAAGGTCTATCAGAGAAAATTGACGGAAATGGGAAGCAAGAAGCCTAAGAACTGCCTTTTCACCATCGGCAATCGGAAGTACAGATACACGGATATCGAGATTCTCCTCGTCAAGTTTTATGCGCATTTTTCCGTCTTGAGGGCTTAAATGTTCGTCGGTGCGTAACTTCGAAAGTATTTTTATACGGGAAATGATCCTCTCATGGAAATTTTTAGGAAGGTATAAAACGTCATGTAGAATGCCGTCTATCCTAAAGCGGACTAATGAATCTTTTTCTTCTGGTTCAATATGGATGTCTGATACTTTATCGCTATATCCAAACTCCACAAGAAGATTGACTATCTTTTCAATCGGAGCAGCATCGGTTACTTTTGATATATCGGAAATCCCAAGTTCTTTTTGAAGGAGTTGTTCGAAAGATTTTTGAAGATCCCTCTTATATATACGTAGGATATTATCAACATCCCGTTCAGTCGTTAGATAGGGGATTACTTTCAGACCTGTCTTTTTACTGATTGCTTGAAGAACCTCGCTGTTTCTTGGATCGACAGTTGCAACCTTCAATCCTTCACTATTCTTTTCAAATGGTATTACTTTATGTTTTCTAGCTATTTTTTCAGGAACGACATGAAAGACCTCTTCAGGAATTGATAGTTTTGAAAGAACTATAAATGGAATATGGAGAAAGTCAGCGATAAGGATGCCTAAGTTCTCGTCTGAAATTACATCCTTCTCAATAAGTGCATCCGCAAGGGTAACATTGGAGTTTTTTGAGAACTCGACGAGTTCTTGCAGGCTTTGTTGGGTAGCAAGGCCTGTTTTCAGGACAAGTGCTTTTATTTGATCATCGGACAGAATCATATAGGGCAGTTAGACAAACACATATAACTCGATTGGTTTCGAGTCTACATAAGCTAATCATACAATATTTCTGAAGACTCAAACAACCTAATTCCGGCTATCCTTGATTTATGATTCGAGCTTACCGTAAACTAAATGTACAAATGCTTGCCTTTCTATACTATCCATTTTATTTGATCGTTTTTTGGTATAAAGATGTTTTAGGGGGACTACTCGATTTCTTTATAGACCTTAACCGTTATGTTGCTTCATTGCTGTCTCTTCAGCTTCTTATAAAAACATTTTTCAAACCTCTTAAAAATGAATATAGGCAAGGATTGGTACTATTCTCAATCATTTTTGGAATGGTTATCAAATCTGTACTCATTTCTATCTCGCTACTTCTTGTTTTATTTCTTTTGTTTATTGAATTTCTGATAGGGGTCTTTTTATTATTGTTGCCATTCGCATTGGTTGCGCTCATATTTTACAAAGGTTTTTGATTATGAAGAATAAATATTATTTTCTTTACTATTTTTTTGACAACCCTATTATCCGTTGGTTACGGGTTCTTACCTTTTTTGGTATTGGACTTATTGTTTATTACAATCTGAAAAACCCTGTATTTATAATCCATCTTCTTCCCATCTATTTTGTACTGATTCTTCAAGAATTTTTCATCCATTTCAAACTTGAGAATAATAGTCCTTCTAAAAAAATCTCTGATAATGTCATGCACGTCATTGAGTGTACCGATTTTAAGACACGTGTAATTTTAGAAAGAAAAAAAACGATGTTGGAGGTGATTTGTGGATTGCTTGGCGAGGGAGAAATCAGGTATTTCAATAAGTTACTACAATATTCATTCAAGAAGAATGAGGTAAAAGTAACTGAAGAGGAAGTGCTTAAAAAAGCAGCAGAGCTTGTTACTACTATTGATGGTACATATATCCATGGAGTTGATATCTATGCGTCTTATTTACTACTGCTTGATGATCAAAATAAAACTTTATTTGAAAATGGAATCGATGAGAAAGATATTGTAACCATTCTTTCATGGGTAAGAAAGCAGTACGGGATAGATCACAAAAAACGGTATCATTTGAGATTTACCGGTAGCGGAGCATTCGATTTTTTTGTCTTTGGATGGAATCAACAATTGTTGCAATATGCTTACAATTTCACCAGAGAAATTCTTTCAGGGCCTGTCATAAGTCCAATAGGACGGGATAAGGAATACGACTTACTTATTACCGCTCTTTCAAAGAACCATTCAAGTAATGTGTTATTGGTCGGTCCTGCAGGAGTTGGTAAAACCGCGTTGATTGCAGAATTTGCTCTCGATTCCGACATGGGTGTTTTGCCAAAAAATATTTCAAACAAGATTGTCTTTAAGTTTTATTCAGAACGTCTTCTTGCAGGAGTTGAAAATCAGGGAGATCTGGAGATGCGCTTTGTCGAGTTATTTTCAGAGTTAGCACATGCAGGCAATGTCGTCGTTTATATCCCAAATATTGAAAATATTTTTGGGGGAGGAGGACTATCTATGGATATCTCAGGCGCTTTGGTTGAGTACCTGAAAAGTAGCAGGATCAAAATAATCGGGAGTACCACAGAGGATGCATTCAATACATATATATATCAAAAACAAGAAATTAAGGAATTATTTGATGTCGTCGAAGTAGCAGAGCCAGACGCGGAGACTGCACTTTTTATGGTTCTTGAGAAATCAAAAGATCTTGAAAAAGCAAATCATGTGTCAATTTCATACAACGCCTTGAAGGAGGTATGTAATCTTTCCGATTCTTATGAGAACGATGGGACAGCGATGCCTGGAAGAGCAGTAAGGTTGATGGAGGATGTCATAGCAAACAGTAAGACTCACGGAGTAAAAAAAATTACGGAAGACGAAGTCAGGAGTTTTGTGGGAGAAAAAACTAATTTACTGTTAGACAAACCAGACGAACAAGAAAGTGAAAAACTTCTGGATCTTGAAGCTACGATTCACAAAAGGGTTATTTCTCAAGATGAAGCTGTTAGTGCCATCTCAAACGCCATGAGAAGGGTGAGATCTGGAATGAAGAACGAAGGAAAACCTATCGCTTCATTTTTATTTCTAGGACCGACCGGAGTCGGAAAAACCCAGACCGCAAAGGCTCTTGCGTCATCTTATTTTGGTGATGAAAAGGCAATGATACGGCTTGATATGAGTGAGTATCAAAATGATGATGCTATAAATCTTTTGTTAGGAGAGGGATTTGTCGACAAAGTACTACATAATCCTTTTTCTTTAATACTGCTTGATGAATTTGAGAAAGCATCAAAAGGTGTGCATGACCTTTTCTTGCAGGTATTGGATGAGGGGAGATTGACAGACCACTTGGGAAGAGTCATCTCGTTTAAAAATGCCATCATCATTGCTACCTCGAATGCTGGAAGTGAATTTATACGGGAAAAATATAAAGAAAGAGTAGTTATTGAGGATGTTAAGAAGGAACTTATAGAAAAGATACAACAATCCGGCATCTACAAGCCGGAGCTTATAAATAGATTTGATGACGTAATAGTGTTTAGGCCATTGTCAGAAAAAGATGCAATTTCTGTTGCTAAGTTATTTTTACAGGAATCAGTTGATAAGATCTCTGAGCAGCAAATCACACTGTCATACGGAGATGATGTCACTGAGTTTGTTGCAAAAAACTCATTTAGTACAGAATTCGGAGCTAGGAATGTAAGAAGATTTATTGAAGCTACGATCGAAAATCAACTTTCGAAACTACTTCTTTCTAATTCATTGCAGAAAGGTGGGTCTGCAGCAATAAGGGTTGAAGACAATTCGCTTGTTATTAGGTAGTAAATTCCATATACTTTATTAACTGCCATACCGATAACTCTTTTTTTAAAACTACGTTTTGAAGAGACTCTCGGTATAGATTGCGGTATTTTATCTATGAAATACGCATTTTTTGAACTTGAAAATTGGGAGAAAGAATACTTTCAGCGAGAGATAACCAATAATGAATTAGTTTTTTTTGATGAGCCTTTGTCTCCAGAAACTCCCGGACTTGAAACATTTGACGTTGTGATCATCTTTATACATTCCCAAATGAATAAAGAACTACTTGATAAGATGCCCAATCTTAAATTCATAACAACAATGTCCACAGGCTTTGATCATATCGATTCTGAAGAATGTAAAAATCGAAACATTCTGATTTCAAATGTCCCATCATATGGAGAGACTATTGTCGCTGAGCATACATTTGCTTTACTGTTGGCGATTTCAAGAAGGCTTCCCGAATCCATGGAGAGGGTCAAGGAGGGAGATTTCATGCCAAGTGGTCTGACTGGATTTGAATTGAGAGGTAAAACAATTGGTGTAATAGGGGTAGGTAGTATCGGAACAAACGTAATAAGAATTGCACGGGGGTTTGGGATGAATGCGATCGTCTACAAAAGAACTCCAGACTATGCTCTTGAAAAAGAATTGGGATGCAAATTTGTTGAGTTACCTTTGCTTTATCAGCAGGCGGATATTATTTCACTTCATATCCCTTATACAAAAGAAACACATCATTATGTTGGAGAGGAGCAATTCAATATGATGAAGGATGGGGTCGTTATCATAAATACTGCACGAGGAGCTCTGATCGATAGCATGGCACTTCTCAAAGCTTTAGAGTCTGGCAAAGTGAAAGCTGCTGGACTTGATGTTTTGGAAGAAGAGCCATTATTGGAGGAAGAGAAAGATCTTCTTTCATTGTCATTTGAGAAAGACAAACTTATGGCAATTTTGGAGGATCATATGTTAGTAAAACATCCAAATGTTATTGTAACGCCACACAATGCTTTCAATAGCAATGAAGCTTTGCATAAGATTGTAGAAACAACCCATCAAAATCTGACGGGTTTTATGAACAATATGCCGCTTAACGTAGTTCCTGCTCCAAAGGAATAATATTACCTCAAAACTGTTATAATATGGTCTAGTATCTCACTATGACTTTCCAAGAATACTCAGCTTCTTCAAGAAATCTGATCGAAGAAAATCTAAAACAATTTCTACATTTACAGAAAGAGGCGATTCCTCAGTCACTTCAAAAACAAGGAATAATCGATTCGTTGGAAGAGTTTGTATTCAAAGGGAAGTTAATACGAGGGACATTATTTTTGTTAACGGTAGAACTTTTAGGACAAAAAATAACAAAGGATTACATACATATTGCGTGTGCGATAGAGCTGATCCATTCATCGCTTTTGATACAAGATGATATCATCGACAACGACTACATGAGACGTGGTGGAAAAACAATATTTGCTTTATATGAAGAGAAAGGTAAAAGTGTAGATGCAATAGATGCTAAGCATTACGGAATTTCAATAGCAATATTGGCTGCTGACGTATCCTTTTATCTTGCTATGGAACTGGTTTCAGATCTTAAATTAAGTTCTGTAGGTCAACTGATACGGTATTTATCACAAGAGATAAAAACTGTTGCTTTGGCTGAAGGAATCGATTCTGAATTTGGTCAGACCCCAGAAGAAGCGACAATTGATGAGATCTATTCTGTCTACAAATATAAAACCGCTCGTTATACTTTTTCACTCCCCTTTGTATTGGCCTGTATAGTAACCGGAACAGATGAGTCTACAAATAATGAATTCGAGGAGTTGGGAGAATACATCGGAACAATATTTCAGATGAAAGATGACATCATTGGGCTTATGGGTGATGAAAAAGAGATAGGAAAGCCTGTCGGGTCTGATATCCGGGAGAATAAAAAAACGCTTGTAAGAGCCCTACTTTTTGAGAAAGCTGATGAAAGTGAAAGAAAGTTTTTAGATGAGTCATTCGGTAATGCTGATCTTACGTTAAATCAGTTGAGTAGAATAAGGGATCTAATTCTGAAGTATCAGATTGTGGAATTGTTGGATAAGGATATAGATATGATCATGGAAAAGTCATGGAAAATTTTTGATAATTTAAAGGTTGATGAGCAACAAAAAGAAATACTCAAGAGCCTTTTAGAATTCAATCTGAGTAGATCCTATTGATTTGATTAATATTTTCTTAAGGCTATAATAGAGGTATGAATCTCGTACTACGACTCATCATACTGACCATCTCTGTATTTGTAGCAGCATTTATCATCCCAGGAGTAACAATTGATTCAATGACAACTCTTGTTGTAGTAGCAATTGTTTTGGGTATCGTTAACACCTTCCTAAAACCAGTCTTAGTAATCTTGACTATTCCACTAACGATTTTGACCCTTGGAGTATTCTTGTTGGTCTTAAATGGACTTCTTGTTTTACTCGTCGGATCTGTTGTTCCTGGGTTTCATGTCAGTGGGATTTTGGCAGCGATACTTTTTAGTATAGTAGTCTCTCTCGTTTCCTCTCTTCTTTCAAGTCTTTCGTAAAATTAGTGCGAATGCACATGCTTATAGTCCTTGGATTTCTGTATTAAGCTGGGTACCATCCTCTTCAGGATTGGGGACTGGAGTAGTTAATATCTCTTCATCTGTTGGCGTAACTGTTGGTGTGACAGGTGGGGTCGTAGGTTGAATTACTTGTTGCTGGACAGGTGGGGTCGTCGTCGTTTGGGTAGAGGACTGTTTCATGATGATGTAGTAAAGTGCTCCCAGAACAATTATTAATGTGACAAGAATGAATGCAACGATAAGAAGTCCGTTGTTCTTTTTACCCGATGAGGGTGGAGCAACAACAGGAGCTGTTGCTGCGACAGGAGGTGGGGTTGGTGGGACCGGAGTCGTAGGGACACTAGTTGGCGGAGGTGTAACAGGTGCAGTTGGTGCAACAGGCGGAGGATTTGGTGCGACTGGTGTTGTTGGTATTGTTTGGTCTTTATTTTCCATAGTTATATCTTTAAGGTGTTGGTGTTACGGTAATAGTTGCTGTTGGTGTGGTTGTTGCTGTTGTAGGAGTTGGGGTGATGCCCATTAGTTTTGCGAGGTCAGTGTGAGCTTTAAATACTGCTGTTTGGGCTGCAACCACTTTTAGAAACACAGCCTTAATATCGGCCATAAATTGTTTGATCACTGTCGAAACATTAGTCTTAAGTGCAGTATCCGTGGTAAGAGTAACTACATAGTCTTTTGCTGCCTGATCGCTCACAGCGGTAATTGCAGCATTAATTGCAGCAGTTGCTGCTGTGATATCGTTTTTCAACGTGGTGGTGTTTTTTCCTTCGGAAGAAAGAGTAGCCTCTTTTGTCGATATTTTTGTAAGAATGGTAGTGAGTCTCTCTAGTCTTTTAGACATTTCATCAGTCCGATTCTTATTTATCGTGTTGATTCGCGTATCTATATTTGTGACTATAGATTGTTTTCTTGCGTCTTTGATCTCAGCGAGTTTCGTTTTAAATTCTGCTCTTGCCTCTTCCTTTTTGTCATGTATTTCACTTTTTGCATCTTTCATAGCAGATGTAAGAGTAGGGCGGACTTTTAGAGTATCAGCGTGTTTCTCTTTTGTTGTGGTTGGAGTTGCTGTAACAGTAGTATCAGAGGTAATAGTATTTGTAGTTGCTGAATCTTCGGCAAATGCAAAGGCTGGGGAAATTCCGAAAATTACGACAGAAAATATAACGAGCAGTCTTTTTCGCATATATCCATGATAGTAAAAAAGAGGTAAGCGTGTCAAGTTTGCTCAGCTGGGTAGATGGGTCCTGACTCTCCTTACCCCCATTTGCGATTCTTAACACCCGCTCTATCTGTTTAAGACAAAGTTGATCGCTTGTGTTAGATTCTCAATGGGGGTCCCCCAGTCGAGTCACCCATCTGTTAATTGGAATTATATTTTCCCCGACTTTATATCCATTCTTAGCTTTTCAACATAGGCGTTGAAAAAGTAGAGGTTGTGCATGGTCATGAGCCTAAGTCCCGTTATCTCATCTGCTTTTAAAAGATGGCAAATGTAGTTTCTTTTATAATTTTTGCAAGTTGGGCAATCACATTTCGGGTCTAATGGTTTTTTGTCGGTTAAAAACTTAGTTTTTTTCATATCAAGTCGCCCTTCTGATGTAAAAGCAACACTGTGTCTGGCGTAGTGAGTAGGGACAATACAATCAAATGTGTCCACCCCAGCTTTCATGATCTCTGGGATGTCTTCTAGATGGCCAATACCCAAAAGATGTCTCGGTTTTTTTTCAGGTAAATAAGGAAGGGTAAAGCCTAACATGTCAGTCATCGTGTGTTTTTCATCTCCAAATTCTCCTCCAATCCCAAATCCATCAAATGGGAGAGAGCCTATGAATTTAGCAGACTCAGTTCTTAAATCTTCAAATTTTCCACCTTGGACTATTCCATAAAGAGCTTGCTTTGTTTTCTTACTTTTCAAACAAATCTCAGCCCACCGGTGAGTCTTTTCAAGACTTTTTTTGGTGTAGAAGTAGTCAGCAACAGGGGAAGTGCATTCATCAAATGCAAACATAATATCAGCTCCAATTGCTTCTTGGATCTTGATAGATTCTTTTGGTCCAATGAATAATTTTTGTCCATCTTTAGGACTTCTGAAAAATACCCCATCCTCAGTTATCTTGACATTTTTTGGTTTTTTTCCTGATTTGATGACCAGATCTGATTTTTCTTTTAATATTTTCCCAACTCCATGGTCACGACCAAAGCCAAGGGAGAAGACTTGAAAACCACCACTATCAGTCATAAGTGGTCTATCCCAATTCATAAATTTGTGTATACCTCCGGCCTTTTTCAAGAACTTCTCTCCTGGTTTGAGATGGAGATGAAAAGTGTTTGAGATCAGTATCTGGCTATTTGTTTGTTTCACCTCTTCTGCAGTAAGTGTTTTAACAACAGCCTGTGTTGCAACACCAACAAAAGAAGGGGTCTCAATTTCGCCATGAGGAGTCTTTAGGATCCCTATCCGGGCATTCGATTTTTTGGATTTGTATGTAACTTTAAAATCAATCACAAGTATCGTATTGTACCAAATTTGAGGTAAAAAAGCTCTTTATCTCTTATCGAAATAGAGAGTGACTGAGGATGAGATTGTTTGGGTCCCTGGTTGAAGATCGGGGACAGGAGCATTTCCTCCGCCCATACTTACCGCTTCAGCTTTATACATCAATGGGTATGGGCCATTATCATTGGTTGACTCTACGATATTGGTAACCTTACCAAGTCTAATTCCTAGTTCTCCTGCTAATTTTTGGGCCTGCTCTTTAGCATTTGCTATAGCCTTATTGCGGGCTTGTTCTCTGTATTTTTCTGGAGACTCGACGGAGTAGTTGGTACCCATTACTTGATTTGCACCACCCCTGGTTGCAGCAGCTATCACATCAGGGAGTTTTGAAGTATCTTTTACTTTTACAGTGACTGTTGTATTTCCGTTATATCCGGTAATTGTACCTGATCCACTTTTCGTATAATCATAGTTAGGCATTATTGAGTAATTTGAGGTCTTTATATCCTTTTTATCGATCCCGAGTTGTGTAAGGTTATCTACAATCGCGTTATTCACTTTATTTATCTGATTTTGTGCATCATCAACAGATTTTGCATCATTTGTCACAATCCCAAGATCAACGGATGCGTTATTTGGAGTTATGTCAACCTTTCCTTCGCCTACAACTGCTAATTCTCCAGAAGCAGCGCGGGAGGTTATGGTGAGAGGATAGGAAATATTAAAATAATTGACAAGCCAAAGAAAAAAGACAGTAAGCACTAGAATCCAAGCATAATTTTGGACAAGTTTGTTTTCTCTGAAATAACTCTTGAGATCTGACATACATCTATCTTAGAAAAATACACTTTCAAAATCAAGGCTTTAGAGAAAGATTATTTGATTTTCTTACAATAAAACCTTCTTTCTCTAATTGATGAAGTGCTGTTGCACAATACTCTTTGTTCCCAATCAGTTTTGATAGTGACGTTTCAGTCATAGGCTTTTTCAAAAGGAGTTTTAATATCATTCCGCGGACTTGACGCAGTGATCCTTCAAACTTTGCTTGTTTGGAATACGTCTTACTTTTCCTATTCGGGTTAACTACAGTTCTTCCTAGATGGGCGCCATAATCCATCAATGCATAGTACCATTCGCGTGGATTTTTAGTGTTCAACGACGCTTCAATGAGTGGGTAAATTTCTTGATCGTCAACGATTTCTTTTTCACGGAAAAATTCGTAGATAAAAACTCTTCTAATGTTGGTTTCTATGAAAGTGACAGGTAGATTATGGGCAAATGCTATTACCGCACCGGCTGTATTTGTTCCTATTCCTGGGAGCTCAATTAACTCACTTTTGAGCTTGGGAAACGTTCCATTATACTTTTCACAAACAATCTCGGCTGTTCTTTTCAAATATAGTGCTCGTCTGTTGTATCCCAAGCCCTGCCATGCCTTTAAGACTTCTGAAGTGGATGCTTTTGAAAGGTGTGAAACGGTTGGAAAGGCCCTTAAAAAGGCTGCATATTTTTCAGTAACCCTTCCTGTTTGGGTTTGCTGGAGCATCATTTCAGAAACGATTATCTTGTATGGGTCGGATGTATTTCTCCACGCAAACTCTCGTTTGTTTTCTTTATAAAAGGAACGGATTTTTTTCTTAAACTCGGGGATTTGTTCTCGGTGTTTTTTTCTCGTAGTCATGTCTATATACAATGTAATACATTACCGGTATGAAGAATAACATGATGATTCCTGAAAAAGCGAGACCTGCAATGATTGCCCCTCCAAGTCCACGCCAGAGTGGGTTAGACAAAGAGATAGGAATAAGCCCCACAATGGTGGTAAATGAGCCGATAAACACTGGTTCTAGTCTACTTGCCGCACCATCTGCAATAGCCTCTTTAAATGGCATATTTATTGCCAGATTTCTATTGAATTTGTCTACCAAAAACATTGCGTGCGTTACAACTATTCCAAAGAGGGAAAGCACCCCGATAAGTGCTGGGAAAGAAAGTGGGGTACCAGTAAGTGCAAATACGATAAATACACCTGAGATAGCAAGTGGGATGACAAGCATGACAATAAGAGCCTTTCTATAACTTCTGAATTGGATTACCATGGTTGCCAAAATCAGAATTCCTGCAAGGATCATTGACTGCAAAATTGAAGTGACTGATTTTTGATTTTCCTCATTTACTCCGCCTGTCCTATACTCATAACCATCCGTCAGCTTCAGACCATCTACGTATTTGAGTAAGTTTTCATTCGCCTTTGAAACAGAATAACCTTTGCTGACGCCGGCACTCACCGATATCGTCCTTTTGGTATCAAGATGTGTTGTTGCTGTTGGATTTGTATCCAATTTCAGTTCTCCCAAAGAGAGTAAAGGCACATACGATTTGTCATTATCAGGAACTGAAAGACGGGAAAGATCCTCAGGGCTTTGTGTGTCTGGATTCATGCGAAACACGATGTCCTTTGAATCTTTTTCTCCGAATTTAACACTCTTAAATGTGAGACCAGTCGTAAATGTTCTGAGCCATATACCAAGTGAGTCTTGTGATATTCCTGAAGCTGCAAGCTTTGAGGGATCAGGGACAAATGATAATTTTGAAGTGCCAGGATTTACTGATTTTGTTACGTTAATAATTCCTTGCTGTTTTTGTAGAAAGACCATGATTTGATCTGCATAACTATCAAGCTTTGCCAAATCATCACCCAACAATTGTACCTGAACTTCAGCTCCAGCCGGTGGTCCTCCAGAGAGTTCTACAACAGAAATTTTTCCTTCACTTTTGATATGTTTTAGTTCTTCCCGTATATTATTTGCAATTTCAAGTGAGTCGATTTTTCTTTCATCTTTTGAAGGGAGTGACAATGTAAATAGTGCTACGTTTCCACCTGATCTAAAGTCTTGTGCTCCGGCATCAATCCCTTTTCCAACCTCAGCTGACACATATTCTATGCCTTTTGTTTTTCTCAATTTTTCAAGAAGTGAACTTGTGGCATTTGTAACGGTTGTTGTATTTGATCCGCTTGGCATCTCCAAATTCACATAGATATAGTCATTCTCACTTTTTGGGAAAAATTCATTAGTAACAAACCCAAAAGGAACTAAAAGATAAGAAAATATAGAGAAGATGACAACTGCAATCAAAACTTTTTTCCTAGCATTCTTCGATGAAAGAATCCTTAAAATGATCCGTTTGTAGTAAAGTGCTAGATGCTCTATATCTATCAACCTTTCATTGAAGCGAGTAGCAAGAACTTTAGTATTTCTGATTCTTGAACGTCCAAAAAGATCCTCAAATTTGGCGTATAGCAATGCCCTTTCTCTTATCGTTATATATGCAAAAAGTGCTGTCAATAAAAGAATCACTATCGCAAAGGGGTTGCCATTAAAAAGGGTCAATATAAGAAATACAATTAGAAGAACAGTTACGATTTTCAGAAGGACAGCGACTCTTCGTGGAATGCTGAATTTTAGTACAACAATCATAAGGGGAATTGTTATAAGAACAGCAATTGCTGTAGATGAATAGAGGGTTGTTGCGACCACTATTGGAATTGTTTTTATGAATTCTCCTATGATTCCAGTCGAAAGAAGTAAAGGAAGAAATGCCCAGGATGTTGTTATGGTAGTACTCCAAATAGGAACAATTAGGTCTCGCCATACCAAAAGTCCAGTCTGATGTGGAGTGAATTTCTTGGATCTATAGTAAGAGGTCATACCGGTCACAACAACAATAGTGTCATCAACCAAAAGTCCAAGAGCCAGAAGAAGTGAAAATAAAGTCAAGAAATTTAATGAGAGTCCCACACTATGGATAACCGTAAAAGTAGCAAGAAAGGTGAGTGGGATGGTAAGAACTGCAATAAGCGCTTGTCTGATTCCAAGGAAGATAAGAAATGTGATAAATACAAGAATAAGAGTATCGCGAAAACTATCTGTTAGATTACCGAACTCATCATCTATGAGATGTGAAGAGTCAGTGATGCTGACAACTTTGAACGTGTTTTTGTATGGTTTTATCGTATCTTCAACAATCTTTTTTGTCCTTTGTGATCCTTCATCAATAGTTGCAGAGCTATTCTTGTAGACCGAAAAAGTAGCAACAGTTTCTGCTTTTGATCTGCTATCTGCGATGAATGCTTTCTGGAGTCCTGGTTTTGTCTTTTCAGAGACGGAGGCAACATCAGACAGTTTTACTTGTTCCCCTTCTACCTTAAGTGTGATGTTTCGTAGATCATTTGTTGATGCTATTGATGGGTTGATACCGACCGGAAATGAAAGGTTTTGGGAATTTACACTTCCTGAAGGATAAGAAGCAAGAAGCGAGCGAATACTACCTGAAAGAACAAGGGGATTTATCCCATTTTTAGTTATTTTCTCAGGATCTGCAAGAATTTGGATCTCCTGATCTTCAAGTCCACTCACGGTCACTCTGTCGATGATGGAATCATCTTCAAGCTTGTCGCGAAGTTGTTTTGAGAATCTATACAGAGACGCCGGATCATTGCTTTTCACTGCAAATATCCATATGGGCTGATCTTCGAAATCGAACTTTCTGACAATTGGGTCTTTTGCGTCCTCAGGCAAATCTGTTACAGTGTCAACTGCAGATTTCAGGTCCGCCTCTGCTTTGTCTGGACTTATATTTGAGCTAAATTCAACAATAATCGTTGAGGCAGATTCATTGGAGCTTGAGTTAAGAGTCGTTATTCCCTTTGTCCCTTTAATAGCATCTTCAATTGGGTTTGTGACAAGCTCCTCAACATCCTTAGGGCTTGCACCTGGCAAAATAGTTGTAACGGCAACGATTGGGATCTTAACCTCAGGATTGAGCCTTCTTGGAAGAGTTAGAAAGCTTGTTACTCCGGTTGCGATGATCAAAAAAAGCAACAACAGTACTATGCGGATGTTAGATAAATATTTTGCCTTAAATGATGAGAGAAGACTCGGATCAAACTTAAGACGTGACAGGTATGAATTTTTTTGTTCCATGAGGTGTTATTTGATGCGGCGCACACTATCCCCTGCCACAACAGTTCTTGTCAGGATAATTTCATCTCCCGAAGTAAGACCCGATTCTACTTGTGCATATTGTCCTACGATAGAGCCTAATTTGACCTTTTTGGTAATCGCACGATCATTGTCGATGACAAAGACATATGAGGAGTCAGTGCTTTGATAGATAGCATCAAGCGGAACAAAAGGAACTGCAGTTGATGTGTCAGCGTATCCAACCGGAAGTTCAACTGTTATGAATTCATTGTTTGTTACACTGTCTTGAAAATCAGTCGGTACATCAAAAATTACAGAATACAAAGACCCATCAGTTGCTTCTGTTGAAATATAGACTGGCGCAGTTTTATAAGTTTTCCCATCAATTGAAAGGGTAGCTTCATCAACTTGGGATAATTTCTGCGCAATTTCTCTTGGTACTCGTGCGACAGCCTTTAACTTTTGTGCGCCATGAATAAGTGCAATTGGCGTACCAGGGTTGACTGCTTCTCCTTCAGTGACATAAATCCGGTCAACGACTCCTGCAAATGGAGACGCTGGATACATGGTTCCCTCCTGGATTTGAGCTAACTTTAATTGCAATGCGGAAATCTCAACTGACAGGGTAAGCGCTTTTTCTTGAAGATCAAGTTGCTTTTGAGTAAGATCCTTTGACATATTCGACAGATCAGCAGGTGGTTTGTCACCAGCCCCTTGATATTCAGAATTTCTTACTCCCGCCTGGAGTTGATTGACTGCAGACTGATATTGGGAAATGATCTGCTTGGTCTGCAGGATCTGAGCGTCGTTTGCTCCTCCAACATTTGTTGATTCAAGAGTTGAAAGGGTGGAGTTGAGACTTGAAACAATGTTTTGATTGAGACTTAAAAGTGATTTTGTTTCTTCAATAGACTTTGAAGTTATATCTCTTAGTTGATCTGAATTATCGTCTGTTTTATTGGCCAGATCTCTTTGTTTTTTAATGATATCTTTTTGTGTGTCTAGTGTTTCCTTTGCATTTTTGTTTGTGGCGTACGCAATTTCACGTTGAACACCAGCTGCATTTCCTCCCTGATAATTTGAGGAAAGACTTACGAGCGTTGTTCCTTTGCTGACTTGCTGGCCTTCACTGACATTTATCGTACTGACGATTCCTGGAGTTTGAGCAACAACTTTTATAACACCGCTTTTTTCAATTTGCGCCTGGACCTTAACAGTTGGTGCAGAGCCTATAGAGTATGCAGCAACTTCTTTCTCCGGCGTAGTAACGGTAGCTTCCTGCTTAGGTTTTCTTAAAAAAGAACCAACTACTATAAGAATAAAAATTACTAGAAGTACTACAAAGAATGAGGTCAAAGGTTTTCTGTCAATGGTTTTACCTGCTCTTTTTAAGAGGTTTTTTACCTTTAATTTGAATGTTGAGAAATTACCAAACTTTTTAAAGCGAGTGAAGATCGGGGCAGATCTTTTTGAGCTTGGCAACCGCTTGATACGGTTTGCCATAGATTGTTATCAATTGTATCAGTCAACTGCCAATTAGGCAAGAGGTTTATAGTTTTACTGGTTAGTAAATTGAAAAGAAGCAAGCATCTTTTTACAGGTAGATAGCAACTTATCTTTACCACAATCTATCCTAACAACTCTCGTATTATCTGTAGGGACATCAAAGTAAGCGGTGTAGGTTTTCTCGTTTGATGTCCATGCATTACCTTTCCATTCCACAAGATAACCTATTTGGTCAGATCCTCCTAAAATTTTTGATATCTGCGACACTTCACCTGATGGGCCTGTCTCCCACTTAGCATAGTTGGTTGCATAATCTTCAAGATCATCTGCGGTTTTATCATCATAACTAGTTTTTTTGTCAACACGGATAGTAAGGTCGGAATACTCTTTAGGTAACGGTGGAGAAAATGTTACTGCAAATTCATGCGTTGCTGCAGTCCACTCTGAAGGATAGAGGATCGTGAAGTTGTATTGTTTGTTGGTATAAAGTTTCCAATCGGGAGTATCAAAAGAGCTTGGGTCTGTAAATTTGAAGGTGGAGAAAATTTGCTCTCTATATTTATCAAGCTCTCCGGGTCCATCCTGAGAAGATGTAAAAGAAACTAAGTAGTTGCCTTTCCGGTATATGCGAATAACATTTTCAATATTGGTGATCGTTGCTATTTCGTCTGCATCTCCAGTTTTATCAAGGAGTGTGACTTTCGTTATCCCAAAGTTTGTTTCTTTATTGTCATACAAATCTGCTATCGTTTTTCCTTTTGTTGGTTCTATATTAATTCCTAAATAAGAACTGTCTTTCGAAGGAGGATATTGGGGATCATTTTGCACCATTTTTCCGTTTGTGAACTGCAAATTGTATTGATATATAGTTACTGATTCTTTATCTAAATTTGTGGATTTAAAAACTTGTTTTCCTTCGCTTTCGAGAGTAAATGACGATGGATATTTGAATGAAAAATTGTAAGAAGTATTTGTATACGTTTTCCAGTCTGCTGTCGGATCTGGCGTAGGTGTGGGGGATGTTTGGGCAGCAATAGGAGTCGGGGTGGGTTTGGAAACGAAAGACATGATGGGTTCGCGATAAACATAACCAGCTGCAGCGCCTCCTGCTAGAAGAAGAAAAATTATTGTTCCGATAATTGCCTTAATAGAAAACTTACTGGCAGGTTTGATAGGGTTAACAGGAGTGGGAGTTGGTTTAATTATTTCTGAAACAGAGGGAGATTCAATATTTTTATCTTCTTCCATACAACAAGTGTTTCACAGGTAAGAAATGCAGTCAAGCAAATTTTCTGGATCCCGGCTCGGAGGCCGGGATGACACGGAGGTCATTCGTATCTGAGAGCGTCAATTGGTGAAAGTCGAGCGGCACGTCTTGCAGGGTAAAGACCAAATACGATTCCCACAAGAGTTGAGACCCCAACTGCAATAAGGATTGCAGGAAAGCTAACGACAAACGGGATATTTGCGGCTTTTGAAACAACAAAAGCTCCAGTAATACCAAGTGCAATTCCTATTAAACCTCCGATCAGTGTCATGACAACTGACTCCATCAGAAATTGGGTTAAAATATCTTTTTGCTTTGCTCCAATCGCCTTTAAGAGTCCTATCTCTTTGGTGCGCTCAGTTACTGAAACAAGCATAATATTCATAACTCCGACTCCTCCCACGACAAGAGAGATTCCAGAGATTCCAGCAATCATTGCAGTTAATAGACTAGTTATTGTCTGAACTGTGGTTAGGATATCTTGAGCGCTTGAAATTCTAAAGTCACTTTCATCACCTTCCTTTAAGTTGTGATTGTCACGAAGAAGAGTCTCGACGTCTTCCATCGTTTGGTTGATGATGTTTTGGTCATGGACACTTATATCAATTTCTTGAAGCACTTCATCCCCAACAATCTCTTTTGTTACCACATCAATTGGGATAAAGACCGAATTGTTGATAAATCCCCCAGCAAGTGCACTAGATGATGAAAGCACTCCTGTTACACGGAATATTTTGTTATTTATTCTAACCGTTTCTCCAATTGGAGAAGAATCAACTCCAAAAAATGTTTCTGCAGTATCTTTTCCGAGAACTATAACTTTTTCTGAAGAGAGCTCTTGTTCTTCTGTTATAAATTCTCCGCTTATGATGTCCGGTCTTAATATCTCAGCTGCCTCGTGTGTGCTTCCGTATACCAATAGATCTTTTTCCTCACCGTTTGCAGATATTTTGACTGAAGTCATTGCAAATGGAGCAACGCTTTTTATATTTGTTAGAGATTTATCATCTTTTATCATGTCTAGATCATCAAAAGAGAGAGCTTTGGATCCAGCAAAAGTGCTTAGTTGACTCGTGCCGGGATTTATTTGAAAATAGTCTGTTCCAAATGAAGCAAGTTCTCCGGTGATGAAAGCAACAGCTCCTTGGCCAATTGAATAAATCAATATTACGGCTGTAATTCCGATAATTATTCCAAGCATAGTGAGTGACGTCCTTAAGACGTTATTTTTCAATGCTTGTATTGCGCTTTTAAAGATTTCCTTATATTCCATATTATTTTTTTGTGTCAGAAATTATTGTTCCGTCCATGATTTTAATGACTCTTTTTGCATACTCTGCGATGTCTGGTTCGTGAGTGATTATTACAATAGTTCTGCCGTTCTTATTGAGTCCATCTAAGAATTTCATGATTTCATGCGATGTTTTACTGTCTAGATTTCCTGTCGGTTCATCGGCAAGAATTATTGAAGGATTCATGACCAGGGCGCGTGCGATAGCAACCCGTTGGATTTGGCCTCCAGAAATTTGATTTGATAGGTTGTTGGCTTTATCTTCAATACCAACCATTTTGAGAGCATCCATAGCCCTTTTTTTACGTTCCGACTCGTGAATACCTGCATAAATCATGGGTCTTTCAACATTTTTTAGAACGGTAGTCCTGGGGAGTAGGTTGAAAGACTGAAAAACAAATCCAATCTCGCGGTTCCGAATTTCTGCAAGCCGATCTTCAGAATAATTTTCTATGTTTTTTCCTTTAAATAAATATTTTCCGCGGGTAGGGATATCAAGAGCACCTAAGATATGCATCGTCGTTGATTTGCCACTTCCCGAAGGACCCATGATAGCAACAAACTCACCTTCAAATATCTTCAAACTTAGTTTTTTGATCGCGTGATAAATTTCACCATTACCGAGTAAATATTCCTTTGTTATATCTGCAAGTTCGATGAGGGGGACACTTTTTGACATTTCACGATCTTTAATTTCCAAACAGCCCGGGTCTTTTTATGTTCTCATTTAATACGGCGGTAATAACTGTTTGTCCTTCACTCACACCTTTTAATATCTGGGTTCTTTCAGAACCTCTAACCCCAACGACAACAGGAACGTAACGGTATTTTTCCTTTGTGTTGTTATCAGGTATTCTTACCGCTTTTCCTCCCTGATAGGGTTTTATCGAAGAGTTGGGAACACTTATGGTGCTATTTATTTCCTTTGTAACAATGTCTGTATCAACCGTCATGCCTTGTCTTATCTTGTTGTCTGGATTTGTAATCTCAACATAGACACTATATGTAACTACACCTTGAGTGTCGGTTCCAATCGAGTCAACTCTGGCAACTTTTCCTTTGTAAGTCTTATCAGAAACTGAATTGACCGAAACAATTGCCCGTTGTCCTTGCTCCACTTTTGAGATATCGGTTTCGGATAACTTTATTGCAACCTCACTAGTTGAATCGGAAGATATAATAAGAGTAGGAGAAGAAACTCCAGTAAGTGTCGAGCTTTTAATTGAAACAGTAGACCCTTTCGTAACAGCCAAATTTTCTATAGTACCTGCAACAGGGGCAGTGACGACTGCATCTTGTGTTGCCTTGTATAAGTTATATGTTGATGCGACGAGAGACCTTGCTTGTTGGATTGCGGTTTGCTGATCTTTGAATTTTTTCTCAGAAGCCAACCATGTGTCTTGGGTTGACTGGAATTCAGCAGACATCCTTTGCTCAGTGTCTGGTGATTGGTCACTATTCTCATAAGTAGAGTTGGTTGCGAGATCTCTGAAGGTGTCCCATTTTGTGTACATGTCAGCTCTTAGAGTATTAGCACCAGCCTCCGCTGCATTAAGAGTTGCTACCGCAGAAAGATAATTTGCATTTGCAGCTTGTACCTCTTGATCTGTTGCTGAGCTTTTTACCATATATAATTTTTGTCCTTCTGTGACGGGGGAACCATTGTCGACATATGTTTCGGTCACAACCCCATTGGTTGGTGAATAAACATCATTCTTTCCACTGGCTACGATGTTACCTGACTCAGTGACTATCTCAGTAATATTTGCTCTTTTGACTTTTTCAGTAGTATAGGGGGATGGTTTTGTGATGTTTGCTACAGTCTGAGAGACAGCTATAAAGGCAATAATACCAAGTACAATCACTATAATCTTCCGCTTCATCGTAAGTTTAAAAAATAGACGTAATGGTGTTGATAAAATATTTTTGAGGCTTTTTAAATTATTTTTCATACACATTATATTATCATCATTACTATAAATTTGGGAATTACATATTTTCTTATATTTTCCCCTTGACACAGTTTGTACCGTTTGTTAATATCCCCAATACAACTGCCCGCGTTCATATGTCACAACATACAACTCTGGCAACAACAAAAAAAGTAGAAGTCACATTAACCCTTCCAAGCGTTAATTTTGAAGCACTTCTTTCAAAAATCAAAAACATCTCCTTCCAACTTTTCTCAAGCATTTATAACCCAATGAGTAGTGGTATCAATAAAGCATCAGAAGGAGCTTCTCGCGCACAAAGAATGAAATTTCCACGAATGTCCGGAAATAAATTTAAATTTGATAAAAAATATCTAAAAGTTATACTGCCTGTGATAGCAGGACTTGTAGTTGTTGCTTCAATCATCAGTCTTGTAAGATCTCTTCCGGATGCACAGAGTAGACCAGCTGATTCAAGCCAAGTTACGGCTCCAAATGCACTTTCGACCATCAATTTAGACAGAAAATTCATGTTCCCATTAAAAGATGAAAAAGGAGCTGTCGTTGGTAATTTTGAATACATGATTCAGTCGGTCAATATCCAAAAACAGATCATCGTCCAAGGACAACGTGCAACTGCTGTTACTGGACGTGAGTTTCTTATCGTGAACCTAAAGATAACAAATAATCTAAAAAAGACGATCCAACTAAATACGAGAGACTATATCAGGATCATTACTGCAGGGGATGCAAATGAGCAACTTGCAGCTGACATCCACAATGACCCAGTCGAAGTGCAAGCAATTTCAACCAAATTCACAAGAGTAGGAATCGCACTTGACGACGCAGATACCAAAAAGACAATCCATATGAAAGTTGGAGAGATTGATGGATCAAAACAAAATATCGATCTTAATTTTAAGTTTTAGATCTCTGAAAGTATATATAAGTAGCCGACTGCCGTGACTTCGTATGACCAATTCAAACCAGAATAATATCCCCAACCATCTACTAGCCGAAATAAAGACGGCTTTAGAAAGCGTTAAATACGGTAGCATTGAAATTTTCGTCCAAAATAAAGTCATCACCCAGATCATAGTTAGGAATATCCACAAGACAAGTATGGATATTGAAAGGCAAGAATCGCATAGTGTTACAAGTCACATGGAAACCCATTCCCATATACAAAAAAGTTCTGTAAAGATTAGATAGCTATAAGTAGCTAAATAGGTCTTGACACTACTATTTATATAGTATATAAGTTAGGGTAATCGATAGAGCTGACCGCAAACGGAGGCTTCTTCACACAATCAATTTTTGTGTGCGGAAGTCTCCGTTTTTTTGTTTCTTGGGGCTACCGGAAATAAAACTAGGCGGGAGAAACGAAGTGCTCTTGAAAAAGAAATCTTAAACCAAAGGAGGTGAAATATATATGACAAATTTCAAAAAACAAATTTTCTCAGTAGTCGCAGCTGGATCTCTACTCGTAAGCGTAGCATCTCCAGTTCTTGCGGATACTACAATTCAAATTTCTGGAAACGGAGCTGGTTCAGATAACTACACAACAGTTAATCAAACCAACACAAACACTGTTTCTCAGAATAACACAGCAAATGTCACCAACAATGTTACCTCAAATGCAGACACAGGAAACAATAAAGCTGGTTTTAACACAGGCGGCGATGTACAAATCGGCACTGGAAAAGCTACAACCGTTGCAAACGTGACCAACACTTTGAACAGCAATGCTGCTCAAATTGCAGGATGCAATTGTGAAGGAGACACTGACGTCAAAATATCCGGAAACGGAGCTTATTCTGACAATACCGTTACTTTGAAAGATACGAATGTAAATTCAATCGGACAAAATAACGTTGCTAACGTTACCAACAATGTTGAGAACAAGGCAAATAGTGGTGGCAACAAAGCAAATAGCAACACCGGAGGCGATGTAATGATCGGCGCTGGAGCTGCTACAGCTGTAGCAAACGTTACGACCGTTGCGAATGCAAATTCTGCAATGATCGGAGGGGGAGCTGGAGCTGGACACAATTCTGCTTCTTTTGTAATTTCTGGTAATGGTGCAGGTAGCGACAACTGGATTGACGCTAAACTCGCTAATACCAACACTGTTTCACAAAATAATTCAGCAAATGTTACTAACAATGTTGAATCAAAAGCGAAGTCAGGATACAACGATGCAGGGTTTAACACCGGAGGCGATGTAATGATCGGCACCGGAGCTGCTTGGTCAGAAGCAAACGTAGATAACATGGTTAACTTTAATTCAGCTAACCTCGACTGCGGATGCGTCACTGACATTCTTGCTAAGATCGACGGAAATGGCGCTACACCTCAAGGACATGGCCATCATGGTTATGACTTCTGGAACAAGAATGATAATACTATCCTTCTTGATTTAGTTAACGCTAATACTGTTGGACAAGGAAATGGATCTAACCTCACAAATAATGTCGAAGCAACTGCTAAGACAGGAGGAAACGATGCTGACCTTAACACCGGAGATGTTGAATATGGATCTGATCCAGCTATCAACACCGGAGCAGCAACTGACGTAACCGATGTTTCTAACAGCGGTAATGTCAACACAGTTGGAGGAGCACCATTTGTAATTCCAATGCCTGGAAATTCAAGTGTTTCTGTTTCTTTCAACTTTCAAGCTTTAATGGCATTCTTCGGAATGCACGTTTAGTTTGATACTGAAACGAGTAGGGTGCTTTTGTTAGCACTTCGACAAGATCACCCTACAAGTTTCGAAAATAATAAAACTTAAAACTATAAACATAAAACTTAAGATGAAAAATATGAAACAATTCGACTTTCTAACGAAAGGTAAAAAAATACAACAATTGCTGTCACTAACATTAATACTTGTAATATTTGTCGGAAAACTAGCAGCACCGATGGTAGTTCTTGCAGAAGATGCACCAACTCCTCCAGAGGCACCATCAGCACCTAGCGCACCATCTGCACCATCTGCTCCTACCCCACCACAACATAATGATGCACCTCCTGCACCACCAGCTCCAAAACCACCAGTAAATAATGACACACCTCCTTCAGCACCAACCCCTCCTTCCGCACCAAACAATAACAATGATGGTCCAAATGAGATTGCACCTACCCAAAATCAGGAAGTAAATCCAAATACGACATCAGGATCTGGTGGAACTAATGGAAGCGGCAACGTTGGGGATACAACAATTGGAACCGGGGATGCTACAAATAATTCAGGGATTACAACAACTGGTAACAATAATACATCAGTAAATGGAGGATGTAATACATGCGCAGGAGGAACAACTGTTGCAAATACTGGAAATGGCGTCGGATCAAATAATAGTGCTTCCTCAACTGATAGCAATTCAGCTACAACAGGCCAACACAACAGTGCAAACGTTGCTAACAATTTAACAGCTGGCACTAATACCGGAGACAACAACGCTTCATTTAATGTTGGGGACTCTTCAATTACGACCGGTGACGCAAATACTACTGGGACTGTCATCACTTCACTCAATACAAATGTTGATGGAGTCGCTGTTGCAACCTTTGACATCGCTGACAATCACACGGGAGACATTGTTCTTGCTCCAGGGAATGCAACGAGTAGTTGTACAAATGGGTGTGGTGCTACAAATAACACTACAAATACTGCAAATGGAGCAAATTCTACAAATAACGCATCAAACAACACGACAAATAACACTGCTACAAATCAATCAAACGATGCTGTGATTGGAAGCACCCTCAATCTATCTGCAAATTCTGGAGGAAATGACACAAGCTTCAATACTGGTGGAGACTCAAATATAACCACAGGGGATGCAAATGTATCAGCAAACGTTCTTACAATGGCAAACAACAATATTGCTGGTAACGTTTTGTATAACGTCGTTAATATATATGGAAACTTGGTAGGAGACATACTCTTGCCACAATCAACCATTGACTCACTCCTTTGTACTACTTGTGGTGCGTCTTCAACCTCCAACTCAGGAAATGGTGATAACTCTACAAACACAGCTTCAAACAACACAACAAACAACTCAACAACAACCCAGACCAATAACGCCACTATCGACAACAATGTCAACATAAATGGAACAACAGGAAATAATGATTCAAGTTTTAACACCGGTGGAAATTCAGACATTCAAACAGGAGCATCAAATGTAGTTGCCAATGTCCTCAATGTCGCAAACACGAATATTGATGGAGGAACATGGTGGTTGGTTATCGTAAACCAAGCTGGCAAATGGATCGGAAAGATAGTCGGTTCTCCTGATGGTGCAACAATGGCTGGAAGCGCAGGGACTGAATTTGAAGTAGATCCAATAACAGGTGAAGTCACTGCACTTGGCGCCAATACTTCAAACTCTGGAAATGGTGACAATTCAACAAATACTGCAAGTAACAACACAACCAACAACTCATCAACAACCCAAACAAACAACGCAAAGATTGAGAATAATGTAAATCTTGATGCCAACACCGGTGGAAATGATGCAAATTACAACACTGGCGGAAATTCAAACATCAAAACTGGAGATGTAAATGTCATCGCAAATCTCGTCAACTTCGTCAACAACAATATAACCGGCGGCGGAAAACTAGTAGTTACAGTAGTTAATGTTTTCGGAAGCTGGATTGGTGATTTCGTTGGACCAAACCAACAGCAACAAGCTCATAACACTACATCAGGTGGATCTACAGGTGGATCAAACAACAATAATAACGGAAATTCAAACTCAAACGGTTCATCAATAGTATCTGCAGCAACAGGAAATGCAGTAGCTCAAAATATAGTCCGAACAACCGGGAATACAAACACCTCAGGTGGAAGCGTACAAGGCATTACTACCGGAGGAGGAACCACTCACAATGACGCTACTGTTGCAAAAAGCGTAGGGCAAGACGGTTCTGCGACAGTAGCTAAAAAAACAATTTCTCTAAATCTCGCATGGTTGCTCCTTGCACTTCCACTCTTTGGAATTGCATTCTTGGCTAAAAAATCATTTGTTCCTGTCCGAACACTCGCAATCCGGGGAATACATCTCTTCTTGTGATTAAAAAAGCAGTCATATTTTTGATCTGCCTAATTGCAAACCTCACGTTAACAAGCCACGTAAAAGCAGACGAAATAGTCGTGACAGTCAACGGAAATGGATCAGATTCTTCAAATCAAGTTCAGGTCAGCTCACAAAATAACACACAGGTATCGCAAAACAATAATTCAAACATTGATAACAATGTAACCTCGAATTCAAATACTGGGAATAACACAACATCAAATAATGCAAATGGAAGCGCTAGTGTTACAACCGGAGAAGTAAATTCATCGACAACCGTCAACAATCAAAATATCAATACAAACAACGCAAATACCGATTGTGGATGCCAAAATAACTCCTCCACATATATAACTGGTAATGGTAGCGACTCAACGAATGTTGCCGTAAATTCAAATTCAACAAGCACTATTGTCGGGCAAAATAATACAGCTTATATTTCTAATAACATTACAACGAATGCCAATACCGGGTATAACAAAGCTTCATATAATGGTGGTTCATCAAGTATCACGACGGGAAGTATTTTCTCTTCAACAACAATAAACAATAAAAACATCAACAACAGTGCATATTTCGGGTCAAATGGATTGGGAGATAGCCTTCTTATGATATCTGGTAATGGGGAAGGATCTTTGAATAATGCATATCTTACGACAAACGTCAGTGTTGTTGTAACAAACACAAACTTGGCTTCAATTACTAACAATGTAGAAAATAACCTGAATACTGGAGGAAACACAACATTGGGTAATCTTGGGGATAGCGCAATTGTAACGGGCGGTATTGTAAATCGTGTCACAATCAACAATGAAAATATCAACAGCAGCTTTGTTGAAATTGCCTGCGATTGCAATAAAACTGACGATCCTAAAACACCAACTCCTCCTTCAACTCCAACTCCCGGAACATCTTATGTTCAAGGATCAAGCGGAAATTCATCATCAGGGTCTTCAAACGGGACACCAGGAAATGTACTTCCAATGACAGGAAGCACCATCCCATGGTCACTCTTTGCAACACTTATATTCTTCTTCATGTTCCTTTCCGGGCTGTATCTGCGTTTCCATGGAGCTAATGCGCCTCCATCAAGAGTATAAGCGTAGCCTTAACCTCAAAACCCCGAAAGGGGTTTTTTGATGGCTTGAACGTGGTATTATACGCGTATGAATAATAAGGTACAAAAATGGGTTGGGAACATATTAATTGTTGTTTCATTGATGGGGCTGTTGTTTATTTACTATCCGGTTCTGAAAGAATTTTTCTTTCCGCCTCATTTTACCGAAGCGCAAAAGAAAAGTACTGGGTTTTCTATAGAAATCCCCTCTATAAAAGTTTTTTCCCCAGTCATTGCCAATGTTGATCCATTCAACCAACAAGAGTATGTTGAAAAGTTAAAAAATGGGGTGGCTCAAGCTAAAGGTACGAGTCTTCCAGGACAAAAGGGTACGATGTACCTATTCGCCCACTCATCAGACGTTCCATGGAGAATAACTCGTTACAATACTGCATTTTTCAGATTGGATTTTGTTAAAAAGGGGAACATTATTATAGTTAGAAAAGATGGAAAAGAATTCAAGTACAAAGTTTATGATAAAAAAACTGTTTGGCCAAATGACGTTAAATATTTAAAAGAGGATCAGGGGGATATTTTGATTTTACAAACATGCACTCCTGTTGGAACCGCACTACAGCGTTTGCTCGTATTTGCAAAGCCAATTTAAGCTTGTCATTCTGATACTTTCCTTCCGGGGAAAGTATCCAAAGCCTCTCGTCATGTCACGCTCCGAGTATTCGAAACTCTTTCTTTCGCTAAAAAAGAAAAGAATCTCATATCTAAGATCTAGGTATTCGACTTTTCTTTTTCTTCACACTCATTCTCTCATTTCTCATACACTTCTCGTGAAAATGTCGATTTAAAGGAAATTTATTTAGGAGCTTCTATTAACTTGTGACTATTGTCTAATAGCTAATGGAGTTAGTGTATGGGGGAAGAACGGATAACAAGCAAGCGCTTGATCAATTCTCCCCCCGGGTACACCTTGTCAGCTTAAGACAGCTGTCGAAGCTGTGCTTACGCTGTCACGTTCTTGTTCTTGGGTCGTGAGAAGACGAGCGTGTGACCACACTCAGCCTTTAGAGGACCCTCTCTTTCCACGAGTGTGACAAACGTCCACCCATCTTTGTTGCGCTTCTGAAGCGCCTTTTTCAGACCAATGTTGTTCGGCTCCCTCGTGGAAGATGCCTGGACGAACTCAAATTCAAAATCCATCTCACTTACGGTTAGATGGTCTTGAATGAGTTTGAAGAGCTTGCGGTTAGTTTTCTCGGTTTTGCGCCGAGAAAGATGCATGGCGATGACCGCGAACATCAAGGCAGTCGCGCCGTAGATCTTGGCAAATGTTTTAGGACTCATGAACTTGCCCTCCTCAGGCTGTTTTTTGGTTCGGGTTGCCCCGAACAGGTCGTGACTGATTAGGCCATTACGGGTTTTCCATCTCCCTTTTTTTCTCGTTTAAAATAGAACCAAACCACAGCAGCTTCAACAACAGGATAAACAACTGTTACAAGTTCCCAACCCTCTTCAGACATTCTGTCTAGAAGTTTGTTTTGCTGGTATGTATCGACCCAGTGTTTGTTGTTTGAAAGTTCTTCTACTGTATGTTCAAGTGCCATGTTCAGATACCTCAGGCGGTTTTTATTAAGCTTTCGCTCGCTCAAAGGACAAATTTATCCCCTCAGCGAGCGAAAACTATACAAGAATGTGATTTCAAGGTGCTATTTTATCACCTCACCTGCCAGTTTTGAGCTTATCAAAACATTAAGGAAAGGTTTGAAAATGTGGGGATAGTATATGCCTGATTGAGGTCGAAGTCAAAAACAAACCCCCTTGCGTCCAAGGGGGTTTGAATTGAAAGAACTAGTTAGTGTTTGTAGACCCACCAACTTCTACTCCAACTGTATTAGAAGCAGGATCAGTTGTGACTGAATTGCCTCCGCCTACATTGAAACTTTGACTGTTTCCACCAGTGTTGGCACTTGACCATACATTGGTATTTACAGCTGTTGTATTTGTCTGACTAACAACCGTAGAATTGCTGTTAATCACTACAGCTTTTGACGAGCTAAATGCTCCTCCACCGGTAACGGTTACTGTATTTGTGTTGTCACCAGCACAACCACATGGGGATGTGTTTGTGTTAGTTCCACCAGTAACGCTGATGCCAACTATGTTGGTAGCAGGTCCAGTTGTTATGCTGTTTGATCCACCATTTCCTACATTAAAGCTTTGTTTGTTTTTTCCGGTATTAGCGGACAAACCAGCCCATGTATTGACAGCAGTTGTGTTCTCTTGAACAGTTGCTGTTGATGAAATGTTTTTAACTACAGCTTTTGTGTAGCTAAAAGCTCCATTTCCGGTAACAGTAACAGTATTTGTTGCTGCAAATGATGCTGGGGCTACTACGCTCACCATCATTGTTCCGAATGCAACTGCTGATGCGATTTTTTGCTTGATATTCATATATTTCACCTCCTTTTTGTAAAGATACTCCTGCCGAACCAGACTATATTTAAAGCACAAAAAAACCCTCCGAATATCGCAGGGTCAATAATTTGAGCAGTTTAAATTTGTCATGGCAGGTCGAAAGTAAGATGAATCCAGAGTTCTAAGGGGCAACGTAGAACGTTAATGTTAGTTATTATATGCTAGTGTTTACTAGGCCTGTCAAGACTAACAATCTATATATTTATACTACCAAAGGGATCATCTTATATTTATTTTTTGAGGTCGCTTCCTTGACTTTATGCCCTCATTTCTGTTAAAATCAATCCTGTAACTACATAAAGAAGTGGTGGGAGTGGCCCACCATTTTTTTTACGTAGTAAAGAACAATATGCCAGCAATACAAAGAAGCGAGTTCTCACTCGCACTTAACCAAATAGCTCAAGAGCGTGGAGTTGATCCTGAAATAATTTTAGAGAGCATAAAGACTGCAATACTTGCAGCCTACAAAAAAGATCATGTCCAAGAAACTGTTGATGAAGACGAGACAGTTGAGGCTGATAAATATTCGGCTGAAATCAATTCAAATACCGGTGAGACAAAAATCATGTATGAAGGAAAAGATGTAACACCTCCAGGATTTGGACGAATCGCTACCCAAACAGCAAAGCAAGTATTACTTCAAAAAATCAGAGAACGTGAAAAAGATGCCATCATGGCAGAATACACGAAGAGAATCGGGACTGTCGTTACCGGAAATATTTTGAGATTTGCAGGAAGCGCAATTGTTGTTGATATCGGTAAAGCAGAAGCTATTATCCCACCAAACCACAGAATCCAGAACGAGAATTACTACCTTAACAAAAAAATGGCAGTATACATCGTTGAGATTGCTGATGATGAAAAGCGTGGCCGTGAAATTATTGTGTCAAGAACCCATAACGGACTTTTGGAAGGATTGCTTCGCCGGGAAGTTCCGGAAGTTGCATCAGGAAGCGTTACTATCAAAGAAATAGTGCGTGAACCAGGATCTAGAGCAAAAATCGCAGTCCATTCAGATCAGTCGGGTATTGATCCCGTTGGTTCTTGTGTAGGACAAAAAGGAGTACGTATCCAGGCAGTTATTGATGCTGTTGATGGACTTGAGAAGATTGACGTTATTCAATGGAATAGTGATACTTCAAGATTTATCGCAAATGCATTGTCTCCAGCAAAAAATCTAACAATTGAGCTCAATGAGAAAGAAAAAGTAGCAACTGTCAAAGCTCCAAAAGAAGAGCTACCTCTTATTATCGGGAAAGAAGGACAAAATGTGAGACTTGCCTCAAAATTGACCGGATACAATATTGAAGTTGAAGGAATTGAAGCCCCTCTTGAGCCTGAGCTTGAGGAAAAAGCCTAATCATGAGAGTCATAACGCAATCAATATGGAAAAACAAGTCGAATCTACAAAAATCTATCCTCCTGTCGTATCAGTTCTAGGTCACGTTGACCACGGAAAAACTACTTTACTAGACAGCATCCGCAAAAGTAACATCGTTGGTGGTGAAGCCGGCGGTATTACCCAAGCCATCGGAGCCTCAAAAATTGAAGTTGAACACGAAGGAAAAAAGAGATTTATTACATTTATAGATACCCCAGGACACGAAGCATTTGCCAATATGCGCTCTCACGGAGTCAGCGCATCAGATATCGTTCTTCTTATCATCGCTTCAGATGATGGGATAAAGCCACAGACGAAAGAGTCGATCGAAAAGATATTAGCCTCAAAATTGCCTTTTATTGTAGTTTTTACAAAGACGGATGCTGAAGGTTCTCAAATCGAAAAGATAAAACAACAGTTAGCCAAAGAAGGAGTCCTATTGGAAGGACTTGGCGGCGATGTTCCATTTATTGGGGTTAGTGCCAAGACTGGGGATAAGATTTCTGACCTTTTAGAGCTTATTGTTATCGTCTACGATTTTTCTGAGATCAAAAAAACTGATATCTCCGACTTTTTAGGTGTCATTATTGAGGCAAAATTAGACAAGAGACGTGGAATTTTGGCCTCCCTTATTGTTAAAAATGGACAAGTTGCAGTAGGGGACAAGATTTATACGGAGAAAAAAGAAGCGGGAAAAATTAGAGCGTTGGTAGATACAACAGGTGCGCAGGTAAAAATTGCATACCCAGGGGATGCTGTTGAGGTTCTTGGATTTACTGATGTCCTTCCAGCAGGAAGCATCGTCAATTCTAAGGCTATATCAACTGATCAAAAAGAGGCAGAACTAGCCACTCACACAACAGCAGATCTTATGACATTTCTTCAAAACAAGCAGAATGAAAAACTTCCCGTAATCATAAAGACTCAGACAAGTGGAGAATTTGAGGCTATTTTGGCTACTTTACCCGATGATGTAGAGGTCGTATATGAGGGAAGAGGCGAAATATCTGCTTCAGATGTTCTTATGGCTAAAGACTTCAATGCCATTATTGTTGGATTCAACGTCACTATAGAAAAACAAGCAAGGATCCTAGCTGATTCAAATAAAATATTCTATAGGACATATAACATCATCTATAATCTTTTGGATGAATTGGTTGATGCAATTGCTCTTATCCGTGAAAGACAACAGCGAAAAATTCTTGGAAAAGCGCAGATTTTGGCTACTTTTGAAGGTAATGAAGGACAAATTTTGGGAGTCAGAATCACCGAGGGTAGACTTGCGGTTGGAGACAAGATCATAATCACCCGCGGTGACGAAGAGACTCCAGACAGCAAGATTTTATCACTCAAACAAGGCAAAAAGGACGTAAAAGAGTTGGGACGCGGTAATGAATGTGGGATTATGATAGATCCTCAAGTTGACTTTACTATAGGTGATATGGTAATATCCTGTTTGTAAATATGAATCCGACAATTGCGCAGGAAATAAATCTTCTGAAAGGTTTTTTGGACCAGGCATCCGACCTTGGTATTGTTATTGGAAGCCATCAAAATCTTGATACGGTGGCCGCTTCCCTTGCCCTCTACAATTCATTATCTCAAGCCGGTAAAAAGGTTCAGATCATATCAAAAAAAGCTCCAACCGTTGAGGTTTCAAATCTCGTTGGTGTCAATAAAATTACTGAAAACTTTTCGTCTGGTAACTCAGGTAAGCTCGTAGTTTCACTTCCTTACATTAGAGGAGAAGTTGAAAAAGTACTTTTTACTGAATTTCCTAATTCTGAAAATCCGACAAATATTAATTTCCATCTCACTGCAGCTGAGGGAAAGAGTATCACTCCATTCACGAATTCTGACGTAAGACTTATATGGGAAGGCGGAGCACCTTCTTCAATAATCACTGTTGGAGCAGGGACTATGGATGAGCTTATGGGGATAGCAGACGCAAGTACTGTCAAAATCGTAAATATCGACAACTTTTCAGGAAACACCCGTTTTGGAGATGTTGTAGTTGTTGATGAATCCTTCTCTTCTCTTTCTGAAATAATCGGCAAAATCATAAAAGATCTTTCACTTCCTATGGATATTGATATTGCACAAAATATTTTGGATGGAGTTCTGTTTGCAACACGAAATTTTACAAAGCAAAATACATCGCCACTTGCTTTTGAAGCTGCTTCAAATGCGATGTATCAAGGAGCACAAAGAAAAACAGAAGATGCTCAACCACAAAGAAGAAATGATGAGCAGCCACAACAGCCAAGACGTGATCAATCATTTCAAAATGCTCCAAGACGTGATCAAAACCGTGATCCACGAGGTCAGCAAAACAGACAACCACGAGTCTCAAACTCTGATTCTCAAAGAGTGAATGATACTGATTTTCCTGCAATGCATATGCAGGGACAAAGGGGGCAGCAAAACCAAAACCCAATTGATAACAGACGTTTTAACAATCCTCAAAGAAGTAATCCGTCCGTTTCTCCACAACGTCCTCAACAGCAATTCCCTCAGGGAAGAGCAGCAGTTGATGATATCAGAAACCGTATTAGACAGGAGGAAAGACCTACTGTTCCTGTTCAAAATCAACCTCTCCCGACACCCGTAATGGATGATGTTGAACCAGAAATCATGGATGCTCAGTTAGTAAATGAGCCTACAGTTGCTCCAATTGAAGATGTAGTTATGCCAGAAGAACAAAATTTTGACAGCACCCCAACTGATGAAATTCCAGATGATTGGTTGATGCCAAAAGTCTTCAAAAGCTCCAAGAACAACAATTAGTTGTATATTTGCCTCATATTTGTTAAAATACTTGTCATGCCATTAACAACCGACGAAAAAACAGTCATTATTAAGGATAACGCCGTCATCGACGGAGACACTGGATCACCAGAAGTGCAGATAGCTCTTCTTACTCACAAGATTACAAAATTGACAGATCACTTAAAGATCCATCAAAAAGACTTTCACAGTAGACGTGGACTTCTAAATATGTTATCAAAGAGAAGAAGGTTATTTAATTTCTTAACAAAAGTTGACAAAATCCGTGCAGAAGGCATCGGAAAAAAAGTCGGCCTCGTAAAATAAAATAGAGGATATCCACAATTACTTGTTTGTTGTTGGGGGAAGGATAAAAAAATAATTAAATGAAAAAAATCACAAAGTCATTCGACATTAATGGTAAGACCATAACATTTGAGATGGGCGAGTTGGCACAACTTGCAACATCAAGTGTTTTGGCCCGCATGGGAGACACAGTTGTACTTGCAACAGTTACCATGGGAAGAAATGACACTACTCTTAATTATTTCCCCCTATCAGTTGATTATGTAGAAAGACTTTATGCTGGTGGAAAAATCAAAGGATCTAGATGGGTCAAAAGAGAAGGAAGACCTACTGATGACGCAGTTTTGACAGGCCGGCTTATTGACCGATCTATCCGCCCACTATTTCCAAAAGAACTTAAAAAAGACGTACAGGTAATCGTAAATGTTCTCTCCGTAGATGGAGTAAATGACCCAGACATTTTGGCTATCAATGCAGTCAGTATGGCACTATCCATCTCAAAAATTCCATGGAATGGTCCCGTTGGAGCAATGAGAGCCGGAGTATTGACAGAAGACAGCACAAATACACCTGTAACAAATCCAGACACTACAAATCCACTTTCACTTGATCTCGTCCTGACAGCAAGCCCAACCGGACATACTCTGATGGTTGAGGCTGGAGCGTTACAAGTTCCTGAAGAGACAGCTCTAAAAGCAGTAACTCTTGCACGTGAATGGGGATCTAAGATAGTTGAATTCATTAAAGAAGTCACAAAAGAAATAGGAGAGGCAAAAATCGAGTTGACTATTGACGAGGCAAAAGCTGATTATGTAGCACTTGTTGAAAAATCCTACAAGAAAAATATCATCGAAGTTCTTGAAGGAGATTTGGGTGAAAATGTGAGTGGAGATCTTGGAAAGATTGCAGATATTATTGCTGAAGCAGAAAGTAAAAATGCAAAAGAAGGGGATAGTGCTCCTGATAAAGGTAAGATATTTGACGCAGTTGATTATGTATTCAAAAAGATCATCCGGGAAAATATCGTTGAAAAGGATAAAAGATTTGATGGAAGAAAGCTTGACGAGGTAAGACCAATCACTTCTTCTGTTGGATATCTTCCAAGAGTTCATGGATCAGCATTGTTCTCAAGAGGAGAGACTCAAGTACTTTCAGTTGCTACTCTTGCATCATCTTCTTTTAGCCAATTGGTTGAGACTCTTGACGGAGAAGAAACCCAAAGATACATGCATCATTATTCATTCCCTCCTTATTCAGTTGGAGAGACTGGTAGAATCGGAAGCCCAAATAGACGAGAAATTGGACATGGAGCGCTTGCACAACGTGCTTTAGAAGCAGTTTTGCCTCCTCTCGAGACATTCCCTTATGCAATAAGAGTCGTTTCTGAGGTCATGTCTTCAAATGGATCGACTTCTATGGCATCAGCTTGTGGATCTACGCTTGCTCTTATGGATGCTGGAGTACCGATAACAGCTCCCGTTGCTGGAATTGCAATTGGTCTTATGACATTAGGTGACAAATATAAGATCTTGACTGACATAATCGGACTTGAAGACTTTGCAGGAGATATGGACTTTAAAGTCGCTGGAACAAAAGAGGGAATAACTGCAATCCAACTTGACGTTAAAAAAGATGCGCTTACAGACGAAATGGTTTCTGAAGTTTTTGCTCGTGCCAAGAAAGCTCGACTCGAGATCTTAACAGTCATGATGAAGGCACTTTCTGAATCGAGAAAAGAAGTCAGTCAATTCGCACCAAAGATCAAGATGATAAAGATTGATCCTGAAAAGATCGGTGGACTTATCGGACCTGGAGGCAAGATGATCAAAAGCATCATCGCATCAACCGGAGCACAAGTTGATGTTGAGGATGATGGATCAGTATCTATCTCAGCAGTTGAGGAAGAAGCAGTTCAAAAAGCAGTTGAATGGATTGAAGGACTTACTCATGAAGTAAAACCAGGCGAGGAATATGAAGGAACTGTTAAGCGTATGATGAATTTTGGAGCATTTGTAGAAATCCTTCCTGGTAAAGAAGGACTTGTTCATGTATCTGAAATGTCAACTGATTATGTCCAAGATCCAGCTGATGTTGTTACGCTTGATCAAAAAGTAAAGGTAAGAGTTAAAGAGATTGATGATATGGGAAGAATCAATCTTTCTATGAAATTTGGAGAAGATGCAGACAAACCATCAAAAAGACCTGAAGGTTCTGAAGGTGGAGGATCTGACCGTGGGGGAGACAGAGGTCCTTCAAGAGGTGGATCTGGTGGAGGATTTAGAGGCGGACGTGGCGGATCATCAGGTGGAGGATTTTCACGAGGCGGACCAAGACGAGATTTTGGAGGCAGTGGTAGACCAAGCGGAGGATCAAGAAGTTTTTCAGGTGGGTCTAGAAGATCAAGTGGAGCAGATAAAAAACCTAGTTATCAAGGTGGACGCCGCGATGATTGGAGAAGTTAGACCTCTTTTCGCGCGTATCATTTTTTTAAGACCCGCTCAGTGTTTTGTGTAAACCAGATGTTTCTGATCTTCGCTATGTGAAAACTCTTTTTAGTAAGTTTACCTCATTCATGCAATCTCTTTCTTTCGTTTTCAAATGTCTTAAAATAAGATACTCGCTTCAAATATAGAAAATTCTCAAATCTCAATTCTCAAATATCAAATCTACAGCTTTTTCCATTACCTTGTTGAATTTCTTGTTAAAGTCTTTTATCGTATCCCAATATGGTTCGCGTGTTGCCTGATCCATGATAAATCCCCGGTTGTATTCTATTTGAATACCAACGACTTTATTCCCAAAATCATTATTAGGATTTCCAAAATGTTGCATGATGTGACCCCCTTTATATGAAGTATTTATCTCAACTTCATGCTTTTTTACCCCAAATTCTTCTGTAAAAAATGTTTGGATTGACTGAATAAATTCTGGTGGACTTGTTGTAAATCCATTTTCAGGATCTAATTCTCCAGTATGAGGAAGGCCAAAATTTGAAAGGATGAAGCTTGGCATTGTTCTATTTTCCCCCGGTAATTTGCGGTCACGCTTGCCAGTACGCTGATCAAAATCCCCTGTGTCGTGGTGATCCCACACAATTACCTTATCAAAACCTAACTGTTTTGATTCTTTAATAAGCCTTGATATCTCTTCGTAGTAAGGGTCATAGTGATTTTCAAAATAAAAAGTTTTTTCTTCATCTGTCAGATGTAGTCCTTCTTTCCAAATAGTATTTCCATGAAAGTCTTGATGCTTAAAAAGCGTGTGATCCCTGGGTTGATTGAGACTTCCAAGACCCCTTGTATATTTTGATTTCAAATTCCCTAACGCTTGTGGGTGATATGCTGTGTCCCCCGTATATTTGTCTGCAAATTCCCCTATCTGCCACCAGTCCAAAGCGACTCTATGGGCAAGCTCTTCAAAGCTGTCTGAGTGGTGTGGAGCAGAGGTTATAATTGGTAGTTTCATGAGTTGCAGGTTCATTATACATCGGGTTTTGATATACTGGAAACATGGATTCTGCCCAGGGTGATAACCCTTCTGATCAAACACCACCTGCTTCAGCACCTCAAGTAGCTCCTCAACCCGTTGCCGAGCCTACTGTTGAGCCAATTGCTGATAATGGTACTCAAATAGCAAAACTTGAAGCACTAGTTGCTGCTGCCAAAATGCCTGAAGATCTTCAGATGTCAGCAAAGGCAATGATAGCTCGCTTAAAAATTGTAAAAGATCAGCCATCTTTTTACACTGAATACGACACAATGTCCCGGTACATAACCTGGATAACTGCACTTCCTTGGAACAAGATGTCTCAAGATGTCTTGGATCTGGCCCACGCAAAGCAAGTTTTGGACAAAAACCATTTTGGGTTAGAGGTAGTAAAAGAGCAGATTCTTGAATTCCTCTCCATTATGATACTTACCCGCCAACGTGCAGGACAGGAGGGGTCTGATATTATCGCTCGTGCCCCAATTTTGTCTCTTGTTGGTCTTGCAGGAGTCGGAAAAACAACAATTGCGTATTCTATCGCCGAAGCCCTCGGTCGAAAAATAGAGCGTATTCCTTTTGGAGGAATGGGTAGTGCCAGCCAGCTTCGTGGTAAATCCCGTCTTTATTCAGATAGTGAGCCGGGGTTTGTGATAAAAGCGCTTCGTCGTGCTGGGACTTCAAATCCTGTTATTCTTTTAGACGAAATTGATAGGGTAAGTGAAGAAGCTCGAAGTGACATCATGGGAGTATTGGTAGAGCTGCTTGACCCATTGCAGAACAAAGCGTTTACTGATCACTTTATCGACTATCCGGTGGATCTTTCACAGGTTCTATTTATCGCAACAAGTAACAATACAAAAGACATCTCAACGGCTGTGATTGATAGGTTAGAGATTATACAAATGCCTTCATACACTGATGAAGAAAAGATAGTTATTGGTAAAACTTTTGTTCTTCCACATGTACTCCACGAGTCAGGCCTTACTCCAAATGACTTTGCCATAAATGATGATGTGTGGCCTGAGGCTATTGTCAGACCATTGGGATATGATCCTGGAATCAGAGGACTTCAAAGGGTTATTCAGGGGATAGTGAGAAAAACAGTATATTACATGATGTTAGGCAAAATTCCTCGTGGACAGAAATTTATAGTAACGATGGAGAACATAAAAAGCTTCGTAAGTGCATGGTAGGGTTGCGGGTCCTGTCGTCGCTCCACCCTCATCCGACAATCCTCGTTTCACTGCGGGTGCTCGATGAGGGCCTCCCCCCGCTAGCCACCCGTTTTTTAGCGAAAAAAACATGAATATTGCTGTATAATTAAGTAAGATTGAATTTATAACATGGAAAGCAATCCTTCAGGACCTACTCTTACCCTTCTTCCCCTCGGTGGGATAGGTGGCGTTACCAAGAACATGTATCTGTATATTTACGGCAATGATATTCTCATCGTGGATTGTGGGATGGGATTTCCTGATGCTTCAACCCCAGGAGTAGACTTTCTTATCCCTGATATCACACATCTTAAAAAATTGGTTGCAACTGGCAAAAGAATTGTTGGACTCCTTCTTACTCACGGACATGAAGATCACATAGGAGGAGTACCTTTTGTTCTTGACCAACTTCCTTCATTTCCTATCTATGCAACGCCTCTTACTGCTGCTTTTACCAATGAGAAGCTGAAGGATTTTGGATTAAATCAAAGAGTAGTTGAGGTTAAATTTAAGAAAGATTTCAATCTTGGTGTTTTTACAGTCCGTTTCCTTCACATCACCCACTCAGTTATGGACACATCAAATATTTTCATAAAAAGTCCTATTGGAAATTTCTATCATGGATCAGATTACAAATTTGATCTGACTCCACCAGATGACAAACCATCTGATATGCATGGGATTGCAGCAACTGCTAATGAAGGGGTGCTTTGTATGTTGTCAGATTGTCTTGGTGCAGAACGTGAAGGACATTCAAAGTCAGAGAGGAAGATCACTGATAGTTTTGAATCAGAATTTAGACGCACAAAAGGACGAGTATTTGTCAGTACATACTCATCAAACATATCCCGCATGAATCAGGCTATTGAAGCTGCATTAAAATTCAACAGAAAAGTCTGCTTTATCGGCCGTTCATTCATCAAGGCAAGAGATATCGGTCGTCAACTGGGGTATGTGAAATTGCCTCAAAACATGGAAGTAAAGCCACAGCAAGTGATGAGTATGGACCCATCAAAAGTAATGATCCTGATTCCTGGCTCTCAAGCACAGGAAGAATCAGCTCTCGTAAGAGTTGCTAGCGACAATGATAAAGCACTTCGAATTGATAAAAATGACACTGTCATTTTTTCAGCAGACCCTATCCCAGGTAACGAAGTAAATATTTATAAGTTAATAGACACTATCGTTAAAAGAGGAGCGCATGTAATTCATTCCGACATGACAAGTGAATTTCATGTGTCAGGACACGGATCACAAAATGACATAAAGTTACTCGCAACTCTCACACAGCCAAGATTTGCCTTCCCAATTGGTGGGAACTTTAGGCACATGAGTGCATTCAAGACGCTTATGGTAGAGCTTGGGATGAGGGA
>CAZAJO010000001.1:0-35512 GCA_964485575.1 uncultured Gammaproteobacteria bacterium | reverse complement strand
ATTATTGCCCGTGGATTTGTTTTCCCAGAAAAAGAAGGTTTTGCAAAGCAATTGAACGAAGAATTGATGGTAGAGTTAAATCAAAAGACACCGAAGAGCAACAATATGGGAGCATACAGAAAAATCATCCAAAGAACCAGTGAAAATCTTTTGTATAGAATGAAAAGAGAACCCCTCGTCATCCCCGTTGTGATTGAAGTTTAGTTTTTTAGGTTTACAATTAAGGTGATAAATTCATTAACCATATGGCAGGTGTCGAAAATGGTGGCAATTTAGAAAACGAGAGAAAATTTTTGCTCAGTGGTATGCCTCAACAAGCAGAAGGAGCTCCTTCTGCAGAAATTACCCAAGGATATCTTTTTATAGATCAGGATCGGGAAGTCAGAATTAGGCGTGAAGGGGATAGATATACGTTATGTAGAAAGACAGGTAATGGCCTCACAAGAATTGAGGAGGAACATGAGATCTCGCGTGAAGTGTTTGAAATATTATTTGGAGAAGTTATTGGACAACCTATTGTTAAAGATAGATACACTCTTCTTGAGGCAGGTAGGGAAATTACAGTCGACAGTTACAAAGGGGGACTTAGTGGTCTTACTGTTGCAGAAGTAGAATTTCCGGATGAGGACAGTGCCGGACAATTTGAAATGCCTTCATGGGTAGACACAGAAGTTACCGGGGTAAAGATGTATAGCAACAAAAACCTTGCACTTCATGGGTTAGAAAATCCAAAACCTCAGAGTACTGAAAATTCTTCAGAAAAAATAAACGTATCAGATGAGATGCTGGCAAGATTTGTTGGAAAAGTGCAAGCTCTCGTTGATGAAACAAATGACCGGTCGATTGTAATAGGGGTAGGAGGAAGAACAAGTTCCGGCAAAACAACAGCAGTTATTAGTAGTCTAATAACTGCATTCCCCGATATGGTAACTGTTATTTCAACTGACGATTTTGCAAAGGGTACAGAATTTGTGAAAGATAAAATAAGACAAGGAGTCGCAATGAATTATGATCACCCCAACTATTACGATACCCCCGAAGCACGAAGAGTAGTTGGCGATTTGCTGGATGGTAAATCTACGCAAAAACCGGTATTCAATTTCAAAAAAGGGGAAGGAGAACCTGATGGAGAAGAGAGAGTTGATCCTTCAAAAATAATAGTGGTTGAAGGGCTATATGCACTCAGTCCTGACCTTGCTGATCTTTATGACACGACTGCGTTTGTTGACATCAGCATGCACGGGAGCATCATAAGACGCCTTATGCGTGATATCCAAAGAACAAATATGACCCCTGCACAAATACTCAGGTATTATATGGATTATGCAGAATCCATGTATCAACAATTCATACAAGCAACAAAAGACAGTTCTGAATTTGTTATCCCAAATGAATATGATCCAATTGTTGAGTCATGGAGAAGTACTTCTCAGGATGCACAAGTGAAATATAAAGGAGACATAGAGGAATCGGAATTACTCAGAAGCGGTAGTCAATATTTAGGAGAATTTGATCAACATGATGATTATTTTTTCTTTGATAGGGACACAAGAGACAGTCAAGAATATTTGCGTATTAGAAATGATGGGACAAGACGAGTCGTAACATACAAAGGGCCACCCAATAAAGATGATCCATACAATAGTCGCGCAAGAATGGAATTTGAGATCTCTGAGGCAGATGAAGAATCGCTAAAGTCCGCGGCCACTCCGGATGTTTCTATAACTAAAAAAAGACAGATGTATCTTTTGGACGGGGCAGTAGTTATGAGGGATGATGTCAAAAGGGTGCGGGATGGAGAGGTGAAAGATCTGGGGAATTTTGTAGAGATCCATCTTTCGGGAGACGCTTCTACTGATCCTGCTACTCTTGAAAAAGTCTGTAACAAATTACGGTTGGATCCTGTTAACAGATCCAATACTTCATACAGTAGAATGTAAGATTAAATAATTCCTTCTACTTTTTCTTTTATTTCATTTCTAATGTTTCGAAACATTTCCAGAGAATTACCGAATGGATCGGAAACTGGTAGCAATTTAACTTTGGAGTTGTTTTTTAAAAAATCAGGTTGAGGTTCGTATGGAGCAAGCAAATAAATTTCATATGCTTCATCAACCATTTCTTCAGTTACATATTTAACCTTTTGTTCGGAAACATCTAATCCATCTTCTTTCATCACCTGGATAACTTCTTTTGTAGGTGTTTTATATTTTTCAGGGGTATAACTCTGTAGCCCTGCACTAGTAGCATTGGAAGATTTAGTAAAGAAATTATAATAAGCTTCTGCCATTTGGCTTCTTGCAACATTTCCAGCACAAACAAATAATACTTTTTTCATCTCCAAATTATAACAAACCTTCTTGTTACAACTCTCCAAAATACAGTACAATAAATCTACTGCCCATGAATAACGATCGCCCCCCAATCGAGTGTGCCTATTTCTCAATGGAATTCATGTTGGAATCAGATATTCCTACCTATGCCGGTGGGCTTGGAGTGTTGGCTGGAGATCTCATGCGATCGTGTGCTGATATGGGAGAGCCTGTAGTTGGGGTGTCTTTAGTCTACAACGATAGCACTTACAAGCAAGTAATAAATTCTGCTGGGACACAAAATTATGAACAACTCGTCTGGCATAAAAATGACCAACTGACGAAATTATCAAATAGGGTTGAGGTGACAATTCAAGGGCAGAAAGTGATTGTTGGAGTATGGCGGTATGACATAACGGGGATTGATGAGCATGTCGTTCCAGTATATCTACTAGATACTGATTTTATTGATAACTCAGAATACGCAAGAAGTCTTACTCAAAATTTGTATGAAGGAGGAGTTCGCTTGGACCAAGAAGTTCTCTTAGGAATGGCAGGGGTGAAAATGCTTCGATCATTAGGATACAACGACATCAAGACTTTTCATATGAATGAAGGACATGCGTCATTTGTCCCCCTTGGGTTACTTGCTGAGAAAGGATTTAAGGATGAAGAAGTCAAAAAACTCTGTGTATTTACAACTCATACCCCAATTCCTGAAGGGCATGACAAATTTGATTATACATATGCTCATAAAGTAGCAGGAGACAATCTGCCATGGCATATCAAAAAATTGGCGAGTGAAAATGAGCTTCATATGACTATTTTGGGGATGAGCATGAGTAAATACATCTTTGGAGTCAGCCAAAAACATGGGAGAGTGAGTCAGAATATGTTCCCCCAATTTCATATTGGAGCAATAACAAATGGTGTGCATCACCGGACGTGGATAGGTACAGAACTTGCAAATCTATATGATAAATTTTTGCCTGAATGGGTGCGTTATCCTCGAGTATTCAAAAATGCAATTGAAGCTATTCCTGATGAGGAACTGTGGCGTGCGCATCAATCCGAAAAAGAAAGACTTCTAGATCATGTGAATAACCATTTGACCTCAGTCTCAAATGATCAGGAGCGCATAAATCCTCCAGAACAGGAGCAATTTGATATCGATACTTTGACAATTTCTTTAGCGAGGCGCCTTGTGCCTTATAAAAGACCACTCTTATTGTATTCAGATATTGAAAGACTGTTGTCAATTGGAGATGGTAAATTGCAGATCATCCAGTGTGGTAAAGCAGCACCAGGAGATGAGGGTGCAAAGAGTTTTGTAAGACAGATAATTGATATTTCAAAACAATTGAGGGGAAGGATAAAAGTAGTTTACTTAGAAAATTATTCTCCGTTACTTGCGCGCCAATTGGTGCGTGGTTCTGATATATGGCTCAATACTCCACGGCGTCCCCTTGAGGCTTCAGGAACATCTGGTATGAAAGCTGCAATGAATGGGGTGCTCAATTTTTCGATCCTTGATGGGTGGTGGATTGAAGGATACCAGATAGATAGTGAAGCAGGATTTTCGATAGGTCCAAATGATGAGAGTCTGAATCCAGAAAATAATGATCAGCAGGATATTGATGATATGTATAACAAATTGCAGAACGAGATAATTCCCCTGTATTACAATAACCGCAAGGATTGGATCAACCGCATGAAACACGCGATAACTTTAGGGGCTTATTTTAATACGCATCGTTGCATTAACGAATACAAAGAAAAAGCCTGGCAAGTATAAGGTTTTTCTTCCCCTCAGCTTGATTAATGTACGTGTTTTCTCTATTATGTTAATACTCTGAAAAGGAGCGCTAAGCCCATGCCAAAAAGAAAAAAGCGAAGATCATACAAAAGAAGAAGTAAAGGTCTACAGCTCAAAAAAGGTACAGTCTACACATTATCTGCAGTAGGTCTCGTGTTTGCAGCTCTTGCCTCTGCTGCTTCATACACTCGAAGTGGATCAGCCCTTATACAGATCAACGACTATCTGATAAGCTTTTTTGGATTTTTCTCATTTTTGATCCCGATAATTTGTGTATTGGTTGCTTTATTTATTCTGCAGATGAAAAATAGCCTTTCCCGTCCGAATATCTCAATCGGATTTATCGTATTCACTGTTTCAATATTAGGATTATTCCAAAGTGGGATGGTTGGACATGATCTATTCTTTTACACAAATAACATCATCGGCCCTATCCTTACCATGATACTTTTTGCTTTGGGTGCTTTCATCGGATTTGTGGTTTGTATGAATCTATCATTTACTGAGATTGGGATGTTCATATTTTCATCAGCCAAAAATGCTGGCGCTGGAGTTGGAAAGGGTGTTGTACCAATGCTTAAGACAAAGGATAAATTCGCAACAGATATGGCACCAATGACTATAAAAGGACTTGGTGACGATGATCTCAAGATCTCAGAGGCAAAGGTAGAAAAAGTAGCTGCTCCGGCAAAATCTGCTGCACCTTTGGCGATGCCTCTCAAAAAAGGAGCTTTGCCTGAGGAAATGATCCTTAACAAGCCTTTGGAAATGGGAATGTGGGAATACCCTCCATTCTCTCTTCTTTCTGAAAATAAAGAGAAGAAAAGAGACACCGGGGATGTCAAAAGAATAGCAGCTACAATTGAAAGTACTCTTCAAAGCTTTGGAGTAAAAGCACAAGTTGCAGAGATCAATGTCGGTCCATCTGTTACTCAGTATGCGATAAGAATACCTTTAGGAACTAAGCTGACACGCATTACAACTTTGGCAAATGATTTGGCACTTGCTACCGAGGCACCCGGTGGACAGATAAGGATTGAGGCACCAATCCCCGGACGAAATCTGGTCGGAATTGAAATCCCAAATAAATCCCTTGAATTTGTTTCACTTCGTACTATGCTTGAATCAAAGAAAATGCAGGAAACAAAATCCAAATTGGCTGTGCCTTTGGGACTCAATGTCTCTGGAGAACCTATCATTGCTGACATCTCAAAGATGCCGCATACCCTTATTGCAGGAACCACTGGTTCTGGAAAATCTGTCATGGTAAATGCATTTATCGCATCTATTCTTTTTAGAGCATCTCCATCTGAGGTTAAATTTATCATGATCGACCCTAAAAGAGTGGAGCTGACCGGATACAATGAAATTCCTCATCTTCTATCCCCAGTCATTGTTGAGGCAGACCAGTCAGTCAGTGCTCTGAAATGGGCTCTTAAAGAAATGGACAAGCGCTACACTAAATTTGCTGAGGCCGGAGTCAAAAATATCGATAGTTACAACGAGCTTGCTGGATTTCAGGCAATTCCATATATCGTAATTGTCATGGACGAGTTGGCAGATCTTATGGCTCTTGCCCCCGTTGAAGTTGAGGATAGTATTGCACGCCTTGCTCAAATGGCCCGTGCTACCGGAATTCACTTGGTACTTGCAACACAGCGTCCATCTGTTGATGTCATAACTGGTCTTATCAAAGCAAACATTCCTTGTAGGATTGCTTTTAACGTTTCATCAGGAATTGACTCAAAAGTTGTTATTGACTCTCCAGGTGCTGAAAAATTATTGGGTAAGGGAGACATGTTATATGTCCCTCCAGATCAGGCAAGGCCAACCCGTATCCAAGGAACTTTTGTATCAGATCAAGATGTAAAGCGTCTTGTTAACTTTATAAAGTCTAAGGGGATTCCAGTTGAGTACACTTCAGAAGTTATCGAGCAAGCTGTTAACATTAAAGGACGTGGAGGAAGTCTTTCAACAGTCAATGCCGGTGGAGATGGACGAGATGAGCTTTTTGAGCAGACTGTGAGGATGATCAGCCAGCACGATAGGGCTTCAGCATCACTCATTCAAAGAAGACTTCAAGTAGGGTTTAACCGCGCAGCAAGGCTTTTGGAGCAATTGGAAGAGGCAGGAGTCGTTGGACCTGCTGATGGTTCAAAACCACGTGAAGTTTTGGTGCGAAATGCTGACGAGTTCCTCAATGGCCCTGCTCCCGAGCCTAGCAGCTAACAGCTATTAGATAATAGATATTAAACTATGAGAAAGATTTCCGAGATTCTCGCTGATGCCCGTATCGAAAAAGGATATTCACTTGAGAGCGTAGTAAAAGCTACAAAAATCAGGAAAGAATTTCTGATGGCTATCGAAGACGCCCGTTACTTCGATCTTCCATCCGAAAGTTATGCATTAGGATTTATCAAAAATTATGCTGTCTTTGTTGGGGTAGATAAAAATAAGGCTGCTGCTCTATTTAGACGTGAGTATGAAGGAGGGCAGAGTAAAATGCTACCGACATTTAAGAGTAAAGACAGAAAATTGAGTAGAAAGATATTTTTAACCCCTCGAAATCTAATTATTAGTCTTGTTGTTTTTGTTATCTTTGGATACATCGCATTCCAATATGGGTCTTTTTTCCTGGGCCCACGGCTTGAAGTTCTTACTCCAAAAGACCACTCATTGGTAAGAAATAACATCGTGGAAGTAAGTGGCAAAACAGATCCTTATGCTACGGTTCTTATCAACAACCAGGAATCTTATGTCCAGCTTGATGGAACTTTCAAAAAGACACTTTATTTATTTGAAGGTCAGCGTCAAATCACTATCGATGCGAAAAATAGGAATGGGAAAAACACCAGAAAGATCCTCCAAGTTATAGTCCGTTAGTGCGGAATATATATAGTTTGTACCTACTTTGAGATATTGATTTCGAAATTTTCACATGATAGGCTGAAGAACTACCGATGCATAACCTGCATCGGCAAGCTTTGCTTATGATAGATACTGTCCAGGCCGTCTTGCTATTTGTGATTGTGCTTCTAACAATTCTTTTTGTAGTTCTTGGAATTCAAGTTTTTTATATCCTAAAGGATCTACGGGTAACTCTGAAAAGAACCAATAATATCCTTGAGAATGCTGAGAAAGTCTCAGATGGAGTGAGCAATTCCTTTGAGTCGGTACAAAATATGTTTGGTGGCGCTTCAACGATAGGTTCAATTGCTGGGTTATTATCAATGTTTCGTAAAAAACCAAAAGAATAACTATGAATGAAAGACACGGACCAAATGGATTAATTTTAGGCCTCGTAATAGGAGCTGCGGTTGGTGCATTAGTGAGTACAAAAAGGGGTCGTAAAATCTTAAAAGACGTGGTTGAGTATGGTATAGAATATGTCGGAAATACGGTTGATATGGATGATATCGAGACGATACTTAATGACGATGAGGAAGAAATGATGGGTGGAGAGGTAGAAGCTGCAGCTAAAGAAGAGAAAGAGCCAGAAGAACCCTCCCGCCGTAAGAGATTATTTAGGGGAATTAAGAGGAAGTAGTCTAAATTGCAAATTTTTCAGCCCACGCTACAGGATCTTTATACCAGTCTTTAACTATTTCTATTTTTTGGTCTGGCCAATATCCATATTTTTCTGCAACTTCAATTACTTTAGGAAGTGTTGTCAAGGTAACCAAACGAATACCAGCATCTTCTAGCCGTTTTCTCGAATCAAAAAGTTCATAGGTTAGAATTGCATATGCTGTGTCAACTATAACTCCTTTGCTCCTTAACGCCTCTGCTGATTTAATAGTTCCATCCCCTTTGCTTACTGTGTCCTCAATAATTATTCCTACATCCCCCTCATGCACAACCCCTTCTACTTGATCTCCTGCACCATGTCCTTTTGGGTCAGGTCTGACGGGAACTTGCGGAATTCTTAGACGAGTTCCTATGTCCTTCGCCCAGGGTGGACCTGCTGAAACAACACCAGCCAAAAAATCCGGGCGTTTGTCAAACTGCATCTTTGAAACAAAATGATCTACAACCTTAGTGCTTCCATCCATATCACCATGAAGTATTCTTAAATTAGAATAAAAAGGACTCATTAGACCTCCGCTCCATATGTACGCGGGATAATCAGCAATACTAAAGACGTTGTCTCTGAGAAGAATATGAGCAACTTCTATTTCTGAAGAAAATTCTGGTGGAACTAGTGTCTCTGCCATGGCTTAATAGTAGCAGTTTGTTTTAATAATTCAACAATGTGCAATTTTTTGTTAAAAGATATAAAATTCCTATACTTACATGGCAAAAAACGTAGTATTTGTTGGTGGTGGTACAGGTGGATTTACAGTTCTTACCGGACTTCGTGCTTATGATTATGATCTGTCAGCCATTGTTAATATGGCAGATGACGGAGGGTCAACCGGGGTACTTCGGGAAGAATTTGGGACACTACCAGCTGGTGATGTACGCCGGGCGCTTATAGCTCTTTCAGATAGTAATAAGAAAGTAATGTCTGAACTTTTTAATTTCAGATTTGAAGAAAGTTCTTCTCTTCATGGACACAGTATGGGGAATTTACTTTTAACAGCTCTTGAAAAAATAACCGGAGACTTTGGTAGCGCTGTAAAAGAAGCAGGTGAAGTTCTCAACATCGATGGACAAGTGATTCCAGTAACTTTAACCCCCACAACTCTTCATGCAACATTAACTGATGGTAATGAAGTTATAGGTGAGACAAATATAGATATTCCAAAACATGATGGAACAATAACTATTAAAAATGTTTTTTTGGATCCACAAGTTACTGTCAATCCAGATGCACTAAAAGCAATTGAAAATGCTGACGTTATTATTCTTGGACCAGGAGATGTATACACGTCTATTATTCCAAATTTAATAATTCATGGGGTGGCTGACGCAATAAAAAATTCTAAAGCTTGCCTTGTCTATAACGTCAACATCATGACTAAATTTGGTGAAACGAATGGATTCGTTGCCTCAAGTTTTGTAAATAAAATGGAAGAATTTGTGGGAGAAGGAAGAATAGATGTTATTACCGTCAACACTCAAAAACCAACTGGGGAAATAGTTGAAAGATACAAAGATGAGAAAGTAGAATTTGTTGAAAATGATTTGGGTGATGACCCACGGGTAGTAACTGGGGATTTTTTGAGAGATGGAATGTTTTTGCGGCATGATAGCGAAAAGTTGGCAAAGGCACTCGCATCAATTATTGATGCGTAGTATTTTGTATCTCGTATATTGTATATAGTATGACAAAACAGGAAAAAGCATTATTAATCGTAAAAAAATTAAAGGAGTTGTTCCCTGATCCGAAGACTCCTTTAAATCACAATAATCCCTGGGAGTTATATGTTGCTGTTGCACTTTCGGCACAGCAAACAGACGTTGGAGTCAATAAAGTAACAGAAACTTTGTTTAAAAAATACAAAAATTTGGATGATTATCGAAAAGTAAGTTTGGAAGAATTCGAGCAAGACATACGGTCCATAAACTTTTATAAAGGTAAGGCAAAAGCTATTAAAAAAGCAGCAGATATTGTTGCGGAACAATACAAAGGACAGATGCCGACTACGATGGAAGAATTGATTGCGCTTCCATTTATCGGAAGAAAAACGGCAAATGTAATACTCCAGGAAGCTTTTGGAATTTCAGTTGGAGTAGTTGTTGACACGCACGTTCGTCGTTTAAGTACATTATTTGGTCTAACAACACAAAAGGATCCAATAAAAATTGAGAAGGATCTGATGGAAATAGTGCCTCAGAAAGATTGGCGAGAGTTTGGGTTGGGACTGATTTACTATGGAAGAGTTTATTGCAAAGCTTCTTGTAAACACACAGATTGTCCTTTAAGGGAATATATCTAAGTGTTGTTATTGTTCCCATTATCAATGGCTCGAAGACCTAAGAGAAAAAGAGTTGCACCGACTGTAACTAGCAAGCCAAAATCCTGAGGTTGTAGATCTAGTTCGTTTCTTGGATATATATCTGAATCGACAGTAGAAGGTAAAGTTTCTGTTGTCTGAGAATGCATTTGTTTTGGAGCTTGATTATCAGGATTGGTTAGCTGAGCAATAGTATATAAACTTCCGCTTGTCAGGACCGCAAATCCCGCCACGTATCCAGTAGCTTTTAATACATCAGTTTTTGTACTTCTAAACCTTTCCCAATTCATTTGCGAATTGTATCAAAAATTGTTAAGTTCCTGTTAGCTGACTGTCAAGCCTCAAATCATGCCTGGTCCTATACTGCAACTATATGGAGGGCATGAATGGAGGAGGACAACAATCAGGAGGAGGAATGGCAACGATGAATGCAGGCCCATCAATGGGGCAGACTGCAAGTCCTCAAACAGGGATAGAGATAAACTCAAATTTCAAAAGCGACGGATTTTCATCAAAAGGGCTTTCAATGTTCAAAGACGTAGGAAACCTAAATACTCCAAAACCAATGATAGATATCTCAAAACCATCGTTTGAAAATCATGTAAAACCTCATGCAGAAATTCCAAAACAAGAAACAGTAAAAAAAGACTCGATTATAGACATCAATCATGGAAAAGAATCTCCTAAATCAATGTTCAAAGACATAGGAAGTTTTAACACTCCAAAACCTATGATAGATATGTCAAGACCTTACGTTCATACAACAGAAATTCCTCAACCAAAACATTCAGAGCCAGAAATGCATGAACTAAAACCAGACAAAGCTGAAGAAGTTCAAAAAGAAACACGTACAGAGTTTGAAACACCTACTCACACAGAGGTCGAAACGGCACCTGAAATTCAGACAGAACCAGAGCTAGAGGTTCAACCAGAAGTAAGAACAGAGTTTGATCACGAGACAAAAGAGCTACAGACAGAGACTTTGCCACAAGTAAAAACAGAAACCAAAACAGAGGGGCAACCAGAAGAAGCAACTCAACCAGTAACTGAAACACAGACTCATATACAGACGCAAACAGAGCATGCAACTCAACCAGAAGTAAAAACTGAAACAAAAACCGCGACCGAGACTGCTACAGAAGTGGCAGCAGAAACTTTACTTGCACCAGAACTTGCTTACGAGCAAAAAATCTCACTTAAAAAAGCTAAAGTAGCAATCAAAAAAGCAGTAGGAAAAGCTATACATAAAAAAGAAAATAAAACAGAAACAAAAGAAGAACATGTAACTGAAAAAAAGAAAAAACAAACCATCGAAGAAAAAGCCTTAGCCCTTTTTCAAACTAGAAAACAAGAGATAGAGGAAGAAAAAGATAAAAAGGAACAACCCAAAGAGGAAGTCCTTTATTTTGAAAAAGACAAGAAGGTTAACACATACCGCACGATGGTTGCAACGCTTGCTGCACAAAGGATACGGGAGAATGGAGAGGAAATCACCGGTAAAAATTTAGCAACGGAAATATCACAAAACATTTTACAGGGTGACAGAAGTGAAGTTGTTGAAGGAATACAAGATGATCTGTCTGGTGATAAAGTGATTGACGAAATTTCAAAAGTCGGAACAATAACTGACAACCAGACTTTGCACAGAGTGATAAGGGAAATTACTGATAGATTTACCGCGATTAGAATTTCTTTTAAGAAAAATACTGACGCCAAAAGAGAAGATGCAGAGCGAGTTTACGGAAAAACTTTAGATAAAGTTGGGGCAAATGTGCGGGAAGATAAATCGAGAGGTCAGCTCGTTGAAGAGCAGAATGGGGAGGTAGTATATATTCCAGGTAAAGCATATCAAGAATACGCCGTCCAATCTGCATAGGTTTTTTCAATAGCCTCGAGTTTTTTGCCTCAATCTGATACAATACTTTCTACTATGACAGCCTCTGATATTTTAAATAAATATATCTCCTTTTTTGAAAAGCGTGGACATACACGGATTGAAAATAGTTCATTGGTTCCACTCAATGACCCATCCACACTGTTTACCTCCTCTGGTATGCAACCACTCGTTCCTTTTCTTTTAGGTGAAACCCATCCGTCTGGGGTGAGACTTGTGAACGCTCAAAATTGTTTTCGCGCACAAGACATTGATGAGATAGGGGACAACCGTCACACTACATTTTTTAGGATGCTTGGGAATTGGTCTTTGGGTGATTATTTTAAAAAAGAACAACTTCCATACTTTTTCGAGTTTCTAACAGATGAATTAGGTCTGGATCCGAAAAAGCTTTTTGTTACGGTTTTTGAAGGGAATAGTATCATTCCAAAAGACGAAGAGAGTATTGAGGTCTGGAAAAAACTTTTTGAAACAAAAGGAATTGACGCAAAAGTAGGAGAGAGAATATTTGAATATGGGGATACCAAAAATTGGTGGTCAAGATCTGGCACACCAGACAAGATGCCAGTTGGAGAACCGGGGGGACCTGACAGTGAAGTGTTTTTCGATTTCGGAGAAGAGTTAAAAATACATGAGGGAAGTGATTTTTCCGATGAGAAATGCCACGTTAATTGTGACTGTGGAAGATATATGGAAATTGGAAACTCAGTTTTTATGCAGTATATAAAGACAGAACAAGGATTTGAAAAATTGCCAAAGCAAAATGTTGATTTTGGGGGAGGGTTGGAGCGCCTTGTTGCTGCAACAGAGAACAAGAATGATGTTTTTCAAACAAGCTTGTTTTTTCCAATAATCACTACAATATGTTCTGAAACAAATAAAAAATATGAGGAGAATTCAAAAGAGATGCGAATAGTTCTCGATCACTTCTTGGCTGCTACATTTATCTCATCAAATAACGTTACTCCATCAAATAAAGAACAAGGATATATACTTCGCCGTTTGATTAGACGTGGACTAGATAATTTCTATTTACTCGAAGGAAAAGACATTTCAAAAGTTGTTGAGAGTATAGTTGATCAATACAAAGAAACAGACCAGAGTTTGGTTGAAAAGTTTGAGCACATAAAAAACACAATTTTGGAAGAAGAGAATTCTTATCAAAAAGCTCTTGCTGGTGGAAAGAAAATGATAGAGCGCGAAATCGCCAAAATTTCTGATGAGGTGACGGTCGGCGATGAGTTGATGGGTATGACATTAATTTCTGCTGATGTTGCATTTAAAGCAATAACATCATTTGGTTTGGGACCTACTCAACTGGAAAGCCTTGGGTATACATTTGATAAAAAAGCTCTTTCTGAACTTATAAAGCAACATCAGGATCTATCCCGTTCCGGTGCAGCTCAAAAGTTTGCGGGTGGACTTGCTGACCATTCGGAGCTGACTGTAAAAGGGCATACGGCAACTCATCTCATGCATCAGGCCCTTCGAGATGTTTTGGGGAAGAGTGCTCATCAGACCGGAAGCAATATCACGACTGAGAGAGTGAGGTTTGATTTCACATTTGACCGTAAATTAACCGAAGAAGAACTCTCGAAAGTTACAGAAATTGTCAGGGAAAAAATAAAAGAAGATCTTCCTGTTCATTTCGAAATAATGCCATTACAAAAAGCGAAGGACATGGGTGCTATCGGTCTTTTTGATGAAAAATATGGAAATGATGTAAAAATATATTTTATCGGAGATTATTCTATGGAATTTTGTGGAGGGCCACATGTAGAGCACACAGCACAAATCAATAGTTTTGATATACTAAAGGAAGAAGGCGTTGCGCGCGGCGTTCGTCGTATCTACGCCAAATTAACGTAAGGGTCTAGTTTCTAGGGACTAGGGTTTAGTTTACAAACATTGTAAAAAATCTTGTTTTCACTAGAACCAAAAACCTGAAACCTGAAACCTAATTTATGAAGCTGCCTGCTATACCATTTCTAACAAAGAGTGTCAGTACTGAATTTTTTCTGGCATTAATTTTTGAGACAGACAAAATCTCCTCTATCCTTTTTAAGGAACAAGAAAAAACCCTTGTTATCCTTTCTTCACACGAAACACCGATTGATCTGGAGGCTGCCTCAGCTGAAGACCTTGTAGTTAGTTGTGACAATGTCATCTCCCGAATAGAGATGAGTCTTCCAGATGGAGCAAATTTGGAAAAGACCATCTTTGCAGTCCCTCACTCTTGGGTAGAGGAAGGAAAGATAAAAGCAGAACGATTACTCCAGCTTAAAAAAATCAGTACTGAGCTTGCCCTTACCCCAATGGGTTTTATCATCTCAATAGAAGCAATCGTTGCTTTTTTACAGAAAAAAGAAGGAGCACCGGTCAGTGGAATTTTTGTTGAGATTTCGGAAAAATACCTAACAGCATTTATCGTCAGAAGTGGAAACATCATCGATATAAAAAATGGGATGATTGACGAGAGTGTAGAAACAACAGTCGAAAAACTGCTTGGCCAGGTTACAAAATTAGACGTTTTACCCTCAAAGATTATACTCCTTCACAATAAGGAAGCAGAAGCGGTTTCTCAAAAATTCCTTTCCCATCATTGGACAAAAGAACTTTCATTCATGCACCTTCCACAAGTTGCAATTTTGGATAAAGGATTTGAGAATGAAGCAATCATCCACGGAGTCGCTACACAACTCAATGTGACGATCAAAGGAGAAGTTGCTGTTAGCACATCAGAAGTTGATGAAGGAGAGGAAGAGCACGTAAATGTATCAGACAAAAGTGATTCATTCGGTTTTATAAAAGATGCTGATATTGCCGAGAAGGTGAGTGAAGAAAAAGTAGTAACACACAGCAAAAAAGATATTCCGGTTTTTTCAGAGGACACAGATAAAAAAGTAGAGCCAATAATAAAACATCACGACGTTGAAACGGTAGAACATGGCGGAGAAGAGGTTTTTGAAGAGGATGTGCCTCCTCCTTCTCTCTCACCAATAGCCGGTATCATAAGTTCGGTTCCGGCTCTTTTTACGCCCCAAGCATTTGCAAAAGTCCCAAAAATGTTAGGAAATGGTCGTAAGCTTATCATCCCACTTATTGCTCTTGTTGTTGTGGTTCTCATTGTTGGTGCGTATTATTCATTCATTTTAAAAGCTAGTGTTGTTGTATTTACCGATAAAAAAGCATTTGCTCAAGATTCGATGGATATAACGCTCACTTCCAAAGGCGAATCTTCTTTTGCAGACCAGACACTAAAAGTTTCTACCCTTGACGTAGAGGTAAGTGGAGAAGAAACACAAGAAACTACCGGCCAAAAAGATACAGGTCAGAAAGCGACGGGGAGCATAACAATTTTTAATAAAACCGAAAGTCAAAAGCAGATAGATAAAGGGACGGTTGTCACCTCATCAAATAATTTGGAATTTACCCTTAATGATGATGTAAAAATAGCCTCAACAAGTTCCTTCTCAACATCATTCTCCAACACTTCCGCAAAAGTTACTGCATCAAGTTTTGGTAAGGAATACAATATCCCATCCCAAACAAACTTTACGATTAAGGGAGTTTCAACATCTGATGTTTTTGGAAGAAATGACGCAGCTTTTTCTGGGGGAACAAAAGAGGAAATACAAGTCGTTTCTGCGAAGGATCTTAAAGGACTTGAAGAAACGGTGACGAAGCGGTTGTTTGATAAGGCCAAGAGTGAAGCGACATCCAAGCTTTCAGGAGATGAAGCATTGGTACCTACGTATTTATCGGCTGATTTTAAAGATAAAACATTTGATAAAAAAGAGAACGATCAAGCAAAAAATGTGAAATTGACTGCGACTGTCGACTATACATTGGGGATATATAAAAAGGAAGAATTGTCTAAATTCATTTCGTCATCAGATGATTTTAATGTACCTAAAGACTTCAAATTATCTGTTGAGGAAAGCACTATCAATATCTCAAGCATCAAGCAGAATAAGGATGATATCAGTGCAAAATTATCATATAACGCGGTATTCAAGCCTGACTTTGATGAAAAGACTATTCCTGCAGAAATTTCAGGAAAGAGCGATAAGGGGGCAATCACAAAACTGAAGACTACTCCGGGTGTTTCTGATGCGACAATTGTCTTTTCTAATAGAATACCTTTCTTGCCGTTATTTGTACCACTCAATAAGGCAAATATCTCGGTCAGTATAAAATCTCAATAAATGCATAGATATTCCTACGGATCAAAAAGATTGTTTTCCAATAAGAGGATTAAAAAAATTCTTGGTATTTTTAGTATCAGTATTGGTGTGGTCACTCTTCTATACTTTTTCTTTCCATTGCTTTCATATCAGATATTTCTCTCATCTGCGTTTGCACAAGCAGATATTACTGCGCCCTTACCACAACGTTTTGTTCTCAATAGCGCACCTTCGATAGGTGGATTGTTCTCTTCAGGAATATCAAATGTTACGTCAGATTATCGTGATGCTCGAAACTGGTTCCCTCAAGTCAAAAAACCGGGATCATCAAATCAAAAAGTTACAGAATACGAATTTTCGATCCCTTCTCAAAAGATCGATCATATGAAAGTTTCATCAGTCGATTTTGATCTCTCAAAACACCTCGTTCAGTATTTTTCAACCTCAAAAAGCCCGATTGATCATGGAACATCGGTAATATTTGGGCATTCAACCTTACCCCAATGGTTTGATCCCGAGAATTACATGACAATATTTGCCAATATGCATAAAATCAAGTCTGGGGATGAGGTTGTCATTACGTTGAATGGGAGAGACTATACTTATAAGGTATTTGCCATCTCAATTGTTGAATCAAATGATCCGAATATTTTTGCTCAAAGTTATGACAACAGCTACATTACAATTGTCACATGTACCCCACCGGGAACAACATGGAAAAGGTTGGTTGTAAGGGCGGCACTACAGAATTAGGGTTTAGGAAAAGGGTTTAGGGTTTAGTTAAAATAATATGGAAGAAAATCAGAATATTACACAACAAACTCAGGAGGATGCACAGTTAGCACGGTCTTATAGGTGGCAGATTTGGAAAGACCGCATTTACCGGTTTTTTTACAATATTTGGCCAGCGGTAAACCGAACCTTAACTGGATTTTTCTACTTAATGTTCCGGATTATCCGTGGTTTTTTCAGGTCAGCAATGGAATCCTTGAAAGGAGGCGGATAGATATGGTTACAAATGACGATGCTTTAAAAGCAATACAAAAAAAATTAGTTGGTAAAACACTTAACTACAAAGAAATCTATGCCATCATGGATGAGATTTCTCACGACAGGCTTGGTGATGTCCTGACTACTTATTTTGCAGCATCGGGTTATTCAAAAGGTTTTACTTATGACGAGATCTATTTTTTGACCAAAGCGATGGTCGAGACAGGGGAGAAGCTACATTTTGAAGGAATTGTTGCTGATAAGCATTCTATCGGAGGATTGCCGGGAACAAGAGCGACAATGATCATAGTACCCATCATAGCTAGTGCAGGCTTTACTATCCCAAAAAGCTCATCAAGAGCTATTACGACACCAGCTGGAACTGCTGATTCGATGGAATGTCTTGCAAAGGTAACTTTTGACGAGAAAGAGATATATGAAATCGTAAAAAAAACAAATGCATGTATCGTATGGGGTGGAAGTTTTAAGATTGCGCCCGCAGATGACGAAATCATTCACGTCGAAGAGCCGCTGGCGCTTGAGAGTTTTGATAAAATCCTCGTGTCTGTAATGGCAAAAAAGATTGCATTTGGTTCCAACCATGTAGTCATTGATATTCCTTATGGGATTACCATGAAGGTCCATCATAAAGAGGACGCCGAGGCTCTTGGTAAAAAATTCAAATATCTCGCAAAAAGGTTTGATATCAAGCTTGAAACGGTAATATCCCATGCACATCAACCTGCAGGAAATGGGATTGGCCCACTTTTAGAAGCAAAAGATGCTTTAAAAGTTTTGGAACAAGCAGATGACAGACCAATGGCTCTTGAAAAGAAATCAGTAGATCTGGCGGCAACACTGCTTACCTTGTGTCTAGAGGATGCAACAGATGAGATAAAAAATAGGTATAAGTCAAAATACGAAACGACTCATGCTTGGGCGCAGGATTTACTTACGAGTGGGGTAGCTCACGGAAAAATGATGGAAATAATTGAGGCTCAGAAAGGAGATCCTACGATCAAATCAAGTAGTCTGCATGCAGGTCCTAAAACAAAAGAAATAAAAGCTGAGAAAGCTGGGGTTATAAGGAGTATCAATAACAACAATGTCTCAATCATTGCCAAAGTTTTGGGTGCACCTCAGGATCATAGAGCTGGTCTGTACTTACACAAAAGAGTTGATGACAGATTAACTCAAGGAGAGGTTATATTAGATATGTATTCAGAAACAGACCATAGACTTACTGAAGCATTTGACTCTCTCGAAATGTTCCCACTGTATAAAATAGAGTAAGAGTCTTGTGGTAAAATAGGAAAAGTAATGCGAAAGCTCTCCATAGTAATCATCCTTGCCGTCGTCATCTTTATTTTTGGTTCTCTGTGGTGGAATAACGGAATATCTGCCGTTAATAAAAAAGATACATCAGAAAAAGTATTTGTCATCCCCAAGGGGGCTGCAATAAGGCATATCGGAAATGACCTCAAGGAGCAAGGACTTATTCGTGATCCTGTTGTATTCTTCATATATATAAAGAAGAACAATTTGGACTTTAAGATACAGGCAGGGTCATACAAGCTTTCGCCATCGATGAATTTGACTCAAATTATGGATGCAATAAATCACGGAACCATCGATACGTGGGTCACTATACCTGAAGGGTATCGGGCAGAAGAGATTGCAGAGGTTTTGAAGAGTGAAATTCCCACTTTTCAGCCTAGTTGGGTTCCTGTTTTGAGAGAAGAAGAGGGGTATTTATTTCCTGACACCTACCTAATTCCGAAAGATGCTGATGTAGCAACTGTAGTATCGATTATGAAAAACAATTTCAATACAAGAATCAACTCGATTGGACTTTCTAAGGATAGTGCAAAACTACAGGAAATAGTAATACTCGCCTCCCTTATTGAGCGTGAAGCTTTGCGGGATGATGAAAAACCGCTTATTGCCTCGGTTTTATACAATAGATTAAACGATGGAATGGCTCTTGATATAGATGCAACACTTCAATATGCAAAGGGAAAGAATTCTACCGGTAAATGGTGGGCGGTGCCGACAGGTGCTGACAGAAAAATAAATTCTCTATACAATACCTATATGTATCCTGGACTTCCACCTGGACCTATCTCAAATCCAGGGATTGAAGCAATTGAAGCTGCGTATAAGCCAGCCTCAAGCGAGTATTACTACTATATTCATGACCCTAAGGGCAATGTACATTTCTCAAAGACACTCTCAGAACATAACGCAAATATACAAAAGTATTTGAACTAATTTTGAGCTCAATTTTTGTCAATCGTAAAATAGGGTATTGACAATAATTATCAAATGCTGTATATGTAAACAACATGTAAAAAAAGATGGGTACATGTGTGCTCATCGTTTTTTTTCGTGATTGGAGACACTTCTTTTCATTTCCGATGTTAAAACAAAACAAATTGCGACAATATTGGGGCAAGCAAGTAGAAAAGCTTCCCGAAATGGATCTTTTGGGTATCCAGAAAGAGTCTTACAAATGGTTTCTTGCGGAGGGTATTCGTGAAGTAATCGACGAAATTTCCCCTATTGAAGATTTCACCGGTAAAAATTGGGAGTTATCCCTTGGTGAATATAGACTTGGAGAACCAAAAATCACTGAAGAATTGGCAATGAAAAAAGGGTTGACCTTCTTCTGCCCACTAACAGTTGAGGCAACACTTCTCAATAAAAAGACTGGAAAGAAAGTAACTCAGGAGGTTTTCTTAGGTGAAGTACCAAAAATGACCGAGAGAGCAACTTTTATCGTAAATGGAATAGAAAGAGTTATCGTTAATCAAATTGTTAGATCCCCTGGAGTCTTTTTTACAGGAGCAGAAGACCCAATAACAGGAAAAACCCTTTATACAGCAGAGCTTCGCCCGGTTCATGGATCATGGCTTGAGATATCAACTACGAGAACTGACATGATTGTGGTAAGAATTGATAGACGCAAAAAATTTCTCGGTACCGTTTTTCTAAAATCTCTTGGAATCGAAACAAATGAGGAGATTTACGAAAAATTCAAAGATACTGAGGGCGCAGAAGACGTCATTAAACTTACACTTTCTAAAGATGAAGCTAAAGGATCAACAGACGCTCTTATTGAGATTTTCAAGAAATTAAATCCTGGAGAACCAGTTGTTATTGATACAATCCGCCAAAACTTCAGAGATACCTTCTTTGACAGACGTCGGTACGACCTTTCTATGGTTGGACGATACAAAATCAACAAAAAACTTAACGGTCTTAATGCAGGCGTTGATGGAACGGTTGCTACTTTGGCTGTCGAGGATATTATCGGTATCATCAAATATCTTATCGGTCTTACTCAAGGGAAAGGTAAGGTTGACGATATTGATCATCTAGCCAACAGACGTGTCAGAAGTGTTGGAGAATTGGTTCAAACAACCGCATTTAGAGTGGGAGCATTGAGACTTGAGAGAATCATCAAGGAAAAGATGTCCCTTACTTCAACTGAAGAGATCTATTCACCGTCTCATTTCATAAACGCTCACCCTATTATTGCAGCAATCAACGAATTCTTCAGAACTTCTCAGCTATCAGCAATCCTCGACCAAACAAATCCATTAGCAGAAATCGACAACTTACGACGCCTAACCGTTATGGGAACCGGTGGTATCTCAAGAGAAAGAGCATCTTTCTCAATTCGTGACATCAATGCATCACAATATTCAAAGATTTGTCCGGTCAGAAGCCCTGAAGGTCCAAATATTGGACTTGTTACGTATCTTGCTCTTTACGCACGGGTTAATGAATTCGGCTTTTTAGAGGCTCCTTATAGAAAAGTAGAACACGTCAAAAAGGGTGGAAAAACTGTAGCTAAAGTAACTGAAGAATTAGTCTACCTTGATGCAGACGTTGAGTCTGATCAATTTATTACTCATGCTGATATTAAGGTTGATCCACAAGGATACCTGATGGACGAATTAGTTCCTGCAAGACATCGAGGAGAATATCTTGAAGTTGAGCAAAGCAAGATTCAATATATTGACGTTATTCCAAGACAAGTAGTTGGAACTTCAGCATCTCTTATCCCCTTTGTTGACCACGACGAAGCTAACCGTGCACTTATGGGAACACACATGCAGTGTCAAGCTGTACCTCTTATAAAGACTGAATCTCCAGTTGTAGGAACTGGTATGGAGGCGACGGTTGCAGAGGCTATGGGAAGAGTCGTTAAAGCGCCATTTGATGGAGAAATAACTTTCGTAGATGCAAATAAAGTTGTTATTTCTGGCAAAGGTGGAAAAATGGAATATGAAATTGAGAAGTTCAAAAGAACAGCTCAAAATACTTACTTCTCTGAAAAACCAGTCGTATTTATGGGCCAGAAAGTCAAAAAAGGAGACGTTTTGGTTGATGGACCTGCAACTGATTACGGCGAGCTAGCACTTGGTAAAAATCTTCTCATCGCATATGCGTCATATGACGGACTTGGATATGAGGATGCTATCGTAATTTCGGATAGACTTGTTAAAGACGACGAGCTTTCTTCGGTTCATATTGAGAAATATGAAGCAACAGTTGTTGATACAAAATTAGGACCAGAAGAAACTACAAGAGATATCCCAAATGTAGCTGAAGAGGATTTGGCTAACCTTGACGAAGAAGGAATCGTTGTTGTTGGATCTGAGGTAAATCCAGGTGATATTTTGGTTGGTAAGATTGCTCCAAAAGGAGAAACAGAACTTACTGCTGAAGAAAGACTTTTGAGAGCAATTTTTGGAGAAAAAGCACGGGAAGTAAGAGACACATCTTTGAGAATGCCACACGGAGAACATGGAATAGTAACATCTGTACAAGTTCTTGACCGTGACAAGGGTGATGAATTGGAGCCTGGAACAATCAGAAAACTCCTTATTGAGGTAGCACAACTTCGTCATGTTGTTGTCGGAGACAAGCTTGCCGGACGTCACGGAAATAAGGGAGTTATTTCAAAAATTGTTCCTCAATCTGACATGCCTTATCTAGAGGATGGAACACCAGTTGATATCATGATCTCACCAATCTCAGTACTTGGACGTATGAATTTGGGTCAGCTTCTTGAAGCACATGCGGGCTGGGCAGCAAAGCGATTAGGTGATAAAATAGCAGTTCCTGTTTTTGAAAAGACTGAAGAAGAAAGACTTTTTGCTCTGCTAAAACAAGCAGGCATTCCTGCCGATGCTAAGGTAAAATTGTATGATGCAAGAACAGGGGATGCATACGAAAATAATGTAGTTGTTGGAATCGGATATATCATGAAGCTTATCCACATGGTTGAGGATAAGACTCATGCAAGATCAACTGGACCATACTCACTTGTTACACAACAACCATTGGGCGGAAAAGCTCAAATGGGAGGACAAAGACTTGGAGAAATGGAAGTCTGGGCTCTTGAATCACATAGAGCAGCCTACACTTTACAGGAAATGTTAACTATAAAATCAGACGATGTTGCAGGTCGTGCCAAGGCATTTGAAGCAATCATTAAAGGTGTTGACATCCCAACTCCTAAAGTTCCAGAATCATTCAAGGTTCTGATCCGTGAGCTTCAATCATTGGGTATGAATATTCAACCTACAGCAGCAGTTATTGCCGATGAAGAAGATGAGGATGTCAGTGACGCTGCTGAAGAAGTTAAGAAAGAATCTGAAGAATTACAAGAAGCATTGGAAGTTGAAGATGTAGAAACAGAGACAACAGATCCTATTTTAACACCTGAAGCAGAACTTATAGCAGATTCAGTTGAAGGAACAGAACAAACAGCAGATGATGTACCTGTAGAAGAAGGAGGACAAAACTAAAAATATGGAACCACAAGACGGAAATCAACAATATAGAGACGGCGCATTTGCACCAAAGGCAGTTCAAAGAAGAAATGATGTTATAAACATTTCTGATTTTGAAGGGCTTCGTATTACAGTGGCTTCACCTGATGACATAAAGAATTGGTCATATGGCGAAGTAACAAAGCCAGAAACGATCAACTACCGTACATTCAGAGCAGAGAAAGATGGTCTTTTTGACGAAAGAATATTTGGACCGACGCGTGATTTTGAATGTTACTGCGGAAAATACAAAAGAATCCGTTATAAGGGAATAGTTTGTGACAGATGTGGTGTTGAAGTTACTTACTCTCGTGTTCGACGTGAGAGAATGGGGCATATCACACTTGCGGCTCCTGTAATCCATGTATGGTTCTCTAAGGGATCACCATCAAAGCTTTCGACACTTCTCGGAACTTCACAGAAAGAACTTGAGTCAATTATCTATTACGCAAGTTACTTAGTTACAACAATTGATGAAGATAAAAGAAAAGCAGCACAACAAGCACTTGAAGAGGTAAAACAATCAAGACTTTCAGAACTCAAAAAGACAATCGAAGATGAGAAGGCAAGACTCGCAGCTGAGGAAAAAGAAAAACTGGTCGACACTAAAGCAACTCTTAAGAAAGAGAGAAAAGATCTCGTACTTGAGGAGCAAAGAGTTAACTACAAGCAGAAAAATGCAGCTTTAGACAAAAGACTTGAAAATGAAGGATCAAGAATTGAAGAAATTTTTGACAGAATCAATGACATCGTTAAGGGACTTAAGAATTGGGACGTTCTCTCAGAAGAGGAATACGTACGACTATTGGAATATGATGTAATCATCTTCTTTGAAGTTGAAACGGGAGCAAGTGCAATCCTTCATGCTATTGAGCAGATGGATATTCCAAAAATCATCGGACAGTTAAGAGAAGACGAAAATAAATCATCTGGTCAAAAACAACTAAAACTTCTAAAAAGACTACACCTTATTGAGGCTATCAATGAAGCGGGATTTGATCTTTCATCAATGGTTTTGAGGGTTCTTCCAGTCCTTCCACCAGATCTCAGGCCAATGGTTCAGTTAAATGGAGGAAGATTTGCTACATCTGATCTTAATGATCTATATCGAAGAGTCATCAATAGAAACAATAGACTTAATCACCTTATTTCACTCGGTGCACCTGAAATCATTTTGAGAAATGAGAAAAGAATGTTACAGGAATCTGTTGATTATCTTATCGATACATCAATTAGAGCTTCATCCACTCAAAGACAATTTAAATCACTTTCAGATGTACTGCGCGGAAAACAAGGACGTTTCAGAAAGAATCTTCTTGGAAAGCGTGTAGATTACTCAGGACGTTCAGTAATCATCGTTGGACCAGAACTATCTCTTAATCAGTGCGGACTTCCAAAAGAGATGGCACTAGAACTTTTTAAGCCATTTGTTATCCGAGAAATTATTGCTCGAGGTCTTACCACTCCAAATGCAAAAGCTGCTAAAAGATATATTGAAAAGAGACCACCGGAAGTATTCGACATCTTGGAGGAGATCACCAAAAATCATCCGGTTCTTTTGAACCGTGCCCCAACCCTTCACAAATTGGGTATACAGGCATTCTATCCTGTGCTTGTTGAAGGTAGTGCTATTAAGATCCATCCTTGTGTCTGCGCAGGTTACAACGCTGATTTTGACGGAGATCAAATGGCTATCCACGTTCCATTGTCAGCCCGTGCACAAGAAGAGGCAATAAATCTCATGATGCCTGCATCAAATTTGTTAAAGCCTGCTGATGGAAATCCAATCACTCTTCCTAACAAAGAGATGGCACTTGGAATGTTCTATCTGACCTCAATTGACGAGTCTAAGAGAAAAGAAACATTACCTATGTTTGCAAATCCTGCTGAAGGTTATTTGGCATTGTCACTTAAGATGATAACTCTTCGCGAGCCTATTATGATCAGATTTGATGGAAAGACCTTCGAGACAACACTGGGAAGGATCATGTTCAATGAAGCACTACCTATGAAGATGAGATTTGTTAACGAAGAAATAAAAGCATCAACAATCCGTGAAATCATCACAAAAGCTATGGTTGAGATCTCAGAGATTGAGGTTGCAAATCTTATCGACAAGATCAAAGAGATCGGGTTTTACGCAGCAACAATTTCCGGAATCTCAGTAAGTACATTTGATCTTAAGATGCTTGATAACAAAGATACTCTTATCGATGCTGCTGAGAAACAAATCCAAGAAATTGAGAACGAATACCAACAGGGACTCATTACTCTTTCAGAGCAGAAGAGACTTATGAATCACGTATGGCTTGAGGTAACTGAGAAAATGGCAAATCTTACCTGGGATCTATTCGCTAAAAATGATATCGTCCGGATCATCGCTGATTCAGGAGGTGCTCGTGCAGGAAAAGATCAGATCAAACAGCTTGCTGCTATGAGAGGACTTATCTACGATCCACTAGGACGTATTGTTGAATTGCCGATCAAATCTAACTTTAGAGAAGGTCTTTCTATCTTTGAATACGTAAACTCTGCAAGAGGATCAAGAAAAGGTCTTACCGACTCAGCTCTTAAGACTGCTGACGCTGGATACCTTACTCGACGTCTTGTTGACGTTACTCATGACGTTATCATCCGTGAAGCAGACTGTGGTAGCACAATTGGGTATCATGTCCCACTTGAGAATAGAGAGAACATAACTCCAATCGTTAACATGCTTTTGGGAAGAGTAGCTCTTAAAGATATAACTTCAAAGAAAACAAAGAAAGTATATGTCAAAAAGGGTGATGATATTGATCACGAGAAATTAGACGAGATTCTAAAGGATGATTCTGTAATGGCAGCGGACGTACGAACTCCTATCTACTGCAGACTTAAATACGGAATGTGCGCAGCTTGTTATGGATGGGATCTTTCTTCATACAAGAGAGCAGATCTTGGGACACCAGTTGGAGTTATTGCAGCACAATCCATCGGAGAGCCTGGAACTCAGCTTACAATGCGTGTTAAGCACTTTGGAGGAGTTGTTATGAGTGACGTTACGCAAGGTCTTCCAAGGGTTGAAGAACTCTTTGAGGTACGACGTCCAAAGAATTTGGCACCTGTTGCTGAAATCACCGGTAAGGCTAGTGTTGAAAAAGTTGAAGACGGATATATTGTTAAGATCAAAAATACTAAAGTAAAGCCTGTTGAAGAGCGTGAATATTTTGTTCCACTTGCTTCAAGTTTACTTATTACAGATGGCGAGCAAGTAGTATCTGGAACACAACTTTGTGAAGGACATTTGGATCCAAAAGATGTTCTAAAAGTTGGTGGACTTCAAAAAGCACAACAGTATCTTATCGACCAGATCCAATACGTGTATGAATCACAAGGTATTTCAATTCATTATAAGCATTTTGAAACAATCGTTAGAAAGATGTCTGATAAGGTAATGATCGAAACAACCGGAGACACCTCCCTTCTTCCAGGAGATCTCATCTCAAAGTTAAGATTTGAAGATGAAAATGCAGCAGTAATTGCTGAAGGTGGAGAACCGGCAACAGCAAGAGAGACCATGCTTGGAGTCACAAAAGCAGCTCTTGTTACCGACTCATGGTTGTCAGCAGCTTCATTCCAAGAAACAACTCAAGTCCTGACAGATGCTTCACTTGAAGGAAAGGTTGACAATCTTATTGGACTTAAAGAAAATGTTATCGTTGGACGTCTTATCCCAGTCCGTGAACACTTGATGGACAATTACATCGAGCCAGAAAGCGTTGAAATGGTACCGATGGTTGCAACTGATGTCGAAGAAGTAGAGGGAGCAGAAGTTTCTGAAACTCCAGTAGTTGAAGAGCCAGTTGTTGAAGAAAACACAGAAGAAAAAGTAGAGGAAGAAACTTCCGAAACAGAAACTCCTTCAGAGTCTGGAAAAGATGATTCTGAGAGTGTATAATTCAGAACAAGCGTTTAGTTAAGGAAGCGTTTAGCGTATAGTTTTAAAAAACTAAACCCTAGACCCTAAAACCTAAACCCTAAATAATATATGCCAACATTAAATCAACTCGTCAAAAAAGGACGATCAAAAAAGAACAAAAAGATCAAAGCAACCGGTCTTAGGACTATCTTTAATGCAAAAAATAGAGCATACACAGAAAATCCTTCACCACAAAAAAGAGGAGTAGTAACTTTGGTTAGAACCATGACTCCAAAAAAGCCTAATTCAGCCCTTCGTAAAGTAGCCCGTGTAAAATTATCAAATAGAGAAGAGGTAACAGCATATATCCAAGGAATCGGACACAATTTAGCTGAGCACGGAATTGTTCTAGTACGTGGTGGGCGTGTAAAAGATTTGCCTGGAGTAAAATACCATTTGGTAAGAGGAAAATTTGACCTTGCTGGCGTACAGGGAAGAAAGACATCTAGATCTAAATACGGAGCCAAAAAAGGAGGAGGGCAAGCAGCCGCTTAGAATATGCCAAGAGGACACCAAAACATACCAAAAAGAGTAATGATTCCTGATCCAATCTATGGAAGTGCTCTTCTTACCAAATTCATCAATAATGTGATGGAAGATGGTAAAAAAACCGTTGCACAACAAAATGTATATAAAGCATTTGAGATCTTAAAATCAAAAGGAATGGAGCCTTTATCTACTTTTGAAAAAGCATTGGATACTATTGCGCCAAAGCAAGAAGTTAAGGCAAAGAGAGTCGGAGGAGCAGCTTATCAAGTGCCACAAGAAGTACGAGGAACAAGAAAGATCTCACTATCTATCCGTTGGCTACTTGAGGCAACAAGAAAGAAACCAAATTCAGAATTCAAGACTTTTTCTGAGAAATTGGCAGCAGAGATCATCGCAGCAGTAAATAACGAAGGAGAAGCTATAAGAAAAAGAGATAACGTTCACAAAATGGCAGATGCTAACAAAGCATTCGCTCACTTCAGATTCTAATCTTCAGGATTCATTGGATACCATATGAATTTTTGGCAGAGTATTCTTGTTGTAGTGTGGGGTGTTTATGCACTTAGTGGGTTTTTGCTGGGTGTAAGGAATAAAAAAAATCCATTTGGACTTTGTAATATCTTCAATCCAATTGGTGCCTTTGTGTGGATAGACGCTGTCGTTTTTGGATTATTTTTCTTTTTGGTTTCAATATTTTATTTACTTTTAAACCAATGGATTATATTTCTTCTCATTATTTCAGTATTCTGGACCATAAGGTCTTTAGGAGAAGTTCTTTATTGGTTCTTGGAACAATTTGCAACAAAGCATAGAAATCCTCCGCATACCTTGTGGCCCTATAAATGGTTCAAGGGTGAAGAGGTGTGGATAGTGATGCAGATATTCTGGCAGATAGTAGCAGTCGTGGGAATAGTTTCGAGTATCTGGTTATTCAGTCACCTCAACTGATGTCATTTTGTCACCGACAGCAATTTTGTGGACTACGTCTAGCCCTTTTGTGACTTTTCCAAATATTGTGTAATTTTTAGGAAGAGAGTCATTGTCATCAAGCATTATGAAAAATTGTGAACCGTTTGTATTGGGTCCCCGGTTGGCCATAGCAACAACCCCCTCTTTGTATCCGGCCTTGTAACTTGTGGTCTCCGGATTTAATTCGTCCTCAAACGTCGGTCCATAGATGGAATAGCCACCTGACCCATTGCCATTTGGATCTCCTCCTTGAATAACAAATCCAGGTTCGACTCTATGAAATGTAAGACCATTGTAATAACCCTTTTTGGCTAGCGTCGAAAAATTAGCAACCGTTTTTGGTGCATCTTTTGGATAGAATTCTATTTCTATGTCTCCCTTTGCTGTATGAATTGTTGCCATCGTAGCTGTGATTATATCAGTTGAAGCAACAGTTGGTACGACGACTTGAGTCGGAGTGGCTTGTTGTTGCTGAGTCTGTTGTTGTCCCTGAAGTGGACTTTGTGTTCCCTGATCACCATAAAGATTTATGTTTGATGCAGGAGTAGGGGTTAGGTTTCCTAAAGCAGCTAAAGGATTTTTGCCATCATTTTGAGAGAAAATAACGATGCAAATTGCTGTTACTAGAAGAATTCCTATAATAACAAATGGAACTTTGCTCACGGTTTAGATTGTATCAGCAAGGAAATCAGATTTCAATTATGTGGGATTGGACGTGATCCTATATATCCAACTTTCCTACCTTTTCCGAGAGGTAAAAAACCGCGCCCTCTGTGACCTCTGCACCCTTTTTGCTCATATAGTAGTGTAACAATTTTATTTGTTTTTTCATCTGAAAACTCCCATGGCTCATATTTATTAACATAATGTTGACCGCAATCACCACAGCTGTCAGGCAGTTCTATGTCTTTAAGTTTATTCTCTTTAAATTGATTTATAAGTAATCTATCAATTTGTTCCTGTGTTTTGGGAATTTTAAATTCGTGCTCTGAAGGATTATCACACTTATGAATTTCACTCACAAGTCCACGAATACTTGTTTCAAAACTACAAAGCCCATCTCTAATAATAATTCCGTTGAGGTCACTCAAATTTGCTTCAGTCCGCGCAACGTTTCTTGTTGATTTGGCATCATTGTTAAGTATTGTCCTGTCAATAGTAAGTCCTGATTGTTGTGCGGCGTCGAGACGGCTTTGTGCTGTTTTGTAGCCGTAACTTGATGTCCTGTCTTGGGGACTGCGCATTCTGTCTATTCTGCCAATAGTAATAATTTTGTCCTTGTCTTCAATTACTTGTACATCCTCTCTTACGCACCCATTTCTTACATGACGATCTTTTTTCCATCCTATACCCAAGTTTCTTCCTTCAGGTTTGGGTTCAATAGTAACAAGGACACCTGAATGCTGGACAATTATCCGTCTTGTCTCATCCCGGTCCGCAGCTCTTGTAATTTTATCTACAGCAGCTTTTAAAAGTTCATCATACGATTCATCATTTACTGTTTCTGGAAGTATTACAACAAATCCGGGAGTTTTATGGACATCTGCAAAAGGCTTTACTAGATTTTGGCCTTTTTGCTTTACATGCTCTCCCTTTTGATCAAGCATCTGAACAGTTTCAGGAATTTCAGGATTTTGAGAAGCATCTGCAAAAGCTATATTTCCTGCAGGCATCTGCATCCAGAGATTACTTGTGATAAGTTTGAAAGGTAAAAGTGGTTCATGAGGTGGAAAGATGTGTTCATCAAACCTTCCCTGAACTGGTGAATCAACTACCTCAGTCATAATGAAATTCTATCACAATCAAACAACTACGAGTTCTTTGGGGGATTTTGTTAAAACCTCAACTCCATTTTGCGTAATTAGAACCGTATCTTCGATGCGTACTCCATATAAATTTGGGATATATACACCTGGTTCATTTGTTATCACCATACCAGGGACCAGGTCTTCATCAGCAAATGGGGAGACGTATGGTAATTCGTGTACTTGAAGGCCAACTCCGTGTCCGATTGCGTGAGGAATATTTGGAAATCCTTTTGTTTTTAAATGACTGTTAGCAAGTTCTTGAGCTTTATTTATCTCAAATCCTTTTTTCATGTGAGTCCTTAAATAATCCATCGCAACCTCTTGTGCACCTTTTGTAGCTGTATACATTTTTTGGAATTTTTCGTCCGGTTTTCCGACAAACACCGTACGTGTCATATCTGAGCAGTATCCATCAATCTTTGCTCCAAAGTCGAGAAGGACGCAGTCTGAAGTTTGCAGTTTTTCATTTGTAGACAGGTGATGGGGGATAGCGGCATTCTTTCCAAAAGCGACTATCGATTCAAAAGACGTAGAGCCTCCCTCGCTTCTTATGAAATTTTCAAGAAGAATCTTGATTTCAAGTTCTGTAACTCCTGGCTTTAGGTGCTTTTGAATAAATCTAAACCCGCGATCAGAAAGTGCGCATGCTTGCCGAATCTTTTCGATTTCGTCATTGTCTTTTACTATCCTAATATTTTCGACTACCTCCTCAGTAGGTACCATATCGATATCAGTTAGTTTTTCCTCAAAATCCGCTGCTTCTTTATAAGTGATGTTTTCCTCCTCAAAGCCTAATTGTTTTATATTTTCGTTGGTCAATATTTCTAGAGAGGTTTTGCTAAATGGATTTTCTGTGGATATTTCAATAAGGCTGACGAATGGAGCCATATCTTTTACCATCTGAGTGTACCTGGCGTCAGTAAAAAGATATGTATTTTTTTTAGTAACTATCATCCGCGCTTCTCGCTCTTCGATAGAGAATGCATGTATTCCTGTAAGGTAAGCGATATTATAAGAAGAAGTTATAAGTAACCCTTCAATTTCGTGGTCAACCAGAGAGTCTTGGAGTAATTTAATTCGAGATTCAAACATGTGCTAATTATAACATTGACAATACGGCAAGTATTAATTATTATGAATCATGATAGTAGTGATAGACTTCGGTTCCCAAACTTCCCATTTGATAGCACGGCGCATTAAAGATCTTGGTGTCGCAGTTAGCATTATCACGCCAGAAAAGTTCCGTCCCACTATGATGCCAGAACCTGATGGAATTATCCTTTCGGGGGGTCCTGCATCCGTTTATGAAAAAGGAGCACCAACAATTGACCCGTCAATTTTTTCTTTAGGAATTCCTCTTCTTGGGATTTGCTACGGTTTTCAGCTTATGGCACATCTTAATGGAGGAACCGTCACTGTTGGTAAAAAAGAATATGGACCCGCAAGAGTGGGTCTTACTTTGAAAGGAAAAGAGTCACTTATCGTAAAAAATGTAACTCCTGAATTTACAGTATGGATGAGTCATGGAGATGAAATTATCAAAGTCCCAACCGGCATGAAAGTTATTGGAAAAACTGCAAATATGCGTTTTGCAATAACGGGGGATACAAAGAAAAAAGTGTATGGTCTTCAATTTCATCCAGAGGTTGATCACACAGAATACGGTACAGAAATTTTGAGAAACTTTTTGTCAATTTGTGGCATCACGACAAGTACTCAAAAGATTTCGACAAGTAACTTAATAAATGACATAAAAGAAATTGTAGGAGACGGATACGTCATAGGTGCTGTCAGTGGTGGAGTAGATAGTACGGTTGCTGCTGTTATGACTGCAAAGGCAATTGGTGATCATTTTTTCCCAATATTTGTAGACAATGGATTGCAAAGACCTGACGCCCGTGAGCATGTGATAAATATTTTTAAGCACATCGGAATAAAACCGGTTATTGTTGATTGTAAAAAGGAAATGATAATACTTCTTTCAGGAGTCAGAGATCCTGAAGAGAAAAGAAAAATTATTGGAAGACATTACATCGAAGTATTCGAAAGAGAACTCGATAAGCTAGAAGAAAAAGGAATAAAGCCGGAATTTCTCATGCAGGGGACAATTTATAGTGATGTCATTGAAAGTAAAGGAACAAAGCATGCAGCCAAAATAAAATCACACCACAATGTTGGAGGCCTTCCAAAACACATGAGAATGAAACTGTTAGAGCCAGTCAGAGAATTTTATAAAGATGAAGTACGCGCTATAGGAGCAAAACTGGGATTGCCAAAAGAATTTGTTTGGAAGCAGACATTTCCTGGACCTGGATATGCCATCAGAATTCGCGGAGTAGTAAACGAAAAAAGACTTTCTCAAGAGATAAAAGCTGATGGGATAATTTTGGAAGAGTTAAAGAAAGCAAATCTTTTTGACAAGGTCTATATGTCATTTCCCATCATGACTGACGCATACTCAACAGCTGTCAAAGGAGATGGTCGCAGTTTTTCAGAAGTTGTCGCACTTCGTATCATCGAGTCTAAAGATGTCATGACAACAACATGGGCTAGAATTCCATATGACATATTGCAAAATATTTCGTCACGAATTGTAAATGAAGTTCCTGATGTATCAAGAGTTGTTTTCGATATTACGACAAAGCCCCCGGCAACTATGGAATGGGAATGATCTGATCAGACGGCTCCCATGCCGCCGAGTTTTTCTGCTTTAAGTATAAGTTTTTTAAGTACCTCAAGATCAATATCTTCAAGCTTTTTAAATCTAATGCAACTTTTTCCGATGCTTGCTTTTGGCAATTCATCCTTATGTTTTTCCGCCAGATATTCTCCATTCTCAGTGGAACAGATATAGAGTGAAATATAATTCTTTTGGGAAGCAAGTCCTATGATCATCCAATCTCCTTCGCGACCACTTTTAGATTTGTAATGATAATTTCCATATCCTATGATGGCTCCATAGAGTCCTATCGGAAGCTTTGGAACTGTTTTTCTAATGAACGCATGAAGTTTTACCATTTCACTTCTTCTTGGTTCATCAATTTTTGAAATAAGCTCATCGACAGATTTGGCATCTGTTGTTTTAAACATATTCATATGTCGATTATAACTCTCTGCCCCTTTATTTTCTAACCTCAATTTGGTACAATTGCTTATACGACTCAAACGGGTCGTTTTTTTGACTTAAACTTAAAATATATATGGCTGGTTCAGCCCCACAAACAACAGTAACAAAAGACAGAAATGTCGCACTAGACAAGATCCGAAACTTCGGAATCATTGCTCATATTGATGCAGGTAAAACTACAACATCTGAGCGTATTCTTTACTACACAGGAAGAACATACAAGATCGGTGAAGTTCATGAAGGAGCAGCAACCATGGACTGGATGGACCAAGAAAGAGAAAGAGGAATTACTATTGTTAGTGCTGCAACAACTACATTTTGGAAAGACCACAGATTTAACCTTATTGATACCCCCGGACACGTTGATTTTACTGCTGAAGTTGAAAGATCTTTAAGAGTTTTGGATGGAGCAATTACAGTTCTTGATGCTGAAGAGGGTGTGCAGTCACAGTCAGAGACTGTTTGGCGTCAAGCTGACAAATACAATGTTCCAAGAATCTGTTTCATCAACAAGATGGACAAGCTTGGAGCAGACTATGAAAAGACTATACAGTCAGTTATCGACAGACTTGGCGCAAACCCTGTCACAATCGGTCTTCCAATCGGAGCTGAGAACGATTTTAAAGGAATCTATCATGTGTTAGACCAAAAATCATACATCTGGAATGGAGAAGAGTTGGGAGCAACATTTGAAGTAAATGATGAGATCCCAGACGGGATGACTGAAATGGTCAAAAAGTACAGAGAGCAACTCATCGAAAAAATTGCAGAGACAGATGACGCTCTCCTTGAGAAATACCTTAATGGAGAAGAGATCGGATACGATGAGTTAAAGGCTGCATTAAGAGCTGCAACGATTGCATACAAAGTCGTACCCGTATTTGCAGGAACATCTTTGAGAAACAAGGGTATTCAACCTCTTTTGGATGCGGTTATCGACTTTCTACCATCTCCAGTTGATCTAGAGACTGTCACTGGTATCAATCCAAAAACTGAACTTGAGGAAACAAGAAAATTAACTCCAGATGAGGCATTTACCGGATTTGCATTCAAGGTGCAGGTTGATCCTCACGTAGGAAAAATTACTTACGTTAGACTTTATTCCGGAAAGATTGTTAGTGGAAGTTATGCATACAACTCAACAAAGGATGTTAAAGAAAGAGTAGGTCGCCTTCTTCTTATGCATGCAAATCAAAGAGAAGAAATTAAAGAAGCATATGCTGGAGAAATTGTAGCAATCGTTGGATTTAAAGATACAGTGACAGGAGACACCTTGTGTGATGAATCAAAGCCAATTGTTCTTCAGAAAATTACATTTAGAGATCCAGTCATCTCGCTTGCCATTGAGCCAAAAACAAAATCTGACCAAGAGAAATTGGGTGCTGCAATGAAAAGACTCATGGAAGAAGATCCTACCTTTACAGTCAAAATGGATCATGAGACAGGTCAGACCATCATGTCAGGAGTTGGAGAATTACAACTTGAGATCATGGTTGAGCGTATGAAAAGAGAGATGGGAGTAGAGGCAAATGTTGGTGCTCCACAAGTTGCATACAAGGAAACTATTAAAGGACAGGCAAATGCTGAATTTAAGTACATCAAGCAAACCGGAGGACGGGGACAGTACGGTCATGTTCTTATAACTGTTGAAGCACAACCAAGAGGTGAAGGATTTGTTTTTGTAAATTCTATTAAAGGAGGAGCAATTCCTGCAGAATTTATCCCACCAGTTGAAAAGGGTATTAAAGAAGCTATGGAACGGGGAGTTATGTTTGGATACCCAGTAGTTGACGTAAAAGTTACACTCTATGACGGAACGTATCATGACGTTGACTCTTCAGAAATCGCATTTAAGATTGCTGGATCTCAAGCTTTCCAAAAAGGAGCAAGACAAGCAGAAGTAACACTTCTCGAGCCTATTATGAAGGTTGAAGTTACGACTCCTGATGAATTTATGGGAGATGTTATCGGTGACCTTTCTGCAAAAAGAGCTCAAATTTCAGGATCAGAAGAAAGAGGAAATTCAAGAATTATTCTAGCTCAAGTTCCACTCGCAGAACTTTCTGGATACATCACAACACTCAGATCTCTCACCCAGGGTAGAGCAAACGCATACATGGAACCTTCTCACTATGAAGAGGTACCAGTGCAAATTCAGGAACAAATCAAAGCAAAGAGTAACTTCGTACCAAAGGAAGAATAATAGTCTCCTCAGT